>DAOTVY010000014.1:0-99420 GCA_034436115.1 Chloroflexia bacterium | reverse complement strand
TGGACGCTGTGCGAACGCAAGCGCGATGGCAAGTAACGGCGGTTCATTCCGGCGACCAACAACGTGAGTGAGCAGCGCGTGGGGGGAACATTAAGGAGCGCTACCGGAACATGCGCGGCTACCAGTCGAGGCGCAGCCTGGCACGAGTTGCGACACGGACGGCGTATTTGCGGGAGGAAGGGGATCAAGCGCTGATCCAAGCTCTGGCGGCGTAGGAGGAGAGAAGAGAGCAGGAGAACGCCCTGCGATTTCTTGGGCAAAGAAGGCCACCGCTGAGCGGACAATCACCACAACGGGCTCCGCTTGACACCCCTTTCTCCCTATGTTACGATAACGAGCGCTTAGGTGCGCGGCACACTTGGGAGATTCTATCGATGCTCACAGGTTTACTCTTGGTGTTCCTGCTCCTCTTGACCGCGCTCCTTTCCGCGGGCGAGGTCGCGCTGGGCGCGGTCGCCGCCCGACCGGAACTTCGACAAGCGGTCGCCAAGAGCCACAGCATCACCGCGCAACGGATGCGAAAGCTTGCCGAAGAGGGGAGTATCTTGCTCGCCACGACCTGGATCGGGACTACCCTGGCCGTCCTGTTCGCCGCCGGCCTTGCTGCGCAGGAATTCATCCCCTTGGGGGCAGAGCTTCTCACCCGGCCGCCATTCGCCTTCAGGGCACCCGTGGCCCACGGGTGGGCCACCTTCCTGGTGCTGTTCCTCTTGGCGGTTGTGGTAGTCCTCCTGGGAGAAGTCCTGCCCAAAGCCCTGGCCAGGCGGTTCCCCTGGACGATCGGGCAGCTCGCCATCTGGCCTGTGCAGGTGATCGCCTGGCTGCTCTACCCTCTGGTCCGGTTTCTCTCCGGCCTGTACCACGGGCTCGCGCCGTGGAGCCGTGGCGCAGGCATCACGGGACTTCCCTACGTCACGGAAGAGGAAATCCGCACCCTGGTCGACGCAGGGGAGGAAAGGGGGGCGATCGAGGCCGAAGAGCGGCAGATGATCGACAGCATCCTGGAGCTCGACAAGACGCTTGTGCGCGAGGTGATGGTGCCGCGGACCGACATCACGGCCATCGAGGTGCATACACCGCTCTCGGAGGCGCTGGACACCATCCTGCGTTCCGGACACTCCCGCGTCCCGGTCTACGATGGCACCATGGACCACATCGTCGGAGTGCTTTACGCCAAAGACCTGTTGGAACCACTCCGGCAGTGCCAGCTGGATCGCCCGCTGAGCGAGCTCCTGCGCCCGGCCTATTTCGTGCCCGAAACCAAGTACGTCGACGACCTGCTGAGCGAGTTGCGGCGCCAGCGGACGCATATGGCCATCGTGGTCGACGAGTACGGAGGAACGGCCGGCCTGGTGACGATCGAGGATCTGCTGGAGGAAATCGTCGGCGAAATCCAGGACGAATACGACACCGAGGAACCGCTCGTGCAGGAATTGGGCAACGGCGAGTTCCTCTGCGATGCTCGCCTCAGCGTAGACGACGCCGCGGAAACCGTGGGGCTCCAGCTCCCCGAAGGCGACTTTGACACCTTAGGCGGCTTTGTGTATACCCGCCTGGGCAGCATCCCCCGGGTCGGGGACGAGGTGGTCGTCGGCCGGCACACGATCTCGGTGGCTTCGGTGCACGGCCTACGTCTGGGCAAGTTACGCGTCCGTGCTGCGCCGGAGGGCGGGGAACGCTCGGCCTGAAACGCGTGCCCGCCGCACCACCGCGCGCTTGCACGGCTCTGTGGATGCTTCGAACCCGTCCTGTCTTGACCGGATGGCTCGCCTGAGCATCCCTTCTCCTTGGGGCATCGACAACGAGGAGGCGTCGGTATGGGTCCAGAGATCGAGACGCTCGTGGAAGCCGCCCGCAGGGTCCGGGAGCACGCCTATGCGCCCTATTCCCGTTTCGCCGTCGGCGCGGCCGCGCGCACGGCCTCGGGCCGGGTGTTCACCGGGTGTAACGTCGAGAACGCTTCCTACGGGGTCTCGCTGTGTGCAGAACGGGCGGCGATCGCCGCTGCAGTTGCAGCCGGGGAGCGGGAGATCGTCGCCCTGGCCGTGGTCGCCGATACCGCCCGTCCGGTCCCTCCCTGTGGCATCTGTCGCCAGACCATGGTCGAGTTGAACCCCAAGATGCAGGTCATCCTCTGTAGCATCTCCGGAGAACGGGAAGTCACGACGGCCGAGGAGCTACTTCCCGGCCCGTTCACCGCGAACCACTTGCCCAGGTAGCTCCGATGCTCAAAGCAGTCGTTGAGCCGGATATGCGCTTTTTCGAGCGGTGCGTGGGCCTTCTGGTCCGGCACTGGTTGCTCTGGACGAACGTTTTCCTTGGACTCTATGCGTTGGTCCCCTGGATTTCACCCCTGCTGCAAGCGCTGGGGTACAAGACCATCGGGCGGGCGCTCTTTCTCGCCTACCGCCCCTTCTGCCATCAGCGCCCGGAGCTCTCCTACCACCTCTTCGGCTACCCGGTCGCCTTCTGTCACCGGGACACCGCGATCTACGGCACCCTTCTTTTGGCCGGGCTCGTCTTTGGGCTCCTGCGAGGCCACCTGCGTCCCCTTCCGGGCTGGGTATTCCTGGCCCTGGCCCTCCCGATGGCGCTGGACGGCCTGACCCAGCTTCCCCGCGCTTTCCTCCAGGATTGGCCGTTGCGCACCCAGAACGGCTGGGCGGTCACGCTCACCCTGGGCCGCCTGCCCGCCTGGTT
Source organism: Chloroflexia bacterium (assembly GCA_034436115.1). Taxonomy (GTDB): domain Bacteria; phylum Chloroflexota; class Chloroflexia; order DTKN01; family DTKN01; genus DAOTVY01. The sequence continues at coordinate 96,720 of DAOTVY010000014.1, read as the reverse complement.
CTACCACGGAGACGCCGTGGGTTCCCTGAACTGGTGGCTGCGTACGATCACCGGTATCCTCTTTGCCCTGGGGCTGGCGTGGGCCGTGTTCCCACGCATCGAGCAGGAGGTACGGCAAACCCGTAGCTACGCCGAGCGCGCGAGCAAGGCCACGCTCTCGATATGAAACGTCTGGGGAAAGAGGTCGACCGGTTGGATCCGCACGAGGCGATACCCGGCGGCAAGCAGCCGCCGCAGGTCCCTTGCTAAGGTGCCCGGGTGACAGGAAACGTAAGCGATGCGCCGGGGTTGGACCCGCACCACCGCCCGGAGCGCTGGCGGGAGGCACCCACGCCGCGGCGGGTCGAGGATCGCCAGATCGAAACGGCCATCATACATCGGGAGCACCCGTTCCACGCGCCCTGGCAGCACCTCCACGTGTGCGCCTAGACGCGCCGCGTTCTCCCACAGGTCCTCCACCGCCGCTGGATGTTCTTCGATGGCCGTGATCTGCACCCCCGGGCCCGCGAGGGGAAGCGAGAGCGCACCCACACCGGCATAGGCGTCCAGGAGGCGGTCGCCAGGCTTGGGTTCCAGAAAGCCTGCCACCACCTCGAGCAGGCGTTCCGCCTGAGGGGGATGGACCTGAAAGAACGCTGTCGGGGAGAAGCGAAGCGGCACGCCTCCAAGTGTCTCCACCAGGTATCCTCGCCCGCGAAGGACCTCCACCCGACGCCCCTGCTGCCAGGCCACTTCGGCGACCTGCTCCAAGTGGATGGCAATCTCCCGAGCCGCCTCGCGGGCACCGCCTACAGCAAGCACCAAGACGCGTTTCTCAAAACGGCTGTAGCGCAACACCAGCGACTCGGGACACAACCTCGACGGCATCCCTCGCAAAACGCGCTGGAGGTCCGGAAGCAGTGCATCCAGCGGTTCCACCAGCAGCGGGCAGCTCGACAGGGAAACCACGTTTCTGGTTCCACCGGCATAAAAACCCGCCACCCCGTCCCGTGAAACGTGCAACTCTGCCGTGTGCCGGTACCTCCAGGGTTCGGCCATGCCCAGGACCGCATCCACAGGGGGATCCGCGATCCGCCCCAGGTAGCGACATTGATCCTCGACGATCGCGCGCTTGAATCGGAGCTGGGCCTGCGGGGCAATATGCTGCCAGGAACAGCCACCGCATTGCCCAAAGCGCGCACATCGAGGAGCGACGCGCTCGGGGGAAGGAAGCAGCACCGCTTCGATCGCTCCACGAGCATAGCGGGTCCGGCATTGCTCCAGGCGCACCGACACCACGTCGCCTGGTACTCCCCCCTGGACAAAGATCACCCGGCCAAGGTATCGTCCCACGGCCTCCCCGCCTTGGGCCATCCCTTCCAAGCGCAACCCTTCCAGGCGTTCGGGCCACGGCGCGGAATCCCCACCCAGAAGGCGGCCTTCCATCAGCGTGCTTCCCCCCCACTTCCCTTGGGCAATACAAAGGCAAATGTGCTCCCCTGGCCCGGAGTGCTCTGGACACTGATCCGCCCCCCGTGGGCTTCCACGATGCGTTTCGAGATCGCCAACCCCAGTCCAGCCCCTCCGAAGGCCCGAGTTGTGGAGCTATCCACCTGGTAAAAGCGCTCGAAAATGCGCTCGTGATACTCGGGCGGGATCCCGATCCCAGTGTCCGAGACCTCGACCTGGACCACCGGACCAGCATCGCGCAGACGGACGCACACCCTCCCTCCCTCAGGACTGAACTTGATCGCGTTATCCAGCAAGTGAAGGTAAAGGAGCTGCAGCGCATCCGGATCGCCCACGACGCACACATCCTCCGGCATGTCCGTGACGATTTCGATCGCCCGATCGCGCGCTTGCTGTTCCACCGAACGGATCGCCGCAAGAGCCACCTCGCGCAGCGATACAGGGCTTGGGGACAACACGATCTGACTGCACTCCTGGAGGAAGAGGATGTCGTTCACCCGCCGGATCACCTGCTCGGTGTACTCCAGGATCGTCTGCAGGCACTCCCGCTGCTCCTCCGTTACAGGGCCGGCCCTGCCCTCCAGGAGCAGCTGCGAATAACCCTTGATCGCTGTGAGCGGAGTGCGCAGCTCGTGGGAAACGGTGGAAACAAACTCGGACTTTAAGCGATCCAGGGACTGCAGCTGCTGGTGGGCCCGCTGCAGCTCAGCCACCTTCTGTTCCAAGCGTGTAACCAGCCGCCGGCTGTATTCGCGCAGGTATTTCGCCTCATCCTCGGCCGGCACACGCTCGCGCACCCCTTCCAGGTAGGCTGCGAGCTGCGCCGGGAGGCGATCCACATCCACTGGCTTTTGCAGGTACCCATCGCAACCGGCCACAAGGGTGCGTTCCCGATCTCCGGGCATCACCGCGCTCGCGGTCAAGGCCACGATCGGCACTCCGGACAGGGAAGGAATGGCCCGCAGGCGTGTCGTCACCTCAAAGCCGTCCAGACCGGGAATCTGGATGTCCATCAGGATCAGGTCGGGCCTCTCCTGCTCGGCAAGGCGGATCGCGCTCAGCCCATCTTCGGCTTCCAGAACCCGATACCCATGCGCCTCCAGGATGCGCCGCACAAGCAGCCGACTCTCCGCATTGTCCTCCACATAGAGGACCTTCTTCATTGGGCCTCCTGACCATCGCGGAAGGCCCTCCGGCGTGCCTGGGGGCATCCCTGAGGGTTTCCCGCGATGGTCACGTCTCGGGAACGTTCCCCGTCACGGTCCCGGCTCCTCGGCCGGCGAATGCGACCGTAGAGGGAGGGTGAAATAGAAGGTGCTACCGTGGCCAACCCGACTGGTCGCCCAGATGGCGCCACCGTGCAGTTCCACCAGCGCCTTGGCGATCGTCAGTCCCAGCCCACTTCCGCCCACGGCGCGGGTCGGGGTGTTGTCCACACGGTAAAAACGCTCGAAAATGTGAGGAAGAGCGTGTTCCGGAATGCCGATCCCCTGATCCTGTACGCTGACCAGAACAAAGGGCACTGGGGTCGGGGCCCCGATCTCCTCCGCGCGACTCGTTTCGGTCACCTGCTCCGCCCGAAGGACGATCTCGCCGCCCTCGGGCGAATACTTGACCGCATTCTCGATCAGGTTCTTGAGGACCGAGCGCACCTTGTCCCGGTCCATGTAGATGGAAGGAAGGTCAGGCGGAAAGTCCACCAGCAAAGTGTGCTTCTCGCCCATCTGGGCATCCAGCTGGGAAGCCATACTGGCCACCAGTTCTGCCAGACTGCCCATGCCCCAGTTCATGCGGATCTTCCCCTGGCCCAGACGGGAAAGGTTCACCAGGTCCTCCACCAACCGCGAGAGGTGCTCCGCCTGCCGGAAGATGACCTCCAAGAACGCCCGCTCTTGTTCCCGGTTAAAGTCGCGCGACAGGAGCAGTTCCGCGTAACCCATGATCGAGGTCAAGGGGGAACGCAGTTCGTGCGAAACCAGGGAGATAAACCCCATCCGGGCGCGCTCGCTATCCTCATCCTGCCGCGCATCTCGGAGGAGGATGACCCGCCCCGTGGGACGCTCTCCTTCCGCGCAAAGGGGCGCACCCAGGAGCCAGAGCCGACGCGTCACATCGCGGAAGTAGAGCCACCCTTCCGTCGTGCCCCGATCCAACGCCCGCGTACGCTCCAGGAAGCGGGTCAGGCTTTCCGGCTCCTGCAGTTGCGCTTCCAGGCGCGCCATCAGGTACCGCGGTAAGGAGACCCCTTCGGGAATCGGCAGGTCCAGCCCCAAGAGCCGAACGCTGGCCGGATTGGCCAGCACGACATCCAGCGCTTCATCCGTGACGATGATCCCCTCCGGAAGATTCGCCACCAGTCCGGCGAGCCATTCCCGTTTCTCCCGGACCTCGTTATAGAGGCGTGTGGTCCCGATGGCCGCAGCCGCCTGATCGGTCAACATCTCGGCCAGCTGGAGGTCCTCTTCGTCGTACGCGTTGAGGCTGGAGCTCTCCAGGTTGAGCACCCCGATGACTTCCCCACGCCAGCGGATGGGCACAGTGAGCTGAGAACGCGTCTCCGGACGCACCGCCAGGTAGTCCTCTACTTCCCGAACGTCAGGGATGAGCGCCGGCCTGCCGGTGCGCGCGACCCAGCCTACGATCCCCACATCCCAGCTGATCGTCGGGGAAGCCATCAACGCATCGTCGGCGGTGACGTCGGCGGCGTAACCGGAGAGCGCCTGGATGGTATACTGTTTCTGCTCGCGGTCCACGGTGAGCACCGCGCCCGCATCGCTATCCGTCAGCTCGATGGCCTTGAGCAGAAGGAGGCTGTAGATCCGCCCTTCCTCCAGCGCTGCTGTCACCTCGCGGCCGAAGGTCAGGAGCAGGTTCAGTTCCTCCAGCCGGCGGCCCATGGTATCCAGCGGTCCCAGGTCCGGGACGGCCTGCTGGATGGCCACACTGAGCAGAGGAGCCAAGGCGGTAAGCGTATCCAGGTCGGACTGGTCGAACGCGTTCGGTGTCGTGCTGACGAGCGCGAGTGTCCCCACCAGGTGGTCTCCCTGCAAGAGCGGGACGCCGATATAGGCACGGTAGCCCGGCTGCTGTTCCCCATCCGGCCGGATGCCCAGGTCGGAGATCAGAAGCGGTGTGCGCTGGAAGCTGACCCAGTTGCTATAACTATCCACGGTTCCGCCGTGGCCCACGAACAGTCGGCTGTTGGCACAGCGAACGAGGGGCGTTTCGCGCCGTGCACCCCAAAGCAGGAGTTGCCCGTCCTCATGCGGGATCAGCTGTGCCAACCCGGAGAAGAGCGTGTCCACCAGCTGGTCAAGGTCTTTGGCCTCGATCAATTTCCGGCCGAGGGTGGCCAATAGCTCCGTGGTTCCCTGCTTGCGCCCCAACTCGGGCCACCGCGTGGTACAAAGATGAAGCCAACGGCGTCGTGCCTGGTGGCACAGGGAATGGAGCACCGTCAGGGTCCGTTCGGGGCGCTCGACACCGTCGTGGCCTGTTTCCAGAGCCTCTTCCAGGCTACGCTCAGAAGCGTCGAGCAAAGAAACGGTTTGCAGCAGCCTGGCTTCAGGCTGCAGCTCCGCCACACGTTCCTGTTCTTTCGAAAGAAAACGTGCTACGGGGGCAAAGTCTTGTGCCGCCAACGCCTGGAGCAATGCGTCCAGGCACTCCGCGATCCGTTTCCCCAAGGTCGGCGAAAGGGTGCGCGCTTCCCCTTCCAGGCGCAACCAATAGAAGACCCGCAGGGCCAGCCGATCCAACGCTGCCCGCAGGGCCTGTACCCATTCGATCGTGCTTTCCCCAGCCCGCGTCGCCATGGCCCCGCCCCGAGGTGGTTTGCTTTCTGTAAGGTATTATAGCACCCTCGCCGTTCCATGACAAGGTTGCGACCACCCACATCCAAGGCTATAATGCCAGGGTCAGTCTCCGATTCCGATTGAGGTGATCTCCGTGGATGTGTCGGTCATCGTACCCACCTATAACGAAGCCGAGGCGCTCGCCGAGCTGGTGCAGCGACTCTTCGCCGCGCTTGCGGCAACCGGCCGGGACGCAGAACTGGTGATCGTCGACGACAGCTCCCCCGACGGCACCGGGGAAATCGCGGAACAGCTGGCCTCGCACTACCCGATCCGCGTGCTCCATCGTCCGCCTCGCTCCGGCCTGGCTTCGGCCGTGCTCGCGGGGATTGCACGCGCCACGGGGCAGGTCCTGGTGGTGATGGATGCCGACCTCAGCCACCCCCCAGAGCTCGTGCCCCGGCTGATCGAGGCCGTGGAATCCGGTGCCGAACTGGCCGTCGCCAGCCGCTACGTCCGTGGAGGCGGCGTGTACGCCTGGCCCTGGCGCCGACGCTTCGTTTCCTGGGTGGCGAACCTCCTGGCACGCCCGCTCGTCCCGATCCGCGACGCGACCTCCGGCTTCTTCGCCTTTCGGCGAGAAGTCGTGGAGGGAACGCAACTGGATCCCATCGGCTTCAAGATCGGCCTGGAGGTGATGGCCAAGGGAAAGTACCGAACTTACCGGGAGGTCCCTTACACCTTTGTGGACAGGCGGTTCGGCCGGAGCAAGTTCGGCGTGCGCCAGGTCCTGGATTACCTAAGGCAACTGATGCGGCTCTGGCGCCAACGCGCTAGAGCACCAGCAGCTCCCTCGGGAACTGGGTCAGGCACAGCCCCGCGGCCGACGTGACCAGGATATCGTCCTCGATGCGCACCCCACCCAGGCCCTGGATATAGATCCCGGGCTCCACGGTGAAGGTCATCCCGGGGAGAAGGGGCTGGCTGTTCCCTTCCACGATGTAGGGCGGCTCGTGCACCTCCACGCCCAGCCCGTGGCCCGTGCGGTGGAGAAAAGCTTCGCCGTACCCAGCTTCCGCGATCACTGCACGGGCAGCGCGGTCCACCTCCTGGGCCGGAAGGCCTGGGCGGACGGCGTCCCGACCCGCGGCGTTCGCCCGCAGCACCAAATCGTAGATATGCCTCAGCTCCTCGGCCGGCCGCCCCAGCGCCACCGTGCGCGTGAGGTCGGCATAGTAACCATCCACGCTGATCGCCCAGTCCAGCGTAATCAGTTCGCCGCGCTCGATCGGGCGATCTGTGGGCACGGCGTGCGGCGAGGCACCGTGCGGACCTGCGGCGACGATCGGCTCCTCCTGAAAAGGATCGGCGCCCGCCTCGGCGACCGCCCATTGCCACGCCCGGGCCACCTCGCGCTCGGTGAGCCCCGGACGCAAACGGGCCAGCACGTCTTGGAGCCCTTGCTCCAAAAGGGCAGCCGCTCGCCGCATACAGGCGATTTCCTCCGGGGCTTTGGACATCCGCAATGTGGCCAGCAGGGCATCGGCTGGCTCGACCACGCTCCCAGGGAAAGCCCGCTGGAGCACCTGCCACTCCAGCAGGCGCATATGCCGTTCCTCTACCCCGATACGCTCGCCAGCCAGGCGCACCTGCTCTCCCAGGCGGGCAATGGCCCGTTCCGGCCCTTCCTCGTCATTCCAAGGGAAGAGTTCGACCTCGCTCCCGAGATGCAACCGCACTCGAGGCACCTCCAGGGCCGGGAGCAACAGGGCCGGCGACCCGGTGCGGGGGAATAGCGCCAGCGTCACCCGTTCGCTCGGACCCACGGTCAGGCCGCTCACGTAACGCAGGTTCGGTCCGGGCACGAGCGCCAAGGCGGCCAGACCGGCCTCATCCATCGCCGCATACAGGCGTTCCAGGCGTGTCGGCAAAGGGAGCCTCCTCTCTGTTCCTGACCCAATCGGCGGAGCAGCCCTGTGCTTCCCAGCCGCTTCGCGTGAGCTCCATGTCGTAGTAGAGCGTCTCCACCCGGCCCCAGCGCCGCCGGAAGAACGGGCGCAACGGCTCGTACTCGGGGTGGTCCAGTTGCCGTAGGTCTACCGGGACGTCCACTGGCCGCCAATAGGCGGCGGTCTGGCGAAATCCGACCCGGAGGTAGCAACGCACGGCGCGGACGTTCGCGGCAGCCACGTCCAGCACCATCCGGCGAAAGCCAAGGACATAGAAGTAGTACGGGAAGAAGAGGCGCAGGGTCTCCGAACCGTAACGCTGATTCACGAATTCCGGGCAGAAGGCGATCCCCAGGCGCGCGGAATCCCCCCAGGAGATGTCCCGCAAGGAGAGCATCCCGATCAACCGGCCGGCCCGATCGGTCACTCCGTAGGCCAGATGGCTACGCCCGTCTGTCAGCCGGGCAAACCAGCGATCGTTCTCCTCCGGGCTGCAGCGTGGCATGTCCCAGATGAGCCCCAAGGGATCGTTGAACGGGGTCCAGGCCTGGCGCTCGTCCAGATCACGCCGCTCCAGAGCGCGCACCCGCACCCGTTCCCCCTCGAGCGGTAGCGCTGAGGGCAACGCACGCCTCCCGTCCCTCCAAGGCCGCCCCCCCATCCTACCCTCCTGCGCCAGCGACTCCCAGGGCGGCCAGGAGGGCACCCGCCGGCCCCTCCACCTGACAAAGACGGAGACGCCGCTCCAGGTAGTCCAAGTCCAGGCGTCCGGCTTGCACCCGGAGCAGCGACTCCAGGTCCTGGCGGTGGCTCTTGGTGGGGTCGCAATCGGCGTATAGGGCCAGGAGCGCTTTCTGCGCAATGACGTCCTCCGGAGCCAAGACCAGCACCCGCGCACCCAAAAGGGGCAGGCGACGGAGACGTTCCTGCATCTCCTCGTCCATCAGGAAAGGATAGCGACGGTTGTTCGCGGCCAGGGTCAGGTCGTCGAACAGCTTGATGCCGCGCCACAGGAGGATCCGCCCGTCATATTGGGCAATGAACCGCTTCTTGGCCAACAGATCGCGGACGTGCCGCAGAAAACCTGGAGGAACGAGGATATCGACGTTCGCGATGGGCCGGCGGACGCCGTAGGCATAGGCTGCCGCACCCAGACAGACTCCCCACCGCCAACCCGCCTCATCGAGCAGCTGTTGGACGGCACCGAGGTTCCCAGCGATCAAGGACATGGGACCCTCCTCCTGGATCAGCTGGCTAGATCATACCATAGAGGAGGACTTCTGCCAAATCGAGGTTTACGGACTTGCCAAAAACGCGGCTTTGTGGTAAACTAACGGTGACTGCCGAGGTGGCGGAACAGGCAGACGCGCTACGTTCAGGGCGTAGTGGGTGTAGCGCCCGTGGGGGTTCAAATCCCCCCCTCGGCACAAAAAGGCAGGGCGACGTGCGTCGCCCTGCCTTTTTGTGGCTCGTTTACGGTTCACACAGCAAGAAGATCTCCCCCCGGTCGGTGCGGTAATCGTAGGTCCGTCCTCGGGCCTGCAGGAGGATCTGGTAACCGGGTGTGATCACCTGGAGGTACCCATAGCCCGGCTTGGGACAACCCAGGCTGCTGTCCCGCCATTCCACCTCCCGCACTTCTTGCACCACGATCTCCTCCGGGGAGATCCCCAGGCGCGCGGCCAGGTCGGCCACCACCCGCTCCACCTGCGGCTGTGCCTCGCCCCAATCCCCAGGTTGCTGCTGGGGACAGAACACCACTTCCGTCCGGCTGGCGTGGTACTCGTACTCCTGGCCCGCTGCCCGCACGAGGATCCGGTACCCGGGCGTGATCACCTCCAGGCAGGCCTGTCCTGGGTGCGTACATCCCAGACAGCTATCCGGCCAGTCCACCGCCTCCACCCGCACGACCTGGACGTCCTTCGGAGACACTTGAGCGCGCGCAGAGACATCGGCCAGTACCTGCTCCACAAGCGGTTGTGCCTCGGCCGGCCAGGCTGGGGTAGGGGTCGGGGGAACGGGTGTGGGCTGCGGTTCTTCACGAGGGGAAGGGGAAGCCCACAGGCCGCAGGCGGCGAGTCCGAATAGCGTGGCCCACAAGAGGCAAACGGCCTTTCTCATCGCTGCACCTCCTTGAGAAGCGATCCGAGCCGCTCGAATGGCAACAGGATAGACGGCCTCGCGCAGGGGGGCGTTACCTTTTTGGCCCCCACGCAGCAGGCGGTCGGATGGCCTCCAGCCCTCCCATATAGGGACGCAAAACCTGCGGGATGACGACGCTTCCGTCAACCTGCTGGTAGTTTTCCAACACCGCAATGAAAACGCGGGGCAGGGCCAGCCCGGAGCCGTTCAGCGTATGGACATAGCGGGGCTTTTCCCCGAGGGCCGGCCGGTAGCGGATGTTCGCCCGGCGCGCCTGAAAGTCGCGGAAGTTGCTGCAGGAGCTCACCTCCAGCCACTCTTGGCACCCGGGAGCCCACATTTCGATGTCGAACTTGATCGCCGCGACAAAGCTCAAATCTCCCGTGCACATCTGTACCACCCGGTAAGGGATCTCGAGCAGCCGACAGACGTCCTCGGCGTCTTGGATCAGGCCCTGAAGCTCCTCGTCCGAGCGCTCCGGCTCGCAGAATTTGACCAGTTCGACCTTGTCGAATTGATGCACCCGCTTGATCCCCCGTACGTCCCGACCGGCGCTGAACTTTTCGCGACGGAAACAGGCGGTGTAGGCCACGTAGCGCAACGGCAACGTTCCGGGCGGCAGGATCTCGTCCCGGTGCAAGTTGGTCACCGGCACTTCGGCGGTAGGGATCAGCCAAAGGTCCTCCTCGATGTCGCGATACAGGTTGTCCCCGAACTTGGGCAGGTTCCCCGTGCCGATCATGCAGGCGCTGTTCACCAGATACGGCGGGTAGATCTCTTGGTACCCGTGCTGTTGCGTGTGCAGGTCGAGCATCCAGGCGATCAAAGCCCGTTGCAGGCGCGCCCCCAACCCCTTCAGCACGTAGAAGCGGGATCCGGCGATCTTGGCTCCGCGCTCGATGTCCAGGATATCCAAAGCTGCCCCGAGTTCCCAATGCGGCTTGGGCGGAAAGTCAAAGACGCGCGGTTCCCCCACCGTGCGCACGACCACGTTGTCGCGCTCATCCCGCCCGTCCGGCACAGCCTCATGCGGCAAGTTCGGCACTTCCAGCATCCGCTGCTCCAGCGCCGCCTCCACCTCGCGTAGCTCCTGCTCCAGGGCCGGGATCCGCTCTTTCCACCCACGCACCTGCTCGATGAGCGCCTGCCGCTCTGCCGGATCGCCTGCGTGCGCGATTTGCTTCGAGGCCGCGTTCACCTGGGCCCGCAGCCCTTCCAGCTCCGTCAACAGCGCCCTTCGGCGCTGATCCAGGGCAAGGATCTCGTCGATCGGGGCTTCGACGTGCAGGCGGGCGATCTGCGCTTTGACATACTCCGGGCGTTCGCGGATCAACTCCAGGTCCAACATGGCTGACCTCCTCACGGGTGGATAACGCAAAGCCTTCCGCCCCTCAGGGACGGAAGGCCTATGGCTCCGTGGTGCCACCCTGTTTCGTCGCCCCCTTGCGGAAGGCGACCTCTACGGGTCGTACGACCCCACCCGATAACGGCGGGCACCGGCACGGCTTAACGGGGCTTCCTTTTCGCCGGCGGCTCGGGAGTGGATTTCGACGGGCCTCCCTCGCTGCCTCGCACCAGCCGGCAGCTCTCTAGGAGGGAACCGCCCGCCTACTTGTCTCCGTCAACGCCTTTGAAACAAATTTTAGCACGCTTCCTTCGCCTTGTCAAAGAGCGCTCGCGTTTGGTTTGTGGTACAATGGTCCTTGAGGAGGGGTTACGATGGAACCGGCCGAGCGCGGGCGCTGGCATATCTTGGTCGTAGATGACGAACCCGAGATCGTGGGCTACCTGAAACGCGGGCTGACCTTCGAGGGGTTCCGCGTCTCCACCGCACTGGATGGAGAAACTGCCCTGCAGCGGGCAGCGGAGGAAAAGCCCGACCTCGTCATTCTCGATGTCCTGTTGCCGGGCATGGACGGGATCGCTGTGTGCGAACGGTTGCGCGCTCAGGACCCCGATTTGCCCATCCTCATGCTGACCGCGCGAGACAGCGTCCCCGACCGCGTGGCTGGCCTGGAAAGCGGGGCAGACGACTACCTGGTCAAGCCTTTCGCCTTCATCGAGCTGCTGGCCCGGATCCGGGCCTTGCTACGCCGCGCCAGCCGAAAACAGGAAGAAGCGCGCGTGCTGACGTATGCCGACCTGGTGCTCGACCCAGCGGCCCGCACCGTAGAGCGGGCCGGCCGGCCGATCCGTCTGACCACACACGAGTTTGACCTGCTCGAGCTCTTTATGCGCCACCCGAACCAGGTGCTGACCCGCGACGTGATCCTGGAAAACATCTGGGGCTACCACGACGATATCCCCGAATCGAACATCGTCGATGTCTATGTGCGTTACCTGCGCAACAAGCTCGAAGCGGGCGGCGGACGGCGGCTCATCCAGACCGTACGCGGGGTGGGTTACGTGCTCCGAGAGGAATAGCCCATGTCCATCCGCACCCGGCTCACCCTTTGGTACGGCGGCATCCTGGCGCTCCTGCTCCTGCTCTTCGGCAGCGCGCTCTATGCCATCCTGCACGGAAGCCTCCTTTCGGGGATCGACCGCACCTTGGCACGCACCGCGGCGCAGGTGCAGGCAAGCGCGCGCCGGCAGATTGCGATCACCCCACCTTTCAACTGGGAGGAAGTGATCACGCTTCCGCCGCTGGACGTGTTTGCCTCCCCCGGTGTGTTCGTGCAGGTGCGCCATCCGAACGGCACCATCGCCGCGACCTCGGCGAACCTCCTGGGCCAGGTGCTCCCCGAGCTCCCCACGGCCGACGCAGACCGGGTGCTGAAGGGCGGCGTGGATCTGCGTACCGTGCGCGTGGGGACTGCGCGCGTCCGGCTGCGCAGCGAGGCCATCGTGGCCGACGGACGAGCGGTGGGGATGCTCCAGGTGGCCGCCTCCTTGCAACAGGTGGACGAGGCCTTGGCCCGCCTCCTCCGGCTCCTCCTGGCTGGTGGCGCATTGGGGTTGCTTCTGGCTGTGCTCGGGGGAAGCCTGCTCTCCAGACAGGCCCTTGATCCCATTTCCCGGGTCACCGAGACAGCCCGACGCATCGCCCATACGGATGACCTGGGCGAGCGGATTCCGGCCCCTCGCGTTCAGGACGAAGTGGGGCGGCTGGTCAGCACCTTCAACGAGATGTTGGACCGGCTGCAGCGCCTCTTCCAGGGCCAGCAGCGCTTCATTACCGACCTTTCCCACGAGCTGCGCACGCCCCTGGCGGCCATCCGGGGCAACCTGGAGGTGTTGCAGCGTGGGGCCGGGGCCGACCCGGAGACCCTCCAGGACTCGCTGCACGATATCGAGCGGGAGGTGGCCCGCCTCTCCCGCATGGTGGCCGACTTGCTCGCGCTGGCACGGGCGGACGCCGGGATGCATTTGGAACGCCGACCGGTGCAGCTGGAGGCCCTCCTGCTCGAGGTCTACCGGGAGGCACGACACCTTTCTCGGGGCGTCGAGGTGCGCCTGGGAAACGAAGACCAGGTCGAAATCGAAGGCGACCCCGATCGACTGAAACAGCTTTTGCTGAACCTGGTCGACAATGCCTTGAAGTTCACACCCCCGGGGGGAACGGTTACCCTCTCCCTGTACCGGGAGGGGCCTTGGGCGTGTCTGGCGGTGCAGGACACGGGCCCGGGCATTCCCGAGGAGGATTTACCGCACCTGTTCGAGCGTTTCTATCGGGGCCGCTCGGCCGGCCGACGGGGTGGCATGGGCCTGGGACTCTCCATCGCGCGCTGGATCGCCGGCGAGCACGGGGGACAGATCACTGTCGAGACACGCGCCGGGCAGGGAAGCACGTTTACCGTCTGGTTACCCCTGCCCCACGCGGCCGACCGGGCCTCGGGCGACCGTAGGGACGGCAAAGCAACGGATTAAACTGATCCTCTGGCTGCAGGCGCCGATTGCCTGCCTCATCGAGAGGTGAAGCCGTTGGGCAACGGCGTGGCCCCTCGAGCCGCCGATCTGAAACGCAACGTGGGTTGCGGGCCGGCCGTTCCAACGCGCGGAATGCGTGGTTCCAGAGGCGCTATTGGCCTCAGGGGGCCAAGGTGGAAATCGTCCTGGCCGAGGAGATGGGGTTCTGCCAAGGCGTGCGCCGGGCGATCGACATGGCCGAACAGGCCGCTCGTCGGGGCGACGTTGTGCGCACCCTGGGAGAGCTCGTGCACAACCCGCAGGTGGTCGAGCGGCTGGAGGCCGTGGGCATCCGGGTGGTGGGAGGGCTGGAAGAAGTCGGGCCTGGAGAGGTCGCGCTGGTCACCGCCCACGGCGCGGCGCCAGCGGTGTTCTCTGAAGCCCGAAAAAAGGGGATTCCCCTCCTGGACGCTACCTGCCCCCTGGTCGAGCGGGTTCAGCGGCTGGCCCAGGAGATGGCCCAGGCGGGGTACGGGGTACTCATCTGCGGTGATCCTGAGCACGCCGAAGTCCGCGGCATCCTGGGTTATGCGGGAAAGAGCGCTGCGGCCGGGCGCACGCTCGAGGAACTGCGCGAGTTTGCCCGCCGCCAGGGCCGGGAAGAACCGTGGACAGGGCACCACCGCCTGGCTGTGCTATTCCAGACCACCCAGCGCGAGCAGGTGTATCGCACTTTCGTAGCCGAGCTGATGCAGGCGATCCCGCCTTCGATCCGCGAGCTACGCGTTTGGAACACGGTGTGCGCTGCGGTCGCCCGGCGTGAGCCAGCTGCCCGCCGGCTGGCACGTGCGGTGGACGCTGTGGTGGTGGTCGGTGGCCGGCAAAGCGCCAACACCCGGCACCTTGCGGAAACTTGTGCTGCCGAAGGGGTACCCACCTATTCCATCGAACGCGCCGAGGAACTGCGCCCGGAATGGTTCCTAGGAAAGCAGCGGGTGGGGGTTACAGCCGGCACATCGACGCCCGATGAGGCAGTCATTCAGGTGGTGGAACGCCTACGAGCGATCGCGATCCCCTGATCCTTCCCCCTCCTTGGCCGGCGCGATCTGCTCCGGACGCAACGTCCAGGGGTTCACGGGCACTGGCTGGGGGCGTGGCGGTGGGGCCCGCCGCAGCTCTGCGGCCAGGCTGGCCAGAGCGGCCAGCAGCGCGGCCACAAGCAGGCCGCTCGTGGTCCCGAACAGGAGATAGGAACGGCGGTAGCGCACTTCCAAGGCATCCACGATACACAAGTGCCCCGCCGAGGCGGGGTCTTTTTCGTCCGCAACGGTCAACTCGAGCCGGTGGGAACGCAGGGGGAGCTCTTCGCCCAGGCGTTGAACGAGTGGCACCTCGACCCATTCTTCCTGGGGACTGTAGAGGTCCAGGTAGGCCAGCCCGTAGGAATCGCGCGGAAGCGAGGTACCGCGTCCAGTGACTCCGTCCACGCTCACCAGGAGACGTCCCCCGTCCGGTCCCTTCCGGACGCGCAGCTGGACCTCGGTGCCCTGGAAGGTGAAGGCGAGTCGGCTCCCCGGCAGGTTGCTTGCAAGGTAGCTCCCGCCGCTCGCCCGCTCGTCGCGCACCGGGTACCAGTTGCCCCGCTGGCGCACCGGAGGCGAGGTCTCTTCGTACCAGCCGGGCGACGCCACGGCGAGCTCGCTGGCCGCTGCGCGCACTGCAGCGTAGACCGGCTGGGGCGTAAAGTCGACGTTGACCATGCGGAAATAGTACTCCGCCTGCGTATCGGGAATGTCCCCCACCTGCCGGAAATACCAGATGCAGATCACCCCCGCCCAAGGCCAATGGTCCAGCGCATAGTCGATCCCCTGGACGGTGTAGCGGGCCTGTTCCTGGGGGCTCACGCGGCCCCAGTAGAGCCTTTCCGGCGGAAACTGTTCGGGGGCGGCGTTCCAGCCGTACTCGTTGAGCCAGATCGCCTTGCCCTGGTCACCGTACTTTTCCATGAGCAGGCGCACCAACTCCACCCGACGGAAATTCATCCGCGCGGGATCGGGTGGAGCAGACGGCGGGTCTTCAAAGCCGTAGCCGTTGGCCGACATGATGTCGAAGTAGGGGGCAGCCCCGGCCTGGTACATCTCTTCCAGGAAGGTCAGTTCGCTCAAGTTCAACCGGTCTGGATCGTCGGTCGTACGGGCGGCGAGAGGGGCACTGAGCACCTGGATGTTTGGGTCGGCCTCTTTGGCCCTTTCGTAGGCCAGGCGCAGCAGCGTCACATATGCCACGGGGTCGACTGGCGAGCCGTAGCGCCATTCCCGATGCAGGTTGGGCTCGTTCCAGATCTGGATATAGTGGATGCGCCCGCGGTAGTGCCGGACAAAGTCGTAGACGAAATCGGCATAGGTATGCGGATCGAGCGGCGGTGCCTCGGGGTTCGAACCGGCTGGCCGCGCCCACTCGGGCGGCCGGTCGAGGCGCGCGATCACCTCCAGACCGTACTCCTCGGCCAGATCGACGATGCGGTCGAACTTTTCCCAGCTGCTCTTGTCGTACTTGTCATCCCAGTAATAGTCCTGCAGGGGCTCGATTTCTGCCCAAGGGAACTGCTGCTTCACCCAGCCGATCCCCGCTTCGGCGATCATCTCCATCGTCCGGCGCTTCTTCCACTCCTCGACTTCCTTGTCCAGGAAGATGTTCACGCCAAAGGGATTCACATCGGTCGCGGGCATTTCGCGGGGGGCACGAGGAGCAGGAAGAGCGCTAGCCGCACGGGGTCCGATTGCCAGTATCTCAGCAACCAGGGCCACGAGCAGAAGCAGGCTCGATGCGCTGGATAAAACCACGCGTCGGAACGAACGCGGACGGCCGGTCACGGAAAAGAGCCACCTCCGATGGCACCATCGTGCGCATTATAGCATCGAGCGATTCCAAGGGCAACTGGGGCTTCTCCGGCCGGCCGCCCCTTCTGGGCCTGGGGTAGCCTGCGGCCAGTACTCCCAGGGCGTACGACCACGCATCCGGCCCGGGGAAAGCAGGCGCATGCGCTCCTATACCCCGTCGGTTTGGTCGTGCTCGCACGACCGGAGCGCCAGGATGGCTGCCATAGCGCCGTGCCGGGGACTCCCTCCCTCGCTCCGCGGTGGAGCCCACGTTTGCGGGAGGCGAGGTGTCCGTGGTAAAATAATGAATAGGACTTTTGACGGGAGCCTCGAGCAGCTCTCGCGAGGAGGTTTGGGGATGTTCCGCCAATTCGGGTGGCTAGAGGTACTGCTGATCCTCCTGATCGCGCTGCTCATCTTCGGGCCGAGCAAGCTCCCGCAGTTGGGCAAGGCCATCGCACGTACAATCCGCGAGTTCCGCAAAGCGATGGCTGGCGAAGACGAGGAGTCCAAATCGGGGGAGGAAAAGGGCTAGCCTGCGTTCGGAGCGGCGAGGTGGTTCGATGGGCGGCGATTTCTTTGGCATCGGGCTGGGCGAGCTCCTCTTCCTCGCCGTGCTGGCTTTGGTGATCTTCGGCCCCAGACGGCTTCCGGAGATCGGGCGCGCGGTGGGGCGGTTCCTGCGCGCGCTGCGGGAAAGCACAGCGGACGTGGAAAGCGAAGCGCGCCGCTGGCTGGCCGGCGAGCTGCCCAAGCCTCCCGAGGGCTGGCCGGCCCCAGCGGAGCCTCCAGGCCGCCAGCCTCAGGCGGAGGACAGCCCTCCGCGCGCTCCCCTGGCTGGATAAGGTGCGGCGTGGCGCGGCTCTTTCGTCGCGAAGCAGGTTCCCCCGACACGGAGGAAATGCCACGGATGTCCTTCCTCGAGCATCTCGAGGAACTGCGCCGGCGCTTGATCGTGTGCCTGGTCGCCATCGCTCTGGGGACGGTCGTCGGTTTCCTGTTCTCCGAACGCCTGGTGGAATGGTTGCTCCGCTTGGCCCAGCGCGTCCCCGACCTTTCGTTTCAGGCCATTGAGGTACCGGAAAAGTTCGTGGCCAGCATGCGGGTTGCCCTGACGGCGGGGGTTGCCCTGGCGATGCCGGTGATTGTCTACCACGTATGGCAGTTCCTGCGCCCGGGCCTGTACCCGAAGGAACGGCGTTATCTGCTCGTTGGGCTCCCGCTGGTGACGTTCTTTTTCGCTGCTGGCGTCGCCTTTTCCTACTTTGTCGCTCTGCCGGCCGCGCTCCGTTTTCTGCTGGGTTTCGGGAGCACCTCAGTGCGCACCCAGCCCCAACTGCAGCCCTACCTCTCGTTCGTATCCAACCTCCTATTCTGGAGCGGGGTATGCTTCGAGACCCCTTTATTCCTCTTTTTCCTCTCCAAGATCGGGATTGTGGACTGGCGGCGACTTTCCCGATGGCGCCAGTACGCCTTCTTGCTTATCTGCGTGCTCGCAGCAGCCATCACACCGACCCCCGATCCTCTGAACATGCTCCTTGTGGCTCTGCCCCTATACGCGCTCTACGAGTTCGGCATCCTGCTCGCACGCTTTGCTTGAGCAACCGGCCGGCGAAACCCGATCGCGCCTTTTTTCGTACAGCCATGCAGTGCTGTACAGGCACCGGGCGTTGTGCTACAATAGCTGGCGAGCCGGGCCGAGTGAGTCCCGGCCGACAAGAGAAGGAGGGAACCCATGCCGTCGCTTCTGAAGCGAATTCGCGACCTGGTGAGCGCCAACCTCAACGCGATGCTCGACCGCGCGGAAGACCCCGAGAAGATGGTCAACGAATACCTGCGCCAGCTTCAGGACCAGATCTACGAGGCCCGCACCGCGGTCGCTGCTGCCATGGCCGATCAGGACAAACTGCACCGCCTCTGGACCTCCAACCAGGCCTTGGCGGACGAGTGGCAGGCGAAGGCCGAAGCGGCCCTAAAGGCCGGGAAAGAGGACCTGGCCAAGCAGGCCCTAATCCGCCGCCAGACGCCCCTCAAACTGGCCCAGAGCTACCGCGAGCAGTACGAGGCCCAGGAGAAGCAGGTCGAGGAACTGCAGGACGCCCTGGCCAAACTGGAGGCCAAGGTAGCCGAAGCGCGCGCCCGCCGCGAGCTGATCATCGCCAAGAAGCACCGCGCCGAGACACAGGAGGCCATCGTGCGCACGGTGCAGATGCTCGGCACCGGCACGTCCGCGCTCGAGGGACTTGCTGCGCTGGAGGAGCGGGTCGAGGACCGCCTGGCCCGCGCCCGGGCCATGGCCGAACTGGAAGGGGGAGCGCTGGAAGCGCGCTTCACCGACCTGGATGCCGAAGCCGCCGCAGAGGCGGACCTGATCGAACTCAAGAAGAAGTTGGGGCTGTAGCCCGGCTTCCCGGTCTGGGAAGGGCCGTGCGCGGCTCTTCCCAGACTGCCGAATGGGGCTGCGGAAAGGAGCGGGACGGTCCTCATGAGGAAGCGGAACCTGATCCTGTTCGTTGTGCTCATCGTCGTCGCGGTTGGCATCCTCCTCGGCGTCTCGCTGGGCCTGCTACGCCGTCAACGCGGTACCCCGTTCAGCCCCCTTCCCGAGCTAAAGATCCAGGTGGTCTACGCGACCGAGGAAGGGGAGTGGATGCGGGACGCGGCAGCGCGTTTTAACCAGGAAGGACACGTGCTCCGGGGCCAGCGCATCGTCGTCGAGCTGATCCCGATGGACAGCGGAGAAGCCCTCTTCCAGATCCGCGACGGCCGTATCCAGCCCACCGCCTGGTCTCCGGCCTCGATGCTCTGGGTCAACCTGCTCAACGACGATTGGCGGACACTCCACGGCACCGACCTGATCATGCGCGTCGGCCAGTACCAGGCAACCCCCCTGGTTCTCTCGCCCATGGTATTTGTCATGTGGCAGGAGCGGGCGGAAGTATTCCTGAAGAAGATGGGGGAAGTGGATTGGAAGACGATCCAGCAGGCAGTCGCAGCCGAGGAGGGATGGAAAAGCCTGGGCGGGGATGCCAACTGGGGCCACGTGAAGTTCGGGCAGGCCGACCCGCTCTATAGCAACTCCGGCCTGGTGGCGGTGGTTCTGGCCGCCTACGACTACTACGATGCCACACGGGGCCTGACCCCGGAACAGATCGTCTCAAGCCCCTTCAAGTCGTGGATCGTTCCCCTGTGGCGCAGCGTCGTGGGCACACCGGATCGGACGTCCGAGGACCTGATGAAACATATGATCCTCTAT
This sequence comes from Chloroflexia bacterium, assembly GCA_034436115.1. GTDB lineage: Bacteria > Chloroflexota > Chloroflexia > DTKN01 > DTKN01 > DAOTVY01. The sequence continues at coordinate 77,402 of DAOTVY010000014.1, read as the reverse complement.
GGCCCTTCGACCTACGATGTCATCCTGGTCTACGAGAACCTGGTTGCCTCCCAGATGAAGAACGCGCCGGGGAGGTGGGGCAGCGAACTGCGCGTCTTCTACCCCCAGCGGAACCTATGGAACGACCATCCATTCTGTGTGCTCCTGGCGGACTGGTCGACAGCGGATCAGAAGGACGCAGCGCTCGAGTTCCAGAAGTTCCTGCTCAGTGAGGAGAGGCAGGCGCAGGCCCTGCGGTACGGTTTCCGGCCCGCCAACGTGGACGTTCCAGTGATCAACGACGACCCGGAGAACCCCTTCAACCGGTACCAACAACAGGGGCTGCAGGTGCGCATCCCGCGGATCAACCTGGTCGAACCGCCATCCGCCGAAGTGGTCCACGAGCTGCAGCGGCTTTTCCAGCAGCAGCAACCCTAATATCGGGGCGTGCTCAGGAGATGGAGGAAAAGCGGTGCGCCAACGACGAACCACCCTGGGCGTGATCCTGGGAGTCGCCATCCTCCTGTTGCTGCCTTGTTGCGTCGCGGGTATCCTGGCGCTGCGCTTCCTGCGGCCGAGCCGCGTCCCGGCCGAGCCGGGCGGAGTGAGGATCTCGTTCCTCTACTCTCCGGAGAAGGAAGCCTGGCTAGCACCGCTCATCGAGGCATTCAACCAGGAGCGGGTGCGAGTCGGCGGGGAACCGGTCTATGTGGAAGCCGAGGCGATGGACTCGGGCGAGGCGCTCGAGGCCATCCTGGAAGGGAGTCGCGCCCCGGTCGTGTGGAGCCCGGCCAGTACCTTGTGGATCCCTCTCCTGAATGCGCGCTGGCAGGAACGCACCGGCGCAGCTGAACCATTGGCCATCTATCCTCAGCCGCTCGTGGTGAGCCCGCTCGTGATCGCCATGTGGGAGGACTATGCCCGGGCCATGGGATACCCGGAACGCGAGATCGGCTGGCAGGAGATCATCTCGGCGACGCTAGACCCGCGGGGTTGGGGAGCTTACGGCCACCCGGAGTGGGGGCCGTTTACGCTGGGACACACGAACCCCTACTTTTCCAACAGCGGGCTCTTGAGCGTGGCCGCAGAGGGGTACGCCGCCGCACGGAAAGTGCGGGACCTCTCCCCGGCGGACCTGGCCGATCCCGCCGTGCAAGCCTTTATCCGGGAGATCGAGCAGGCGATCGTGCACTATGGGGAATCGACGGAATACTTTGCGCGCCAGATGGCCACCCGGGGACCGGGCTACGCGAGCGCCGTGGTGCTGGAAGAGCAAACGGTGGTGCGCCTGAACGCCGGGGCCTATGGGCCCCTGCCGCAACGCCTGGTGGCCATCTACCCGCGAGAGGGGACCTTCTGGAGCGACCATCCCTTGGTCATCTTGCGCGGCGAATGGGTCGACCCCCAGGAGCAGGCCGCGGCGCACCTGTTGCGCGACTTTCTCCTTTCTCGCCCGGCGCAGGAGCAGGCGCTGGCACTCGGATTCCGGCCGGCCGAGACCTCCATCCCACTCGCCGGATCGATGATCGACCCGGCCTACGGCGTAGACCCCTTCCGCCCCCATACGGTACTGGAGGTGCCCTCCGCGCGAACCACAGCCGTCTTGCTCGAGACCTGGCAGGGCGTGCGCAAACGGGTCAACGTTTTCCTGGTCGTGGACATCTCGGGGTCGATGGAAGGCGAAAAACTCGCCGGGGTGCAGGATGGCCTAAAACTGTTTCTGGCCAACTTGGCCGACGATGACTCTGTGGGTGTGCTAACCTTCAACGACGAGATCACCCTCCTGAGCCCCCTGAGCCCCCTGGGGCCGAAACGCGGCTGGCTCGAGCAGGAGATCGACCGCCTCCAGGCGGGCTACAAGACGGTGCTGCACGACGTGACCCTGGAAGCGCTCCGTCAGGCGAGCAGGGGTTACGATTCGAGCCGGATCAACGCCGTCGTGCTCATGAGCGACGGACTGGATACCGCCTCCCGGGTGCGTGAGCGGCAGATGCTTGAGCAAGTGGAGCAGGCCGCGCGGTCGCCCCAAACGGTGCGGATCTTTACCATCGCCTACGGACAGGACGCGGACCGCGCGCTCCTGGAAAAGATCGCCTCCGCCACCGGGGGGCGAATGGTCGAGGGGACACCCGAGAACATCCGTCGCATTTATGTGATCCTTTCCAGTTACTTCTAGCCACGAGGAGAGTCCCGTGCGATGAAGCCAGCGCTGGATCCCGGCAAGGAGATGCAACGGCGGAAATGGCGCATCGCGCTGACCTACGCGCTGACGACCCCGCTGGCCGCGGGGACGGCGGCGGTCACCCTGCTTGTCAGCGGCATCCTGCTCTTGCTGGGGCATATGCTTTGGGGGACGCTCTTCTTGCTGTTTGGGACCACCTGCTATGTCCTGATCGTCGCCAACACCTTACGGGATGAAGAGCAGATCCGCCGCGTGCTGATCGAGGAACTGTACCCCGAGCGGAGCGCGGATCTGCGCAAGTTGCGCGGCAAGTACGCGACGATCATGCAGGAGGCTCTGGACGACCGCAAGCGCATCGAACGGGCGATCCAGCAATCGCCGGAACCGATCCGCCGAGCCCTGAGCGATACCATAGAACAGGTCGCGACGATCGTCGACACGGTCTACGAGATCGCCTATAAGGCCCAGTCGCTGGAAGAGTCGCTCGGCCCGGTGGACGCGGCGCGCGAACAGCGCGACATCGCGCGCCTGCGCCAGGCCATCGACGCAACGACGGATCCCTTCCTGCGCGAGCAGTACGAGGCCACGCTGGAGACCAAACAGGAGCTGTTGGACAACCTGGCGCGGGTGCAAAACGCGGTCGCTCGATGGCACGCGCAGCTAGAGCGTGCCCTGACCACGCTGGACAACCTGTATTCCCAGGTACTGATGATTCGGTCTGCGGAAATCCGCACCCTCACCGAGGCCAGCGACGTAGTTTCCAAAAGCCTGCGGGAGCAGTTGGAGGAGTTGCGCCGGACTGTCCAGGCGATGGACACGGTTTTCGGCGCTGGGATGTAAAGGGGGACACGATCGACAGGCGTTCCCCGAGCGATACTCGGTGGTCACTGGAGGCTTCTGTGGGACGGATGTACGGCAGAGGATGGCTTCTCCTGCTTGTGGGCCTGGTTCTGGCCGCCTGTGGCCCCGGCCCGCAGACAGTCAACCCGGATACCTACCCCTATGCCGGGGAGCTACGCATCGGCTATGCGGGCCCGTTGAGCGGGAGCCAGGCCGCAGTGGGGATCGACCTGTGGCACGGTGCGGAGCTGGCAGCGCTCCACTACAACCGCCAGGGAGGCGTGCTCGGGCGTAAGGTGGTGATCGTGCCGCTCGACGACCAGGCCGATAGCGAGGTGGCGGTCGAAGTGGCGCGGCGCTTCGTAGAGATGGGAGTGGCGGCCGTCGTCGGACACTACTCCAGCGGGGCCACCCTGCCCGCATCGCGCATCTATGCCGAAGCGGGCATCCTCGAGGTAACGACCATGGCATCGAACCCGGCGATCAGCCAACAGGGGATCCGCACCTTCTTCCGCGTTTGCCCGGTGGACTCGGTGCAGGGACCGGTGGATGCCGAGTTCGCGGTGAACACGCTGGGGAAGAAGCGGATCGCCATCGTCTACATCGGGGGGGACACCTACTCCGAGGGGCTGCGGGAAGAGTTTGCCCGGCGCGCTCAGGAGCTCGGGGCCACCGTGATCGCGGCCTACCCTTACGTGGATGGCACGGTGGATTTCACGCCAATCGTCGAGCAACTACGGGCCCAGCCGCCGGAGCTGGTCTTTTTTTCGGGATACTATCCGGGAGGAGACATCCTCCTGCGGCAAATGTACGAGGCCGGCCTGAGCCATATCACCTTCCTGAGCGGCGATGGCTCCTTCGAGTATGGCTTCCTGCGCGAGGCCGGGAAAGCGGCGGAGGGGGCCTACGTTTCCTCCTTGTTCCCGGATGTGCTGGCCTTGCCGGCCATGAAGGCGTGGGTAGAAGAGTTCCGCACCCTTTACCGCTACCAGCCTGGAATCAACAGCCCGGCCGGTTACGCGGCGCTCCAGGTCATCCTGGAGGGGATGCGCGCAGCAGGCACAACCGATGCCGAGAAGGTGGCCGAAGCCGTCCGCAACATGACGATCGAGACACCCTACGGGCCGTTGCGCTACGACGAGAAGGGTGACCTGATCGAGCAAAGAATCCCCATCTTTGTGGTGCGGGAAGGCAAATTCGTGGAATGGGTCCCGGAAGGGAACGATTGACCCTTGAGCCATCCCCGAGGCTCTTGCCGCCCTCGCCCCAGGAGGAACGAAAAGGGCTCACGGGAAAGCCCCTTTCGGCCATCCAGATCCGCCTTCCTCGCCTATGGGTCGGGAAGAACGTCTGGGGGAACGCAGATGGGCCGGAATCTCCCCCCGATGCCCCTCTAGGGACTCGAACGCAAGCCCATTGACCCAAAAGTTCCTTTCGGATGCGCTCCCGCGCGCGGGAGGCCGGTTGGCCCTAGCGGCTGCCCGCGGAACGTTCCCCATACAGCGGGGAGATGGCTCGCAGGTCGGCGATGATCCCAGGCAACACGGCCAGCACCTGCTCGATCTCCTCGGGCCGGGTCGCCTTCCCCAGGGTCAGGCGGAGCGCCCCCTGCGCCACTTCCGGAGGAATGCCCAGCGCAGTCAGGACGTGGGAAGGCTCGAGCGCGCCCGACGTACAGGCGGAGCCGCTGGAGGCACAGATCTGGTGCTGATCCAGTTTCAGGAGGATGCTTTCCCCTTCGACAAACTCGAAACAGAAACTGGCGTGGTTCGGAAGGCGTTGGGTGGGATGCCCGGTCAGGCGGGCGTGAGGGATCGTCTCCAGGATGCCCTGGATCAGCCGGTCGCGCAACGGCCGACACCGGGCAACGTACGCCTCGCGCTCCGCGTCCGCGAGCCGCAGCGCGGCAGCGAGGCCGACGATCCCGGGGACGTTTTCCGTGCTGGCCCGGCGTCGGCGCTCCTGGTTCCCCCCATGGATCTGGGGAAAGAGCGGGACGCCACGACGGATGTACAGCAGGCCGACGCCCTTGGGCCCGTAAAACTTGTGGGCCGAAAGGCTCAGGAGGTCGACCCCCAGCGCTTCGACATCGAGGGGCAGCGACGCGGCGGCCTGTACCGCATCGGTGTGAAAGTAAACCCCACGGGCACGGGCGACCCGGGCGAGCTCGGGGATCGGCTCGATGGTACCGACCTCGTTGTTGGCATACATGATGCTGATCAGGACGGTGTTTGGCCGGATGGCCGATTCCAGCGCCTCCGGGGACACAAGGCCAGCCGAATCGACGGGCAGGTAGGTGACTTCAAAGCCCTCCTCCTCCAGCGCCTGGCAGGTATGCAAAACCGCGTGGTGCTCGATCTGTGTGGTGATGAGATGGTTGCCCTTCCCCTCGGCGCGCGCGGCCTGGGCCACCCCCTTGATGGCCAGGTTGTCGGCCTCCGTGCCGCTCCCGGTGAAGACGATTTCCTGCGGGGATGCATGAAGGATCTCCGCAACCGTTTGCCGCGCATCATCGAGCGCCTTACGGGCTTCTCTCCCAAGACTATAGACGCTCGAGGGATTGCCATACCGTTCGCAAAAGTAAGGCAGCATAGCCTCCAATACGCGTGGGTCCACCGGGGTGGTTGCAGAATGATCCAGGTAGATCGGTGCAGCCATGGCACGCTCCTGTAGCGGTATCATCCCTGTGAAAAGCGAGAACTATTCCAGCAGTTCGGCAATGGTCGTGGTATCGAGCGCCTGGACGATCCCGTCGCGCAGCCGCAACCAGGCTCGGCGTGCGGCACAGATCTCCGCACGCGCACAGGAGGCCGGTTCGCGCTCGGAGGCACAAGCCACCGGGGCAATCGGCCCCTCAAGCGCCCGCACCACCTGCCCCACGGTGATCTCCTGCGGAGGGCGGGCCAAGGCATATCCCCCCCGCGCGCCACGGACGCTCATCACCAGCCCCGCCCGGCGCAACAGCAACATGACCTGCTCCAGGTAAGCGGGGGAGACCTCCTGGACCCGGGCGATCTCGCGCAGTGGTATCGGGCCACGCCAGTATGCACCGGCCAGCTCGACGACCGCCCGAAGTCCGTACTGGCCACGAGCCGACAGGCGCATCGAAACCCCTCGCACGAGGGGGGCCTCCCCTGGACGCAGGGGAGGCCCCCACGACCCAGCCTAGACCGGAACGACGCGGGTGACCCCGGGGACGCGCTCCCTCAGGATTCGCTCCACACCCCAGGCGAGCGTCATCTGGGACATCGGACACCCATGGCAGGTGCCCAGGAGTTTCACCTGGACGACCCCATCGTCGCTCACATCCACGAGCTCGATGTCGCCGCCATCGGCCTGCAGCTGCGGCCGCACGATCTTCAACACCTCTTCGACCTGTTCCCGCATGGACGTTGCTCCTCTCAGAAATTCCGACTCTCGGACTAGGGATTATTCTAACACCGCTGCCCAAGGCTGTCAAGTGAAGTGGATCACCGCTTTGCCAGGCCGGGACAGTGGACCCGCCCTGCGAGCGGGCCGATGGCCGATCTGCCGCAAGGAAGCGGCGTAAAATCCATAGAAGATTCTGCCATATCTTGAGTTGACAATCGTTCGGTGTTGTGATATGATCCGATGCCGGAGGAGGGAGCCATGCGGCTGATCGCGTGGGCGATGGGTTGGTTGATCGGGATCGGGGTCGGGGAACTGCTCGACGTCCCGTGGACCGCGGCGGCAACTGCAGCAGCGGCGGCGTTTGTCCTGGCATGGAGAAACCCGCGCCTGCGGGAAGGGTTGCTGCTGGTAGCCTTCCTCAGTCTGGGCCTGTTGCGCAGCTCATTGGCCCCAGATCCCTGCGGAGGCGAGCCGCTGACCCCGTGGGCCGGCGGACACGTCGTGCTGCGTGGAACAGCCATCGACGAGCCCGAGCCATGGGAAAACGGATCGCGTTTTCCCATGCGGGTGGAGGCGGTCCGGCAGGAAGACGGGACCTGGCATCCAGTCCGCAGCGTGGTGCTCGTGGGGGGACCGGCCCTCTACGACGTGTCCTACGGCTCGCGGTTGACGCTAAAGGGAGAACTCGCCCGGCAAGCGCCCAAAAGCGGAGGCTCAGCCCCGTACTGCCTTGGTTTGCGCAAAGGAGCCATTCTCGAACGCTTTTCCGAGCCGGGGGGATCTACGCCGGCGCGGCTGCTCCACTTTACGCGTACCTGGGCACGGAAGCGCTTACAGGCCTTGTTCCCCGAGCCACAGGCCTCCCTGCTGGTCGGCATCCTGCTGGGCTCGCGTACCGCGCTTCCGCAGGATGTAACCGAGGCCTTCTCGCGGAGCGGGACCAGTCATATCCTGGCCATTTCTGGGTGGAACATCACCCTGGTGGTCGGCCTCCTTGGGGGGCTGACACGTCTGCTGCCGCGGCGCCTGGCCCTCCCCGTGGTGCTGGCTGGGATTGGCGCCTACACATTGCTGGTGGGAGCTGGGGCGGCGGTGGTGCGCGCGGCGCTGATGGGAAGCCTCTACCTGTTCGCCCGACAGTTGGGCCGGCCGGCGGACGCCCTGACCGCCCTCTTTGCTTCCGCGTGGATGATGACGTTGTGGGATCCGCACCTGATGGCCGACATTGGTTTCCAGCTCTCGTGTAGCGCGACCCTGGGCATGCTGCTTTTTGTGCCCGTCTGGAGCGACGTCCTGCAACGCTGGCCTTCCTGGCTGAAGGAATCCCTGGCCGCAACGCTGGCTTCGCAGCTACTGACCTGGCCAATGGTTGCGCTGCACTTCCGCACCTACTCCCTGGTGGTGCCGCTGGCGAACCTCCTGGCATGTCCGGCACTGGCTCCGCTGATGCTGCTGGGTACGCTAGCGCTTTTCCTGGGGCAGGTGCCGCTCGTGGGCCCGCTGGTGTGCGGCGCGGGATGGGTGTTTGGCGGGTATATGCTAGGGATCGTCCGGTGGACCGGTTCCCTTTCCTGGGCTGCGCTGCGCCTACCCGTACTGGGTGTGCCCTTTCTCCTGGGCTATTACGGGGCTCTTGGCTTCTGGTGGTACCTCTGGAAGGCATCGGAGGCCCCCTGCGGCTGCGGGCAACCCGGGAGCGCTTGAGGGCTGCCTCGTCCCTGATGGTTGTGCAAAGCGCCCATTGCATCGCCCCGGCGGCTGTAGTACAATGCGGGGCGGTTCGGGGCTGGTCGGATGCGCGAGCATGCGCGGCGAAGGAGTGTGCATGGATAGAAAAGCGAGCGCGTGGCAACAGCTGCGCAGACTGGGTCGAACATTTCCGGTGCTCTTCTGGTTCTTCCTGGCGCTGGGATGGGCGTTGCGCCTCTACTTGGCCCTCCTTCCCCTTTCCGCCCTGCTGATCCTTTTGGAAGACGATGCCTGGATGGTCACCGCCATCGCACGCAATTTCGCTTTGGGACAGGGCCTCACAGCAGATGGCCTCAACCCGACCAACGGGTTCCATCCCCTTTACCCGCTCACCCTGGGAGCCCTCCCCTACCTGGTCGCGCCGCAATCGCTGGACGGCGGCTTCCGCGCCAACCTGATCCTCTGCGCCCTGCTGGGAACGATCGCCGTCTTTCCCCTCTACCGGTGGACGGAGCGCCTGGCGGGCAAAGGCGCGGCGCTGCTTGCCGCGGCGCTCTATCTGTTGAACCCCTACTTCGCCCGGGTGACCGTCAACGCGATGGAGACCTCGCTCGGATTGCTCCTGTTCCTCCTGCTGGCGGAGCGCTTCCTGCGTCCCGGGCAACGGAGCTGGCCGGCAACGCTCGCCACCGGAATCCTGGGAGGCCTGGCAGGGCTGGCCCGCTTGGACAACTTCCTCCTGGCTGCCTTCTTGGGGCTGGCCCTTCTGAGCGACACGTTTCGCCGGCGCACGCGGTCCGCGGCGCTGCTGGGCTATATCGCCGGCGTGGCGCTGATCGCGCTCCCGTACCTGGGGTGGAACCAGGCCGTCTTTGGCTCGCCCATGCCTAGCAGCGGACGGGCGTTGGCCTATATGCACTCGTATGCGGAGAGCTTTTCCCTGACCAACATCCTCCACTTCCTCTATCTGAACCCGGCACTTCACCTGGGGTTTCTCCCATCCCCCTGGGTGGCCCTGCTGCTGGGGGGAGTGTTGTTGCTGGGCTACTTCGCGTGGCTGCCTTCCGAGGCCCGTCGAACGCTCCTGCCCGTGGCCGGGGCCGTATTGACCCAGCTGCTCTACTACGCCTATATCCAGCAGAACTCGAACCCGCGCTACTTCGTCGCTGCGGGAGCCTGCTTCTGCCTCTACCTGGGGTGCGTAGTACAGCGCGTCATGGAGCGATGGCGAGCAGCCGGGCGCGCGTTGGCCGTGGCCTTGGCTGTGCTGGCCGTCGGACTGAATACCACCGAGGCGATCGGAAGCTATCGCACCGCGCTCCGCATGCCCGAACTCACCCAACCGAGCGTTTACCAGGCTGCCCTGTGGGTGCGCAGCGCGCTCCCTCCGGACGCGCGGCTGGCCGCCAAGAACTCGGGGATCCTACAATACTACTCCGGGCACGTGGTGCTCAACATCGACGGGAAGCTGAATGCGGACATTGTGCCGGTGCTGGAAGAGCGACAACTCCTACGCTATCTTCGGGAAAAAGGGGTGACCTACGTGGTAGACCGGCGGGCAGCCCTGGAACAGCACCTGGCGCTGTACAGCGAAGAGTTCGGCCCCTGGCCGGCCCACCCCGAAATCGGGCTTGGGGAGCGCCTGCGCATCTACAAGCAGCTCCTGTGGAGTCGCCTGGGGTTGGGAAACCCGCCGATGCTGGATGACCCTTCGGGATTCCACCCGACGCGCGCCCTGGAAGAGGTGCTCGAGCCAGTGCAGGAATTCCCGCGGCCGAACGCGCCGGGCGACCCGGTGGTGGTCTACCGCCTATGGTGAGTCAAGGATCCTGGGATGGTCGCGGATGAAAGTGCTGTTCTTCACGACGGCCTATGAGCCTCAGATGGAGGTACAGGTCGTCCATCAGGAGTTCCTCCAGCGCCTTCGGGAGCGCGGGTGCGAGGTCTCAATCCTGACCTCCCTATCGGGGCGGACACGCGCGGCCGGCTTTGTCTGGGAGGAAGCCGCGGGTATCCCCATCTGCCGTTACCCGCTGCGCGGCCGGCCCTTGGAGGAGTGGCTGAACTTTTTGTCCGAGCGCCTGCTTCACTACGACGGGTTCCTGACCATCCTACGCCGCTACCTGGCCTATTTCCGCCGCCATCCTTGGCCGGACCTCATCCACGTGGAGTCGGCCTACCCCCTGGGGGCCGTGGCCGCGATCGCGCAACGTGCGGTGCCGGTCCCCTACGTGATCAACGTGCGCGGCGCCGACCTGTTCAACGAGCCCGGGGCCCGTTTCGGCTATGCCCGCTACCCGGTTGTCCGCGCCCTGTTACGACGGGCCTTTCGTTTCGCCGCCGCCTCCCGGGCCACGACGCCGCAGACGGAAGGGATCATCCGCTCCTACGGCGCGCCCCCGGAACGCGTCCGGATGATCCCGCGGAACATCCGCGACGAATGTTTCCCCGAGGATCCAGAAAGACTCCGCGCCGAGTGTCGGGCAGAGGTCGTGGGCGCGCACAACCTCCCGGAGGGAAACCGCATCCTGATCGCGGCTGGCCGGTTGCTCCCGGTGAAAGGCTTCGACACCCTCTTGCAGGCACTGGCGCAGGTGCAGCAGCATTTGCCCGGCTGGACCTTGCTGCTGTGCGGGGCCACGCGACGCGATCCGGCCGCTGGCGACTACCGGACATACCTGGAGCGGCTGGCGGGCAATCTCGGTTTGGGTTCTCAGGTCGTGTTCACCGGAGAGCTGCCCGCGACACGTTTCACCCGTTACCTGGCCGCATCCGACCTCGTCGTCGTCCCCTCGGTCCGCGAGGGAAGCAACAAAGTGTTGATGGAGGGGGCAGCGCTGGGCGTTCCTTTCGTGGCCACTTCCACCACCGGCGCCGTGGACTTTTTCCGGGAACCGCCAGGAGGCCTGATCGTCCCGCCGATGGATCCGGCGGCCTTGGCGGAGGCGATCCTGCTCCTCCTCAAAGAGGATGCGTTGCGCCTTCGGCTCGGCCAGGAAGCCGCACGGGTCGCCGGGCGCTTTCGCTCCGCACAGGTCGCCGAGGAGATGCTTCGGTTGTACCACGAGGTCCTGGGCAGCCACACCGGAAAGAGGCTTCTTTCGGGAAGAGCAGACAGATGAAAGCGAGCCCACGACAGGCCGTGGAACGGCTGTGTTACCTGGCTTACCCGACCAGCCTGACCTTGAAGGCGGCAAATGCGATCCAGACCTACCTCACCGTGCGGGAGCTCCGCGCGCTCTGCCCAGACCTCCTGGTGATCGTGCCCCGGCTGGGGCGGGAGCCAAGCGCGTTCATCGATGTCGGCGCAGTCCATCTCCCGCGTATCCCTATCGGCAAGGTTTCCCGATTCTTTCCTTCGACCGGCTGGTACTACATCGAGCGGAGCGTCTTTGCCTGGCTGGTAGTTCTCTACCTGGCCGCACGCAGGCTCTTTTGCGGGGAACGGATCCCTCTCATCTACGTCCGCGAGGTGATCTGTGCCTGGTGGCTGACCCTTGGGCTGGCCCGACTGTTGGGGGCACGGGTCGCATACGAAGCGCACGAGCTAGAAAGCCGTAACCCTTCCCGAGCGCGTGGTCGGCTATGGCAGCCGCTCCTTCGCCGCCTCGACCGCACATTGCTCCACCGGGCGGACCTGGTCGTCTCTCTCACCGAGACGTTCGCCCAAGAGCTCCGGGAACAGGGCTGGCGGCCGACCGGCCCCATTGCGGTCCTGCCCGATGCCTATGACGAGCGGCTTTACCGGCCATTGTCGCGCGAGCAAAGCCGGGAAGCCCTCGGAATCCCCCATGAAGAGGAGGTTGTGGTCTACTCCGGGATCACCTTTTCCTACCGGGGGCTCGAGCAGCTCCTGGGCGCGATCGCGCTCCTGGCGGCCCAGCGGCCGCATCTGCACGCCTACTTGGTGGGTGGGAAGCCCAGGGAAATCGCCGTCCTCGCCCAGCGGGCCCAGGAAGCGGGGATCCAAGACCGCGTGCACTTTCAAGGCATGCTCGAGCGCCACCGGATCCCGCTGTACCTGGCGGCGGCAGATGCGCTGGTAATTCCCGGGACCGTGTCTGGCGCATCGGCATCCCCGTTGAAGATGTTCGAGTATATGGCTATGGAGCGTCCCATCGTCGTCGTGGACATCCCGGCCCTGCGAGAGATCCTGGACGAGCGGTGCGCCTACCTGTTCCCGGAGGGAAGGGTCGAAGCGTTGGCCCACACCCTCGCCTGGTTGCTGGACCACCCGGAGGAGGCGCGGCGGCGCGCGGCCGTTGCCCGTGAACGTGCCGCGGCGTACACCTATCGCAAACGGGCCGAACGCCTGCTCGGGATCGCCCAACAGTTGACAACCCCAGGGACGTGTGATAGATTAACCTTATAGAGGCGCGAGACGGACGGAGGAGGGACCTCGATGAGAAAGCGCGGTTGGTTTTTCCCCTTGCTGGCCCTGGGAGTCGTTGGGTTGCTCGGTTGTGGCCAGGTAGCGGCACCGCTGGCCCTCCAGGGGAACCCGCAGTCCCCGCTACCTCCTGCTCCGGCCGTCGCCGCTCCAGCGGGAGAGATCCTGGTGCAGGACGGATTTTCCGGCCCGCTCACCGAGATCTGGAGTGTGCTGGACACCGTAGGACGGCCTGGGGAACAGGCCGAATGGTATACCCGGGAGGGCGTTCTGGCTCAGGAAGGAACGACCCTTGGCCATACTTCCCCGGACGCGGCCTACCTGGTGATTCGTTCCGGCGCCGACTGGGATGACTACACGCTGCGCGTGGCGGTGTATGTCGAAAGCAACGACGAAGTGGGGGTCATCTTCCGCGTGAGCGAAGAGGGCTTCTACCGGTTCCGCATGCGCTCGGCGCAATTCGACGGTCCCTACCAGGTCGGCCTCGACCGTTTCCAGGACGGACGTTACACGGTGCTGTGGCATGAGCCGGGGAACGGATTCCCGATGCGGCAATGGTTTGTCCTGGAAGTAGCGGTGCGCGGGGATCGGTTCACCGTCTCCGTGGACGGCCGGCCTCTCACCACGGTCCAGGATCGCACGTTCCTCCGCGGCAGCATCGGTCTGTATGCCTGGGCAGAAGGTGGGGCCTACTTCGACAACCTCGTGGTTGCGCGCTGAGTGATGTAGGGAGAAGGCCGATGGAAGCGATGCGCGTCAAACGGACTGCCTGGCGTCTGGGGCTTGTGCCGCTCTTGTTCCTGGCTGCCGCAACGGTGGTGCTGTCCGGACCGCTCCTGGGAGCCCTGTCCGCCCCAGGATGGAGCACGCCCCAGGATATTTCGCACACGACCTGGGGGTCTTTTGGCCCTGACCTGGTGATCGACTCCCAAGGCTATAGCCACGCCGTATGGTACGGGGACGCCGAGCTCAGCTCGAACTGGGGCGTCTGGTACGCCAACAACCGCAGCGGCACCTGGTCCACCCCGGTCAAGATCGTGACCAACGTCAACCTCCAGTCCCCCGAGATGGCCATCGATCCAGCAGATGGGCTGCACGTGGTCTACGAGGACTGGGACACAAAAGAGATTATGTACGCCTATTCGGCGAATTACGGGCAGAGCTGGACAGAGATGAACATCTCCAACTCCCCGGGGAACGCCTATGAGCCGGCGATCGCGGTGGATGCGGAAGGCAACGTCCACGCGGTGTGGATCGACAACCGCTGGACCGGTGACTATCAGGTAACCTACGCCAAGCGCACGGGTGGCACCTGGTCGGCGCCGGTGCGGGTGCAGACGAGCGTGCAGTTCAACAAGGCGCCGCGGATCGTGACCACCGGAAGCGGCGCTGATTTGCGGGTCCACATCGTGTTCTACGGTGGTCCCTCCGGGGCACCGAACACCGATTACGAGCTCTATTACGTCCGGGGCACCGGTACCAGCTGGGAGCCCGCGCGCAACATCTCCCAGACCCCTGGGTCGCGCACCTATGACCCGGATATCGCCGCCGTCGGGACGGAACTGTACGTCGTTTGGGACGAAGCGCCCGGCACGATCGCCAACCACGATATCAAACTGCTGCGCTCCACCGACAACGGTTCGACCTGGCTGCCGCGCCTGGATGTCACCGCCGACACGGCCCGTTCGCGCTTCCCCAATACCGCCTTCGGCCAGGGCAAGGCGCACATCGTGTACGATTCGGACCTGCTGGCGCCGAATTACGGGGACATCTATTATGTCACGTATGATCCGGCGGCCGGCCAGTTCTCATCGCCGCTGAACCTTTCCACGACCTCTGGGGATTCCCAGCTCGCGACCGTGGTCGTGAACCCCTGCCGTGTGGCGGTCACCTGGCAGGACAAAGGAACGAAGTGGAACGTCCTCTACACGACCACGCCTGACACGCCCCCTGGGCCCTGCGAGCCGACGGTGACGCCTACGCCAACCCCTTCGCCCTCACCGACGCCCAACCCCAACCCGCACGGCTTCGTGCAGATCTATGCCCACGACCCTTACTCGAGCACTTCTTATACCCGTCTGTTTACCGTCACCCTGCACCTTTCGGCCACCTCGGATGTAGGGGCCCAGATCACCGATATGGCGGTTTGCAACCTGGGGGATTGCCCATCGCCGCCGCAATGGATCCCCTTCCTGCCCGTCACCTACAACTGGACCCTCCTGGCCACCCCGTACGACTGCGAGTGGAAGAGCGTGATCGCCCGCTTCCGCGACCAATACGGACGGGAATCGATCCCTTATGGCGACTATATCCAGTACGACAACTATCTCACGGCAAGCATGGTGCTCAACAATGGGCAGCCCTACGCGCGGGGTAGCGTGACCAACCCCCTGGTGATGGTGACCTCCGAAGACCTGGATGGCCAGCAACCGGACTGTACCGGGCTGCGGGATATGCGGCTGTGGGAACAGGGGCTGACTTATACCGTTTGGATCAGCTACTACCCGCGGCTCTACTTCTTCCTGGTGCCCGGAAACCAGGTGACACGTACGGTCTTTGCCGAATACCGTGACCGCGCGAACAACGTGGGCACCTTTTCCGACAGCATCCTCCTGGACTTTAACCCGCCCTACAGCGGCACACCGCCCACTTTGAACTGGGGCGTCCCTACGACCACCCATCTCTTGATCCCGGTTACCGGGCTGGAAGCGCAGGACGATGAGAGCGGTGTGGCCTATGTCTGGCTGGCCAACAGCGCCGACGGGCCCTGGATGCGTTTCCCCTATGCAGGCCCAACGGCGGTCTATACCTGGAACCTGGCCTACGGCGGCCCGCCGATCCAGCTGCCGGATCTCCACCGGGTGTACGTGCGCTACGAGGACGCTTCGGGTTTTGGCTCCTACCCGGGCAACCTGTCGGAGGTCTATTCCGCCACGATCGGCGTGACCGGAATCTCGAACATCTACCTCCCGCTCGTGTTGCGCAATTGGACCGGGCTGGGTCGGGGCCCGACGCCCGGAGAGAGCGGAGTGCGGCTCGTGCTCTTGAGCGAGCCTGAGAGAGCCCTGCCCGGCCAGGATGTCCTCCTGTGGATGGCCGCGTGGTACGACCAGGCGGCGCCGCTGGAGGGCGAGTTCCGCCTGAGCCTACCCCAAGGGCTGCACCTGGTGCGCGCCTGGAGTGCATACGGCGAGATCGTTTCGACAAGCGGCGGCACGATCGTGTCCCACGAGCGGATTTCGGCTCGGCAGGTTCCGTGGATCCTGGCGCAGGCGCGTGTGGACCGGATGCCGCCAGAGATCCTCGAGGTTCGAGGTGAGCTGGTCGGGCCCGCCGGTACTACGTTGGCTACGCCCGCCCGCGTGCTGACCCGTTAACCCATGGTCTGCTCGGAACGTCGCGGCCACCCTGGGATACTCCGGCGTCTTCGGGAGGACCCGGGGTGGCTGGCGTTGATCGCGCTCTTTTTCCTTTCCCTGCCCCTGGTCACCCCACGGATCTACGCCGTGGATTCGGTGGAGTACTTTGTCTACCTTCCCTCGCTCCTGTTCGATCACGACCTGGACTTTGCCGACGAGTATGCCTATTTCCAACGCCTGAACCCCCACGCGGGCATCGAGGGCGTCCTGAACAAGCGCGATCCGACCACCGGCCTTCCGCTCAACGTGGCCCCGGTGGGCACGGCGCTCCTGTGGTCGCCGGCCTACCTTGGTGTGCACGGCGTCCTCCTCCTGGCACAAGCCCTGGGGGCTCCTGTGACCCCCAACGGCCTTTCGCGCCCTTACATCCTGGCCGTCTGCTACGCCTCAACCCTGTGCGCCTTCGCCGGGTTGCTCCTCGGCTATCGGCTGTGCCGCCGCCTGTTTTCGCCCCTGGCATCAGCGCTGGCCATAAGCGTCATCTGGCTGGCAACCCCTGTCCTCTTTTACAGCCATGCCAGCCCCCCGTGGTCCCACAGCGCGTCGCTGTTCGCTGTGGCCCTCTTCGTTACGGTCTGGCAGCGCACACACGTGGAAAGCTCGGCGCAGCGCTTTTTCCTCCTCGGGCTCCTGGGAGGCCTGGTGGCCCTGGTCCGTGAGCAGGATGGGCTTTTCCTCCTCCTGCCGGCGATCGACGCCCTCGTTGCCTACATCGGCGCCCTTCGGCACAGGGCCTGGCGCAAGCTGCCCGCTCTGCTGGGGCGGCACCTCCTCCTGGCCGGGGGAGTCGCGCTCGCCTTCTCTCCCCAGCTGGCCGTTTACCGCGTGCTGAACGGCCGCTTTGGCCCGAACCCGACGGTTAGCGCCAAGTTCGATTGGGCCAGCCCCCATTTCTTCCAGGTACTCGTGGATCCACACTATGGGCTGATCGTCTGGAGCCCGGTTGTGCTCCTGGCCGTGTTGGGGTTCGTGCGGTTGGTCCGTGTCGACCGCCGGCTGGGCGCAGGGGCGATGATCGCTTTTCTCGCGCAGGTGTACCTGGCCGGCTGTTTCCTCACCTGGCAGGGACCGGGATCCTTCGGGCAACGCCGGTTCATCAATTGCGCCGTTCTCTTTGCGCTCGGGCTGGCCGCGCTGATCGCCTTCGCCCGTAGCAAGCGTTGGCCGGGGTGGCTGCTCGTGGGGTTGGGGAGCATCCTGGTCCTCTGGAACGCTGGCCTGATGGCGAACTGGATCCTCTACCCGGCGGAGCGCAACGCCGGGCTTCTCTGGGATCGGTTGCCCCGGCGCATCTTGGTGGAGATCCCGCGCCAGGCGGCGGACCTGCTGTGGCGCCTTTTCCTGGCGCGGCACACGCTCTACCGCAATCCAGGCGGATGAAGCCATAACGCCTCGCGCGGTACGGGCCTTTGTGCATCCGACAGGAGGCTCGATGTCCATCTTCTGGCGTTGGTTGGATCATATCCTTTCCGTCTACTTCGCCGGCCGGGCGCGCCCTTCTGCCCCGGCTCACCTGGACCCCGAGGAGCTGGCTTTTTACCTCCAGCCGGATATCCTCTCAGACCCCGCACGCCTCTACCACTTCCCTGATCTGGCCCCGCCGGTCGAGCTATCGCCGGGCGCGCCTTGCCCTTGGGCGGAGCGATATCGCCTGACTTTCCCTTCCCCTTTTGCGCCGCTTTGCGCCAGGACCGCCATGCGGTACGCCGCGTATGCGGAAAACCGCACCGCGGTGGCCGAGCTATACCAGCCCCGAAAGAAGGGCCGGGGGGCCGTGCTCTACCTGCACGGCTGGATGGCCCCCTCCTTCGAGATGGAAGCCCGTTGCCTGTTTGCGCCGTTGGTCGAGCAATGGGGGATCACGATCCTTGCGCTGGCCCTGCCGTTCCACATGGCGCGCCGGCCCCCCCGCGCGTCCTTCAGCGGGGAGCTTTTCGTCAGTGCCGACCTAACCCGAACCCTGGAGGCGTTCCGCCAAGCGGTGGCCGAAACGCGCGCCCTTCTCGCCTGGCTACGTCGGGAAACGGATGGCCCGGTAGCCCTGGCCGGGATCAGCCTGGGAGCGCTGGTGGCGGCGCTTGCGCTGGGCGGCGGTGCGGAGCCGGATCTCGCTTTGCTTGCCCTGACCCCCGCCGACCCGGCCCATTCGCTTGCCGAGGCCCCGCTCCTGCGGCGCGTGCGCGAGGAATGCCTGCACAACGGGCTCACGCTGGATCGGTTGTACGGGTGGGCTCCACTCGTGCGCCCGGCCGCCTTGCGCCCGCGTGTACCGAGGGAACGGCTGTTCCTGGTCCACGGGCACGACGACCGGATCTCCTTCCCTGAGGATGTGGAGCAACTCTGGCAGGCCTGGGGCCGTCCTCCCATCGCCTGGTACCGCGGTGGGCATTTCACGATCCTGGTTCAGCCGCGTCGGGTGCTGCGGCTCTGCCTGAGTTTTCTGGAGCGGTTGCGATCCGGGTGAAGGCGAACCGCCGCGTGAAGCGTCGCAGCAGGCGCAGGATCGGGCGGCCGGCGATCAAGATGAGGAAAGCATTGCCCACTCCCCGCCCCAGGTCCCAAAGGAGCGAGGTGGCCAGGTAAAAACGCCCGTAGCGCAGGAGCGCTTCGCCCAGCGCAAGTCCGGGTTGCCAGAGCATCGCGGATGTGGGACCCATGCCCAGGTAGGGCCAGAACCACAGGTTCATCACCGCGCCAAAAAAGAGCCCCAGGAAAAACGCATAGCCAGCCAGCACGAGCACTTCGGCCCACGGGTGGCGCCGAAGATCTGGCAGCCAACCGGCCAACATCCCCACCCACCCGGTGGTCAACATCTGGTAGGGCAACCAGGGGCCGACCCCACTCGTGAGCAGGGCCGAGACCAGCAGGGTCAGCGCCCCCAGCAGGAAGCCGAAGCTGGGGCCACAAACATACCCGGCCAGGATAGGAAGCAGGAAAACGGGGGAGAAACTGTATCCAGAGAGAGGGCGTAGCACAGCGCCGATCGCCGCAAGCACCCCCAGAAGCGCTACCTGCTTGGCCCCAAGTGCGCGCGACTCCATGCCGGCAAGAATCGCAATCAGGCACAGCAGGGTCACTACTGGGGCATCTGCGGCGTGGGCAAGGAATCCGGACCCCGCTTCCGGTCCTGTGCCGGAAAAAAACGGGTAAAGGAAGGCTACAAGGCCGGTGAGGCTGGCCAGCGCCACGATCCAGGAAGTGAGGGCGGTACGTTCACGCATGGGCCTGCTCTCCACACCGGGTTTCGCGGAGCACATCCTCCACCGTGAGGAAACGCGGATCGCGGTAGAGGCGGGCGATCTGCGAGGAAAAGGCGAGCGAGGTGCTCATCACGCGGCGCGTGGGACCTTCGGCAACCACTTCGCCGCGGTCCAGAAGGACCACCCGGTCCGCGCAGCGTGCGACCAGCTCCACATCGTGGGTGGCAATGAGGATCGCCCGTCCACTTCGGCGCTCCACCCGCAGGAAGGTCACCAGCGCCTCTTTCTGCCGATAGTCCAGGCCGCGCGTCGGCTCGTCCAGCAGGATGACCTGCGGGCGAGCCACCAGGATCGCGGCCAGTGCCACGCGCTGCCGCTCGCCCACGCTGAGGTCCCTTGGGTACCGGGAGAGGAACTCCTGGAGTCCAAGCAACCGCGGCAGCTCCCCGTGCTCCCCCACGGGGCGGCCACGCTCGCGCAGCGTAAAGTCCAGCTCCTCCCGCACGGTATCCGCAAAGAGCAGGGCGCTCGGGTTTTGGGGAACGTAACCGACGTATTCGATCAGCCGCTCGAGTGGAGTGCGGCGGGTATCCAAGCCACAGACCACGACTTCGCCCGCCTCGGGCCGCAGCAAGCCGACAAGCTGTTTGAGTAGGGTGGTCTTGCCGGCCCCGTTGCGCCCCATCAGAGCGACCACCTCCCCAGCACGGACTTCCAGGTCCACCCCGCGGAGGGCCGGGCAACCGTTGTAGGCAAAGCGGAGTCCGCGCACCCGCACCAGGACTTCCTGGGGCGCTCCTTCCGGAGGAGAGACAGCGGCACAACGGGCAGGCGCTTCCGGAACAAAACGCCGTGCCTCGCGCACCGTCAACGGCAACGGCTCCCATCCCAACGCCCGGCCAAGCGCCGCCAGCGGGGGCCCCCATTCCATCCGCGCCAGGACGCTCCGTGGATCCCCCAGGAGGAAAGGCTGCCCAGGTCCGGGAAGGTACAGCAGGCGATCCGCGTGCGCGACCACGCGCTCCAGGCGGTGCTCCGAGAGCACCACCGTCAGCCCTAGATCCCGGTTCAGCCGGAGGAGCGCATCCATGACCTCTTCGGCCCCTTCAGGGTCGAGCTGCGAGGTCGGTTCATCCAGCACGAGCACCCGGGGCTGAAGCCCCAACACGGCCCCGATGGCCACCCGCTGCCGCTGGCCGCCGGAAAGGGTCTCCAGACGCCGCTCGCGCAGGTCGGCAATCCCCAAGGCCTGGAGGATCTCCTCGATACGTTGCCGCATGGTCGGCTCAGGCAGGCCGTGGTTCTCCAGCGCAAAGGCGAGCTCGTCTTCTACCGTGGTCGCCACACACTGCGTCTCGGGTTCCTGAAAAACCGTGCCCACCAGCCGGCTCATGGCGCGTGGGCCCTCGACTACCGGGTCGTGCCCGCATACCGACACTTCCCCGGAGATCGTCCCCCCATAAAAGTGCGGCACCAGCCCGCTCAGGCAGCGCAGCAGGGTCGATTTGCCCGAGCCCGAAGGGCCGGTAATCAGGAAGAATTCGCCCTCGCCGATATCGAGCGTGATGTCGTCCAACGCAGGCGTCGGGGTCTCCGGATAGCGGTAGCTCAGGTGTCGCAGGTGGATCATTGCTCCTCCAGCCGCCCGGATGCTGGGGCCAATGGTTTCCCCTGGTATCCCAATGCCGGGAGCACCAATCCCAGGAAAGCCGCACCCAGGGCCGGGTTGAAGGGCGGCCAGCTCAATTGGGGGTACGGCGAATAGGCGAGCAGCTCCGGCCACCGCAGCCGCACAGTGAGGTAGCTCAGGGCAAAAAGCGCTGCGCCCAAAGTCACAAGCGTGTCGCCGGGCTGCCAACGATGGCGGCGATAGCGCGTGCTTCCCAGGCTCCGCGTGCGCAAAGTCAGGGAAAGGACCAGGCCAACGGCACCGAAGGCGAGCAGCCCCGTTCCCCATCGCGCCTCGTTTCGGGCAAATCCGTGCCAAAGGAGGCCCGCAAGAAGCAGGAGGAGCGAGGGCAACAACAACCCCTGCCCCCAGCGCCAGATGCGATGGCTGCGCAAAGGCGCTGCTCCAAAGCCCCGCGCCTCCATCGACTCGGCCATCTGGGCTGCGCGCTCCAGGCCAGTAGTCAGGAGCGGCAACAAGAGCGGCACCAGGTCCCGCAAGCCGCGCCAGCGATGCCCACGGATCCTTTGCGCTTCCCGGATCTCGCGCAACGAGGCCGCTGCTTGCGGGACAAAGGTGAGCGCAATGGAAAGCACGACGCCGATCTGAAAAAAGACCGGTGGCAGGGCGCGCAACAGGCGGTATGGGTCTACCGCGCGGTTGAACGTGGCAAAGACCCAGACAACCGCTAGCAACCCCAGCCCGCTCAGAAAGCCGTACACCACCGCTTCCAACGTAATGGGTCCGCCCACGAGCGGAAGAGAACGGGGCAGGATCCAGAGCACCGTCCGTCCATAGTGCGCCGTCAGCGCATTGAGCGGGACGGTGAAGAGCCAGAGGAAAAGGCCAAAACGCAGGAAGGCGACCCAGCCGGCCTCCTGGGGTGTCGGCGTTGGCAATGCTCCGTAGACCACGGCCACTGCAAGGATCAACAGCAGCAGGTAGCCGGGATTGCGTGTCGTCAAGGCAGGCAAAGCCGCCGCCACCAGCCACAGCGACCAGGCGAGGACGTGTCCTTGCTCGCGGCGTCGTGCCGTCGTTTCCATGGCTTCGCCCCGGCCAAAAAACAGCCCCCCTCACGAAGAGGGGGGCACGATGTCCATGCTCGCCCGTCCCCTTCCGCGAGGGTCGGTGGCGCTACAGCGGAGGTGGGCGTCCTGGCTTGGGCCTTGGGTTCCCCCCGGCCCTCACAGTTGCGGGACAGCACCGGACTTGCACCGGTTTCCCCCTGGATAGCCCTGGCATCCGGGCATCGGGCGCCTCCGCCGAAACGATTCCGTTGGTAAGGTAAGCCCAATTTAGCACAGGAGGCATCGCCTGTCAAATCCGCTTGACGCACGGGTATGGCCGTGATACACTGCTATTCAGGGACTATGGAGGAGCGCTGATGACCGGTGCCGATAGCAGCCTGGTGCTCGATTCGCGTGAGGAAACGATCGCGGGCACGACCCCATTTTCCCAGATCGTGCGGCCACCTGCCGAAAGGCTCGTCCAATGGGCCTACTCGTTGGTCGTGCAGACCGAACCACCCGGTCGCGTGACCCTATCGCTGCGCGATCCTGTCCTCAACCAGGCGGTGGCGGTGGACCGCAGCGAGGATGGTATCGCCAGCATCGAGGCGACGCTCGCGGAACACCCCTACGAA
This sequence comes from Chloroflexia bacterium, assembly GCA_034436115.1. Classification (GTDB taxonomy): domain Bacteria; phylum Chloroflexota; class Chloroflexia; order DTKN01; family DTKN01; genus DAOTVY01. The sequence continues at coordinate 55,017 of DAOTVY010000014.1, read as the reverse complement.
CTCCGGATCGAATCGGAGCAACCCCTTTCGTTCCGCGCGATCTGCACCCAGACATATGGTTACCACAGCTAGTCCGGGGTAGGAGGAGTGGATGCGCATCGTGCTGGATGCGATGGGCGGGGATTATGCCCCGCGCGAGGTGGTCGCAGGTGCGGTGGAAGCCGCGCGCCTGTACGGAGTCGAGATCGTGCTCGTGGGCCGGGAAGAGGAGGTGCGTGCGGAACTGAGGCGCTACCCGGGGACGGAACTGTCCGTGGTCCACGCCTCCGAAGTCATTGGCATGGACGAGCACCCGGCAATGGCGGTGCGTCGCAAGGGGAACTCGTCGATCGTCGTTGGGCTACGTCTGGTACGCGACCGACAGGCAGACGCCTTTGTGTCCGCCGGACATAGCGGAGCCGTTATGGCAGCAGCGACCTGGCTGCTCGGCCGCCTGCCGGGTGTGGAGCGGCCGGCGCTTGCTACCGTATTTCCCGCTCGGGAAGGCTTCTTCCTGGCCGCGGACATCGGGGCCAATACGGATTGCCGCCCCGAATACCTCCTACAGTTCGCGCATATGGCCAGCGCCTATGCCGAACGCGTGCTGGGAATCCCCCGGCCTCGCGTGGCCCTCCTAGCCAACGGGGAGGAAGAGACGAAAGGCGACCGCTTGGTTCAGGAGACGCATGCCTTGCTTCGCCAGGCTCGGCTGAACTTCATGGGCAATGTCGAACCGAAGGACGCGCTGGCCGGTGCAGCGGATGTCGTGATCGCCGACGGCTTCGTAGGGAACATTTTCCTGAAGAGCACCGAGGCCACTGCGGAGACGCTTCTGGGCATGTTGCGAGAAGAATTGACGCGGAGCCCGTGGAGCCGGCTTCCGGCTATGCTTTTGCGGCCGGCCTTCCGGCGCCTGCGCCGCCGCTTGGACTACCGGGAATACGGCGGTGCCCTCCTCCTGGGACTGAAGGGGATCGCCGTCATCGGCCACGGACGGTCGGACGCACGCGCGATCCGCAGCGCCGTGCGCGTCGCTCGGGAAGCCGTCCTCCAAAAGGCCGTCGAGGCAATGGCCGAAGCGCTCCCGGCTTGACCGTACCCGGTTGACGGTTGGGAACAGGATGTCTTCTGCGCAACTGGCCGTCGTCGCATCCGCGACCCTGGCGGGCCTCTGGGACGAGCCGCTGGCGCGCCCAGATGCGATCGAGGTGCCGGCCTGGACGCTCCCCGAGCAGGTAGCCCTTTACCAGCTGTTGCTCGATCGCCCGTTCCTCCTGTATGGCGGAAACTTGCTCGGTCGCCCCCTGGAGCCTGCCCGTGAGATCGAGCTGCGGGCCCTGATAGAACGCACGCGCACGCCCTGGCTCTCCGCCCGTATCTGCCTCTGGCCGTGGGAGGTCATCCAGGAAGCCCGGAGGCAAGGCCGCAAGCCTAGCGCCCTCGACCTGGGGGAAGAGCTGCGGAACTTTTTCGCCCGTGTGCGCCATCTGCGCGAGACCGTGCGTGTGCCGATCCTGCTGGAGAACCCACCCGGGCTACCGAGCGTAGAGGAAGACCCGGAGAGCGATCCCGAGACGATTACCGCAATCCTGGAGGCAACGGGCTGTGCCTTCTTGCTCGACCTATCGCACGCCCAAGCGGCAGCGCGCACCTGGGGTTTTTCGGATCCCAGGGAGTACCTGCGGCAGCTGCCGTTGGACCGGGTGGTGGAACTGCGCCTGAGCGTGCCCAGGCCCGGTTTGGGAAGCCGCCTGGTGGATGCCCACCAGGCATTGCGGGAAGAGGACTATCATCTTCTGGACTGGCTTCTTCAGCGCAGTGAACCCCAGGTCGTCACCCTCGACTACTCGAAAGAGCCTCGAGCACTGCTCGAGCAAATCATCCGAGTACGCGAGGAGCTGGCACAAAGGCGCCCTCGCCGTTTGGCCAGGGGACTCCGCGTCAGCCTTTAGGGCACGGTCGGAAGCGGGGCATCACGCCCGTCGGTCGGCTTGCTGTAGCAGGAATAGGGAGCCGGACGCATTCTCGTTGTGGTGCCCGGCGATCAGTGCAACCACCGATGCATCGATTCCGGCTTCCTGGGCCAGCTGGGCTCCCCGTGTTGCGTGGACAGTGTAGAGGAAGAAGGGGCGCAAGGGATGGCCCACCGGTCGTTCGCGCGCCAGCCATTTCCAAAGCGGGGTAAACCGCTGGGCCAGGACGATGGCTCCCCGGTAGAGAAGCGGGATGCGTTCTCCACCTGCGGATTTGCCCAAGTCGTGTAGCAAGGCGGCCTGAAGGAGCGTCCGGTCCCCTGTTTGCTGCCGGAGCAAGCGCACCACCCGTAGAGCGTGCGCCCGGTCATAGGCGGTCATCTGACGGAAGAGCGCGTGTTCCTGAGGGGAAAGCAAACGGCCAGCCTCGTGGTCGTCCGGCGGGAAGAGGAGGGCCCACAAGGACGCGAGAAATTGCCCCAGGCGATATGCCGCCCGCATCTAGAGCCCTGCCACGAGAGCCACCAGCCGGTAGAGCCCACGGAAGAGCGGCGACCAGAGCACGCCGCCGCCAAGCACGAGCACCAACAACAACCACATGCCGTAGCGTCGCAGGGGCTCGAGCACCCGGAGCCATGAGTATGGAGCGACGCCCTCGAGGATGCCAAAGCCGTCCAAAGGGGGTAGGGGGATCAGGTTGAAGGCGGCCAACGCTACATTGGCACCCATCAGCGCCACAAGCAGCGCGTAAAGGCCCGAACCGTAAGCCAGCTGCGTGCCCGTCAGCTGGTGGACCAACCGCCAGAGGAGCGCGACCGCCAGGGCAAGGGAAAGGTTGCTTGCCGGGCCAGCCGCTGTCGCCAGCGCTGCCCCACGCCTGCCGCCGCGGAGATAGGCCGGGTTGATCGGCACAGGTTTTCCCCAGGCGATCGGCGCATAACCCAAGATCATGAGCACCAACATCACGGCGCCGATCGGATCCAAGTGGGCCAGCGGGTTTAGCGTCACCCGGCCGGCCCAGCGAGGCGTCGGATCCCCCAGGCGATTGGCCGCCCAGGCGTGAGCAAACTCGTGGATGGTCAGTCCAAGGATCACCGCGATCGCCGTGCTGAGGACAGAAACCCAGTCGAAGCGCAAGAGCCCCTCCTTGCCCAGGACTACCGAGAGAAACCGTAAAGGCATTATAGCACAATCCCTTTCTTCGGCAACCGGCTCGTTTGCCGAAGTTGGCCCTTTATGGTATGATAAAAAGAGGAGGCCCCATGATCCGTATCTTGCATTTCGCCGACCTGCACCTGGGTGTGGAAAATTACGGGAAGGTCGATCCGGCAAGCGGGCTGAGCACCCGGATCCGGGATTTCCTGGCCCGATTGGACGAAGTCGTCGAGTTTGCCTGTACGAACCAGGTGGACGTGGTCTGTTTTGCCGGGGACGCTTTCCGCAACCGGTTCCCCGAACCGACCTATCAGCGCGACTTTGCGCGGCGGATTGCGCGCCTGGCGCGCGCGGGCATCCCGGTGGTCCTCGTCGCGGGGAACCACGACCAGCCGGCCGTGGCCGCCAAAGCGACTACCCTGGACATCTTTATGGCCCTAACGGTGGAAAATGTCTATGTGGCGGCACGCGAGGAAACGCTCTTTCGCATCCCGATCGGGGAAAAGGGGATTCTCCAGGTTGCCGCTTTCCCTTACCCCAACCGCGGCTGGTTGGGGCTGCCCGAGGAGATGAGACGGAGATCTTTGCAGGAACAGGACGAATACCTGCGTGCAGCCGCTGCCCGCAAACTCTCCGGCCTGGCCGCGCGGGTCGATCCTTCGCTACCAGCGGTGCTCGTCGCCCATGTCCTTACCCTGGGCGCTGAGCTGGGAACCGAGCAAACGATGACCTTGGGAAACGAAGTCCATGTGATGCCCTCGTCCCTCGCCCGCCCGGAGTACGATGCGGTGCTCCTCGGGCACGTCCATCGGCACCAGGTGGTGCGTAGCGAAGCACCGCCTATCCTCTATGCCGGAAGCCTGGAGCGGGTGGATTTTGGGGATGAGGGCTTGGAGAAAGGGTTCTACGTGGTTGAGATCGAGGACCGCAAGGGGGACCGCCGGGCAGTTTCTTACCGCTTCATCCCGGTCCAGGCGCGCCCTTTCCTTTCCCTCCGCGTGGAAGCCCTGAAGGGAGATGCGATGCAGAAGGCGCTGCGGGCGATTGCGGAAGCCCGGGAGGCAGGCCGGCTGGAGCAGGCCGTTGTCCGGCTACAGCTGCAGGTGTCGGAACAGGAAGCCGCCCGGATCGACTTGCAGGCCCTGCGTCGGGCGCTCGATGGGGCCTTCTGCGTCGCTGGAATCGGTCTAGAAGTAGAACGCAAGGACCGCGTGCCCGTACCGGGGCCTCTGGAAGGGCTCGAACCGCTGAACGCGCTGGAGCAATACTGGATCTCGAAGGGCGTCCCCCTGGAACGGCGGGAAGCGCTGATTCGATACGCGCGGGAGCTCATGGAGGAAGGGGATGAAAAGTTGCACTAGGGTGTGCCTTGCGGTATAATAGGCTTAAGCAGGTTGGGCCCTGACCATCGAGGGCTTGCTTTTTCCAGGGAGAGGCCCAACACGGAGGGAAAGTCCATGGCAATGGTCAAGCTACAGGACTGCTACGATCGGGCCCACCGCTACCTGGCCCAGGGGGAGTACGACAAGGCCAAAGCCGTCTGCGAACATATCCTTCAGTACTATCCGCAGGATCTGGGAACCTTTCAGTTGTTGGGCCAGATCTACCTGGAACGGAAGCAGAGCCGGAAAGCACGGGAGTACTTCCAACAGGTGCTCGAGATCGACCCCGAGAACGTCTCCGCCCATTGGGGAATGGGTATCGCTTTCGAGGACGAAAAGAACCTCGAGGCAGCGGTCGCAGAACTGGAACGCGCGTTGGAGATCAAGCCGGACCTTCCTGATTTGCGGAACCACCTTCTTCGCCTCTACACCCAATTGTACGGGGAATCGCGCGCGCAACTGCGGCTGAACCGGGCTGGGCTCGGCCGATTATATGTCAAAGGAGAGATGCTGGACAAGGCGATCGATGAATTCCGCGAAGTCCTGAAGGCCGAGCCCGATCGTGTCGATGTGCAGCTCTCCTTGATCGAGGCCCTCTGGCGCAGCGGGGACGTGGATGGGGCCGCCCAGATCTGCGAAGAAGTGCTTCAGCGCCTGCCCAACGCCCTCAAAGCCAACCTGATCCTGGGATACGCTCGCCTGACGGCGGGCCGCCAGGAGGAGGGCGAGCAACTGTGGCGCCGTGCGGCAGCCTGCGACCCCAACAACACGATGGCGCGGGCCATCTTCGAGATGGCCCCCATGCGAATCCCCCACGATTTCCTTGCCTACGAGGCGGCGACCCTTCCCGATTTCGACGAGAAGGCCTGGGAAACGATGCAGGCAGCAGCCGTGGTGCCCGCCCCTGAACAACCTTCCCCCGCGGTCGTCCCTACGCCCCCTGTCCCCGAACAGCCGCGCCCGGCACCGGAACCGATCGGCGTCTCCTGGCTCGATTCCTTAGCCACCGGCGAAGGGATGGTTGCCGAGGCCGAGGGGGCAGGAGCCCCCTTGGGCCTGGAAGGAGCCGAAGAAGAGCAGGCACTGCCAGAAGCGCTGCGAGCCCGGCCGGCGAGGCCGGAGGAAATGGGATTAACCCCGGAAGAGATCCTCGCCGTCTGGGGTCCCGAGGAAGGTGCCCAGCCTGAATCTGTTCCGCAGGAAGAGCTGCTCCCGGGGATCGCGCCTTTCTCGCTGGAGGAACTAGGAGCCGAAGCGCCCACTCCACCCTCGGAGGCAGAGGCAGCACCGTTGGCCGAGGAGCCTGCGGAAGCAGGGGTTGCGCCCTTCACGCTCGAAGGGCTTGGCGAGGTGAAGCCGTTCTCTCTGGAAGAACTCGGCCTGGAGGAACCGACCCCCGTGCCCGAGCTGGAAGAGCTTCCAGGGGAAGCTCCCTTCCCGGGCGAAGAAGAGCTGGAACCGCTTCCGGCGTTCAGCTGGCAGGAACCAGGTACCCGTGGTATGCCAGGCTACGTAGAGGAACTGGTGCCCGAGGAAGAGCAGCCGACTGGGCCCACCATCTTTGAGAAGCTCAAGGCCCGTCGCCAGGAGGTCGTTGGGCCGCTGGCGCCCGAAACACCGGAGGCCGAGGAAGGGCTGCTGGTCGAGGGCGTAGAGCCATTCTCCATGGAGGAGGTAGAAGCGCCCGTAGCCGAGGAAGAAGTGCCTTTGGAACGGATCCGTCCCTTCTCGCTCGAGGAGCTCGGCCTGGAAGCCCCCGAGGAAGCGCCCACCGTACCCGCTCCCGAGGTGCCCACCCCTCCGTTCACCCTGGAAGAGCTCGAGGCCCCAGTGGCAGCTCCCCCCTCTTTGCCCGGTGAAGAGGAGACCGGCCTCCCGGAACTGGCGGAGGCAGAACTGGAGGGCATCACGCCCTTCTCCCTGGAAGAACTGGAGCTCGCCGGCGCCGAGGAGGTCCCGGCCGGCGTGGAACCCTTCTCCCTCGAAGGGCTAGGCCTGGAAGGCCCGGAGCTTCCCGCTCCAACCCCCGAAGAGGTAACCGCTGGGGCACCGGCCGTCGAAGAAGCCCTGCAGCCCTTCAGCCTGGAGGAACTCGGGCTGACCCAGGAGGAAATCGCTGGTCTGGAACTCGCCCCAGAGGAATTGGCTCCGGTATCGGTCGAGGAGACGGTGCCCGAAGTCGCTGCCCCGGTTGCACGGCCTTCCGTAGACGAACTACGCGCGCGCCTGGCTGCTCAACCCGAAGATGAGCCTTCGCGCCTCGAGCTGGCACGGGCCTGCGCTGAAGCAGGTTCCTTCGAAGACGGCGTGGAACAGTACCGCTGGCTGATCAAGAAGGGGAGCCAGGGACTGGAAGAGACGATCATCGCCGACCTCCGTGCCTGGATCGAACAGGAGAAGGAGGAGCGGCGTCTGCAGCGGCTTCACCGCCTCCTGGGCGATGCCTATATGAAAGCCGGCCTCTACGCACAGGCGGTGCAGGAGTACGCCTGGGTGCTCAGCCAGCCGGCGCGCCGTTAGCGCGCTGCCTGGCCGGCTCAACCCGGCAAGATCCGTACAGGCGGGCAGGCGTGGGCAGGATGGAGTTTCTTGTTACGGTGGCCTGCCCCGGGTTCGAAAGGGGTCAGAACGATGAGGAAGATCGTCGAAGACCTGCTACGGGTCGATGGTGTGGTCGGTAGCCTCCTGGTCGGCAAGGACGGCTTGGTCGTTGCCAGCACCCTCCTGGACCCGGAGGATGCCGAGATCCTGGGGGCGATGTCAGCTGCTGTTTATGGCGAGGTGGACAAGGCCACCAAGCGCATTGGCGTGGGAAGCCTGTCCGACGCCATTATCAACGCTCAGGACGGCGCCGTCCTCCTGCAGGAGTCTCACGACCTGATCCTGGTTGTCATTACCCAGCGTACCGTTAACCTGGGGTTGGTCAAAATGGAGATGCGGAAAGCGGCAGCCCGAATCAAGGAGGCGGTGCCGCTTTAGCATGCGCTCTCGTATTCGGGTTCAGGGCAGTCGCCGGTGGTCCTCCCCCGCGACTGCCCGTCGCATGTTTGCTGTCGGAGAAAGGACCACGGTATGGAACGTACGCTCATCATCATCAAACCGGACGGGGTACAGCGTGGTTTGATCGGCCCGATCATCACGCGCCTGGAGCAACGGGGGCTGAAAATCGTCGCCATGAAGATGATTCAGATGGACGAGGCCCTGGCCAGGCGCCACTACGCCGTCCACGAGGGCAAGCCCTTTTTTGCTCCGCTCGTGTCCTACATCACCTCGGGGCCCGTGGTGCTCATGGTGATCGAGGGAAAAGACGCCGTGCAACTGGTGCGGCAGACCGTCGGGGCAACGGATCCGGCCAAAGCTGCCCCGGGCACCATCCGCGGCGACTTGGGCGTGGCGATCGGGCGGAACCTGATCCACGCCTCCGACAGCCCGGAAACCGGGGAAGAGGAAGTCGCTTTGTTCTTCGACGAAAGTGAGATCGTCTCCTACCGCCGGGACACGGACCGCTGGATCTTCGAAGCCTGAACCCGGAGGAAGCGGGGCGGCTTGTGCCCAGCAGACGAAGGGATGGACGGTAAAGAACGCCTCCAGAAGATCCTCGCCCGCGCCGGGCTGGGTTCCCGCCGCGCCTGCGAGGAACTCATCCGGCAGGGACGGGTAACCGTGAACGGCGTGGTAGCCTGCCTGGGCGCCTCCGCGGACCCGTCCTGCGACGCGATCGCGGTGGATGGCCAACCCATCCGCCTGCCCGAGGGCCACACCTACCTCCTCCTCTACAAGCCCCCGGGTGTGGTGTCCACCGCGCGCGACACGCACGGCCGGACTACGGTTCTGGACCTGGTCCCCTCCTCGTCGAGACTCTACCCGGTTGGCCGGCTGGACCTCGAGAGCGAAGGGCTTGTGCTCCTCACGGATGACGGGGAAATCGCGCTCCGCCTCACCCACCCGCGGTATGGGCATCCGAAGGAATACCACGTGCGGGTCCAGGGACACCCCGGGGAGCAGGCCTTGCAGCGATGGCGGGCAGGGGTGCGGCTCGACGGCGAAAGGACCGCGCCGGCCGAGGTCACTGTCCTCCGTCACGAAGCAGACGGGACCTGGTTACGGGTGGTGCTGCGGGAGGGCCGCAAACGGCAGATCCGGCGCATCGCCGAGCAACTGGGGTATCCAGTACAACGCCTGATCCGGGTGAGACTGGGGCCGCTCGAATTGGGGAACCTGAAACCAGGGGAATGGCGGCCCCTGACCGCGGAAGAGATCGCTCATCTTCGCGGAGCCGCGTGAAAATCCCGCGCCGGGGTTCGGGCGCACACACGCTCTACCGGGGAACATTTTCCCCCGAACCGCTCTCCATCGGAACCGCTACAACATATCTGTCCCGCCCGGCCTGCTTGGCCTGGTACATCGCGCCATCCGCCTGCAGCATCAGGCTTTGTACATCCTCCCCATGATCTGGGTAGAGCGCGATGCCGATGCTTGCAGAGGAGCAAATCTCCTGCTCTCCCTTGCGGAACGGGCTTCGTAAGTTGGCCAGGATGCGCCGTGCGACCACTTCCGCATCTTCCGGGGAGGCTACCTCACGCAGCAGGACCAGGAATTCGTCCCCACCCAGCCTGGCTACGATGTCGCCGTTGCGCACGGACCGCACAAGGCGCCCGGCAACTTCTTTGAGCAACGCATCCCCCATTTCGTGCCCAAAAGCGTCGTTGACCGGCTTGAAGCCATCCAAATCTACGAAGAGGAGAGCGAGCCCTCGCTCCTCTGCACGTGCCCGCGCCAAGGCATCCTCAGCCTGCTCATAGAAAAAGAGGCGGTTCGGGAGGCCGGTCAGGGGATCGTGATACGCCTGGTGGCGCAGCCGCTCCTGCGCACGCCTTTCCCGCTCGTAAGAGCGAGCCTGAGCAATCGCTAGGCCACATACTTTGCTCAGGATGAGTCCAAGCTTCAGGTAATGCTCTCCGTACGCCGGAAGGGCCAGTTCGTCAACCTCAAGCAGGCCGAGCACCTCATCCTGATGGTGCACCCGCAGCAGAAACCCTTTCCCGGAGGGAAGCCATCCATAGTCCCGCGCCAGATCTGCCTGGGCCAGTGCCTGCAACTCGGGCTCCCCTGGGGGACCAGGGCGCCCATAGCCTGGCCCAGGATGCCCGCGACGCCAGGAGAGGTAAGTCAACCGGCCGGGCGTGAAGAGCAAGGTGAAAAGGTCCAGCATACGCTCGATCACTTCTCCCTCGGTGGCCACCGCTGCAAGCTCCCCGATCAGATCCAGCGCCAAGGCGTGATCGGAAGAGCGGCGGATGGCCTCGGAAAGCGAGGCCGTCAGACGCCGGCGCTCCTGCTCCAGCCGCCACTCCTGGACGAGATTTCCCAGATGCAGTCGCAACGTGTCCAGCCCGACCGGCAGCACCTCGGCCGGCAGGCGCATTTGCCGCGCGAACGCTTCAAAGGCCAGGCCAACGTTCGGGTCGATCCCGCTATCGAGCAACACCAGTCCGGACGGCCTTTCCGGAGCAAGAAAGGGGCATGCCGCCGCTTCCCTCGGAGTACACCCGTTGTGCGGCTCGACGATCTCACGTGGCAAGAGCAGCCGGACACCGCGTGCGAGATAGCGCTGGACCATTTCCCGCGGAAGAAAGAGCTGGGCACAGTGCTCTACGAGGTGCAGACGAAAGCGTGTCCGGTTGGGCAGGCCCACCTGCGCTGCCCGGAAGCACATGCCGGCTAAGATCTCCACCTGCTCTCCTCTTCCCGGCGCTTCGGCCGTCTGACCAAGGAGTTCCACCAGCCCCGTCCCCCTTTCCCCACCCCGGGGCACGAACGACACGACCCGAACAGCCCCCCACTGCTCCTGGCTCAGAACGGCGAGGACTTCGCGCCGGACATTCTCGCAGACCACCAGGGTCAGTTGACCAGGGAGCTCGGCCATCGCTTCACCCCCGCGCCTGCGAACGCCCGGCGCCTTCGTGCCGTACCTCCAACCACAGCTCCAGAGCGCCCGCGCAAAGCGCTTCCACCCGGACACGCCAGATCCCAGGGGTCACCGCTTCGAGTTCCGCTCGCGCACCGGCCGCAGGACGCAGCTCGAGCGCGGCACCCTCTGGGACCGCCAGCAAAAAAGCCCCTTTCCACCAGCGCCCATCCCGCAGCGCGATATGCACGCCGTCCGGCCGCTGCTCCCAGGACGCAACCTCCTCCCCCTGCACGATGTGCAGCGTGGAGCCAACCCACTGCAGCCCCCCGTCCACCACACGCAGCAGGAACGTCCGACAACCGTGCGGCTCGACGTTCGGGAACACCGCCCAACCCTGAACGAGGCGGTACTCCCCACTCCAGAATTCGTGCAGGTGGCAGGCCACCTTCTCCAAGCCCAGCGCCGACAGGGGAAAGCGCAGCTCCGCGGGTCGCTCCGTCGGGTTCAGGAGCGCCACCACCCATCCGCGGCCCCAGGGCTGCTCCACCTCCAGCACCATGCTCTGGGGCCGCTCCCGGAACAAGAGGTCGGGAACCGTGGGGCGGCCCGAATGCACCGGCACACCCAGCAGGCCCCACTCGCGGCGGGAATCCTCCAGCAAGGGAAGGTCGTCCCCCAGCGTCCACGAGCCGCCGCTCAGGGCGATCACCGTGAGCAGCGTCCGAGCTTCTGCTTCGGTCAAGCGGCTTCCTGCCCTCCGCACAAGAAGCGCGTCGGGGTCATTGCGCCAGAGGTGGCCGTGGGTCCAGGAACGCACAAGCGTATGGTGTACAGCACGGCCGGCCGCGGGAAAGAGGGGATCGAGCCGCACCAGGGGCGTCAACACACCCAGCCGTGGCTCCCAATTAGGGGCCACATCGGGGCCGATCCGCATGCCATCCACCAGCCCGATGGCCGGCCCCAACGGACAACCGCAGCCAAGGAGATACACCTCATCCCCCGCCGCGGCACGAATCGTCTCCAGTCCGCGGCGCAGCGCCTGAGCCCGGGAGATGTCCGAACGCTTTCGAACGCCTGGCAGTGCTCCGCCGTAGAGAAAGTCCAGTTTCAGGTACCGATAGCCCCAATCCCCGACAACGCGCGACACCAGGCCAGCCAACCACTCCTGGACATCGGAGCGCGTCAGGTCAAGCCCATAGCACAGGTTGACCGAGCCCACTCCGGCAGGAACCGGCCGGCCACGTGCATCGCGCAGGAGCCACTCCGGGTGCTCACGGGCGGTCCGTGCCGTCGGCCGGACGATAAAAGGCGCCAGCCAGAGGCCCGGGCGAAAACCCGCCCGCCGGATCTCCTCGGCGAGCCAGGCCATACCGTGAGGAAACCGCTCGTTCGGCTCCCAATCCCCCACTTCTTGCTCCCAGCCATCGTCCACCTGCACCACATCGACCGGCCACCCCTGCTCGGCCAGCCAAGCCACCTGACGCAGGACGTCCTCCTCCCGGACGCGCCGGCCGAAGGCAGTCCAGGAGCACCACCCGGTGGGCGAAGGCCCCTGCCCGCGCCCGCCCATCTCCGCCGCAAGCAGCTCTGCATACTGCTCCAGCGGGCGCTCCTCGGGGCGCGCCAGACATAGCCCGACCCGCTCCGACCAGACGCTCTCGCCGGGCCCAAGATGCTGCCCGTCGGTGGAGCATCGGAAGGCAAGGCCAATCCGACCTGCGCGCGAGCGCACTTCCAGGTGGCCGAACTGGTCCCCGGAGGTCAGCAACCCGCAAAGGAGCGCGGGCCCGCCCTTCCTGGAGGTAAGGACACCCACCAGGTCGGAACGAAAACAACCCGATAGAGCAATAAGGCTGGGAACACCGTCGTCCATCGGGGCAGAAAGGGGGTTGCGCGAACGCCGTTCCCGCCCAGACACTTGGCACCAGCCGGCTGCGCTCCACGACTGCCAGCCCTCGCAGTACAAGCCGGCGACCTCATCCCCTAGCCAGAGCCGGCCCCCCCATTGGGGATCGATCTCGAACGGCTGCAACGCCTCTAACGCGATCGGCTCTGCCAGCACGTTGTGCACCGCCAGCTCGAGCACCAGCCACGGGGAGTTCCGATAGATCGTGGCGAGGAATTCCAGCCGGGGCCGGCGGTTCCCGGCGAAAAGGAGCCGCAGCGAAAGCCCATTTCCCCGGAGGTCCTCCCTTGGCTCCACGCGCCAATCGCGCAGTTCCCCGTCGTCGGTCCCCACATCATAGCGCCGAAAGCCTCGCCGATAGCGCACCCGCGCCCGAGCCCAGCGCACCTGAAACCCCGGGAATGGCGGGGCGCTTAGGTTGAAGAGGCCCAAAGGACGGTCGAAGTAGATATGCCAGTAAGGACCTTCGAGCACGATCGTGCGCTGATCCTCGCGCCACCCTATTTGGACGGATGACATCTCTGGTCCCTCCACACGCTGCTGCGAGCCTTGAAGCACCCGGAGTGGATCCAGGCCTAATCCCCGCGCCAAGCCTGAGTTCCCTAAGAGGATCCCCCTTCTCTTACAAAACGGCGACCCAAGCGCGATGGGCAGCGGTCAAGAACCGGCCAGGTAGCCCCAAGGTCTCGCTTTGTCCCGGAGTCACAAAGCGTGTCGCACGTCGCCCTGGAATACTCCAGGCAACCTGTTCCCCAAGGTAAAAAGTATGAGCGTGCCCAGCCACTACGCGCCCAGGCACCACCGTTACGACACCCCGACATGCCTGCTCATCCGTTGCCCGGTGTCCCCAAGCGCGCCCGGACCTGATGGCGCCAATACTCCAGGATATCGCGCAACGACTCCTGCAAGGGAATGCGGGGCTCCCAACCGGTGCGCCGACGGAACCGTGTGCTGTCGCAGGCGATGACAGGGATATCGGACGGGCGCAATCGCTGCGGGTCCACCTGCACCTCCACGGCAACCCGGCTCATCCCCAGCAAAGCCTGCAGGACCTCCTCGACCGCGTAGGCCTGTCCGCTGCCAATGTTATAGACTTCGCCTGGCTCCCCGAGTGTCACCGCCAGATGGTAGGCACGGACCATGTCCCGCACGTCCGTAAAATCGCGCCTGGCCCCCAGGTTCCCCACCCGGACCACCGGAGGTCGCACCCCGACCTCGATCTCGGCGATTTGCTGTGCCCAGTCGGCCGTGACAAACACCGGCGCCTGGCGGGGCCCGATATGGTTGAAGGGGCGCACACGCACTGTCCGCAGCCCGTGGCTGAGAAAGTACTGCAGGGCAAGAAAGTCCTGGGCGATCTTGCTCACCGCATAGGGATTCGCCGGTCGGAGCGGGGTGTCCTCGTCCACCGGCACTTCCTCCGGGCGTACCAGCCCGTACTCGTCACCCGAGCCCACCACCAACACGACGGGGTCCAGCCCGGCCTTGAGGATCGCCTGGAACAGGTTCACCTGCGCAACGATGTTGTTCACCAACGTGCCGGCCGGGTCCACCAGGGAGGCAGACGGGGACGATTGGGCCGCCAGATGGAACACGACCTCCGGCCGAACCTCGGACACCATCTGGGTCACCCAGTCGGCCACCAGCAGGTCACCAGTCAGCAGATGGATGCGCGAACGGATGGGCTCTAGGTGGGTCGTGGGCCAACCAGGAAAGGAAAGGGCATAGATCTCCCAGCCGGGTTGGTCCAACAGGTACTCGCAGAGGTGGCTTCCAGCAAACCCCGATGCGCCGGTGATGAGAGCCCGCACGCGATGGAACCTCCTGGGAGAAACGCTACGGGAGCCCCAGGCGTCCGGCCAGTTCGATCACGCGCTGACGGAGCGGGTCGTCTTCTGGCAGATCCACCAGGGGGCGGCCTTCCGCGTCATACTGACGGATGGGCGGATGGTCGGGAAGCGTGCCCAACAGCTCCAGGCCTGCGGCGGCGATCGCATCAGACACAGCCCTGGGAAGTTCGCCGTCCACCCGATTCACGATGAGCGCAATCCTCCCCACGTGGGTCCGGAGCTCGCGGATCAGCTCCTGCATGCGTGCTGCCGCGGTGATCCCCCGAATGGAGGGGTCCGAAACGAGCAAGAGGATGTTCACATCCCGGGTGGTTTGGCGGCTCAGATGTTCCATCCCGGCTTCGTTGTCCATCACGACAAAGTCGTACTGCCCCTGCAGGCGATCCAGGCAGCTGCGCAGGATGTTGTTCGCTGCGCAGTAGCAGCCCGGCCCTTCGGGGCGGCCCATCGCCAGGAGATCCAGGCGATTGCCCTCCACGAGCGCCTGGTTCAACCTCCATTCCAGGTAATCCTGTTTGCTCAGGCCCGCACGGAAGGTGCCGCTCTGGACCTCTTGGAGCATGCCCTCGCGGATGTCCCCTACGGTCCATTCCAGCGGCATACCCAGCACCAGATGCAGGTTGGAAGAAGGGTCGGCATCTACTGCCAGGACGGTGCCGTACCGGGTAAGCCAATCGGCCAACAGGGCAGCGACGGTGGTCTTGCCCGTGCCCCCCTTTCCGGCGATAGCAATGGTCTTTGTCACAGCTTGCGCTCCGTCTCCGAACAGGTCGTTTGGCCTAAAAAACATTGTACTACATGGCGTGCCGGCCGGCAAGACGGCGTTCAGTCCAGAAAGTCTGGGGAACGGTGTCCGAGAATGATGGCTGGCAACGATGCGCTCTCCCAAAGCCGCTCGCATGAGGCCAGGGGTTTGCCTCCCCCTCCCTTTCCCCACGTGGCAGACGCCGTTCCCGGCTGGGCGAGGTGGCCCGGGCCTCGGGGAGCTAGCGGCATCCTTGCCCCAGGGCTGCACTTTTGCTACAATGAAAACCGATGGCCTGTCCGCTACCGTGGCCTGTGGCAGTACCTGCCGGGCTGCGGGCGGGAAAGAAGAGCAGCGGACGAGGGGTGGAAACGCTGGGCGGCACCGGGGCCGGAGGGCTGCAGATGAAGAACCCGCACGATGAGGGTAGAGATCGAGCCCGGCATTGGGTGCAGAACCTCGCCTTTGTCGGCACGCTGATGGTGCTGGCGCTCGTCCTCTACGCTGCTGCCATCACGCGGACCGCCGAGCGTCGGGAAAGGCGCCAGGCAGCCACCCAGACGGCGCAGGCCCGGGTGCTGGGCACCGCGGCCGTGGGTGAGACGGCTGGAGCGGTCGCCACGGCCACCGTCCGTCAAGAGGAAGCCTACCGGGGTACGCCGGTACCTGTGCCCCCCGAGGAACGGATCACGCCGGAAAGCGCCGCGCGGCTCCGTACCTTCGCTCGCTGGGGAAAAGGTGTGCCGAATGCTCTGGCGTTCAGTCCCGATGGCCGAAATCTCGCAATAGCGACGTCCGTCGGCGTGTACCTGAGCAGCCCGGAGGGCCTCCGCTTCCTGGAGCCCCCCTTTTCGGTGCACTACCTGGCGTTCTCCGCCGACGGCCGACGGCTTGCCCTGGCCTCTGCCACAGGAGCGTTGTGGCTTTGGTACCAGGGAGAGGACCGACTCCGGCCGTTTGCCGACGATCTCGGGGCAATCGCCTCCCTCGCCTTTTCTCCTGCCGGCACGATCCTCGTCGCCGGGTACAGCGAGTCAAGTTCGGCCTGGCTGTGGGAGGAAGGCAAGGGCGTCGTGCTCGATATCCCCCGCCCCGGAGCAGCACCGCCTTACCGCCCCTGCGTTGCCCTCTCTCCCGATGGCCGGTACTTCGCCGCGGCGTGGTTCGGGGGACCGCTCGCGCTTTGGGATGTGATGGAGGGAAGACTGGTGGGAGAACTTTTCGGGGAGGGAGGCTTCCAGCGGCTCGCCTTCTCGCCGGACAGCTCTTTGCTGGCCACCGCTTCGAGCACGGGCACAGTGCGGGTGTGGCATCTTCCGGATCTGAGCCTCCGGAACACGCTCGAACCAGAGATGGGCTACCTGAGCGAGTTGGCCTTCTCGCCGGGAGGGGGATGGCTTGCTTCGGCCGGCCAGCA
This sequence comes from Chloroflexia bacterium, assembly GCA_034436115.1. Lineage (GTDB taxonomy): Bacteria > Chloroflexota > Chloroflexia > DTKN01 > DTKN01 > DAOTVY01. Next base: position 38,699 of record DAOTVY010000014.1, on the reverse strand, counting down.
CACGATCCGCGTTTGGGATATGCGGAGCGGGTCCCTCCTGCGCATCTTCGAGCGAATGCCGGGCGATCCTCTCGCCGAGGGGCCTGGCGGGCCGCACCTGGCTTTCTCACCCCAGGAGACAGAGCTTGCGAGCTTCTCGGGCGACGGATGCATCGTGCTTTCCGACCTGAGCACCGGCACAACCAGGCCCTTGCGGTGCGGCTTCACGCCCGCCTGGATCGGCGTCGCCGTTGCCCCGGACGGTGAAAGGGTCGCTGCCCTTTCTCAAGACGGCCGGGTTTGGCTGTGGAGGCTCGGTGACGGGTCGCTAGAGCGGGTCCTCGATGTCCAGGAGTGGAGAACCGGCGGGAGCCGCGCGGTTGTTTCTCCTGGGGTCTACTTCCTGGGATCCCGCAGCGCACCGGGGGCGGTCGTCCTCTTCCGTGCGGTGGAGCTGACCGCGACGCTCGAAACGACGGCAACCGCTTCGCTCCGGAACGAATTCCCTTCCTGGATGCTCTACCCCAGCGTCGCAGGCGTGGCTTTCTCGCCCGATGGGCGCACGCTACGCGTCGGCCTGGACAATGTCACCACCCTCTGGGAGATCTCAACCGGGAGGTTGCTGGGATGGTCCCCCAACGAAACGGCCGCGTTGTCCGCCGTGGGGTCACCGATCCCGTCTCCCGACGGAAAGTGGATCGCCGCCCCGGGCCCAGGGGGAACGCTTCTCCTATGGCAACCGGGACAGGAATCGCTGGCACAGCCCCTCGCAGGCCACTCCGAGCCAGTTACGGCCATCGCCTTCTCCCGCGATGGGCGACTCCTGGCCAGCGCTTCTCTGGACGGCTCCATCCTTTTGCGCCGGGCAGGCGATGGCTTTGCAAACTTTGCCGCGGTTGCGCAGGAAGTGACACCGGTGTGGAGCATGGCCTTTTCGCCCAGTGGTACGCTGCTGGCGCTCGGCCGCAGCGATGGGAACGTGCGCCTGGTCGATACCACCACGGGTCTCCCCGTGGCCGAGCTGAAGGGCCATACGGCCAGTGTAACCAGCCTGGCTTTTTCGGAGGACGGCCGTTGGCTGACCACAGCCTCTTCCGACGGCACGATCCGCCTGTGGGGCGTCGGGGAGTGAGCCAGCCCACAGCCGGGCGCCCTCGTTTGGGACAAGATAGGGGGAAAACGGCTCTAGTGCGAAGGAGGAGCAATGGACGTACACCGGGTGGATGGACAGGATCGCGGCGATGTGTTCCTTTATGCGTTGAGCACCTGTGTCTGGTGCCGGCGCACGAAGGCCTTGCTGCAGGAGCTCGGGGTGGCTTACCGGTATGTGGATGTGGACCTGGTGCCCCCGGAGGAACAAGAAGAGGTGATGGCGCAAGTCCGCCGCTGGAACCCGCGTGAGAATTTCCCCACGCTGGTGATCCGCAACGAGCGGGTGATCATCGGTTACCAGCCGGAGCGCATTCGGGAGGCGTTGGCCTGATGGACCCCGAACCAACCCCTGAGGCCATTGAGGCCCTGTACCGCAAACTGGAGCGGGAAGCCGAAGCGGCGGGGTACCACCTGAATCCCGACCGGGAATTCACGCGGGAGCTTGTGCGGGGGTTGCTCGTCAACCAGGCACGCTACGGATACCCGAGCTGCCCCTGTCGGCTCGCAAGCGGAATCGCGCAGGAGGACCTGGACATCGTCTGCCCGTGCGACTATCGGGATGCGGACCTTGGGGAGTACGGTGCCTGCTATTGCGGCCTGTACGTATCCACGGCGATCGCACGCGGAGAACAGCCTTTGCGCCCCGTTCCTGAGCGCCGGCCACCGGCCGAAGCCCGAAAGGGGCGGCTGTCGACTGCCGTGGCTGCCGGACTGCCCTCTTCCCTGCCTTTTCCGGTGTGGCGCTGCCGCGTGTGTGGCTATCTGTGCGCGCGGGAGGAACCTCCGGAGGTCTGTCCGATTTGCAAGGCGCGGCGGGAACGGTTCGAGCGTTTTCTCTAAAAAAGGGTCCTCCCGCAAGCCTGGGCCTGCGGGAGGACAGGTTTCGTCTTTTCTCTAGCCCAATGCCACCGAAGCCGGCGGCTCCTCGCCCCTCAGGAAGCGGTGAATATCCGCGGCGGCCCGCTTGCCAGCCCCCATCGCGCTGATCACCGTGGCTGCACCGGTGACAATGTCGCCTCCTGCCCAGACGCGCTCCTTGGTTGTGCGACCGGTCGTTTCGTCGGCCACGACGGTACCGTGCCGGGTGCGTTCGAGCCCTTGCACCCCCTGAAAGATCAGCGGGTTCGGGCTGGTGCCGATCGCGATGATCACCGCGTCTGTCTCGAAGGTGAATTCGGAACCGGAGATCGGGACTGGACGACGGCGTCCAGAGGCATCCGGCTCCCCCAGTTCCATGCGGATGCACTCCATACCGGTCACCCAACCGTGCTCGTCCCCCAGGATACGCACCGGATTCGTGAGCAGGTCGAAGAGGATCCCCTCTTCCTCAGCGTTTTCCGCCTCCTCGGCCCGTGCCGGAAGCTCCTGCCGCGACCGGCGGTAGACGATGTGCACCTCCTCCGCCCCCAGCCGCAGGGCGCAGCGCGCGGCATCCATCGCCACGTTGCCTCCTCCAACGACGGCGACCCGCTTCTTGCGCTTGATCGGCGTGGCATACTCCGGGAACAGGTACGCCTTCATCAGGTTGGTGCGGGTGAGGAACTCGTTGGCCGAGTAGACCCCGTTCAGGTTTTCCCCGGGGATGCCCAGGAACTGGGGCAGGCCCGCCCCTGTGCCCAGGAAGACGGCATCGTAGCGTTCCAGGAGCTCATCCAGGCTGTACAGCTTGCCGATCACAGCGTTGAGGACGATCTCCACCCCCAAGCGCCGGACGTATTCCACCTCGGCCTCCACAATCCGCTTCGGGAGGCGGAACTCCGGGATACCGTACATCAGCACGCCACCCGGGGCGTGCAGCGACTCGTAGATGGTGACCTGATGGCCCATACGGGCCAGGTCCGCCGCGCAGGTCAGGCCGGCCGGACCGCTGCCGACCACCGCGATCTTCTTTCCCGTCGATCGCTCGGGGGGCGTCACTTCCACCCCGTTGGCCAGCTCCCAATCGGCGACAAACCGCTCCAGCCGACCGATGGCCACCGGCTGCTGTTTCTTCCCCAAGACGCACGTCATCTCACACTGCGTCTCCTGCGGACAGACACGCCCGCAGATCGCCGGCAGGTTGTTGCGGGCCTTGAGTTCGCGCACCGCCCGCGGCAAATCCCCTTCACGCAACGCGGCGATGAACTCGGGGATCTTGACGCCGACCGGACACCCTTCGACGCAGAAGGGCTTCTTGCACTGCAGGCACCGCTCCGCTTCGGCCAGTGCCAATTCGGGGGTGTATCCCAGGGCGACCTCGTCGAAATTGCGCGCCCGAACCTTCGGGTCCTGGCGCGGCATCTCCTGACGTTCCCGCTTCACAGCCATCTTGCGATCTCCTCATGACCCATTACGCCGGGCAGGCACAGGCGTGCTCGCGCTCCCACTTTTCCAGGGCCAGCTTTTCTTCTTCCAGGTATTGGCGCTGCCGCTCGAGCAGGAGGTCCCAATCCACCAAATGGCCGTCAAAGTCGGGGCCATCCACGCAGGCGAAACGGGTCTTCCCGTCGACGGAAATGCGGCAGGCACCGCACATGCCAGTGCCGTCCACCATGATCGAGTTGATGCTGACGATCGTGCGCACGCCGAACGGCTGGGTCGTCTTGCTGGCGAACTTCATCATAATCGCCGGCCCGATGGCAAAGACCAGGTCCACGTGGCGCCCGCTTTCCAGGAGCTCCTTGAGCGGGGCGGTGACCAGCGCATAGCGCCCGTAAGAACCATCGTCCGTGCAGACGATCAGCTCGTCGCTCACCGCCCGCATCTTCTCTTCCCAGAAGAGCAACTCCTTCGTGCGCGCCCCGATGATCGAGACCACGGTGTTGCCCGCCTGCCGCAACGCACGCGCGATCGGGTAGATGGGCGCGATGCCCACACCGCCTCCCACACACACCACGGTACCATAGTGCTCGATCTCCGAGGGTCGCCCCAACGGCCCGGCCAGGTCGAGGATGGCATCGCCGGCCTGCAGGGTGCCCATCTGCTTGGTCGAGGCCCCCACCTCTTGCACCACCAGGGTAATCGTCCCCCGCTCCCGGTCAAAATCGGCGATGGTGAGCGGGATGCGCTCCCCCTGGGGCTCCAGCCGGACGATCACGAACTGGCCGGCCTGGGCCTTTCGGGCGATCTCCGGGGCCTGGACGATGAACTGGCGGGTGACCGGGGTGAGGTCCTCTTTGGACACGATCCGAAACATCGCAGCCTCCTCCTCGAGTTATCGACTGCACCCCTTCGGGCAGCCCGGGTTCAGGTCGCCGGTTATGATAGCATAGAGCAACCAAAAAGACAAACCGCTCCCCTACGCTACGCCCAGGGCTCGAAAGAGGAACGCCTCCGGTGGACGCTCACGCTTTCGACGATCCCCAAGGAAAGGAGTGTAGCCAGGAGGGAACTCCCCCCATAACTGATCAGGGGAAGGGGCAGGCCAGTCACCGGCATGATGCCCAGGTTCATCCCCACGTTGACCAGGACCTGGAACCCCAGGCCTACGGCGATGCCGGTCGCGATGAGCCGCCCGGTGGTGTCCGTCGCCCGCGCGGCTACCTGCAGGATCTGCCAGAGGAAGACAAAGAGCAGGGCTAGAAGCGCGCTCGCACCCAGAAAGCCGAACTCTTCGCAGATCACGGCAAAGATAAAATCGCTGTGTCGCACCGGCAGAAAATGGAGCTGGCTTTGGGTTCCCTGGCCGTATCCTTTCCCCAACCAGCCCCCCGAGCCGATCGCCGTCCAGGCCTGGATGATGTTGTAGCCGCCTCCCCACAGGTCCTGATACGGATCGAGGAACAAGAGAAGGCGGGCCTTCTGATAGTCCTCCAGGACATAGTGCCAGGCCAGAACCCCAACAGGGATGGAAAGGAAGAGCAGGGCCACGAGATAGGCTGGCCGCGTTCCCGAAGCCCAGACCATTCCCAGCCAGATGACCAACAACACCACCGCTGTGCTCAGGTCGGGCTGAATGAAGACCAGGCCCACCGGCGGCAAGACCAATAGAAGGGAAAGGAGGAACGTGGAAAGCGAGTCTCGATGCTCTTCCCTGCGCCCCAGGAACCCTGCCAGGGCGATGACCAGGAGCGGCTTGGCCAGTTCGGATGGCTGCAGGTCGAATACGCCCAGGTCGATCCACCGTACGGCGCCGTAAGCTCGTTTTCCGATCGCGAGCACCAAGACCAACAGCAGCAGGTTCAAGAGGTAAAGCGGCCAGCGTAGCGCCTGCAGGTGTCGGTAGTCGATCTGGCTCAGGACCCCCATCCCCAATAGTCCTACGGCCAGGTAGATGGCCTGTCGAACGGGAAGGGCCGACCAGGAAAAGCCTCCCAGCGACGTGCCCCGAGTCGCGCTGGCAATCATAGCCACCCCAAATCCGGAAAGGAGCAGGATGCTCCCAAGCAGGGCGTAGTCGAAATGACGCCAGCGTTCGATCTCCAAGGGCTCACTCCCCTCGCAGATAGGCTGCCAGGGCGTCCGGCCAGGGACGCAGCCGAATGCCCAAAGCGGTCGCAGCGGCAAAGTTTCGCAGCACGGCACGGGGAGGCGGGGTAGAATCCCGCCGGAACTCCGCCCGGGAGATCGGCCGAATCGGATAGTCTCCCTTTCCGGCCAGGCGAAGGATCTCCCGGGCAAACTCGAAGCGCGAGCAAAAGCCCTCGTTGACCAGGTGGTAGACACCATAACGGTGGCTAGACAGCAACCGCACCAGGGCGGATGCCAGGTCACGCACGTAGGTGGGGGAACCGAACTCGTCGGCCACTACAGCCAGTTCGGGCTGAATTTCGCTCAAGGCCAGGATCTTGGTTACAAAGCTCCGTGGCCCACCAAAAAGCCAGGAAACCCGCACGATGAAGAAACGGCGGCACAACTGCTCCACGTACCGCTCGCCGACCCACTTGGAGTAGCCATAAGGGTTAATCGGCCGGGGCGGATCGTACTCCAGGTACGGTTCTTCTCGATCCCCGGGAAATACCTCGTTCGTGCTGACGTACAGAAGCACGGCCCCGCATGTCTGGCATGCCAGGGCCACATTCTGGGTACCCAGAGCATTGACCCGCAGGGCAAGGTCCGGATCGCGGGCACAGCCGTCTACGTCTGTATAGGCCGCGGCGTGCACCACGACCTCGGGCCCAAACTCCCCTAGAAGCCTCGCTACCTCCTCGGCCCGCTCGATGTCGCACTCCGGGAGATCGAGCTCAAGCACCTCATGCCCGGCCAATGCCGCCACCAGGGCTGTTCCAAGCTGCCCTTTCGAGCCGGTGACCACAACGCGCACGAACACCTCCGCAAGCCAGAGACCTGCAATGGAACGGGCTTGCCCATTTCAGGAGCGCAGTGGGCCCTGCCCGGCGCAAGGCCCTTCGGGTCCACCATGCCGATTACGCCACCCCCGCCGGCGAAGATACGCCCAAAACACCCCCCGTTTGGGGGAAAAGGCAAACGCCAACAGGAAGAACACGGTGGCGACCAGCACGATCGCAGGCCCAGAAGGGACATTCCCATAGTAACTGAAGTAGAGGCCGGCCACCGCGGACGCAGCACCGATGGCTGCGGAAAGGCCCATCATCGGGGCCAGGCGGTGCGTCAAGAGATAGGCCGTCGCCCCAGGAGTCACCAGCATGGCGGCGACCAGCCCCACACCGACCGTCTGCAGGGAAACCACAACCGTCAAAGCGAGCAGCACCAGCAGCAGCAGCCGCAACCGCCCGGCCGGCAGCCGCAGGGTAGCAGCGAGCACGGGATCGAAGGAAACCACCAGGAATTCCTTGAACAGCAAGACGATCACAAGCAGGACGACCGCCCCCAGAGCACCGATCAGCCACAGGTCCCGTACGCCGACCCCGAGCACGTGCCCGAACAAGATGTGGGTGAGGTCTACGGCATAGCTCTTCATCCGACTGATCAGCGCCACCCCCAAGGAGAGCGCTGCCGCGAACAGGATCCCGATGGCCGTGTCCTCCCGGATGACCCCCCGATGGGAGATCGCCGCAATGCCCAAGGCGACCAGCAGCGCGGCGACCAAGGCGCCGATCAGGAGGTCAACCTTCAGGAGATAAGCGACCGCGATCCCGGGCAGAATCGCGTGCGCCAAGGCATCCCCCAGAAAGGCCATCGACCGCAGGACAATGTAACACCCAACCACGGCGCACAATATACCCACCAGGAGCGAGGCCAGCAACCCTCGCTGCATGAACCCGTAGCGAAGCGGCTCCAAGGCCCAAGCGATCATCGCTGGATCCCGCGAGTCCTTTCCTGGGGAGGACAGCATTGGTCAAAGACCACCGCACCCTCCAGGAAAAGCACTTGTCCACGAAACAGTTCGGCGATATGCTCAGGGGTAAGGACCTGGGCGGCTTTTCCATAGGCAATCAGACGGCGGTTCAACAGGATGACCTGCTCGAAACGCTTGGCGGCCAAACTCAGGTCGTGTGTGGAAACGAGCACCGTCACGCCCTCTGTCCTCAACCCTTCCAGCACAGAAAGCATCGCCTCCTGGGTAGCCACGTCCACACCGGTAAACGGCTCATCCATCAGGAGCACGTGGGGTTCCTGGGCCAGGGCACGGGCCAGAAAGACCCGTTGCTGCTGGCCCCCGGAGAGCTCTCCGATCGGGCGGTCCGCGATGTCCTCGATCCCCAGGAGCTTCAGGCAGCGTTGGACAACCCGGCGGTCCGCCGCACGCGGCCGGCGAAACCAGCCCAGCCGACCATAGCGCCCCATCATGACCACGTCGGCCACCGTTACCGGGAAGCGCCAGTCGATCTCCTCCCGCTGGGGGACGTAGGCGACGCAGTCCTGGTGGCTGCCCAACGGCCGGCCGTGGATCAGGATGCGGCCCTGGCGCAAAGGTACCAGGCCCACGAGCGCCCGGAAGAGGGTCGATTTCCCGGCGCCATTGGGCCCCACCACGGCGACCTGTGCTCCGTGCGGGATTTGCAGCGTGATGTCACAGAGCACCGGCTCCTCGTCATAGCCCACCGTGACGCCTTCCAGCTCCAGGCGGGCAGGTTCGAGCGAATCCGCCATATCCTTACTCCCGAAGCGCCTCGACGATGGTCTGTACGTCGTAGCGCATCATCTCGATGTAGGTGGGGGCTGGACCATCCGGCGAACTGAGCGAATGGGTATAAAGCTCGGTGATGACCGCAACCCCGCTCTCGGCCGCGATTTGCCGGGCCAGCGCCGGATTGGAGCCGGTTTCCAGAAAGATGGCGCGAACACCGGCGGCGCGGATGGCCTCGACCAGCCGCACCAGTTGCTGCGCCGAGGGCGAAACCTCGCTGCTCAGGCCGGGCAGCACGGTGCCCACGATCCGAAAGCCATATCGCTCGGCAAAGTAGCCCAGGCTTTCGTGGTTGGTCACCAGCAAGCGGCGCTCGGGCGGGATGGCCGCAACTTGTTCCCGGATCCAACCATCCAGCTCCTGCAGGCGGGCCACGTAGCCTTCCGCGTTCCGGGCATACACCTCCGCCCCCTCGGGGTCGACCCGGATCAGGGCATCGCGGATGTTCTCCACGTAGCGAATGACCCGCAACGGGTCCAGCCAGAAGTGGGGGTCGACCTGGCCAGTAAAGGGCGTCTCTCCCGGTTGGGCCGTCCTTCCCTCCACGCCAGCCGAGGCCTCGACCAGCAGCGCGTGCCCGCCCGCGTTGCGCAGCAGCGAGTCCAAGAAGCCTTCCAGCCCCGCCCCGTTCGCGATCAGGAGATCGCTTTCCGCCACACGGGCGATGTCGCGCGGGGTCGGCTCATAGCCGTGCGGCTCAGCCCCAACGGGCAGGAGCGCTTCTACCGTCAGCCGGTCGCCGGCCACGTTCTGCGCGATGTCAGCCAGGAACGTCTCCACCGCGAGCACGCGGACCTTGGGCCCGGCGGGGACCGCCCGGGAAGCGCACGAGGCAAGGACGAGCGAGAGAAATCCCACCAGGAAGACCCGCTTGCAAAGCACAGCGCACCTCCGCCGTTTACCCCCCTTGCCGGCCGGCCACGATCCCGAGCACCGCTTCGGCCAACTCCTCGCCCCTTCGCTCCAGCGCGGCCATTTGCCTCCGGAACTCCTCCGCAAGGCCGACATCTTCCAGCCCGGCGGCGTTCACCCGCACGTTCTGCGCCGCCCCCTGGATCGCGGCCCGGGCCATCGCCGCAGCCACCGCGGCGTCGGTCAGGGCGCTCTCGTTCCCGACCGACGCGATGTGCATCAAGAACTCGAGCACTTTCACCGTGCGTTCCGCGGTGGCGAGAGGCACCCGGGCAGCCTCACGCATCGCTTCCTGCACGGCCCGGTGGCGTGCCTCAGCTTCCTCCGGCGCTGCTCCGGGACGCCGGCGCGCCTCCAGGATCCCCTGATACGATTCCGCATCCCGCACGACCAGGGTGAGCAATTCTTCCTGCAGCCGCGCCAGGGTGGCGTCCAGCTCCCGCATCTCCGGGGCCACGTCAGCGTACCGTTTCTTTCCCGCCGTTAGATTCGCCACCATCCGTCCCAAAGCAGCCGCCAGAGCACCGGCCAGAGCGGCAACGGAACCACCTCCGGGAGCCGGTGTGCCGGCCGCAACCAGCGACAGGAACTCCCGCGGGAGGGCGCCGGCCAAGCCCGTTTCCTCCTCCGCTTGTAGCCGATTCTCCAGGACCTGTTCGGGGGCCAGGTGGTGCAGCTGCAGTACGTGTCGCGCGGCATCGATTAGAGCCTCAGCGGGAACCAAGCCCACAATCTCGCTTTCGACCACCGGGACCCCGTAGCGGGCCGCTTCATCCCGGATCAGGGCCATCACGCGGTGGATGGGTGTGCGGCGATAGTCCGTGAGGTTCATGGAAACCTGCACCTGCCCAGGGCGATCGACTGCTACCCCCAACGCCTGGACATAGCGCAACCCTCCGCTGGAATGTCGCACCGCGCGGGCGATGGCCCGTGCGATCTCCATATCGGACGTGCCCAAGTAGACGTTATACGCGATCAACACGGGGCGAGCCCCCACGGCGGTTGCCCCGGCGGGCCCCACCACAGCCGGCCCATAATCGGGGGCGCGATCCGGATCGACCGCGATCTCGTGGACCAGCGCCTCGTACTCGCCCCGGCGAATGGTTGCCAGGTCGCGCCGCTCCGGGCGGGTCGCTGCCTCCCCATAAAGGTAGACCGGGATCCCCAGTTCCCGCCCGATCCGTTCCCCGACCCGACGGGCAAGCTCCACGCACTCCTCCATGGTCACGCCACGCAGCGGGACGAACGGGATGACATCGGTGGCCCCGATACGGGGGTGCGCACCCCGGTGCTCCCGCATGTCGATCCAGCGAGCCGCTTCCTCAGCAGCACGGAAGGCGGCCTCGGCCACCGCTTCTGGCGGCCCGACGAAGGTGACCACGGCCCGGTGATGGCTCGCGTCCATCTCCACATCCAGAAGGCGCACCCCCGGGACCGCGCGGATCCGCGCGCAGATCGCCTCCACGACTTCCGCGCGTCGCCCCTCGCTAAAGTTCGGCACGCACTCGACGAACCGTCCCATTCTGCCTCCACGTCAGGGCAAGCGCCCTCCCAAGCCGATCGCTTTGCCCGCAATCCCTCAAAGGCCACTCCTCAGCAGCGAAAGCCGTTGGAAAGGAGCGAAATTGCCGAAACCCGTTCCGGCACCATATCCCAGAGCGCTACTTCGAAAGAGGTTCCCGCGGTGCCAGCGCCTGTGAGACAGTCAGCCCAATCCAAGCACGCCAAACGGGCAGGGCGCCACCGAAGGCGCCACGGCCCCCCTTTTCAACCGCCATCCCCGCGAAAGCCGTGACAGCAAACCCGGCCCGAAACGTGCAGACGATGGCACCGTACGGTTTGCCTTTCCAAACCTTTTGTCCAAGTGCAGATGGTTCCCCATGGTCCGCTGGAGCTCACTTGGCTCCCCAGATCGAAGCTGCGGCATGAGTCCAGAGAGCGAGACACGGATCGGGCCGGACATAACAGCCCCCACCCTCGCTCACCAGGGCAACTGGCACGTTCAGGTTGATCCATTATACTTGCCTTCCCTGCGGCTGGCAACTACGGCGTGCGTTTGACGAAGGCCATCCCCGATGCTACAATGCCCAAAGAATCGCGGCGAATGAGGCCCGTTCGTTTCTTTCCCGGGTAGGCGATATGGCTGCTTGGCGACTTGTCCTGGCTTCCAACTCGCCCCGGCGGCAGGAATATCTCGGCTGGTTGGGGGTACCCTTCGAGGTGCGTGCAGCACCGGTAGAGGAAACCCCTCAGCCGGGCGAGCTTCCGGAGGCGACGGCGATCCGGCTTGCACGCGCCAAGGCCCAGGCGGCTCCCTCCGCTCCCGACGAACTCGTCCTGGCGGCCGACACCCTGGTTGTCCTGGACCACGAGGTGCTCGGCAAGCCGGCCAATGCGGAGGACGCCCGGAGGATGCTCCTTTCTTTGAGCGGACGACAACACCGGGTGCTGACCGCCCTGGCCTTCCGGAGCAACGAGGACTTGGAAGTCGAGGTGGTCCAGGCGCGCGTGTGGATGCGTCCCTACAGCCCAGCCGAAGTGGAGGCGTACATTGCTTCCGGCCAACCGTTCGACAAGGCAGGGGCCTACGGCATCCAAGATGAACCGTTTTCGCCCGTCTCCCGTGTAGAGGGCTGCGCGCTCACGGTGGTCGGCTTCCCGCTTTGCCACGTGGCGCGAGGGCTGTTGCGACGTGGCATACCCGTGCCTCGGAAGCCCCTGGAGCTTTGTCGTCCTCTCTTGGGCAGCAAGCGATGTCCGGTGGCGTTGTTTTGAGCCTGGTCCGCTCTGAAGCACTGATCGAAACAAGGAGGTCTGGATGTCCCCGATGGAAACGGTGCTCTCGTCTGCTGGCAAAAAAGTCACGATTGCCTGGGACCGCCCCACGGTAATCGTGGGAGAGCGGATCAATCCGACCGGGCGCAAGAAACTGGCCGAAGCGTTACGCGCCGGCGATATGTCGATCGTTGCCCGGGAGGTCACGGCCCAGATCGAGGCCGGAGCCGATGTGATCGACATCAACGTTGGGGCTGCCGGAGTGGATGAGGTGCGTATCCTCCCTATGGCCGTCCAGACAGCGATGGAGACGGCCGATGTGCCGCTGGCCATCGACACGAGCAACCCGGACGCGCTGGAAGCGGCACTGAAGGTGTACCGCGGTAAAGCGCTCGTGAACTCGGTGAACGGCGAAGAGCGCTCCCTTTCCCGCGTCCTCCCCCTGGTGAAGGAGTACGGCGCGGCCGTCATCGGGCTCACGATGGACGAGAACGGCATCCCGAACGATCCGCAGCAGCGGCTGAGGATCGCCGAACGGATCGTCGAACGCGCCGAGCGGATGGGAATCCCCCGCGAGGACGTGCTGATCGACTGCCTGGCGCTGACCGTAGGCGCCGATTCCAAGGCCGGCCGCGTCACGCTGGAGGCGATCCGCCTGGTCGCGCGCGAGCTCGGGGTCAATCAGGCTTTGGGAGCGAGCAACGTCTCCTACGGCCTTCCGGACCGGGACATCGTCAACGCCGCTTTCCTTGCCATGACGATTGCCAGCGGGGTCACCTGCCCGATCGTCGATGCGGCCAAGGTACGGCCGCTCATCCTGGCGGTCGACCTGTTGCTCGGGCGCGACGATTATGCCATGCGCTACCTGCGCGATTATCGACGGCGACAAAAGGCAGCCGCGGCGGGCACTGCAGGCGCCTAGAACAGGCCTCTGCCGCGTCCGGTTGCCGTAGCCGCGCTTGCGCTACGGAGGTGGCCAAGATGGCCCGCAAGCTCGTCAGCCAGTACGCCGTCTTCCATCAAGTGGGCGGCAAAACCGCGGTGGTGCTCTACTACCAGCAGGGCGAGCCCGATGCCCTGCGCGACCTGGACCTGCGGGAAGCGGCCTTTATCGTGGACCTCCTGCGCAACGAAAAGCCCATCTCCTTCGATCCGGAAAGCCGCCAGCTTTCTACCCACTCCCCCGAGCCGGTTGGCGAAGGGGAATAGGTGGTGAAAGGAGCCTCTGGTGGCCGGGCCGAAACTGGAGGTGACGCCGCAGGACATCGAGCGGGCGCGCCACGTGGTGGCCGCGGTAGCGCGCCGCACGCCGATCCTCCCCGCGCCCAGCCTGAGCGAGCGCACCGGTAGCGCGGTTTACCTGAAACTGGAAAACCTCCAGGAAACCGGTTCCTTCAAGGTGCGCGGCGCGGCCAACCGGATCGCGGCCCTGACGGGCGAAGAGCGTGCGCGGGGGGTCGTCACGGTATCGACGGGCAACCACGCACGGGCGGTCGCCTGGGTCGCCAAGCGCTTCGGTATCCCGGCGGTCGTGTGCATGTCGCGCCGTGTCCCCCCAGGGAAGGTGGAGGCCGTTCGTTCCCTCGGGGCTGAGGTGCTGCTGGCCGGAGAGAGCTACGACGAAGCCGCGCTGGCTTGTGAGCAGCTGATCCAGGAACGCGGGCTGACGTTCGTCCCTCCCTTCGACGACCCCTGGGTGATCGCCGGACAGGGTACGATCGGGCTGGAGCTCCTGGACGAACTTCCGGAGATCTCGACCGCCATCGTGCCCTTGTCCGGAGGGGGGCTGATCTCCGGGGTCGCCCTGGCACTGAAGGCGGCCGACCCAAGCATCCGGGTGGTTGGCGTTTCGCAGGATCGCGCGCCGGTGATGTTCCACAGCCTTCGGGCCGGCCGGCCGGTGGAGCTCCCGGAAGAAGAGACCATCGCCGATGCCCTGGCCGGTGGGATCGGCCTGGACAACCGGTATACCTTCCGGATGGTACAAGCCCTGGTCGACGACGTGGTACTGGTCGGCGAGGAGGAAATCGAGCAAGCGATCGCCTTCGCCCTGGACGCGCTGCACCTGGTGGTGGAAGGGGGCGGCGCCGTCGGACTGGCCGCCCTGTTGCAAGGGCGTATCCAGCCGCTTGGGCAGAAGACAGCGGTCATCCTGAGTGGCGGAAACATCGACCTCCAGCGGCTCCAAGAGGTGCTGCAGCGGACGGTTCCGTCGGAAAGGGGTGAACGATGAACATCCTGGTCGTAACCGAAAAGGAACTGCGGCAGTGTGTGGGGCTGGACCGGGAAGTCATCGCGGCTATCGAGGAAGCCTTTTCCGCTCTTGCCCGCGGAGAAGCCTCCGTCCCGCCCATCCTGGCACTCATGATCCCCGAGCACCAGGGAGAAGTCGACGTCAAGACCGCCTACATCCGCGGTTGGGAACACTTCGCGGTCAAGATCGCCTCCGGATTCTTCGAGAACTATCGGCTGGGACTGCCGACAGGCAGCGGCTTGATGCTCGTCTTTTCGGCGCGCACCGGGATGCCGGAAGCGGTACTGCTGGACAACGCCTACCTCACCGACGTGCGCACCGGTGCCGCTGGCGCCGTAGCGGCGGCCTACCTGGCGCCAAAACAGGTGGAAACGGCAGGGGTCATCGGTTCCGGCACACAGGCGCGCTATCAGATGCTGGGCCTGAAGCAGGTGCGCGACTTTCGCCGTTTGCTCGTCTACAGCCGGAACGCGGACCGGGTGCAGGCCTACGTGGAAGAAATGGCGCCCCGGTTGGAGGTGGAGGTGATCGCCGCCCCCAGCGTGGAGGCCGTGGTACGCGAAAGCCAGGTGGTGGTCACCACCACCCCTTCCCACACCCCCTATCTGCGGCCGAATTGGTTGCACCCCGGGCTCCATATCACGGCGATGGGATCCGATACCGAGGAAAAGCAAGAGCTTTACCCCGAGGTCCTGGCGCAAGCGGACCTGATCGTGTGCGATAGCCGCGCCCAGTGCGCCCGCCTAGGAGAGCTGCATCACGCGCTCGATGCCGGGGTCCTCTCCCAAGAGGCTCCGATCGTGGAACTGGGGGAGATTACCTCCGGGATGCGTCCGGGGCGCACGGACGAGGGCCAGATCACGGTGTGCGATCTCACCGGGGTGGGGGTACAGGATACTGCCATCGCGGTGCTGGCGATGCGGCGGGCAATGGAGCAGGGATTCGGCCTGGCACTCGAGGTCGGATAGAGCCAAATCAGGAGGGACTTCCATGGCGCGCTTCCAGTACTTCGAAATGGAACGGATGATGTCCAAATGGGAAAACGTGGTGGACTATAACCTCTCGGAAAGCGGGGTACACCCCCTGACCGTGCGCGAACTCGTCCAGGACCCGGTCGTGCTGGAGGAACTCCTGGACACCGCGTTGAACTACCCTCAGGCGAACGGCCTGCCGCTGCTGCGGGAGAGGATCGCTGCCCTCTATCCGGGCGCGACCGCGGACAATGTGCTCGTAACCGTCGGTTGTGCCGAGGCCAACTTGATCTCCGTCCTCACGGTGCTCGAACCAGGGGACGAGCTGGTGCTGATGCTTCCCAACTACATGCAGATTTGGGGCATCAGCCACAACTTTGGCTTCCGCCTGAAAGCCTTCCATCTGCGCGCCGATCGTGGGTGGGCCCCCGACCTGGACGAGCTGGAGGCCGCAGTGACCGACCGCACCCGCATGATCGCCGTCTGCAACCCAAACAACCCCACCGGCTACATCCTGACCGAAGACGAAATGAACGCCATCGTGGGAATCGCAGCGCGCGTCGGCGCCTGGCTGCTCGCGGATGAAGTCTACAGCGGTACCGAACGCCTGACCGATGTCGAGACGCCGTCCTTCTGGGGCCGCTATGACCGGGTGCTCGCGCACAACAGCATGAGCAAGGCCTACGGCCTCCCAGGGCTACGCATCGGCTGGGTCGTTGGCCCGGCCGATACCGTCGACGAGATCTGGGCTCGCCACGAGTATACGGCCATCAGCGCCGGGATGCTGGATAACCGGCTGGCCGCGATCGCGTTGTCCCCAGAGGTGCGGCCTCGCCTGATCCAGCGCGCCCGGGACTATATCCGGCGCGGATTCCCGATCCTGGACGCCTGGCTGGAGAGCCACGAAGGGGTCTTTTCGCTGGTACCCCCACAGGCGGCGGCCATTGCCTTCCCACGCTATCACCTTCCTATCAATTCTACCGTGCTGGTGCAGCGCCTGATCCGGGAAAAAAGCGTGTTCATCGTTCCGGGAGACCACTTCGGCATGGACGGCTATCTGCGCATTAGCTTCGGGCTTCCCCCGGATTACCTCCGAGCCGGGCTGGATCGGATCCACGAGCTGATCGTGTCCCTGCAAAGGTAGCGGCCCTCAGGCGCCCGATCGAGGCCGTCCCTTTCCAGCCGGAGGAAAGCCATGCCGCAGGCCCATCTCGACTGGCGTTGCATCGATACGATCCGCTTCCTTGCCGCCGACATGGTGCAGCGGGCCAACTCGGGGCACCCGGGGATGCCTCTGGGCGCCGCTGCGATGAGCTACGTCCTCTGGGCACGCCACCTGCGCCATAACCCGGCCGATCCGCGATGGCCCAACCGCGATCGCTTCGTGCTTTCGGCCGGCCACGGCTCGGCGCTCCTCTATGCCCTGCTACACCTGACCGGGTACGATCTCCCCCTTGAGGAACTGCTTGCTTTCCGCCAATGGGAAAGCCGGACACCTGGGCACCCGGAAGTGCACCGGACACCCGGTGTGGAGATGACCACCGGGCCGCTCGGCCAGGGCATCAGCCACGCCGTGGGGATGGCGATCGCGGAGGCGCACCTGGCCGCCCGGTTCAACCGCCCCGGATTCCCGGTGATCGACCATTTCACCTACGTGTTGGCGAGCGACGGCGACCTCATGGAAGGGGTATCCGCGGAGGCGTGTGCGCTGGCCGGCCATCTGCGCCTGGGGAAACTGATCGTCTTGTACGACGACAACCGGGTGTCCCTGGCCGGCTCGACGTCCCTGACCTTCACCGAAGATGTCGCAGCCCGCTTCCAGGCCTACGGCTGGCAGGTCCTACGGGTGTCCGATGGATATGACCTGCAAGCGGTCGACGCCGCCCTGCGGGAGGCGAAAGAGGAAGGGGCTCGTCCTTCCCTGATCCTGGTGCGCACGGTGCTGGGGTACGGCGCCCCACGCAAACAGGGGACCTTTCATGCCCACGGTTCGCCGCTGGGCGAAGAGGAGCTCCGGGCAGCCAAGGAAGCCGCAGGCTGGCCCGTCGAGCCGGCCTTCTTCGTCCCGGTGGAGGTGAAGGATCGGATGGCGGCAGCTGTGGCTTCCGGGAAGAAGCTCCAACGGGACTGGGAAGATCTGTGGACCCGCTACGCCGCGGCCTATCCCGAGCTGGCCGCAGAACTGGAACGACGGCTGCGTGGGGAGCTTCCGCCGGGATGGGAAGAAGGCCTTCCATCCTTTGGGCCGGCTCAGGGCCCAATGGCTACGCGGCGCGCTTCCGAAGCGGTGCTCCAGGAACTGGGCAAGCGGGTGCCGGAGCTCATGGGGGGGTCCGCTGACCTCAACCCCTCGACCCTCAGCTGGCTCAAAGGCCAGGGGGATTTCCAGGCGCCTACACACCAGCCGGAGGATCGCCAGGGCGCGGTAGGAGGGCCTTGGGGCTACGAAGGCCGCAACCTGCATTTCGGGGTACGCGAGCACGCGATGGGAGCCATCGCCGGAGGACTGGCGCTGCACGGGGGGATCCTTCCCTATACGGCGACTTTCCTGGTCTTTTCCGACTACATGCGGCCTCCCATACGACTGGCGGCGCTTCAAGGGCTGCAGGTGATCTACCTCTTCACGCACGACAGCATCGGCGTCGGCGAAGACGGCCCCACACACCAACCGGTGGAGCACCTCATGGGCCTGCGCACGGTCCCCGGGCTGGATGTCATCCGTCCTGCCGATGCGAACGAAACGGTGGAAGCATGGCGCGTGGCCCTGCGTCGAAAGGACGGCCCTACGGCGATCGTGCTCACGCGCCAGCCTGTGCCGATCCTGGACCGGGAAGAATGCGCCCCTGCAAGCGGCCTGTCGCAGGGAGGCTACATCCTGTGGCAATCCGCGGAGGGGCTGCCCGAGGTGATCCTCATCGCCACCGGCTCGGAGGTCGCGCTGGCCCTGACAGCGGGCCGGAGGCTGGCCCAGCAGGGCATCCGCACCCACGTCGTTTCCCTGCCCTGCTGGGAGCTCTTCGAACGACAGCCGGCCTGGTACCGGGAAAGCGTGCTTCCGCCTTCCGTCCGGGCGCGGGTATCGGTCGAGGCCGGCGTACGCCTGGGGTGGGAGCGGTACGTGGGGCAAGAGGGTGTGGCGATCGGGGTGGATCGCTTCGGGGCCAGCGCCCCGGCAGAGGTACTCTACGATCGCTTCGGCCTGACGGTCGAAGCGATCGTCCAGGCTGCCCTTCAGGCCCGGGCACGGGCCTAGGGGCACCCTTTTCACCCTCTGCTGTAGACCCGGATGGCCGCCGGACCGCTGACCGGGCATTGGTATTCGCAAATCCCACACCCGATGCAGCGCTTCCGCACCACGTGGGGACGCTGCAAGAGGATCGGGGCTCCGTTTTCTCCCGGCAGTTCGACCCGCTCCAGCGCAACCGCTTTTTGCGGCACCGGGCACATCTCCTCACACACGATGCAGGGTATTCCCTCGGCCCAAGGGAGGCAGCGCTCCCGGTCGATATCGGCCCATCCGAGGACTTGCTCCCGCTTTTCCTCCAGGGAAAGCGACGGTATGGCCTGTACCGGGCATACCTGTCCACAGGCATTACACGAATAGGCACAATAACCGATTCGAAAGACCAGCACCGGAGTCCACACCCCTTCCCAGCCAGATTCTCCCAGGGCTGGCTGGATCGCCCCCGTCGGACAGGCACGGCTGCACGCCCCGCAGCGCAAACAGCGGGACAGGATGCGCTCCTCGTCCGCCCCGGGCGGGCGAATCGGCCCGGAAAGCCGGCGGCGGATGGCACGTTCCCCTCGCAAGAGTACAACTCCGAGAACTGTGGCCGCCAATGTGGCCAGGAACGCCCGCCGACGGGGGTCGTACTCCTGAGGGCGGGCGGGCCGCCAGTGGGGACGGAAGACCACGGCTTGTTGAGGACAGCCGCTCAGGCATTCCAGGCACATCGTGCACTCGGCGGGATCGCTGGCGTAGTGCTTGTCGGGCCGAATGGTCCCGGTGGGACAGAGCGGCACACAGGCGTCGCACGCGGTGCAGCGCTCATCTACCTCCCGGCGCACCAGTCCGACCCGGCTCAACAAGCCCAGAAGCGCACCCAGTGGGCAAAGGTACCGACACCAGAACCGCGGCGCAAACGCGTTCAGGGCCAAGAGGCCGCCAAGGAGGCCCACAGGCACCAGCGCGCCACGAAAGTAGGCCGGGCTCGAACCGATCAGAGGGCGCAGCAAGCCGTCGAGCGCAGAGACCAGCGGCCGAAGCGCGGGCAGCCGGTACAGCGCCCGCTCTGCCGTCGTGATCCCCTGCTCCAGGGCTGGCCATAGGCTGGTCGCCAGCGTACGCGTCAGCAGGCTGATCGGATCCAGCACGAGGAGCACCAGAGCCGCACAGAGGCTGCTGACAAAGATCGCCTCCAGGAGCAAATGCTTGACCGCACGCCACGATTCCGGCACCCGTACCGTTCGTCGTGCGCGCGACGAAAAGAGGTCCAAGACCGTCCCCAATGGGCAGAGCCAGCCACACCAGGCTCGCCCGACGAGCAGCGTAAGGACGATGACGCCCAGAGACACTAACGAGCTGGCCAGCAGCGTGCGAGCAGCCAGCGCGTGAGCCGCCATCGCCAGGGGGTCTAGCCGCATCGGCACGCCGAGAATCGGCGCGGGTCCATCGCCCCCAGGGAGCCGCAGAAAAAGCGCCAGGAACCCGAACAGCGCCAGGTACTGGACAAACCGGCGCGTAGCAACCCAGTAGCGCTGGGGGCGGGAACCCCGATGTCCTCGCTTGAGTCGAGGTAGGGTGGCCAAGATCCTTCTCCTTTCTTCCCACCGGCTGTGTTACACGATAGCGATACGCAACTTTCTCAAGTCGCTTTGGCCCAGCCCCCTTGCCACGCCCGCACGGACATAGTCTAGATCGTCCGGCTGCAGGCCGAACAGGGTGGCGGCATAAGAATCCGCAGCTACGATGTCCTGGCTGGCAATGACCGTATCCACACGACGCACATCGGCCAGATCCCCGCCCGTGGGACCGTTGGCCACCAGGATGCGGATCGCATCCACGACCGTCAAGGCCGGACGGATGTGGCTGGCCAGATCGGCCAGGCACTGCCCCAGGTTGCGATGCAATACCGGGCGGTCCCAGAGGACGCCCATGAGGTTCTTCATCCCAAGGGTCAGCCGCGCCAGGCTGTGATGTTTGGCGATGGGCACGTTGATCAGCACATCGGCCTTCAGGACCTCGTCGTAAATCGCGCACCGTTTCAAAGCGCGCGCCCCGCTAAGCTCCACCTCCACGAACTTGAACGGAGCCATCACTTCCATCTCGCCGCCCGCGGCTTCCACTTGTTCCTGGATCCCGCTGACCGCATAAGCCGCTTCCGGCGTACCGCCGAAGGGATGGTCCATCACCCGCACGCGCCGTGCACCGGCCTGCCGGCAGAGGCGCACAAGCGCTGCGACGAGCCAGGGGTTGGTCGTGGCCGCATATTCGTAGCGATGGTAGGCAACGCAGATATTCGGCTTGATGATCACGTCCTGTCCCGGGCGCACGAACCGCTCGATGCCACCAAGCGCCTGCAGGGCGCGGCGAACCAGATCCTCCGGCTCCCCGCCTCGGGCGACCGCCACGTCCGGCGGCTGTGGACCGCGCTCGGTGGGGGCCGAGGCCTGTGCCGGGGTAGCGGTGCCCCCGGGCGTCATCTCAGGGAACGTCACAGGCTTTGTCGGCTGGGGCCTGCAGGACCGCAGGAGAGCGCTGCCGGCCACCCAACCCAGGCCCGCTGCCAGCCATCGCAAGAAATCCCGTCGGGAAAAGTCCGTCATTCTTCTGCCTCCGCCTCGCAAATGGATGCTGAAAGGCCCGTGGGCCCGAAATCACCGGGAGCGACGATCCCTTTCGCAGGGTAGAACGGAACCGGCTGCCCCGCTCATACCGATTCCGCTTCCGGTTCGGCTTCGCCCGCCAGACGGAAGATCCTCCGGTATACCTCGCGCAGATGGCGCAGGCTGACGTGGGTATAGCGCTCCGTGGTGGTCAGACGGGCGTGACCCAGGAGCTCCTGGACAATACGTAGATCGGCCCCGCCCTCCAGGAGGTGCGTGGCGAAGGTATGCCGCAAGGTGTGAGGAGTCACCTGGCCATCCAACCCGGCCTGGCGGGCGTAGCCTGCTACGAGCGCGCGGACGCTTCGGTCGGTCAAGCGTTCCCCGAAGCGGTTTAGGAACAGGGCACGGCCCGAATGGGGGCGCACGAGCTGTGGTCGGCCGAAACGGACGTACGCGCGCAGCGCCCGCAGCGCGGGGATGCCCGCCAGCGCGATGCGCATCCGTCCTCCTTTGCCCAGCACGCGCACTTCGTGCCTTCCCCAGTCGATATCGTCCAAATCGATCCGCACCAGTTCCCCCACGCGCAACCCGCTCGCATAGAGGAGCTCCAGGATCGCCCGGTCGCGCAGCCCTTGGGGAGTACGCACATCGGGAGCGGTGAGAAGCGCCACCGTTTCGTCGATGCTCAGGCAGCGGGGCAAACGGCGCGGTTGCTTTGGCGTGCCCAACCCCCGCAGGGGGTGGGATTCCAGGTGTCCCTCGCGCACCAGGAAGGCATAGAAGCTCCGCAACGCTGCCAGCTTGCGCGCGATGCTCGCCGGAGCCAAGTGGGCATCCTGCAGACGGCGAAGGAAGGAGCGCGCCGCGGCCCGGTCGATCTGCTCTGGCTCCAGTCCTTGGCCGCGCAAGAAAGCCCCGAAGGCCTCCAAGTCGCTCCGGTAGGCATCCACCGTGTGCGGAGAGTAGCCCTTTTCCACCTCGAGGGATATCAGGAACGCCCGCAACAGCTCGGAAAACCGGTCCTGGCCGCCCATCTGCACCTCGGGAAACCTTGACGAAGCCATTATACCAGAATGCGAGCAGGGCGCCCAAAGCGAGGATGTCCGTGGTGTCCGTCCTCTTCACGGTCGGGAGGGATCTCGAAAAGGCCCCATCGCCACGGACTCGGCTGGCCGAAGGGGCGCAGGGAGGGTTGGAGGCGGCTGTATCTTCCGGATCCAGCCCCGGTGCCCGCGCTCCGGCAATCCGCCCCGGGCCTGAGAGGGCGCAGGACCGCCGGCAGCACACGGCTCGTGTTTTGGAAAGCCAGCCCCAGGAGCCCGCGCACGCGTGAGAAAAACGGCCCGGGGAGGCCCTGCCAGAAGGTATAAAGCGATGATGTCAAAAGCAGTCCCTCAGCGGAAGCGAGCGCTATGGAAGCCACTTCGAAGCGCAAAAGGGGATTCGCACTCCTGAGCCCTTTTAGCGCAACGACTCCCTGAGCGCAGACTCTCGCGCTCGCTGCAGCGAAGGGCCCCTGATCGCGAAGGGTTCTGGCCGCAGGAGGGATGGGGAGCCCCCATTTGTGGGATAGACTTCCTCGGATATTCCCCCTGCGATTCGCCTCGGGCCCGAGATTCCGTTGGCCACTCGGCAGAAGCGGGCCGACGCGCTCGCACCTGAGCTCGCAGAGGGATCCAACAGGCCGGGTCAGCGAAGCGCGAGGCGTAGCAAGGGAAGACCACGGATCCTGCCTTACCTGACCTCCCCTTTTGTGCCGAAGCGTGGCCTGTGTCGCTCCATAGCGGCCGAAGGAATCCCTCTCCCGTCGATCGCTACCACCGAGCGGAGGGGCCGACTCTCTTCCGCAGTAGAGGCATTGCCCTTGTATGGCCGAGGCTGGGGCGGAACAATGCCCGCCCCAGCCCTGCCCGGCTACCTCCTCCGCACCACCAGCGGCAGGTAGAAGCGATAGGGCCAGAACCGCAGGATGAGTAGCCCCCCATCCCAATCGGCGACGTAGGCGTAGGAACCCAAGACCGCAACCCCGAGGCCTCTCCCGGGGTGTCGTAGAAGCCCACCTCGCTCGGGTGCGCCGGGTCGGAAATGTCCACCACGTGGAGGTCAGCGTCGGCAACGTAGGCGTAGGAACCCAAGACCGCGACCCCATAGGCGTATCCTGGGGTGTCGTAGAAGCCCACCTCGAACGGGTGAGCCAGGTCGGAAATGTCCACCACGCGCAGGCCCGCACGCCCACCGGCGATGTAGGCGTGGGGCCACAAGATTGCAACGCCATAGGCCTCCCCCGCGGTCTCGTAGAAACCCACCTCGCTTGGGTTGGGCGGGTCGGAAATGTCCACCACCCGCAGGCCCGCAAGCCCATCGGCGATGTAGACGTAGGAGCCCAAGACAGCGACGCCTTCCACCACATCGGGCAAGACCCCCGTCGGCCCCACCATAGCAGGATGCGCCGGATCGGCGACGTTCAGAACCACCAGGCGCGGCCCCACCCCGATGTAGGCGTAGCCACCCTGCACCGCCCCGGCGTAGGTGACACCGCCGATTTGGCCCACCAGTCCCACCCCCAGCCCAGGCTGGACCGCTCTCCCAGCCCGCGCGGGCGGAACGACCGGCGCGATAGCCCCCTCGCCAACCCCTGCCGGCCCCTTCGCCGCCGGGCCCAGCAGGAGGGCCAGGAGGGCGAGGACGAAAGCGGCGATCGGACTTTCCCCTTTCACGGCTATCCTCCGGCTTACCAAGGGCAACCGGACACTCAAGGCTCGTGCATGGGCCGCACCTCCTTTCAGGCTGTGCCATCCCTCCGGAGGCGACCTCCACTGTCTGACCTTTGCTTCCTCGTAACGGCTCTCGGGGGCTGCTCGACCGGCTCTCCTTAAACCGGCGGATCACCGGGTCTCCCCTTTGGACCGGGGCACATTTGCGGAAGCACGTGGTTTACTTAAAGAATATCACGAGCTCAAGAAAAAGTCTAGAATGTGTACTGAGGTAACTGTCCGTTCACCGGTGGACTTCTTTCCCCATAAAGATCGGGGCTGAATTCTGGCTACGTTCTACCTCCAACGTCCTCCACTGGCGGGCATGTGGGTCAAAATACGCCTATCCCACCGTGCAGCGGACAGTCACTAGAAGTCATCTCATAACTGACCTTTCGCTCATTTCTTGCGCAGAAAGCGAAAATGGGTTAGACTTCTGCCACTATGGCAGAAATCGACATCGACACCGAACGAGTCGCTGATGTGCCCCTGTTGGTGCATCAACAATGCCGGATGGGTATCCCGGCCGTGCTGAACGAAGTGATCCAACCACACGGCAATCGCCAAGGGCTGAGCATCGGCTGGCTGACGACCTTGTGGCAAGGGTTCATCCTCTCGGAATCTGACCATCGGATGAGCGAGATGGAAACGTGGGCTGCCCAGCAGATGGAACTCTTGTCCCGGCTGAGTCCCGAGCCGGTGTCGGCGAAGGACTTTACTGATGATCGGCTGGCCGATGTGCTGCGCTACCTGGGCCAAGATGCGGTCTGGGAGGAGGTGGAAAAACGCTTGGGTCAACGGTTGATCCGGGTGTACGACCTGAGCAACGACCGCATCCGCCTGGACAGCACCAGTGCGGCGGTATACCACGATGTGGAGGAGGAATCGGCCCTTTTCCGCTACGGCCAGAGCAAGGATCATCGCCCCGACCTGGCGCAGTTCAAGGTGATGCTGGGGGCCCTGGACCCCCTGGGGCTGCCGCTGGCGACCCTGGTCGTGCCGGGCGATGGCGCAGACGACCCCTTGTATGCGCCGGCCATCGCCCAGGCGCGCCAGATTGTCGGGACAGGCGGGCGGCTGTACATTGGGGACTGCAAGATGGCCGCCCGGAAGACGCGGGCCTTGTTGCAGGCCGGTGGGGACTACTACCTGACCCCGTTGCCCCAGACCGGGGCTACCCCGGCGTTGCTGCGCCGGCTGCTGGAGGCAGTTTGGAAGAAGGAACAGCCCCTGGAAGTGATCTGGGCCCCCACCGTCGCCGGGGACGACGAAGAAGACACGGCCACGGCGTCCCGACTGCTGGCTTTGGGGTTCGAAGCATCGCGGGAGCGACAGGCGACCGTAGATGGGGGAAAACTTGCCTGGACAGAGCGGCTGCTGGTCATCTTCTCGCCCAGCCTGGCCCGCGCCGGGCGGCGGGGTCTGGCCCAGCGGCTGCAGCGGGCCGAGGAGGAACTGCTTGCTCTCACACCTCCACGGCGACGGGGTTGCCGGCAGTGGGCGGAACTGGAGCCGCTGCAAAAGGCGGCCCAGGCGATCTTGCGCCGACACCAGGTCGAGGGGTTGCTGGAAGTGATCTATGAACGGGAAGGTGCAGAGCGCACGGTGCGCGCCTACCGAGATCGGCCCACCCGGACTGAGGAGCGGTTCCGTTACGTGATTGGCGTGCGGCGTCAACCCGCAGCGATCCACGCGGCTCGGCGACTGCTGGGTTGGCGGTTGTATGTGACCCATGCGCCGGTCGAGCGGCTCACGTTGGCCGAGGGGGTACAGTTCTATCGCCGCGCCCCGTGGATTGAGCGAGATTTCCGCCGGCTGAAGGGGCGACCCTTGGGGATTCGACCGCTCTACGTGCAGCGGGAAGACCACGCCAAAGGGATGGTGCGGCTGCTTTCGCTGGCCCTGCGCGTGCTGACTTTGGTGGAGCACGTGGTCCGGGACAGCCTGCGACAAGCGGGCCAGGCGCTGGCCGGTCTGTATGCCGGCAACCCCAAGCGCGAAACGGCCCGTCCTACGACGGAGCGGTTGCTGAAGGCCTTCCGCAACGTTGTGCTGACCATTGTCCGACTGCCCGGTCAAACGATTCGCCACGTTACCCCTCTGAGCGACTTGCAACGGCGGATCTTGGAGTTGCTAGACTTGCCCTGTTCGATCTATGAAGATCTGACCCTGCCGACACAGGCAAATCCACCATAGTGCTCATGCAAATGAGCGAAAGAACAGTACTATTTATGAGATGACTTCTACTGAGACTCACGGGCGTGCCTCAGTGGATACGGCGACGGGTTTGCTATCTGGACTTTGGCCAATTCAGGTCGAATAGCAGGCCACTTCGACCAGAGAATGCAGCGCGGCCTGCGGAATTGAGATACAGTCGGCTTCCTGGGCGGATGTGCTGTAATTCGCGCCGTGCCACAAGTCGCTGCGCACCGCCGCCAGGGCATCACTGAATGTTGGTTCTTCTTTCCAGTACCAACTGGTTTGCCGGATCGGCAGGGTGTCAGGATGCAACGTCTTGGCCATCACGACCACCAAGCTAAAGAGGCCGAACAGACAAGGCGTGGTGCGCGCAATGGCCCGGTCCGACCATTGCCGCTGGGTCTCAAAGCCCAGGTGGGCCCGCAGTTCCTCGAAGGTGACCTCGATGTTCCAGCGGGCGATAAACCAGAGCACGATGTGCCGGGCCGCGACACTGGTGTCCGTGCAGAACAGGGCTTGGGGCTTGAAGCGGCCTTCCGGGCAGCGGATCAAGACCCAGCGAATGGGCAACGGTTCCTCCCGGGCCCGATACCACAAACTGACGCCTGTCACCACCTCGATCTTGTTCTCCTGGCCCCCGTACCACGGGATCAGCCACTCTTGCCACTGGGTCTGGGTGTCCAGCAGCTGGTGCGCCAAACTGGGTTGGCGCGGCCCCTTCTTCGGCTTTGGTCCGCGCTTGCCCTGGGGCCGCGGGCCTGGGAATTCGTACAGCCGCGCATCCAACCGCAGGCGCGAGACCAGTCGCACCGGTCCGTGGAGCCGCCGACAATGATTGCCCAAAGCCACAGCGGCATAACTGCCGTCGCCGACCAGCACGATCTCGCGCTCGGGCTGCCAACGACGCACCTTGTCCACCATGCGCATCGCCCACTCGACAATGGTTCGATGCGGTTTCCGCAGATTGGCGCTGGTTTGCGGCCCCAATGCCGGGATGGTCATGAACGGCAGTGCCCACAGGCGCGGGCTCTAGGGTACCGGCACCAGCAGCGCCAGGCAGATCCAGCGGATGCCCAGACACTTGCCCACGTAGGTCAGCGTCGACCGCAGCGGGTCCCGGAACCAGCCTTTGTACTTGATTTGGGGCCCGCGCCGCCGCTCCAGGGTTTCATCGACGACCAGCAGGAGGGGCGCTTCTGCCGGCAGGAAGAGCCGAATGAGCAAGGCCAAGAGCATCTGGCTCAATACGCAGGGCGACCAACGGGCGCGATTGAGCACGCGGTGATAGTTGGTAAAGTGCTTGCTGGCGCCCAGCCCCATCATCCGCAACGCCGCCGCTACGGTCCGGCGACCAGGAGCCAAGATGGTGCCATAGAGCAAGACCAGCGCGTTCTTAAAGGTCGGCGCCGTGAACGCGGTTGCGAAAACCGCAAGAACCTGTATAATCGGAGCAGATGGGGTCGGCATAAGTCCTCCTGGGGTCGAGCTGGCTGGCTCAGATGATCCCAAGAAGATTATCCGACTCCATCCCTTTTGTCAAAAATTGGCCAAAGTCCAGTTTCGTAGAAGATCATCCTGGGAAAGTCCAGGAGATCGAGGCCCGTCTCCACCAGCCTGGGGTTGCACAGGAGCACGTCGCAGCGCGGGGCCTCGCTGCGCACCCACTCTTCGCGGCGCGAGGGATCGACGTTCTGCCGCAGCACGCGCAGGCCGGCGCGCTCCAAAATCGTCGAGAGGCGCGGCTGGATGTCGCGCGTGCCGGTCTGGCGCAGGTACACGAGCACCTTGCGCCCGTGGTCGGCTTCGTGCCGGCAGTGCTTCACGAGCCAGGCTTCCTTGGGGTAGAGCGTGTCGTCGGGCAGGGCCGGGGCCAGGTAAAGCGTCTCTCCGTCCGGCGTGGTTACTTCCTCGTCGCGCCAGCAGGCGTTGGGCCGGCCCAGGGTGGCCTGCAGCCAGGCGGAAAGGAGGCGGTGGTCGTCCCGGACGGCTTCCTGGAGGGCGTCGTCCAGCCGGGTGTAGTCGCGGGCCTGGTTCTCGTCCATGTCCAGGAGGATGGGGATCTCGCGGTAGGGCGGGAGTTTGTAGCCCAGGTCGGCCAGCCGCACGAAGATGGTCGAGTTCAGGAGGAGCGGCACCAGCGCCGGCGAGACCCCCGGAATCTCCCGCGCGCGGCGGCTGACGCGCTTGTTGGCGGTGTAGGCGCCGTAGTTGTTGTTGCTTTCCTTCTCCTCGGTGATCGTCTCCAGGACGCCGTAGTGCTCGATCCAACGCTGCACCTCGTCCCAGCGGTAGCGGCCGCGCACCTGCGTGTCGCCCAGGCGGTGCCACAGGAAGAAGACCGAACTGGCGGTCCCGCCAAAGATCGTCCCGGTGAGCGCGAGCGTGTGCCGGGCGGCCTGGATGAGGCTGCCGAAGGCGTAGCCCTGGTCGGTGGATTGGGACTTGTTCTGGTGGACCTCGTCGGAGATGAAGAGGTCGATCCGGCCGCGGAAGCGCCGCGCCAGGAAGTCGCCGATGGGCCAGCGGGGGTTGCGGTCCTTCTCGAAGCGCCGGGTGTACTGCCACAGGGGCGCGCCCCAGGCGGCGCAGCGGCGCGGCTTGTGCTGCAGGTAGTCGGGGTTGCGGATGGGGACGTCGGCCCCATCCGTTATCTCGCTCCCGCAGTCGGGGCAGCGGTAGGCTTCGCTGTGGTCGTAGCGGTGCACCTGGCAGGCCGGCTTCCAGCCCGGGCCGAGCTTGGCCATCTCCTTGGAGATGACCGCGACACGGGGCGTGCCCGGGGAGAGGAGCGCCCGCCGGGCGAACTGCGCCAGCTGGGCGGCGGACTCGATCACCTCGGCGCGCGCGCCTGGCCAGACCTCCTGCGTCTCGCGCTTCCACTTGGCGGTCAGGTGCGTTGGGCACATGACCACCGCCAGGAACGGCTGCGGCCGGCCGGCGCGGGCGTTCTTGCGCGCGTGCAGCCCGGCGCCGACGGCCAGGGCCGCCGTTGTCTTGCCCACGCCCATCTCGCCCACCAGGACGGCGAAGCGCCCGCCCTGGCGGAAGCGCTCCAGCACAGCCGCGGCGGCGTGGGCCTGGGCGGGGAAGAGGCCCGACTCCTTGCGGCCGGGGAGAGCCCGGTCCCGCGACAGGCCGGCGAAGACGCGGGCCAGGTCTTCCGGCAGGGCAAAGTCGTAGAGCGGGCGGAAGCGCTCGCGCACCGCCTGGGCCAGCGGCTCGATCCAGTCGGCGAAGGACGGCTTGAGCTTTTCCTCGCCTTCCAGCGTTTCGATGTCCCCGCTTTGCAGGTCGAGCGTGCAGATGCGGCTGAGCAGGCGCTCGCTCTCCACCACGCGGGCGCCGCCGTCGGTCTGTTCCTCCCGTTTGTCCACCACCTTGACGGTGCGGCCCTTGACGAGCAGGCGCTTGCCGTTCCGGGCGAGCTCGCAGTTGTTGACCATCCCGGCGCCCAGGAACATGGCCAGGTGGCCGTAGCGGGAGGAGCGGCCGCACCACGGCCTCGAGCGCTTCCGGCGGGGCCGCGATCTCGGGGAAATCGCGCGCCGCCCGGGCGGCAAGCTCCTTCAGCTCCGTCGGAGAGGGCGTCGCGGAGTGGAAGTAGAAGCGGGCCAGGGCGGCCGGCGCGGGCAGGATGTAGAGCGGGCCCTCCGCGCCGAGGACGGGGATGTCCTCCGGGATGTCCCACAGCGGCGCGGCGACGCGCTTTGCCCGCTGTACACCCAGGACGACCACCTGCTTGAAGGGGGCGTACTCGGGGTCGGGGAAGCGGAAGATGGAGAGGCCGTCGTACCAGGCGGCCAGGAACTTGCGCGCCTCCTCGCGCCCGGCGACGTGCTCGGGGACGATCCAGCCGAGCAGCCCGCCGGCCTGCAGCCGGCCCTTGCCGTTGCACTGCAGCAGGAAGAGCACCTCCATTCGCCTGCCGTTCTCCCAGTCGTAGGGCGGGTTGAGGAAGAGGAGCTAGCAGGCGTTGGCCGGCGCGCGCAGCTCGTTGTAGCTGCACGTTAGGGCGCGGGTCAGGCGCGCGGCGGCCTGGCGGGCGCGCTCGGCGTTGAGCTCGACGCCGCGGGTCTCCGCGCCGCCCAGGAGCGCGGCGAGTTGGGCCAGGGCCTCGCCCTTGCCGGCGCAGGGGTCGAGAAGGCGGACGCCCGGCGGGATGGGCCGGGCGACGCGGGCGGCGATGAGCTCCACGACGTTGCTCGGGGTAGGATAATACTCCATCTTGATTTGGGCTTCGAGTCGGGCCATCGGGCGCTCTCCTTGGTGTGATGCGAGAGAGATCGCCGCCAAACACACCGCCGGCCGGCCCGGCGGTCAAGGGCGGGTTTCCCCTTGACGGGCGGGCCGGCCGGCGGTAGGGAGAATGTCGGGGGATCGGGAGGGAGATGGCTCCCACAGGACCGTTGACTGTACTCGGGCATCCGCGCGCGAGAGGCAATTGACACGCAGGGGGGCCTGGTGGTACAATGTGTTCCAAAAAGGAAAAGCCTCGCGACTTGGCCGAGTCCGAGGCGTTGGCCAAGGCGGGTATGACGCCCTGACGATGACAGTGTACCATGCCAGCCCGCCGGTGTCAAGTTGGCGGGCTTTGTTTTGCAGTTAGTCGGTTCGTCATATGGGGGTTCGCCTGCAACATCGACTCAGGGCCAACGCACGTGGTTCACTACATCACCAGGGGCCGTCGGCAGTGGCACTCATGTCGTCAAATCTAGCTCTCACGGGGAATAAGGAGGAAACAGGTGGATGCTCTTACCTCCTATGAGATTGCCGCTGAGCACCTGCTGGCGCAATTGGGACCAGACTCTCCACACCGCGGTCCGGCTCTGGTCCTACAATCACGCCTGACGGAGAATATCAAGCACACCCGACTGTACGGCGACAACGAAACCCGGCGTTCCGAACGGGCGCAGATCGTTGATGCGTTGAACCGGATTGCTGTGGAAGCCTTGGGAGTTGAAATCTACCCGTTGCGGGACATTCAACCCCCAACAAACGTGACGAGTAAGGGCAGGACGGCAGTTGCTCCTGTGAGAGTATTCGTCAGTTACGCTCATGAAGACCGCGAGTTCGCTGCAAAGTTGACCCAGGATCTGAAAGGAGCCGGCTTCGAGGTCTGGTACGCGGAAGGGGAAATAAGGGTTGGCGAGTCGATCGTTCAGCGCATTAGCAGGGCGCTTCAGGAGGGCGATTTCCTCATCGTGGTCCTGTCTCCGGACTCGGTTGCTTCCGACTGGGTGCAGCGGGAGCTGAACACGGCACTCATGGAGCAACTGAGCCAGAAGCAGGTCACGGTGCTTCCTGTCCTCTGGCGCGATTGCCCATTGCCATTTCTCCTGAAGGATCTCCGGTACGCAGACTTTCGCGCCGATTACGAGTCCGGCCTGCGGGACCTACTGAACGCCCTGGGTACACGCCGGTGCCGGCCGCGCGAAAAGAAACCTGGTGAATGGTGGGGCCTCTTGCTGCGATCCCTGCGGGACCCAGTCTGGCAAGGGATCGATGCTATTGTGGCCCTCATCGCGTTGGTCGTAACGTTGTGTGCTATCCGGTCAGACGGGGGCCCACGACCGCCGTCCACATTGCATACAATCCCGGCCAGCTTGCCAGCAACGGTTCCGGCCCCGGTGACCATCCCAGCGACGTCGCCTTCTATTGCGCGAATACCACCGGCCACGGTTATCCCAACGGCGCAGCCCACAACTCCTTCATCGATCCCTGAGAGGCCTACCCCTCAGCAGGTAAGCTCCCAGCCAATCTCGGTCGGGAACTGTATAAGCATCACAAAATGGGCAGAGCTTCCAACAGGTCAAGGGCCTTACGTTATTAGGGTGACGTTCTCGCCCGATGGCAACTTGCTGGCATCCTCGGGGAACCGGGACTACCAGGTTCACCTTTGGGATGTACGGAGGGCATTGAGGGGAGAGGATTCCCACCTTTGCAGATTCGGCGAAGATTCCACTGGAATGGGCTTTTGCGACGGTAGTACGTGGGGACTGGTCTTCTCGAGAGATGGAAAGACGCTGTATTCCGGTTGTCTCGACGGGACTGTCCGCTCCTGGAGCATCGATGCGTGTCGGGCCCAAGGTAAGACGGAGCCAGAGGTGTTGTTTCGTGGTTATGATCGCGGCAATCTTTACCGGTTCGCTCTGGACCCAGGGGGCACCTTTTTAGCGATGGGTTTCCGGGATGGCCATATCGTCCTATTCGACCTGGCAAGGCGTGAAATCGTCTCCCAGCCAGTTAGGCACGGAAGTTCCGAAGTTCACTGTACTGCCATCTCTCCAGATGGCCGCTACCTAGCAGTAGGTAACAGGGCCGGGCAGGTTTTGCTCTGGGCGATCCAGGGTAAACACATAGAAGACAGGGTAGCAAAGGAAGGCCCTATCCATCAAGTAGGCAAAGCAGTCGAGATGATCGCCTTCTCGCCAAAAAGCAATCTCCTCGCTTCAGGGAGCCAAGACACAACTGCAATCCTGTGGGACATGACCACCGAACAGGCAGTGTGTGTTTTCACACATACAAAATGGGTGCGTAGCGTAGCTTTTTCCCCGGATGGAACGGTGCTCGCGACAGGTGGTAGTGACGGTGAGATCAAACTATGGGATGTCAGCGACTGCAGACTGCTCCACCTCTTGAACGCAAGCGAAGGGAATGCAGAGGTAATAGATGTCACTTTCTCTCCCGACGGTACGATGCTCGCGTCCGCACACTGGGACGGATACGCTAGAATATGGGGTGTGAATGCCCCCCAAGTCTATCCCCCCCAACAGAGAGTCCCGTTTTGGCAGCGCCGCTAGCACCTAGTCCGATGCCCGTGGCAACTGTAACTCAGACGCCTAGCTCCACAGCAGCGCCATCTCGAATCGAAGTCGTTGTTGATGGCCAGGATGTCGGTTTTGCCAAGCGCTGCCCAGAAACCTACTGGAACGAAGCAAGCATTGGCCGGAACGGACACATATGGTGGACACGCTGTGCGGACTTCGTTGACGATTGGGCTGAATGGTGCACGCAGTTGCCAGTATCGGGGGGATATGTACGTATTCATCCCTGGGAACAACGCGTTCAGCGAGAAGGCTGTATAGAGTATTCAGCAGCGGGGTGGATAGTGGAAACGACCCCAATCAATCAGGCCAAGTATGAGGACCAATGCGTATCGCCTGGACAGTTTATGTTCGACAAGAACGGCACGTATTGCGCTATCCCGAGAGACGACACCGGCGAAGGGCTGAAAGACCGAATTGGTTTCCACGCCATCAAGTGGGTATTTCTCAGCCAATAATGACATGGACCGCCATAGGTTGGCTGTACGATTGAGGCGGGTTGTCCGGCGTCTTGCGGAGGGGGTTGCATACGTGCTGCGGAACGCCCAGAACAGGGCTCATTAACATGCTCCGAGCGGTTCGGATACTGTTGGGCAGACAAAGGCAGGTGTGCCAGGACAGCCCAATGCCCACTCGCTCAGCGCGTGCCATACCCCCACCAGCGGTTTCCGGGTGATGGCCACGATGGCCTTGCTCGTTCTCGGTCGGCGCTGCAGCCGGCCGTACTGTGCTTTCGAGTGGTAGAGCACGCCGATGCGCGCCGTCTCGAGCCGAACAGGGTCAGGCCCTTGTGTCCCTGCCCGGTCATCGTTTT
Organism: Chloroflexia bacterium; assembly: GCA_034436115.1. Taxonomy (GTDB): domain Bacteria; phylum Chloroflexota; class Chloroflexia; order DTKN01; family DTKN01; genus DAOTVY01. The sequence goes on along the minus strand of DAOTVY010000014.1, from coordinate 5,207 downwards.
TGGGGAGCTCACCCCTCCCGCGCGACTTGTCGGACGAGCTCTTTCCACTGCTCCCCGTCTATCTTCACCACTCACCCCGCGCACCCCAGGCTGAAGGCTACGCTGATCAGCGGTGACCACGTGGGCGTCCTGCTGCCCTCCTCCCACAGCTGGCCGGCCCACTCTTTTCGCAGCGGGACCTCTAGCGCCTCGTTCAGCCAGGCGTAGAACCGCTCGAGCGTTTCCGCCGAGGGCAACGGGAGCGCCGGCCGCCTGCTCCCATAGTCGTAGTCGGGCATGGGGCAGGGCGAGGCGTGGGGGTCCACCAGGTAGAAAGAGCGGCCCTTTTCCAGTAAGTCCTTGTTGTCGGCCCAGATCGCCATGACGTAGAGGCCCCGCTCCCGGTCGCCGCCGATGCGGCTGTGGTAGGTGACCTCCTGCGCGCGCCCGACCATGACCGGGGCTGCATAGGACGGTCGTTGGGCCTGCCCGGTGTCGGGGAAGGCCAGGTATTGCCCCGCCCACAGCGCTGCCCGCACCGCCTTGAGCGCCGTCTGGTGGCCCAATAGCACGGCGTGGTAGAGCTGGGAGTAGTTGAAACTGGCCTGGGCGATCCACACCTTTGCCCCCAGGTGCTCGAGGACGGGGTAGTCCGTCTCGGGCGCCCGCTCCGGCTCCGGGGCGGCCTTGCGCGAGTAACCGAGCCAGCCCTGTTGCGCCAGGTTGTTCGCCCAGTTCTCGGCAAAGCGGGCGAGGTTTTCCTGTCCGCCCGGGTCCAGGCGGGTGATCTCCCTGCCGTTGGGCGAAAGCTCCGCGTAGGCGCGGTATCCCGCCGGCGGGCGCCGGGCGACCTCGATGGGGACCCACGGCCCGTAGCCGGTGAAGAAGAGGACCTCGGGGTCGGGAGAGAGGTCGCCGTTCTCCTCGACATGGTGGGCCACGCTGACGAGCGTGGGCCCGACCTTCTCGATGACCAGCGGGACGCAGGACCTGTTTTCGAGCTTGAGGTGGGCCTCGTCGGCGGCGAGGTCCAGCTCCCACCTTGCGGCGAGCTGTGTGATCAGCCGTTGCATCTGCGGACAGGTCTTCATGGGTTCCTCCTCCAGGAAGGGGGCGCGGGGGAAGGATTCCCCGCCTTCCCCGGCCCTTCGGCGTGGGCGCGGCGGGCCGGCCTGTTGCTTGTGGCCGGCCCGCTGCGTGTTCAGGCCGGAAGCGCATAGGGCGCGAGCGCTTCCAGCGCAAGGGCGCGGGCGGTTTCGGCGGTGTCCTCTTCCACGCACGCCTCGACCGTCAGGAGCCTGTACCAGCGTCCGCCGAAATAGACGTGCCGCTGGTGCTCGCCCTCCTCGCCCTGGCGCTCCAGGTAGGCCGCGCCCAGCTCTTCGACGCGGTGCAGGGCCTCTACCAGCTCGTCGAAGCCGTAGGCGGGGACCACTCCTGGGTCCCGGCGATGGTCTCCTCGTCCACCATGACCAGGCCGGTCAGGTAGAACTGTGGGGTGCGGATGTCGCCGTCGTCGAGCACAAAACCCATCTCTCGGAGCTGCCCGACGAGATTTTTCCCCCTGGCTTTTCCTTCCACGAAGAAGTCGTAGCCCATAGTTGCCCTCCTAGCGCGCTAGCACCCGCCCGGTGTGCGGCGACCAGTGCTGGCCGCGGCAGCCTCGGCCCACGGGCGGGCCGACGTAGACGCCTTTCCTGGCCTCGTTCCAGCCGCACTCCGGGCTGATGTGGTAGAGATCGCGGTAGGACTCCGGCCAAGTCGGGCTGTCGATCCCGAAGACGACGTAGCGTTGCCCGCAACGCGGGCAGGCGCTTCGGCTTCGCCGGACCGGCCAGGCGTGCCCGGTGGGCCAATACGCCTGGTTCCCGGCCACGCTGAGCGGCAGCCCGCAGGTCGGGCAGGGGAGCGGGGCGAGGGCGCGCCGCTCCTGAAAGTTGAGGCAGGCGCCGTCCACGACCTTCCGGTAGAGGCACCAGGGGTCCCCCTGCCGGCTCCAGCGGGAGTGCTCGCAGCGTCGGCAGAGCTCCATGGTGGGCACGGGATCGAAGTAGCGACACGGGCCGGGTGGGGCAATGTAGTACTCCCCACAGTGGCCCTTACTTTTCTTCAGCTGGTTCAACAGCCAGGCGCGCCGGGCGCAGCGCTCGCAGTCCATCCTGTCCTCCCTGAGGCTACGGCCGTGGCGCGTCGTGCCAGGCGTAGTAGACGCAGAAGCCGAATCGTCCGGGCAGGAGGTTCAAGATGGCCTCGATGCCCCACGCTCCGATGTAGAACGACCAGGGTTTCCTCTTGGCCGTCCGAACGATGTGCAGCTTTCCTCTCATTGTCGTCCTCCCCGGTCTCTTTTCCATGCCGAAAAGGCGCGACCGGCCGGGGGGCAGCCTGTCCCCCCGGCCGGCCCTGGAGGTGGGATGGCTAGTTTAGAGGCACAAGCCCGGCCGCTGCCAGGGCGCGCGCGCCGCGACACAGGGCGTCCTGGGCCTCGTTGGCCGGCTTGTGCCGGTAGGCTAGGTAGTTGACGAATTGGCGGCCCTCGAGGGTGGAGAGGAGATCCCCGAGCGGCTTCCCGCGGAACTCAGGGTGCTGCTTCGTCCCGAAGGGGACGATCATGCGCAGGTAGTCCACGGGCTCGGGGTAGCCGGCCTTGCGGCGCGGGGCGGGCCTGCCGGCGGCGGGGGCGGCTTCCTGGACGGTTTCTTCCAGGGTAGCCTCTTCCGGGGCGGTCTCCTCCCCGGCCGGCTCGCCCTCGGGTGCGGGCAGCGACGCGGCCGGCAGGGAGGCGCCGTTTGTCGCGCCGGCCTCCCACTGGGCCACCTCGTCCAGGTGGGCCTCGATGAACGCCTGGACGTCCTCGGGGATGAGCAGGGCGGCAAAGTCGTCGTCCGTAGGTTTCTCGGGCAGGGCGGCGACGATGGGGATCACAAAGCTGGACTGGCCGTCCTGGCTGACTATCCGCTCGGGCTTCCCGGCGGCAAGGGGGATCCAGAAGGCGTACTCCGGGAAGGCCGTGCCGGCGGCGCTCTGCCCGGCGGCCAGGCGTAAGCGCGCCGCCTGGCCGAGGGCGCGGGCCAGGTCCTGGGAGGCCGTAGCGCGGACCGACAGGACGACGAACCCCTGGTAGCCGACCTCCCACAGTTCCTTGACGACGCCGATCACCTGCCGGCGCGAGCGGTAGCCGGCCTTCCAGGGCTCGGCCAGGTCCGGCGGGGCGGCCTCGACGATCTGGCCGCAGCGCCGCTCCCAGCGCGCCGGCTTCCAGCCAGCGAGGGCGAGGTGAAAGGCTGGGAGCAGCCAGGCTTCCTCGCTGGCCTCGCTGTGGGCCACCTCCACGGGCGCAGGCAGGGCGAGGGCGGCGGCGCCCTGGAAGTGGCGCGTGGGAATCTCCAGGCCGCCGGCCTTTCCCCCGCGCCCGTGGTTCCACTGGGCCACCGAGTAGGCGCGGGGCGAGGCGTGGCCGGGAGCGTTGAAGGCGCGTTTGCGCAATTCGCTCATGGGACCTCCTTGTTGTTCTCCGGCTCCCTGCCCCAGGGGGCAGGGAGGGCATGTCGCTTGCAAAGGACCGCCGGCCGGCGGAGCGGTCAAGGGCGGATTCTCCCGCGCGCAAGCGAGGGAGCCCTTGACGGCGACGCCGGCCGGCAGTCGGGGAAGCGCCGAGGGCCGCGCGGGAGGGAGGCCGGCCGGCGCGGGGGTCTGTTTCAGTTGATAGGACAACTGGTTTGCATGATATGAAAGTTATCGGCTTTCTCTTCTCGTGATACAAGTAGTGGGTGGGTGGTATCAGTCGAGAATGCCGAGAGGAGACAAGCCGGTGCCCAAGCAGATGCGTTCGAATGAAGCCGCTGCCCAGTTTCAACGAGAGGCCCAGGAACTCTGGGAAGAGATGGACCGATGGATGGAGGAGCATCCCGACGCCACCCTGAAGCAGATCGAGCAGCATTTGCGCCCGCTGCGGCGGCGCTTCAATGCGCGGTTGGTGGCGTTGCAACTGCTCAAGCGGGGGGCGGGGGCCAGCGTTGATCCGCCGGCATGCCCGCATTGCGGTCAACCGATGGAGTACAAAGGGGTCTTGGAGAAGCAGGCCATCGGCTTAGAGCTAGAAGGCTCGCTGCCTAGCGCCTACTACTACTGCCCTCGGTGCGCCGAGGGCTTTTTCCCCCCTCAGCCCCCGGCTGGGCCTGACGAGGAACGGCTGGAGTGAGTGGGTGCAGGAGGAAAGCAGTCGCCTGGGCACGACGTCGCCTTCGTTCCGGGTGGCGGCGGAGAACCGGACTCGGCTGACGGGAGTGGAGATGTCCCATGCCACGCTTTGGCGTATCCACCAGGACGTCGGTGAGGCCATGCTCGCGGTGCTGGAAGGGGAAGAAGCGGTCAGCAATGCGCCGTTGGAGGCCGAGGAGGACCCGGGGCAAGAGCGCGTGGCCGCCTTTGATCCGGTGGTTGGGGAGCGGGTGAGCATTTCCTTGGATGGCACCACGGTGCCGGTGCGCGAAGAGGGTTGGAAAGAGGTCAAGGGCGTCCGTATCTCGGTGTTGGCGGAGCGGTCGGTGGCCGGCCCGGAGTCGGCGGAAGAAGCGGAGGTCCACTTGACGCGCCATAGCTACCGGATGCGGATGGCGGATGCGGCCACTTTTGCGCCGGTGCAAGGGGCCGAGGCGGATCGACGGCGGGTGCCGTACGCGCGCGATACGGAGTGTGTGAACGATGGGGCGCCGTGGTGCTGGCGGATTACCGCCGACTACTACCCGGAAGCCCTGGAAGTGTTGGATTGGGGACATGCGACCGAACATATCAATGCCGTCGGGCAGGCGGCTTTTGGCGAGGGCAGTGACGCGGCGGTGGAGTGGTACAACAAGGCCAAAGAAGACCTGTGGCAAGGGGCGGTGGAGACCCTCCTGGGCGAGCGTTGGCAAGAGCTTCCGCGCCGGCAACGCGAACGGGGGAAGACCATCCGCAGCGGGCGGGCCTACTTTCGGGAGCACCGCGAGCGCATGCGCTATCAAGACTTTCGGGAACAAGGGTATGCAATTGGTAGTGGGACGATTGAGAGCGCCTGCAAGAACGTGATCGGCTGGCGGATGAAGCGCGGCGGGGCCCGGTGGGCCCCGGAGCGCGTCAACCCTATGCTGGCTGCGCTTGGTGAGCTACACAGCGGCCGGTGGGACGAGATGTGGGGCCGAATCCGGCCGAAGGCGGCCTAAACTGACCTATGAACTGAAACACACCCC
>DAOTVY010000013.1:0-73722 GCA_034436115.1 Chloroflexia bacterium | reverse complement strand
GGCCTGGAGGTCCAGCACCTCAGCCACTTCATAGTGGGGCGGGATCGAGCCCTGGGCCGGCCGAAGACGGATACAGGCCGGGAAGTAACCGCAGCGGCCGTGGAGTTCGGCCAGGAGCACCACAGCGATAAAGTTGAGGGAGGGCGGGTTCACGAGCAACGGCAGAGTCTGCCACTCGATGGTGGAAAGCGCGCACGCGTCCACCATGGCAACCACCTGCGGGATGATCGGCTGTTGCGGGTCAATCTGGGCCGGGATCTCTACGACCCGATCCACTTTCTGGCCGGTAAGGGCCTCGATCTGAGCGATATGCTCCGGGGTCAGGGGATGCGCGAAGTTGAGGAGAACCATCACAGGATCTCCGGGTAGAATGTGATGTGCACCAAAGGAAAGGAGTAGTTGGGTTGGCCGAAGGGGGTGCCTTCGGCCACCGCCACGGCATAATTGATCGCGCTGGACCAAGGATAGTCCTCGGGGCGAGCAACCAGGCCGGCCCGGACAGGGTTGGCATGGATATAGGCCACTTTTTGCAGAAGATTGCGTGGCGTATACACGTTGAAATCGTAGCTTGCGCCCTGCTGCCAGATTTTGTAGCGCCAGTTGCGGTAGTGAGGACGGTCGGCCGGCTCGCGGACTGGCTGTAACAGGGTATTTGGATGGGCGACGGCACTGCCTGGATAGGCGACGGCAGTGCCGTCGCCTATCCAGGCCCCTTCGCTCAGTCCCTTTAGATAATCCACCATCCGCCTGGCCGAGCGGCCCTTTACCGCCCAGGCCACCTTAGAGATGGTCAGATCAGGCAAGGCATCGGTATCCCAGCAGAGGAGCAGAGGAATATGGTCTGGCATGACCACAAAGGCCAGCACATGGAAACCATAGGCCGTGCGGGCGGCCTCCAGTTCGTCACAGAAGATGTGCGCGCAGGTCAGGTCGCTGAACAAAGGAGTGCTCCGGAAGGTCTTGGCCGTCAGAAAGTGTGCGCCGATGTTGTACTTGGGCAGATGGGTTCTGGGTTTCATACAAGGCCTCTGTTCTATGAGATTCTGGGGCGAGTAAAGGCAGTGCCTTGCGCATTCCAGCCAGTGCCTTCCCCCCCGTACCGCCTTTTAGCCCAGTGGCAACTCTTCCACTTTCAACCAGAACTCCTCTTGAGCGAGGGCCTCAATGGTCAGGCTGGCTGCTCGTGCTTCTTGCAAAAGCTCCTGGTAGGGACGAATCAATTCCCATTGCGGGCCAACGACATAGTCGCCATTTGCCTCGGCGATGAGGCCCTGCTTCCACAATGGGGCCAGATATTCGGTGCGGAGCACTTCTTCTGATGTCAGCCCTCGGCTCAAATCCCAGTACTCCCTTTGCAGGAAGCTGAAGAGGTCCTCCAGGGAAAGTGGGCCATAATCTTTCAGGACCTCAAGGATTGTCCGGCGGAGCTGGCCCAGGGCTATAGGCATCACCGGCAGGTCTACCCAGTAGCCGTCCTCGGCGGTGAAACGGATGCAATTTTCGGCGGCTTCGTTCTCGGCCTGGACGTAGTACAACCGGGCCACATCGCCGGAGAGACTGGCGACCAGTTCTAACGCGAAATTGATCACATTGTTGCCGCCAGTCAGGTTGACCCACATCTCCTTTCCCTGACCTCCAACCCCGGCCAGCGCAGCAATCACGCGGATCACCCGCTCGTAGGTGGTGCGATGGTTGCGGCGGTCGACTTCGCACCAGAAGATGGTGCCGGAGGCGCGCCCCCCGCTGATAGCCGGCCATTCGCGGCGCAACAAGTCCCGCAGCACTTCCTTCTTGATCGGCCCGCCGCCTTTTTCGGGCCCCATTGCGATCCTGCCCGGCGCGTTGTCAACATAGTTGTAGGAACGACGATCGCCGCACAGAACCTCCTGTGTAGTGAATAGGACCAGAGCCTGTACGTCCCCGACCTTCTGGTCTTCCTGGCGCTGGCGGATCTCGCCGGAGCGGGCGAAAAAGCGTTGGTCCTCGGTGTTCCAACGGTTGTAGCGGTGGGCCAGGTAGCTCAACGGCCCGACAACGGTGCTGGGGGAACGGCCCAGGCCCATCAGATGGTAGACGCCCACGAGGTTACCTCCTCCGCTCCAGGTAGCGCTCCACGGCTCGCCTGGCGGCCTCCAATTGGCCTGGGGTGTCAGCGGTCGTTTCCACGATCAGTTGCATGGGAAAGTCCAGGCCCAGGCGTTCAAAGATGCGCAGCCGGTTGGGTTGCTCCGCCTTGACTTTGGCCTCGCCAGAGCGCCACTCGCCGCTCTGGATTTGAGTGATAAAAGGGAAACGTCCAGACAGCTCCCACGCAAAGCGCTCCAGGCGGTCACGGTAGTGGTGCTTGGCGATAGTGACTTTGCAAGCGTCCTGTCGTGCCGGTGGCAATCCCTCTACACCTTCCAGGATGTTCAAAATAGCCTTGCCCAGCTCGGTAGGCTTTCCTTGGGGGTCCAACAGATTGTTGGCTTGCAGCAGCGCCTTCAGGGAACGTTCGGGAATGCTTCCTCCTCTCAACGCTTCCCGGATATCCTCAAGCCACGGAAAGAGGCCAATGAAGGGCAGGTCCACCAAACGCGGCCGATCGTCGGTATCCAGACGTGGATGCAACTGCTGGATGCGGTCCTCCTCGGGTAACCGCCGCAGTTGAGCTATCTCACCTCTTTCCTCTAGCCAGGGTGGCACCCAGATGTGAAACAACCGCTCGGCGCCGTAAAACTGCACCGCCAGGGCGAGGAGTGCTGACATCGCTTTGCGCCCCCCAGCGATGCTCACATAAAGCCGGTGTCCCGCGTCCCGATAGGTCTTTAGGATGCGACAGGCCTCCTCCATGAACTCCGCAGCCGCCTCGGGGCTGTCCACGTCTCCGTATTGGCCGATGGACACAGGCTCTATCCAAGCCAGGCTATCGTGTTGGGCGAGGTGCGTGGCGAGTAACTCGTAAGCTTCACGAACATCATAGTCCTGGGTCATCAGCAACACAACCCCATCGGGCCGGCAGCCCTGCTCCGTCAACAAGTCCACAGCCTCGGTTACAACCGCAGGGGAGGTGCCCAGTGTGGCAATCAGCAGTTTTCTAGACATCACCCAAACCTCTGTACCAGTTCTACCGGCGACAGCACTCTGATCCTGATATCAAGCAATTGGCGGCGCTGATTCTGCTGCGCGATGTTTGTCCAGCGTTTGTCAAAAGTGACCAACCAACCCCTATAAGCAATGCCCGTCCCGATGATAAGCGCATCTGGTAAAGCGTTTCTTCCCAAAGGAGAACGAAATACCCTCAGGATCTCTAATGCCTGTTTCTGAACGGTTTCGGTGCAAGGAACGACACGAACGCCGTAAGCATCCTTCAACGCTTGAATGCTTTCCACTTCCTGACTAATCTCATCGTTGCTCTTCGTTTGATTGCAATAGAGCTCCATCAGGCTGATTAGGGAGACCAGAATGCTCCCGTGGCTGGAAGCCACCACCAGAGCGTCGGCAGCCTCCCCTTTATCGCTGTGGAGGTAGTCGATGAGGATGCTGGTATCCAATACGAACCTCATCGCTGGTCCTACCCTCGAAGCGAACCGCGGACAGTATGTATCCGCAAAAGCCAGCCGACGTAGCCCAGCGTCTTCTTTCGACTCTCTTCGGGGAGACGACGGAGGGCTGGCAAGTGAGACCGTACAGCCTGAGCAATGAGCTGATTGTCCCTTCGAACAGCCGGGCGCAAGGTAGGATCAACGCTGAGCCGCTCGGCGTAGGTTACTGCCCGATCCAGACCATACCGTCCAACTACCTGCATCCAGCGCATCCAGTCGTTGCGCGACACCTCGGGCAGTTGATTGGCAATCTGTTCGGCGAGTTGGATTTGGTCGTCTAACATCATCAGTACACCTCCACGGGGCAAGGCTCATTCTTGGGTTTGGCCTCCTGAAGGAACCTTTCCCAGGCCATCTCGTCCAGGAGAGTTCCCACATTATCCAGCCATTGGCGTACATGCGAAGTCAAGCTGTCTAGACGCCGGCCTCCCTGGACGAGAGAGCCCAATGGATCTGCTTTGTCCACCAGGTAGATAGCCCGTGGAGCAAACCGTACGCTCCCCAGACAACGAGGCTTGGCCCCGCCCAGTTTGATTGGGAAGGCATAAACCACGCTGTCCGGTTTCTGAGAATGTGGGCCAAGGCCCAGAGCGCGCAGCAAGGCCCCCATTTCCGCCTCTTCCAGGTTCTCAAAGACCAAGGCGGTCTCAAAGCGGCTTCCTCTAGGCACAACCTCCAGATAGCGATGGCTCCTTTCGGGTCGCATATCTAGCCCCTGGAAAACCTTACTTTGGTAGAACTTGCGCCCCTTGCTCTGCCGCGGCGGCCAGAGGTCGGAGATTTTGATGCGGGTGGTCCGCACTTCCCCTACCGGGGTCGCATCGGAAAAGTGCACCCGGCCACGGTAGCCCGTGACCCCAAAGAGCCGACAGGCTGGACATAGCAACGTTTGCTGCTCCTCTCCTTTTTTGATCCCCTGGCAGGCCTGGTGAGACCTCGGCATTTCCTCATCATGCCCTCGCTGCGGGACGCACGAGTTCGTCAGGACCTCGTATACCCCGCGCACGGCCCCTTTGATCCCCGTGCCGGGGATAACTAATCGATCATTCCGCCGAGCAAAACTATAACAGGCGTATTCCTGACTCTGGTCGCGCGGCGTGAACAGGTCCAGGAGACCGCTGCCTACGTACAGATAGTCGGAAAGCACCTCTATCTGCAGCACCATCCGCCCGGTCAGGCCGGAAAAGCGATCGTGCAGGTGAAGGATTCGTCTTTCTGGGGCCTTGTCCTTGTCCAGCGTGACCCAGAAGAAAGGCTTGGGTTCCAGCTGTTGCTGCGGGCTCATAGGTTGCCTCCTTTTCCGGGCACCAGGGCCCGAGGGCTGAGAAAGATCGCGACCCCATCCCGGTACAATACGATCCCTTTCCAGCGGCCTTCTCTGCCCATACGAGGGTAAACGGAGAAAGATGCATGCAGGCGGCGATCGTCCAGGGACTGGAGGAAGAAAGTGTGTTCCTCGCCTTCCCACTTTCCGGGGAGAGGGGTCAATCCAGAGACGGGCATTTCCGTGAACAGAAGAGCTCGGTAGCCTGATTCCTCCCGCCACCAGCGGAGTTCGCCGCAGGGGCCAAAAATAGCCCCTGTCTCCCGCCATTCCTGGGGTACGCCCTCGCCTATATGGAAGACGACAGCGTCGGCGACCCAGTGGTATAGAGGTTGCCCGAGTGCTGCAGCCTGGCTTTGTAGGTCTGCTGGTGGGCCACTCAGGGAATAGACGAAGATAGGCCGGCGCTCCATATTTACCCCCTCAATCGGATCGCAGTGATTCCATGGCTTTCCGGGCGATTTCCTGCCAACCTGTTTCGTCGTAGATTCGTCGCTGATAGAGCTCGAGTTCTAAAGTCCGTGCTGGTCTGGGCGCCCCTTCCAACTGTGGCACGCCATACAGGCCGTACCGATGCCGCTCCTCTTGGGAGACAAAGGCTGCCAGGCCCCTCAAAGCATTCGGATCACGCTGGGGTTCCGCCTCTTCCACTTGAGCCTCGCTGACCCGCACCGCGACCTCGCCGAAGCCACGGTTCTTGCCGAAGCCCACCTTTACCAGCCCCTGGTTCATGCTTTCCAGTGCCAGGGCCAGAAGGCCCAGTTGCCAGAGTTCATAGTTCTCCAGCAAGAGGCGTCCTTCGAAGACGCCGTCCACGGCTATTTCCATCTCAAAAGGCCCCTGGGTCACGGCATGGCTCAGCCGGGAGATGGCCACCCCGTAGCGGATTTCGGTTTTGATCTCGGTAACGGGCAGGAAATCTGTGAAGGCCGCCCGACCCTTGAGGCGAGTATGGCCGAAGATGCGACAAGCCCCACAGGATTGACGGTAGACGGCAGCGCTGTCTTCTTCCCTCTCCAAGCGCTTGGCACAGCTCTCTGGCTCATCGGGGAATGTGGGGCACGCCCAACGCCAGGAGTTCCTTTGGTTTAGCGTGCGGAGCACTTTTTCAGTAAATCCTCGTACCACGCCCTTCAGGGAAGAACCGGGAATGTAGACCGTCTCCCCCTTTGGGGGATGGTAAGTACGGACGAACTGCATGTCCGGCAACGTGGGGTCTGCCGAGATCCCGCCTGCCTTGATGAGCAGGGGACCGCGCGGACGGACCTGCAAAGTCAGGCGTAAGGCGTTGTAGCGCATCTTATGCATGGCCGGCCTCCTTTTTCAACCATTCCTGAAAAGCCTGGAGGAATGGTTCCGGCGCAACGGGCTGGGTTTTTCCCTGAATCAGGTAGTCCACCAGGTCCTCCTGCCTTACCCGGGTCAGTCGGACCTCACGCAGCACACCCCAGCCCGGTCCCCGGGTGACCTTGCCACCCAGGGGAAGGGTTCCTTCCTCCCACAGGTGGAGTACGGCCAGGAGGAAGCCCACCTCCCAGTCCTCCAGGTTCTCGGCCAGGATCTCAATATCGAAGCGGGCGCCCGGGACCACGGTCTCAAAGTCGTACTTGATCCCCGAGCGGGCGGCCCCCAGGTCCCGGTCAATGCCCACACCATCCCGGATCTGGGTGATAACAGGCAGGTCATCGGCGTTGACCAGGTAAGCGTCCTTGAAGGCCAGCCGGCCAGCGAACCAGGGGGAACCGAAGAGGCGGCAGGCAGTGCAACTTACTTCCCAGACCGACCGGGCAAAGATGACGTCTGCCTGTTGACGGTTTTGTCGCTCGGCCTGCTGCCAGAGTTCTGTCTTGCGATTGCCCGATACACAAGGATCGGCGAAAGGGTCACATGCCCATAGGTGCGGTCTGTGGTTCACCGTGCGGAGAATCCGCTCGGCCTGGGACCGCACGGCGCCCTTGATGGATGAGCCGGGAATGAAAGGCAGGCCATCGGGGCCTTTCACTACCGGCAAATCGGTGCCCGTCGGTTCCAGAGAGAGGCGCGCCCCCACCGAAAGGGCTGTCTGCATCTCCAGGGTGGCCTGCACTCTCAGGCGGCTGTAGAAAGCGGCAAAAACGCTCATTCGGTCACCTCCCTTGCTTTCGTGTCCCAGGTATGCCAGCGCACGGCGTAGCCCAGAACCCGCGAAGCCAAAGCCAGATGGACTGCTCTGGCTTCGGTTCCGACCACCTGACTGGCCAAACTTGTTGCCATCCCTTGTAGACCCCCCAGGTGTTGGATCGCGCTTTCAGCCCACTCTTTGTCTATTTCACCACGAGCTGCCTGGTAGCGGATGAAAAGTTCGAGCGCCTTCCAGGAGTCGGTGCCCTCGGCGATGTCCTGGATGTTGCGCAATTGGCGTCTCTTATCACCTCTCAAGCTCCTGGTGAGTTCACGAGCGGTTTGCACCAGCTCGTCATCCCGTTTTTCGATCTCGCGTCGTATACGAGAAGACAACGTTCTCATCTTTCCTGTACCTCCTGATGGAATGGATGACAGATCAGACACTCGCCGAAACTCTCGTCGCGGCGTTCGCCAACGCCCTCGGTTTCCACCCACTCCAGGGCAGGGAGCAAATCTTCCGGGTTCCCGCCCCAACGGAAGACAAAGGCGCTGCCCATTCGTGCAGCCAGGTTTGTCGGTTTGGGCAGTCCCCAGGTTTCAGACCAGCCTCCGGCAAAATCGGGCCGGGCCTGATACCAAACTGGTGTAAGGGTTTTACCGTTCACGTTCAGCGAGAGAACCAGGGTTGGTACCCCGTACGGATCGCGCAAAACAGCGGGCGCAAGGAGATCGACGGAAAAGTACAGCCCATCTGGCTCTGAAGGAAGCTCCTCGCGATTCACGGCCAGGGTTTGCAAGTCTGCCCATAGCTCCTTCAGAGTCTTGTTAAAGGCTTCCACCCGCTTCCGCAGAGAGGGCAGCTGTACCGTCGTCCCTTCGACCCGGATGCGCCCATAGCCCCGTGTGTGCATGGCACCGATGGCTGCGCCGTTCAGAGCCTGGCGCAGGGCCTCCACCACTTCCCCTTTGCCGTATACCTGGCCCAGGAAAACCAATGCAGCCTTGTCGGCCGAACCATCAGGCCTAGAGGACCAGGGGTTGATCGCAGAGGCTGTGTAGAGCATCCCCTCGGCGGCAGCGCGACGATGGCGGCTCAGCGCCACCTTTGTCTGAGCATGGTATCGCAGACGGGTGCGGGCGTAGCGAAGCCGATCACCATCTCGGTACACGGTGAAAAAGCCACGCACGGGCTCCATCCGGCTACCGCAGCTCGGGCACGCGATGCCAAAGGGCACCGCAAATCGGGCGCCGTGGGCCTTTAGCAGCACATAGGCCAGGTGGGGCAATAGGGTGTCTACAACTCCATGGCCCGCCTGCTCGGGATGCGGCTCGCTGCGAAAGCCCTCCTTGCGCTTGCAGGTCAAGGCGGTGAGTGGCATGGGCAACACATAATCTATGTCCCGCCACTCCACAGCAGGGAAGAAGTTGCCCAACCGCACCGATTCGACTCTGGGCAAGATCGCCGTTTCGCCCTGAGACAGGAGCCGGTCAGCCCAGGCACCCCGCAGCAGGCGGCCAGGGATGTAGGGGAGGCTGGTGAGAAACTGGGAGTCAGTCCGCACCTCCCCTAAGATGAGGGGCTCTTCAGGTTTGATCTTCAACCACATGGGGGCCTCCTCTCCATTGACCCGCGTATTGTTCTATGATGCTCTCTTCCACCTCCTTTCCGTCTATCCGGGCTTCCACCCGGATTTTGTCCGTCTCCAGCCACCCCAGGCCGCGGGTGCGGCCAGCGCCGATGGCGAATCCGGACCGGGCCGCCAAAGTGACCAGGGCCACAGCCTCGCGGGCCAGGTTGGTGTCCCTCAGGTCGCCTTCAATCATGGCGACCACTTCCCCCGGCTGTGGATCCGTGGTTTCCAGGAAGAACAGGCGTTGGGGCAGGGCCGCCCTTCGGCTGCGGCTGATGCTGACCCCGCTCCGTACCATGGCGTCCGGCTTTTGGACAAACTGACCGTCCTGAAAGCGCAAAGGCGAGGGCCGGTATGGGTTGCCGAAAACCTGGCACACCAGGCAGAGGTCCTCTTCCAGGCACATCGTCGCTGGGGCAGGGGGCAAGCAGACCCTCTGTCCCCAGCTGCGCAGCAGCACCTCGGCCCGCTCCCGGAGATAACCCTTAACCGTCGTCGCCGGAAGCATCGGCGTGCCCCTGGTGCCCAGAGCCAGCGCCTTGTCCACCCCCGGCCGCCGTCGGTTGCCGGTGGTGTGAAAGGCGGTGACCAAGGGGAACCGAATGGTGATCTCCACGTGGGCCATCAGGGCACCTCCTCGGACATTTCCTCCACGTCAGGCCTCGTGGCCCGCAATTCCGCCAACTCTAGCACGTCCAGCAGCGCCGTGCGCCACTTTCCAGAAGAGGCGTCCCACTTCCATAGCGGAGCCGGCGGTTCCTGAGGGTCCTGGGTGGAGAGGAGGTTCCCCAGGCCCCGCAGGAAAGCCTGAAAGGAGCGCTGCTCTTCCGCTCCGCGGCGCGCGATGTCGTAGTAAATGGTATTGAGGGAAACGAAGGGGCCTTTCTCTAGGGCTTCGGCCCAACGATGGCGCAAGGTGCGCGGCATCTTCAGAGCCTGCTCGACCAGGGGCACCAGCGAGCAGGCCTGCCCCAGGGCGTATGGCCGGACCGTGAGTCCGCGTTCGGGAGACTCGTAATACGCCAACAAGGGCTCCGCCGACTCGGCCGCCACCGGACTGGGAAGCCAGAGGAAGTTGACCGCGCTGCAAGGCTTAGCCAAATCCTCCTTCGCCTTTCTCTTGGCCTTCCTCAGCACGTCCTCTGCCAGTTTCTCCAGGTACCGAACGGGGTACTTAGGATCCGCTATAGCGATGCCACAGGAAGCGGTGATTTTTGCATCTGCCAACTGTTCCAGCTCGGCCCGTACTCGCTGGTTGACCTTCCCCTCAAACTGCTCCAGAAACGCTACCGCCACTTCCCAGGCGTAGCCCGCCTGGATCAGCAGGCTCACATCATCTCCGCCGATGTGAACGATCTCGAAGGGCCAGTAGTCTACGTCTCCAAGGGCTTGCCCGCAGGTCTCCTTGAGAGCTTCAAAGAGCGCCTCTTCCACGGTGCTGCGGAGGATTTGCGACAGTTTCCGCAATTCCTCCTCATCCCCCACGCACTGTAAGAGCCGGCCGATGTCGTTGCCATCGGCATAGAGGAAGGCGAGATACGGGTGGTCTCGAGCGCTATTTACCAGGTGGTCTAGGTCAACCGGGCGCTGAGCGGAAAGCGTTAGGCCCTGGCTCTCTGCCCATTCCCCAAAGTGCTCGTTCCAGAACCCTCCACCCTTACCCGCTTCGTAGCGCCTCCAGCATACCGGGCATAACCGCTTCTCTTCCCCTTCCGGAGAGCGCCATGCCCGGTGCGCTACCCGCTTGCCGCAAAGGTCACAGCGCTGGCCAAAGGGCGGGGCTTCCCAAAAGGGCGCTCGGGCTTTCTGAGCCTTGGCGTCCCGCAGCTGACCAGCCAAGAACGTTACTCGCTGGGCAAAAGGCAACGGCGGTGCCCTATGGCCTCCTGCCTGGACGAAATGGGCCTGCCAAAGGCGCCGGGCCCACGAAGCTGTTGGGGGTACATCCGGAAGATCAGGGGGCAACTCCTGCTCGTAGACCACTGTCACCGTGGCGGCGCCCGTCTTGTCCAGGTATAGCTCTTCTACGGCCCGTTTGGCCGCCTCGGCTCGATCGCTCGGGACACGAAAAAGGAAACTTCCGCCAGAACAATAGATTTCTTTCCCGCCAAGGGCCTGGAGTTTCGCCCGGATCTCCTCTTCGCACTTCACCAGCAAGAGGCTGCCCCCACTGATTTGGGGTAGGGCTGAGGTATCAAAGACAAACTCCTTGATCGCATCGACATCGCCGTAAAGCAGAACAGTGGGTGCGTCCTGGCTCATCATTCCCCTCCAAACGCTCAACGGTCGAAAATCGCGGCCGTCTGCCGTTATCGGGCTACGTAGGGCAATTCCCTCGTCCCTGGCCACGGGAAGCGGAACTTGTACGGACCGTTGCGCCTTTTCTTGATTCTAGATTGGGAAGCTTGCCCTGTCCATACGAAGAATTTCCCGAGAGCCTTGGGAGCTTCCTCCTAGCTCAATCCGCTTCGCTCGACGCAAAGTACCCAGCCAACTCCGCCACCAACACTGCCCGGCTCACTGGAACATCGGTCCGATAGCCTCGCCATTCGTGCAGCTTGGCATAGATGGCCGTCAGCTGGTTGGCCACCGTTTTCTCGCTCTTCCCTAACCGCCGGCCGATCGCCGCGTTGTCCAGCCCCAGGCACACCAATCGCGCCACCTTTCGTTCTGCTGGCGTGAGATAGTGCTCGACAAATTCTTTCTTACGCCGCCACTCTTCCTCCTGCCGGATGGCCCGCTGCACCTGAATCGCCTCCCATGGGTCTTGCCGGAGGGCCAGTTCAGTCAGCACAGGCGAGACATAGCTCCACCGCAGCACCGGCACCGGCACCAGCCATACTCGGTCGGTGGGCTGCACGTGCATCACCCGCTCCTCCCCTGGCCGCCAACCCTGAGAGAGAAGGTGCCACACCCGGTCGTCCTCGTCGAACAGGAGCTGAGCGACCACCATGCCGCACACCGCCATCGGCTTGCGCCCGCCCGCGATGCACAGGTGCACCAGCTGCCCGGCGCGCTTTTCCGCTAGGACCACGCGGTACAACGTGCGTAGCAGCGCCGCCAGGTCCGCCTCGGTGGCGATATCGGGTACCAGCCCCTCCTCTCCCACCACTGCTACGGGATGATACTCACAGGCGCCGGGTGCCGAGAACTCCTGCGCCAATGCCCCCAGCGCCTGCCGCACTTCTTCCGCCACCGTGTGCACCACGATCACTTTTTCAATAGCGTACCCCTTCTCCCGGAGCACGTCCAGCGCCCGGGTAATCACCTGTGGTTCTGTACCCAGGGTCGCGATCAGCACCTGCCGGGCCAACGGATTCCCCTGCTGGAAGTGGGCCCTGCCTTCCCGGCTTGTGGCCCCTCAACGCTGCCCCTATTTATCCCACCGGATCGGCATCCCCATAGGAATTGCCCGACCGGGCTACCGGTTTATCGCTTGGTGCGAACCTGTACCCTGCGGAAACACTCGGGGCGCAGGAATAACTCCGTCAGCCGGCCCCAAAAGGCGAACGGGGCCGCTGCTTTCAAGGCCTACCCCACAACGAGACGACCGTTTGTGCGAGAAAAGCCAGTAACTTACCCCCTTCGACAGACAAATCCACCCCCGTATAACCATCCCAGGCCCTCCCGCGCCTGCAAAAACCCTCGTAACACGGCCATGTGTTTGTGCCCTCACTTCAACCGATTGCCTTCAACACGGGTGAGAGCATCCATAATCATAGCACAGCCCGGGCGTGTATTGCAACTCTCGGTGGTTGCTTCTTTTGGCAAAGGCACGCCTCGCGGGGTATCGGGCCCGGTTAAGTCCATTTTGCAGCTCCCCGGGGGCTGCGATCGCGCCCACCTCGGCCGCGTCGGTCTCCCCCGCCGGGAAACCCAACGGGCCCTCCTTAAACCACCGGAAGGCCCGTTGGACCCATCGCCCGATCCTGCTCCGCACCGGGCTTATGGCTCGGGCGGAAGCATCGGAATCCGGATGCCTTTGGCACGTGCCACGGCAATCGCTTCTTCATAGCCGGCATCGGCATGGCGCGCCACGCCGATCCCCGGGTCGTTCGTGAGCACGCGCTCCAGCTTCCCGTCCGATTCCCGCGTCCCGTCGGCTACAATCACCATCCCCGCGTGGAGCGAGTAGCCGATCCCTACCCCGCCCCCATGGTGGAATGCGACCCAGGTCGCCCCCGAGGCGGTGTTCAGGAGCGCATTCAGCACCGGCCAGTCGGCGATCGCGTCCGACCCGTCCCGCATCCCCTCCGTCTCACGGTTCGGGGAAGCCACTGACCCCGAATCCAGGTGGTCCCGCCCGATCACGATCGGCGCGCTCACCCGGCCGCTCCGCACCAGTTCGTTGAACGCCAGGCCGGCCTTCGCCCGTTCCCCATACCCCAGCCAGCAGATCCGCGCTGGTAGCCCCTGGAAACGGACCTTCTTCTGCGCCATCCGGATCCACCGCCCCAGCGCCTCGTCCTCGGGGAAAAGCTCCAAGATCGCCTCGTCGGTGGTGTAGAGGTCCCGGGGGTCGCCGGAAAGGGCAACCCACCGGAACGGTCCTTTCCCCCGGCAGAAAAGCGGCCGGATGAACGCCGGGACAAAGCCGGGGTAACGGAAGGCATCCTTCACCCCCGCCTTCAACGCCTGCCCACGCAGGTTGTTGCCATAGTCAAACACCACCGCCCCGCGGCGCTGGAATTCCAACATCGCCTCTACATGCTGCGCCATCGAGGCCATGGAACGCCGCACATACTCCTCCGGGTCCTCCCGACGCAGCCGCAACGCCTCCTCATAGGGCAAGCCATGCGGGACATAGCCGTTCAACGCATCGTGCGCCGAGGTCTGGTCGGTCACCACATCCGGCGTCACCCCCCGGATGGCAAGCTCGTGGTACACCTCCGCCGCGTTCCCCAGGAGGCCGATCGACTTGGCTTCCCCCCGCTCCAACGCTTCCTCGACCCAGGTCATCGCCTCTTCCAGATCCTCGGTCGCCACGTCCAGGTAGCCGGTGTCCAGCCGGCGCTGGATGCGCTGCCGGTCCACCTCTACGATCAGGCCTACCCCCTCGTTCATGGTGATCGCAAGCGGTTGCGCCCCGCCCATGCCCCCCAGGCCAGCCGTCAGCACCCACCGGCCCTTCAGCGTCCCCCCGAAATGCTGCCGCGCCAGCTCCGCCAGCGTCTCGTAGGTCCCCTGGAGGATCCCCTGTGTGCCGATGTAGATCCAGCTCCCGGCAGTCATCTGGCCGAACATGGTCAGGCCGAGCGCTTCCAGCTCCCAGAATTTCTCCCACGTCGCCCAGGCCGGAACCAGCACGGCGTTGGAAATCAGCACCCGCGGCGCCTCCGGCGTGGTCTTGAAGATCCCCACCGGCTTCCCCGATTGCACAAGCAGCGTTTCATCCCCTTCCAACTCCCTTAGCGCACGCACCAGGGCGTCGAAACACTCCCAGTTGCGCGCTGCCCGCCCCGTGCCGCCGTAAACGATCAGCTCCTCCGGCTTTTCCGCCACTTCCGGGTCCAGGTTGTTCATCAACATGCGCAGCGCCGCTTCCTGTGGCCACCCCTTGCAGGAAATCGTCGTCCCTCGCGGGGCCCGCACGACACGCGCACCCGACATCGCCCACCCTCCTCGTGCTAGCCGGGCACCATTGCCCACATAGCGGCCGTTCGGGACGGCCGGTAGAGCGCTTTGAACCGGGGCACGGCCAGCCGGGCCATCCCCGCCGGCCGACGCCACACACCCACCGCCGGCACCGGTGGGACCATCCCCTCCGGCGGCCGCCCGACCACCAGCACCGCCTGACTCGTCCCCCGACGGCCAGCCGTGTTCACCGCCTCCACCAGCAACCGGTGCTCCCCAGGGCGCACCGCCCAGGTCACGGTGTACACCCGCTCGGAAAGCGGATACACGGTGCTCGTGATCGCCGTGCCGACAAAGATCCCGTCGTAGAAAAAGTCCACCCGCGCGGCCGGGGAAACGCTCTCTACCTTGGCCACCAGCGTCACCGTAGGATCGGTCAGCACGCTCCCCGGCGTCGGGGAAAGCAGACGCACGTAGATCGGCCCGCGGTCCAGGTAGACCGGGACGTAGGTGTGGCCCGGTTCATCCCCGCTGAAGCGCGGCCGGCCTTCCTTCGTCACCACCGTTAGCCGCAGCACGTAGGCGCCATCCGGCAGCATCGAGGGGTCCCATACCGCCAACACCCCGTTGTGCACCGGGGTGCGGCCCACATCCTCGGCCACGTTGTGCCACTCCGTGGGCATCTCCCCCGATGGCCCTTTCTGCCCCCACTCGACGATGTAGTAGGCGAACTGGTCCTTCGGATCGCTCGAGACCAGATCTGCCGAACCCCGGATCTCCACCGTCCCAGTAATCCCGTCGTAGCGCGTGGGGTAGGTGATTGTGCGCACCAGGCCGGCCCAGCGGTTCGGCGGCGGTTGCCCCGGCTGGCCCGGCTGCGGCACCCCCAGGTCCAGAGGACAGGTCATCGTGGGCACCTGCGGGATCCCCGCCTCGCGCATCCACTCCTCCAGGCCGGCCCGTTCCTCCAGCTTCGCCACGCTCCAAAGGTCCAGGAAGACCTGCTCCTGCACCAGTTCGGGGGGATAGGAAACCCCCTCTCGAGGGAGGCAGTAGCGCGGGGGATTGCTCCCGGGGATCTGGACCACGACCATCGGCTTGTGAACGGTGCACACGTCGCGGGGCTCTGTCCCCTGGACAAAGGTCTCCATCACACGCGGGCAGGAGGGGCCGGGGAGCTTGCCCGATACCGCACAGACCTCGACATCGACGATGCCCTGCGGCCGACGAAAGTCGTACTGGAGCTGGCCGTTTTCATCGCGCAGGACGTCCTCGAGGTCCGGGTTGGCAAAGTAGGCCAGGCGTAGATCCTCCTCGGGAAAGTAGCGGGGCAACCCGACCTGTTCGTCCAGCGGGTGAAAGACCGCCTCCATAAAGTTGTGCCAGATGCGGCCCGCCGTGCGCACGCTGGGGATGCCCCGGGCGTGTTCCGCTCCGCGCGGCGCGCAGTTCAACGTCATCGGTTCGTTGTTGTTGTTCCCCACCCACACCCCCACGGCCAGGTAGGGGGTATAGCCGATCGTCCAGTTGTCCGCCCAGTCCTCGGAAGTGCCGGTCTTGACCGCCGCCGGCCGGCTCAGCTCCAGCACGCTATGCGGACCGAAGGCGCCCTCGCGGGCCTTGTCGTCCGAAAGGACGTTCGTGATCAGGTAGGTGTACAGGGGGTCCACGACCTGTGGCTGCTCTTCCAGCGGCTTGGGCCGGTAGTCGACGAGCACGTTTCCCTGGCTATCGGTCACCCGCAGGAGGACCTGCGGAGGCACGTAGCGCCCCTCGTTGGCCAGCGTGGAGTAGGCGTTCACCATGTCGCGCAGGTTCACCTCGCCGCCGCCCAACGTGAGCGAAAGCCCGTAGTACTCCAACCCCCGGGAAAGCCCGGTGATGCCCATGCGGTGGGCGAGTTCGATCGTCTCCCCTACCCCGGCGAACTGGATGACCTTGATCGCCGGTACATTCAGGGAGCACCCCAGGGCGTTACGCAGCCGCACCGGGCCGCGGAACTTGTTGTCATAGTTCTTGGGAACATAAGTTTCCTGCCCGGGCACGGGGAATTCGGTCTTGACGTCCAGTACCATGGTCGCCGGCGTCCACCCCTTCATGAAGGCCTGCAGGTAGGTGAACGGCTTGAAGGAGGAGCCGGGCTGTCGATCGGCCAGGGCCGCGTTCACCTGGCCGTCCACGACGTTCGTGGGAAGGCCGCAGGGGCTCGGTTTGACCAGGTTATAGTCCACGCTTCCCACCATGGCCAGAATCTCGCCTGTAGCGGGGCGCATGGCCACCAGGGCTCCGTTGTTGGCGTTGTAGGCGATGGCGTCCTCCTGCGCCAGCCGTTCGCGCAGCACCGCCTCCCCCAGGCGTTGGTAGCGGATGTCCAGGGTAGTGGTGATGCGCAGCCCCCCGCCGTACAGCCTTTCGGGGCCGATGCGGGGGTCTTTTTCCAGCAGTTCCCGCACGTACATCACAAAGTGGGGGGCCTCGATCCGGATCTCGGGGCGCGCGAAATGCAGCTCCTCGTGGTACGCCGCGTCCGCCTGGGCCTGGGTGATGTAGCCGTCCTCGACCATCCGCCGGAGGACATGGTACTGGCGGTCCTTGGCCTTTTCGTACCCGCCCGCGAAAAAGGGGTTGTACTCGGTGGGGGATTTCGGGAGGCCGGCCAGGAAGGCGCATTCCGCCAGGTCCAGTTCCCAGACGTGCTTACCGAAATACCCTTGCGCCGCGGCCTCTACGCCGTAGGAAAGGTTGCCGTACGAGATCTCGTTCAGGTACATGAGCAGGATTTCGTCCTTGGTCCGGATGCGGGTCAGTTCCAAGGCCAGGATGGCTTCCTTAATCTTGCGCTCCAGCCGCTGGGAGTAGCGTTCCTCCGGCGGAAAGAGGGCGTTGCGGATGAACTGCTGCGTCAGGGTGCTCCCGCCTCCCTGGATCTGGCCCGTGCGCAGGAAATCGCGCACCGCGCGGGCGATGCCGGCCGGGTCGACGCCCGGGTTGGCATAAAAGTTCTTGTCCTCGGTCGCTATGGTGGCCCAGATCAGTTCCTTGGGGACCTGATCCAGGCTGGTGATGCGCGTTCGCCGACCCTCGGCAAAAAGTTCGTAGAGCAGGTAGCCGTTGCGGTCGTAGATCTTGCTCGATTCAAAGACCTGGCGCGTGTTCAGCCGGTCCAGCTGCCCCTTGAGTTGGCCGGCATAATAGGCGTAGACGCCGAGGCCAGCTGCCCCGGACAGGCCCACCAGGAAGATCGCGCCACCTGCGAGCAAGGCCAGGACGGCCAGCAGTTTCAAGGCCAGCGGGATGCGCCGTGGTACAGCCGAAGCGGCGCGCGCATGGTGCCGCAAGAGGAACGGAGCGAGCGAAAGGCCGCGGTGGTTGCGCCGGTTGGCGCGTGCATAACGGACTGCCAAAGCATCCCTCCGGATACCCGTCTGATGCCCCGAGTATACCATAGCTGGATAGGGCGGTCAAAAGCGTTCCTCGGACGCCCCGGCTACGTCTCCCCTACGAAGCCCACCCCTGTCTCGGTTTACAACTGTCCGGCGCGATGCTATAATGCCCCCAGGAAGCTACACGATCGGGGGACCTCATGCCGCGGCGCTGGAACTGGCAACGGATCGCGGTCGCCGCAGGGATCGTGATCCTGGCTCTGGCCGTCCTCACGACCCTCCTGTTCTTCCTTGCCCCGGGACAGAGCAACCCAGCGCTGCGCGCGATCAAGATCGTCATCGCCATCGCCCTGCTGATCAACTGGGGACTGATGAACATGCCGGCTGCCCGCGTCCCGGCCGGCGCTTTCGTGCTGGGGGTCGCCCTGCTCGGGGAGGAGGCCTCCCCCGGAGAGGCGCTTGCGGGTCGGCTGCGCCCTCCCCGCGTTCCGCTTGTGCCTTGGGGCCGCCCCAAACGGCTCCTCGAAACGCCCCTGGGTGTGGGCACCCGTATCCCGCCCCTCCTTTCGCCGCCGCAAGGGACCGAGGAGGTGAGCGAGGTCCTTTACCATCAGCTCGACGTGGGCCTGCGCGAGGTCGCGCACGATGCCGCGGCCCTCTCCTGGGTGCCGTTCGTTGGCTGCGCGGAAGAAGCGTTGGCGGTCGCCCGCCAACGCCGCCTGGATGCGGTCCTTTGGGGGTGGGTACCGGCACAGGCGCGCTCTTCCCTTGTGCCCTGTTTCGCTTTGGCTCGCCCGCTCGAACCGGGTTCTCTCCAGGACCACATACGTCTGCTGGGACTGCAACAGTTCCGGTTGGGCGAGGCGCGGGTCCTGCGCCTCCCCCGGCCGGCCGTGACCGCCACACCGCTGGCCTGCTTCGTCAGCGGACTGGTCGCTTATGCCGGGGGTCGATACGAGGAAGCGAGGAACGCCTTTCGCGCCGCCCTCATCGGTGCCATCGTCCAGGCGGACGAAAACGGCCGGGAGGAACCGGGCGCGCTGGGCGTCCTTTACTTTTTCCTGGGCAACTGCGCCTTCCTGCGCAAGGAGTGGGAGGAGGCCGAGAGAGCCTATCATGCGGCCTGCGAGCGGTTGCCCCACGTCGCCGCGGCGCACCACAACCTAGGCCTCCTGTACAGCCGCACCGGCCGCATGGAAGAGGCGGTCGAAGAACTCGGTCGTGCCCTTCGCCTGGAACCCAATCACCCGGTGATCCACTACAGCCTGGGCCTCGTGTACCGCGATCAGGGACGGCTCGCCGAGGCCATCGGTGAGCTCCAGACGGCGGTCCGCCTCGATCCCCAGCTGGCCGAGGCCCACCGGGTGCTCGGATTGATCTACCGGCAGCAAAAGCAGACCGACGAGGCGTTCGCTGCCTTCCGCGAGGCCTTGGCGCGCCGGCCGCAATATGCTGCGGTGCACCGCGACTTGGCGGAGCTCTATGCGGATCGCGGGATGACGGAGATGGCGCTCCGGGAACTGCGCCTGGCACTGGAGCAGGAACCCGGCGATCCGGAGAGCTACCTGCGCCTGGGCCGCCTCTACCGGCAGACGGGGGAGATCGACGCTGCGGTGGAGGCCCTCCAGGAAGCGATCCGGCTGCGGCCGGGCTTTGCCGAGGCCCACTATGAACTCGGGCTTATCTACAAGCGCCAGGGGCAGATGGACCTGGCGATCGACCAGTTCCAGGAGGCCACTTCTCTCGCGGCCGATAGCGCCGAGATGCACATCAACCTGGGGCTCGCCCACCGCAGCCAGAATCGCCTGGGGGATGCCGAGGCCGAGTTCACCCGCGCCCTGGAGCTGGATCCCGACAACGCCGAGGCCCACTACTGCCTGGGGCTGGTGTATCGCGACCGTGGGCAGCCCAACCTGGCGATCGTCGAGCTCGAGGAAGCGTTGCGCCTGGACCCCGATCTGATCCCCGCCTATGACACCCTCAGCCGGCTCTATCAGGAGCGCGGGGAGCTCGAGCGTGCGGTAGAGGTGCTGCGGCGCAACCTGCGGCGGCACCCAGACGACGCCGAAGCGATCTACCGCCTGGCCAACATGGTGGTCGTTCAGGCCCGCGCGCGGCAGATGCCCCAGGGGATCGTGGCCGCGATCGAGATGTACAAACGCGTGATCGCCTTGCAGCCGGACCATGCCGAGGCACACTTTAACCTGGGGCTGGCCTACCTGGCGCAGAACGATGCCGAACGGGCCTACGCAGCGTTCGCCGAAGCCGCCCGGCTGCGCCCCCAGGATGCCCAATTCCAGCACCTGCTCGGGCAGACGGCCCATGCCCTCGGGCGGAACGAAGAAGCAGCGGAAGCGCTGCGCCGGGCGGTGGAGCTGGACCCCGAGCGCCTGGCGGCCCGGATGGAGCTGGGGATCGTCTGTCGCCACCTCGGGCGGCTGGAGGAAGCCCGCGAGCAATTCACCGAGGTGCTGCGCTTCCGTCCGGGTACGGCGGATGCGTTCTACCAGCTCGGCCTGACATGCGCCGCGATGAAGGCGTACGAACAGGCCATCGCCCACCTGCGCGAGGTGCTGGCCCGGGAACCGACCTATCCCGGCGCCCACTACAACCTGGGCGTTGCCCTGGCCGCGCAGGGGAAGCTTGAGGAGGCGGAGCAGGCCTTCCGGCAAGCGATCCAGCTCAACCCGGAGGATATCGAGGCCTACAACGGCCTGGGAGTCGCGCTGCGGGAAATGGGGCGCTACCAGGAAGCGTTGGAGGTCTTTCGACAGGCGATCCAGCTTCGCCCGCGCTATGCCCGCAGCCACTACTTGCTGGGAAAGCTCTACCAGGTGCTCGGCGATGCCTCACGGGCCGCACAGGCGTTCCGCCGCTACGACGAACTGGTGCGGGAGGAAGGGGAATTCACGAAAGCGGAAAGGTGAAAAAGAGGGCGACCTCGGCCTCCGCATAGTATTGCTCGTGGTAACCGCTGAAGGCGAACCCCAGCTGTTGCGCGAGCGCGATCATCGGCGCGTTGCGTGCCTGTGTTTCCAGCACCAGGGCACGTAGCCCGTGTCCCTGGGCCCAGGCGATCGCTTCCTCCACCAGGCGCGCTTCCCACCCCTGTTGCCGCTTGCTCGGATCCACCGCCAGGACGTCGATCCACCCGAGCCGTTCGTCCGAGCGCACCTCCAGTCCCAGGTACCCGTAGATCGCCTGCTCTTCCTCGAGCACCAGCATCAGCGCGCGGCGCTGCCAGCCCGAGGCAAGACGCTCCGCTAGCCCTGGAGGAGTCAGCAGCACCGGACGGGGCAACCGCACCGGGCAGAAAGAGACAAAGATCCCCTCTTCCCCGTCCGCGAGGACGTCCCCGCGTTGCACGCGCATCTGCCAGACCTGGCTAGTGCGGTAGGAAGCGTCCACCGCTAGACAGGCTGGCAAGTCCGCCGGCGTGGCCGCCCGCACGATCATCGGCGCCCTCCTTCATCTTCCGCCGGCCGTTGGACCGCTGACACAGCGCGCCGGAAGCGCAGGCGACGCCCAAGACGGGATAGGAAAGCGCGCAGCTTCTCGTGGCGTGGCCGTTCTTTCTCCGCGACCCAGGCCTCGAAGGCATCCGGACGGTCCATCATCCTGGCGTACAGGTAGCGCAGCACCACATGCAGGGTCGCTGCAACCGGGACCGCAAGGAGCAGCCCCGGGATGCCCGCCAGGCTTTCCCCCGCCAGCACCACAAAGATGACCAGCAGGGGTGGAAGGTCAACCATGTATCCCAAGAGGTTCGGGATGAGAAAGTTTTCCTCTAACTGGTTCAGTCCGACGTAAAGGATGGCCACTGCCGCAGCCAGCGTGAGGTTGCTCCAGCCGTAGGCCGGCTGGGGCTGGAAGAGCGCGACGATGGTCGTGATGGTCCCCGCAACGACGGGCCCCAGGATCGGCACAAGCTCGAGCACCCCCCCCATGATGGCCAGCACCAAGGCGAACCGTACCTGGAGCACGCTCAGGCCGATGTAGATCAGCGTGCCCATGATGAACATGCGCAAGGCCTGCCCCAGGATATACGCCTTCAGAAGGGCGTGGATCCGCTGGAAGAGAGGGGCGAGCTCGTTCCTCCAACGCTCCGGCAACAGATCCACCAGCTGCCTGGCCCAGCGGTCGCCCAGGAGGAGGAAATAGAACGTGGCGATCAGGTAGATCACGATCTTGGTCACCGTCGTGAGCACCAACGTGACCCCGGCCAGGGCCTGTTGGGGGACCCGCCGCGCCAGATCCCCGAGGACCTGGACCAGGTTCTCGGCGATCGCCTGCACGTTCAGGGTAAACCCCAACACCTCGATGCGCTCGTGCTCCGCGATGTATGCCTGGACATCGGAAATGATCCCCGGGGCCGCCTTCAGAAACTCCTCGTATTGCCGCCCAACCACCGGGATGAGGACCGTGACCAGGACGTAGACCACCGCTCCGCCAACCAGGTAAAGGACGGTGATCCAGATCCATCGGGGCGCGTGGGTACGTTGAGCCAGGAAGCGCACTACTGGAAGGAACAGGTAGGCCGTGACCAGGGCCCAGACGAAGGGAAGCGCCACGTCGCGCACGCGCCAGAAGAAGAGGAGCGCGAGCACCACCAGCACCCAAAAGACAATAACCTTGGCGCGGGGAGAAAGTCGGATCGGCTCCATGGCCACATCCCTCGCCTGGGCACTCCTCCAGGCAGGCTCATTATACACGGCGGCAGAAGAAAAAGCAAAGGCTTTGCGGCTCCGGCCGGCCTGTGCTATACTGCCCCCGGAGGTGCTGAGGTGGTCTCGGCGGATCTCTTGCGCATCGTCCGCTGTCCGGACTGCGGCGACCCGGGGGAGCTTTCCCGGGATGGCGAAGGGCTCTTTTGCATCGCCTGTGGCACCAGGTACCCTGCCCCTTTTGGCTACCTGGAGCTGATGCCGCGCTCGACGGCGTTTGCCCACATTTCCCGCTACGTCGCCGAATCGGAGGCGTTCTCCACGCTCGACTACCGGCAGGTCGGCCCTCCCGTGCTGGGTGCCGGCGTGCGCCAGCGCGTCCTGCGCCGTATGCTCTCTTTGCAGCCGACCGACCGCGTGCTGGATGTGGGATGCGGGAACGGCAAGTTTGCCCTGTGGAACCGGGAGGCAGTGGCCCTCCTTGTCGGCCTGGATCCTGCTCCCCTCTTTGCCGATGCCGCGCTGGCCCAGGTGGAATTGGTGCGAGGGGATGCCCGGCGCGCGCCGTTCGCTTCGCGCTCCTTCGACAAAGCCTTTTCGATCGACGTCCTGGAGCACCTGACCCGGGAGGACCTGGAGGCGGTGCTGAAGGAGATGTACCGTCTGCTGCGCCCCGGGGGGCGCCTCTTCCTTTACTCCAACACGCGGGAGCCGTCGCAGCTGCAGCCGTTGATCAGCCTCTGGAGACGCTTGGGCGGTGCCCTGCGGCGGATGGGTCTGTTCCCTCCCGACCGCGACGCGCTGCGCAAGGCGGACCACGTGAAGGCGATCGCGACCTTTGACGAGCTGTGCACCCTCGTAGAAAGCCACGGCTTCCGGGTAGTAGAAGTGCGCTTCTGGAACAGCGCGATCACGTCCTTCGTCGAGCACTTGCTGCTGCCGTTCTTCGAGCGGCAAAAGCGTCCCGGGGCTCCGCCGTCGGAGGCCGGACACAGCCACTGGCGGGCGCGTGCTGCCCGGCGCGGTGCGGTCTACTACCTGGCCCGGGCGCTCACCTGGGCGATGGGGCTGGATATCGCCCTCTTCGGGCGGCTCCGCTCCGGCTCCTATTTCCTCCTCCTGGAGAAGCCATGCGGGTGACCTTCATCTACCCGGACCTCTTGGAAGGCGCGGCCTGGCGCGGCTATTACTACTCGGGGATCGGCATCCTGGCCGCGGTGCTGAAACAGGCCGGCCACCAGGCTACCCTGCTTCACGTCACCCAGCCGATCGGCCGTACCGCGTTCCTGGAGCGCCTGGAGGAACGCCTCTCGCCCTATGGACCCCGGCTGGTGGGTTTCTCCATCACCTCGAACATGGTCCCTTTCCTGCGGGAGTGGAGCGCCTGGATCAAGGAGAGGTGGCCCGACGCCTGGATCATCGCGGGCGGCGTCCATCCGACCCTGGTCCCGGAAGAAACGCTCGCGCTACCCCATGTTGACCTGGTGTGCGTGGGCGAAGGGGAAGGGGCGATCGTGGAGCTGGCCGAGGCCCTGGAGAGCGGCCGCTCCCCTTCCGGCATCCGTAACCTGTGGTGGAAACGCCCCGATGGGACGATCGAGCGCAATCCGCTCCGTCCCCTGGTGGACCTGGATACCCTCCCCTTCCCGGACCGGGCCCTCTACGATTACCCGAACCTGCACCACGAGCGGCTCGGGGAAGCGACGATGATGGTCTCTCGGGGCTGCCCTTACCGGTGCACTTACTGCTGTAACGAGGCGCTGCGGGAGGTGTACCGGGGGCTCGGCCGGCCGGTGCGATTCCGGAGCGTGCCGCTGGTGATCGCTGAGCTGCGAAAGGTGCTCGAGGACTACCCGTTCATCCGCCGATTTGTCTTCGACGACGACATCCTGCCGTTGCGGCGGGAGTGGTTCCGGGAGTTTGCTGCGCGCTATGCTGCGGAGATCGGCCGGCCGTTCGCCTGTAACCTCCGCCCCAACCTGGCGGACGAAGAGGTGGTGGAACTCCTGAGGCAGGCGGGCTGCGATGAAGTCCGCTTCGGCATCGAGAGCGGGAACGATGCGGTACGCAATGGCCTCCTCCGGCGCGAATTGAGCCGAGAGGAGATCGTGCGCGCCTTTGAGCTATGTCACCGCGCGGGGATAAAGGTCTTTTCCTTCAATATCGTCGGGTTCCCTGGGGAAACGGTGGAACAGATGCTGGACACGGTCAAGCTGAACGCCGTCGTGCGCGCGGACGTGACGCGCGTGACCATTTTCTACCCCTACCCGCGTACCCCGCTCCATCGCCTGAGCCAGGAGATGGGGTTGCTGACCGACCGCATCGTCACCGATTATGCCACCGACACCGTGCTGGGCTTTGACAAGATCCACCGCAACCGGGTGGTCTTTATCCGGCGCTACTTCCCCCTCCTGGCGCGTCTCTACCGCCTGGTCCGCCGGCTGCCCCGGCCATTCGAGCGGGCGTTGGATGCTTTCCTTTCCGCCCGCTGGACGGTGGTGACGCTCTTTTACGCGGCCAACAAGCTCTACGACTGGGTCCGGGGCAACCCGGTGCTGGACCGTTGGGCGATGGCTTTCCGAAGAAGGGTGTTCGGGTAGGCCACAAGAGGACCGCGGATGCGCATCCTTTACGTTGCCTCTGGAATCCCGCTCCCCGGCCATTACGGCGGCTCCACCCATACGCTGGAGGTTGCCCGTGGGCTTCGAGCACGGGGGCATGAGGTGCTTGTGGTCGCTGCCCATCGGCCCGGGTGGAGCGGGGTTCGGCCCTTCTTCCGGGTGGAACACGGCGAGGTCGATGGCCTCCCGGTCGTTTACGTGGATATCCCCAAGGGGCTTTCGTTCTTGGGGATGGGGCTGATCGGGCGGGTGGTGCGCGCGTTTGGCCCCCAGGTGGTGATGGAGCGGTACTATAACTTTGCCGGGGCGGGGATCTATTGGGCGCAGCGGCTGGGGATCCCCGCAGTGCTCGAGGTCAACGCGCTGATCGTCGATCCGCCCGAGGTCTGGAAGCGACGGCTGGACGACCTTCTGGGGGGCCCGATGCGCCGTTGGGCCCTGTGGCAGTGCCGCGGGGCGGCGCGCATCGTCACGCCGCTCCATACGACGGTGCCGCCGGAGATCCCCCGGGAGCGGGTGGTCGAGATCCCCTGGGGGGCGAACACGGAGCGCTTCCGGCCGGAGCTGCGTCAGGAGCGGGCCGAAGAGCTGGAAGCGTTGCGGGCGCGCCTGGACCTCCCCCGGGGCGCCCGGGTCGCAGCCTTCGTCGGGAGCTTTCGCCCCTGGCACGGGGCACGCGAGTTCGTGGAAGCAATGGCCGATCTCGCGTACCGGCGGGACGATGGTTTCGGCCTGCTTGTGGGGGATGGGCCCCAGCGTCGCGCCGTGGAGGCGCTCGCCCGGGCTCGCGGCGTCTACGGTCGATTGCGCTTTGTCGGCCACGTGCCCTACGGGGATGTGCCCCTGTACCTGGCGCTGGCCGATGTCGGAGTGGCGCCCTTTCGCACCGATGCGCATCCCGCCCTACGGGCGGCCGGCTTCTTTTGGTCCCCCCTCAAGGTGTTCGAGTACATGGCGATGGGGCTGCCCGTGATCACCAGCGAGATCTACCCCCTGAACCAGGTGGTGCGTCCGCACGAGGAGGGGCTGCTCGTGCCGGAAGGGGCGGTCCAGGCCCTGGCGGAGGCAATGGCGTTCCTGTTGCACAATGACAACGTGGCACGGGAGATGGGCCGGCGTGCCCGCCACCGGGTGGTTGCCGAATATTCCTGGGCGCGCCATTGTGCGCGGCTGGAGGCAGTGCTGGAGGAGGCCGCCAGGGCGCACGGGACAGGTGCTCGGAGGTAGGGTCGGGTTACGGGGTCGGGGTCACCTCCGGCAAGGTAGTGGGGCTGGCTTCGGGGGTCGGGGAGGGAGCTGGGCTCGGCGAGGGGGTAGGAGAGGGCGCAGGGGCAAGGAGCTCCGACCAACGCTCCAAGCCAAGCCATTCGAGCAGGCTGCGTTGTTCCAGATAAGGGCGTGCAAAGTACCCCAGCGCGCCGAGGAGCACCAGCGAGACGACCAGCGCCAACAGCCCCACCAGGAGTGCCTTCCACAGGGCGATGCGGCCAACGCGGCTCAGGCCGCGGATGAAGGAAAAGAGGCCCGCAAAAGCCGCTACCCCACCGAAGATGACCCAGGGAAGCGGCGGCAACGGGCCCCAGCTGCGCTGGAGCCAGGGGAGGATCTGTTCGGGCAGGCGCGCGGTGACCGGGGGGAGGTAGAGCGCAACCGGCACACTGAGGAGGAACAAGGGCATCAGCAGGTGGGAGGAACAGACCAGGTAGGCCGTGGTACGGCCGCGCGCCCGGAAGATGAGGCTCAGGAGGCGGGCCACCAGGCCGAGCACAAGCCAGGCCAGGAAGACGACGATCACGATCAGCAGGGTCTGGTCCACGATGCCTGGGGCGTTTTCCAGGAGCGGCTGCAAGCCATAGGCCTGGGGGTTGAGCGCATACGATACGCCAAGGATGAGGCCCACCAGGAGGATGTACAGGAACGACTCCAGGCCGCTCACCTCCTCTTCCGGGGCCGGCCGTTCTGCGAGCTTTTTCTCGTATTCGTACAGAAGCGTCTGTCCGGGAGGCTTTCCCCGTTCTGCCCGGGCCCTTTTCTGGGCCTCTTGCTCCGCCTTGCGGCGTTCCAGGGCCAGGCGGCGGCGTTCGCGGGGCGATAGAAGCGAATCCAGTTCCTGCTGGACATAGGGATGGTCCGGCTGCAGTTGCTTCACCATCTCCCAGTGTTGCCGGGCCTCATCGCGCAGCCCCAGCCGCGCGCAGACGACCCCCAGGTTGTAATAGGCTTCCACGTGGTGCGGGTCCAGCGCAATCGCCTGCTCCAAAGCCACCTTGGCTTCCTGGTACTTCTTGTCCCTCAGCAGAGCCAGCCCGTGACGGTAAGTGTCCTCGATCTCGGTCTCCCGCTCGAGCACCGCCGGGAGCTTGGTAGGCAAGGGGAGCTCTGCACCACAGTGGGGGCAGAAACCGGTATCCGTGGTGACCAACTCGTTGCATTCGGGGCAGGTGATGGCGAAGGGAAAGCCACATCGGACGCATTCGGTGGCAAAGTCATAGTTCAGCGCCCCGCAGGCCGGACAGGGCACCCGGTCGCCGGCCGGTTCGGGCTCGGGTTCCTTTTGCTCCACCTCTTCCTCTTCCGCTTCCGTCACGCTCAGGGCAGCAAAGGGCGCCAGGAGCTCCTCTCCGAAAGGAGGGGGTTCGGGGTGGGTAGTCGGCGGGGGAGGCGGGGGAGGCGGGGTTGGCTCAGGAACGGGGGGCGGCTGAGGAGCCGGCTCTGCGGGCACCGTTACTTCCCAGGGGGGCGGCTCGGAAACGGGAGGGGGAGCCGGTGGCTCCGCAACCAGTCGCGCTTCGACCCATGCCAACCCCTTGCGAGCGCGCTGGTTCTGGGGGTTGATGGCCAGGACGTTCTCCAGGCAGATGCGCATTTCTTCCAGGTCGTCCACGACGCCGCTGAGCCAGAGCCAGGCCTGCTCGTTGCGTTCGTCCCGCTCGGTGACCTCGAGGAGGAGCCGCTTGGCGCGGGTCTTGTCGCCTGCTCGAGCGGCGGAAATCCCTTCGCGAAGGAGCGCCGAGATATCCTCGCTCATGGGTTCCCCCTTGCACATGGCTACGCCTTGGCGAGCACTGCTAGATCATAGTATACCACACGGTCGCTACAATGGGCAAGCCGCCTCGCGTGGCGGTGTCCGGTCGGGGCTCACTGCCCCGACCGGCGCATGTCCCCGGGGGTATAGGCAGGCGGCTGGCCCGACCGCCTCCCACGCCATCCGTCGAGGGAGGCCGGCCTTTTGCTGGGAGCGCTGCCCCCGGCGCCCCCGCTGTGGGGGCTTGCAGCCCCCACGGACTCCCCCGCAACGAAGTGGGTCGCGGCTGGAGGTCCCGTCCTGGCGGTTATCCTCAACCGCCAGGACGGGGCGTCGGGTGGCCTGGGTGCCAGGAGGAAGCGCCCTCCTCCGGGATGGCGGGGGGATCCGGCCCACGGTGGAGACCATCCTCCTGCCCCTGCCGGTCGGCGAAGGCCCAGCGGGGTAGGGGCGAGGCACCGCCTCGCCCCGTCAATCGGCATCAGCGGCCGGCGCAATCGCTTCCGGCGTCGCTCATCGAGGGAGGCCGGCCCTTTTGCCGGGGGCTCTGCCCCGGCGTTCCCTCCGAGGGGACCTGCCACCCCCCGCCGTCCGGTTGCTGAGCAACCGGTCCCCCAAACTCTTCCGGCCAGGCGGTACGGAGGCAAAGGCTGTGGTATAATGGAAACCGCTGCCGAAGGGAGGAGGTCCGACAGCGGAGGAACTGCAATGGGTCATGCAAACGGCACCTCCAGAAGTCGCGGCGCAAGGAACGGACCGGCGCTTTTCCTGTTCTTGCTATTCACCTTGTTGCTGTCCTCGTGCGGCCCCTCGGCCCTTCCGACTGCCACCCCGAGCCCTGGGATGCCTTCGCCGAGCCCCACGCCCACTCTTACCCGGCCCACCGTCCTGCCGACCTGGACGGCACTCCCGATGCCTACTTCCGCTCCCTCTCCTACGCCAACGCCCACCTTGCCTCCTCCGTTTCCCACTCCTACGCCGGCACCGCCGCTGAATCCCTCCATGCAGGTGGGCACTTTCTTCTTCTTCTGGCACAATTGCCCGCAGGAAAACTGCTATACCGACCTGGTCTATGCCATCCCGCCGGGATGGAGCCAGCCCTTCCCCCAGGACCCGGACCCCAGCGATGGCCGCGGGTATTCTTCTCTCAACCGCTACTGGTACGCGCAGGAACTCCGGGACATGCAGCTGGCCGGCGTGCAGATCGTCCTGCCGGTGTCCTGGGGGGATCACCCCTTCCCGTGGTTTCGGACGCGCTGGCTTTTGCGGCTGGTGGAAGCCAACCGCACCCTTGACCCCCCGTTGAAGATCGGGCTCTTTGACGATACGACCTCGGAAGTGTGCGAGTACCGCGATTATGCCGACAACGGACGCCTGGATAACAGTTCCTATTTCGGCACCGGCCCGGCTCTGGACCTGCGGCAGGCGATCTCGGGCTTTTTCTTCTACGATCGCAAGATCCGACCCTTCTTCCAGACGATCCCCCAGGAGATGTGGGCAACGCACGATGGCCGGCCGGTGGAAGAGGGCGGTCGGCCCCTCATCGTGGTCTACGGCTCCTGGGGCATGACCCACCTGGAAAAGGCCGGAGAGCTGTGGCGCGCGGTGAAGGAGGCCTTTGCGCGCGATTTTCACGACTCCCGGGGGCAGCCGATCACCCCGTGGATCATCCTCGAGGATTCCTGGTTCACCCAGGCCGCCCTGGAGGGGGAGCCCTCGCTGGAAACGGTCGCCGACGGGCGCTATGTGTGGGGCAGTGCCCTGCTCGGCCCCCGGGTGCGCGAGTGGCACGGCTATACGGTGGCCTCGGTCGGGCCGGGGTTCGACGATCGGAAACTCAAGGGGGAAAAGGGAGGGCGCGAACAGCCACGCTGGATCACCCCCGGAGGCGAGGCCGGCGGCCCCGATGCTTTCCTAAGCGCAAGCCTTGCCATGGTTCCGCCCCATACGAACCTCCTGCTGATCGAGACCTGGAACGAACTATGGGAGGGCACCTCCGTCGAGCGTGCCGGCTATCCGGATATGGCCGGGCAGGCGGTGCCCGAGGACCTGTACCTGGATACGCTGAGACGCGATCTCCGTGGGCAGAAGTTATGGTGGTCCGCACGCCTCCTCCCGCCCTCGCGCCCCCTGCGGGTGGCAGCGGGGCACCGGTTGCGCCTGACCTTGCCGGTGCAGAATGTGGGGGCGCGCTCGTGGTCGCGCGCAGGCGGGGAGCGTCTGGTGCTCGAGGGCGGGCTTTTGCCGGGCGGGGAAAGGGAGGTCTTCCCAAGCGAGCCGGTGCGCCCTGGGGAAATCGGCGCCTTCACGACCGTGATCACCGCCCCCACGACGGTCGGCACCTACACGCTCACCTGGCAGATGGTCGGCCCCGAGGGAGCATTTAGCCCGGCGGCGTCCTGGACGGTGGCCGTGGAGCCGGCCGTCCTCAGCACCACCGTGCACGTGCGCGGGCCGGTAGAGCCGGTCGCGGCAGGGGAAGCCTTCACCCTCTCGGTGGGACTCGATCCGGCGGTGCCCATTGTCGCGGTACGCTTCTTGGTGCGCTTTGACCCCACGCTCCTGCGCCTGGAAGAGGTGGAGCCGCTCCTCAGCCGCCCGCTCCTTTCCTGGAGTGTGGAGGTGGACAACGCCCGTGGCGAGGGAGTGTTCGAGAGCCGCAGCACGGTCGAGGAAACAACCCGGTGGCTGGCAGCGCTGCGCTGGACCGCCCTCCAGCCAGGGGAGGGAGGCGTGTGGATCGAACAGATGCAACTGTGGACAGAGGACGGGGAGGTTTGGACGGTGGACAGCCGATGGGTGCCGCTGACGCTTGTCCTCGCCGGGCAACCCTGAATGCCCTGTGGGCCCGCGGAAAATTGCGAAAACGTAATGTAGATGCTATAATGTTACTCGGTTCGCCTCTGGGAGGATGCGCGATGGCCAAGATCGATCTGGTCGCCCTGGGCCGGGCACTGGAGACTCCGTGGGTGCCGCTGGAAATCAGCCAGGTGGACAATTACCATTGCCTGTTGGTGCTTTACCAGGGCAGTTATCCTCCCCATTTCCACAACCGGGACGAGTTTTTTATGGTGCTGGAGGGGGCGGTGGACATCGAGATCGAGGGGGGAGGCACGATGACCCTGCGGGAAAAGGAAGCCACCGTGGTCAAGGCCGGCCTGCACCATCGTTCGGTCGCCCGCACCCCTAGCGCCCTGGTGTTGCTCTTCGAGGCAAAGGAGATCACCTACAATCCCGTGGTCATGGTCGGCCAGGTGGGCGAGCACGAGTGAGGAGCCTGCATGGGCTCTCGTGCGGTCGGGCCGCCAATCGTCCCGCATGTTCGCATAGGAGGGGGATCATGCTGGAGGACTTTCGAACCCGCATGGCCGAGCTGCGCCAGGAGATGGAGCGGCTGACCAGCCAGGCCGAGGAACTGGAACGCATTGTTCGGGAGCAGCAGGCTCACCTCGAGGAGCTGGAACTGCAGGTGCGCCAGCGCGACGAGCAGCTCGGCGAACAGCAGGCCCTGTTGGAAGACAAAGAAAGGGAGCTGCGGGAGCGGACGGAGGAACTGGAGGCAGCCCGCCTGGCTCTGGCGGAACGGGAGGAAAGGCTAAGCCGACAGGAGCAGGAACTGGAAGAGCTGCGTGCGCAGCTGGCCCAGCGCGAGGCGACGGAAGCGGTCCTCCGGGAGGAACTGGCACGGGCCACCGTGGCGCGGCGGGTGCCCATGGAAGAGGCCACGCTGGGCGACGTGATGGAACGGGTGGTGGCGATTGAAAGCCGGCTGGAGCAGCACGGGGAAATCCTGACCTGGCTGCGCGAGGGCCTGGCGCGCCTGACCGAGCAGGCGGAAGCGTTCCTTGCCCTGCCGCGTCCGATTCCCGCGGTCGGCGAAGCCACGCCGCCGGTTCCTGAAGCCGTGGCTGTCTCCTTGGAGCCCACGGTGGCTGAGGCGATCTCGGCCGTGCCCGAAGCGGCGGAACGCGCGGCTGTCCCGAGCGAGGCCCCCGAGATTATGCAGGCCATCCTGTGGGAAGCGTTGGAAGGCCTGCCCGGCGCGCGGGTAGCGGGCTTTGCCGGCTGCGACGGGCTCGCGGTCGAGGTCGTGAGCCGGGATGCCACGCCGGCCAGCCCGCTCCTTGAGGTAGAGCTGGCCGATCTCACTCAGGAGGCCAGCCGGGTCGCTAGCGCGCTGGGGACAGGGCCAGTGCTCACGGTGGCGTTCCAGGCTGGGGAGACCAGTTGCCTGGTGTCACCGGTGGGCCCGGACTATTTTGCTTTTCTCCTGGCCCCCTCGAACTCGATGGATAACCTGCGGTACGCTCAGGCCGTTCTGCTGCAGGCTGCCAGCCGGTTGAGCGAACTCTGCTGAGGGCGTCGGATGGTGATCGGGTACTGCCAGATCGACCTGCACATCCCCGCAAGCCGTTCCCTGAAGGACAAGCGAAGCGTGGTACGCTCCATCGTCGCGCGGGTGAGCCAGGAGCATAACGTCTCCATCGCCGAGCTCGACCACCAGGACCTCTGGCAATCCGCTTCGCTTGGGGTGGCCTGTGTGGCCACAGAAGGCTCCCAGGCCCACCGCCGGCTGGAGTCGGTCGTGCGCTGGCTCGAGCAGAACCGTCCGGACGTGGAGATCGTCGGCTACCGCATCGAGATCCTCTGAGCCCCGGAGGATGCCGCACGTTTCCGGGTCTGGGAAGGATGCCGTTGTTGCACGGGGTCGCCCTGGTTGTAGGGAGAGCGGCTGGTTTCCTCAGCCGCCGCCTCGGTCGGGGAGGTGGGACCACCCTCCCGGGGTGGGTCGTGCAGCGGATCGATCGCTCGCTCGTCCCGACGCTGTGCGCCCGGCTGGAACGGGGAACCCTCCTGGTGACCGGGACCAACGGCAAGACGACCACCGCGCGCATGCTGGCCCACATGCTCCGCGCGGGCGGTTGGCGGCCGATCCACAACCGCGCGGGCGCCAACCTGGTGGAGGGGATCGCGAGCACGCTCGTATACGCAAGCGACCTCCAGGGTCGCCCGAAGGGCGATAGCGGCCTCTTCGAAGTGGACGAGGCCCACCTGCCCCAGGCCATAGCCCTCTGCCAGCCGCGGCTGGTGCTGTTGCACAACCTGTTCCGCGACCAATTGGACCGCTACGGCGAGGTGGATTATGTCGCCGCACGCTGGGGAGAAG
Organism: Chloroflexia bacterium; assembly: GCA_034436115.1. Taxonomy (GTDB): domain Bacteria; phylum Chloroflexota; class Chloroflexia; order DTKN01; family DTKN01; genus DAOTVY01. The sequence continues at coordinate 40,646 of DAOTVY010000013.1, read as the reverse complement.
CGCTGCGCACCCTCCCTCCAACGGCAACCGTGCTCCTCAACGCGGACGATCCCGCCGTGGCTGCTTTGGGCGAAAGCCTGCAGGCCCGCGTGGTCTACTACGGCCTGGACCTCCCGGAGATGGGCAGCACGTCGCCTGACCACACCGCGGATGCGCGCTACTGCCGTCGCTGCGGTGCACCCTACACCTATGCCCCGGCCTACTTCGGACACATCGGCCGCTACTCCTGCCCAAAGTGTGGTCATGCGCGGCCAATCCCCGAGGTGCATCTGACCGCGTTAGACACAGCAGGGACGGAAAGACCGCGCGCCCGCCTGAGCACGCCCGAGGGCGAACGCGATCTGACCCTGCCGCTCCCCGGCCTCTACAACGCCTATAACGCCCTCGCGGCTATCGCCGCGGTGTGGGCATTGGGCCTGGAGCTCAGCGGGGCGCTGGGAGCACTTTCCGCCTTTCGGGCCGCGTTCGGCCGGCTGGAGTGGGTGCAGGCGGAAGGGCGGGAGATCCTCGTCGCCCTGATCAAGAACCCCGTGGGAGCGGGGCAGGTGGTCCATATGCTGGCGGAAGGGGAAGAACCCCACGGCTACCTGATCGCGATCAACGACCGCATCGCCGATGGGACGGACGTCTCGTGGCTCTGGGATGCCGATTGGGAAGCATTGGCCGGCCGCGTGGCTTTCGCCGTGGTCACGGGCACCCGCGCGGCCGATATGGGGGTGCGGTTGAAGTACGCCGGCGTCGACGAGGCTCGGATCACGATCGAGCCGGACCTGGAGCGGGCGCTCGACACCGCACTCGCACATACGCCCCAAGGGGGCACGTTCTACCTTCTGCCCACTTACACCGCGATGCTGGAGATGCGGGCACTGATGGCGCGGCGCGGGTACGTCGTCCCTTTCTGGGAAGACTGAGCGTCACGCCCTGGGGCGCGCCGGGTGCTCCCAGATCGTTTTCCACGGGTCGCGCAGCAGGTTCCCCAGCACGGTGCCAAAGCCCTGGGCGGGTAGAACATCTCCATCGGGCTCGACGTAGAGGTGCTGGCGAAGCGCCTGCTCGCGCGGCACGCCAGCTTCCAGCTCGATCGGGTTGATGCGCGAATAGGGGACGGCAAGGTCCCACACGATCGTCAGCCCGTGCCGGTGCGCAGCTTCCTCGGCTGCCTTCAGGCCGCGCTGGAGGCGCTCCTGCTCCTCGGGCGAAGGGGGATGGGCCGGAGCGCTCAGCGCGATCGTCTGCACCCCCTGGGCGGCCAGGAAGGAGACCGTGTCCCCCGCGCTATCCGCGTTTTCGGGCAGGACGACCAGGTGCACGACCACGTAGAGGTCCGCAGAAAGGGCGTTGTGCAGGCCGGCCATCGTTTCCTCCCAGGCCCCTGGCCGGCCAAGCACGCGGTCGTGGAGCGAAGGATCGTGGGAAACCAGCGTGATCTGCAGATGGTCGAGCCCCGCCAGCAAAAGCGCCTCCAGGAACTCACGCTCCTTCAGGCGCCGGCCGTCGGACACAATTCCGCTCACCATCCCGAGCGACTCCGCGTGGCGCACGAGCTCCACCAGGTCCTCGCGTAGGGTGGGTTCGCCCCCGGTAAAGACCACGTGAGGGACCCCGACGTCCCAGAGCCGGTTGAGGATCTGCTGCCACTCGGCGGTCGAGAGTTCCCGCTCCACGCGCCGGCGCGCCTCCGGATCGAGGGTGCCACGCTCGTCCATGCGATAGGTCAACGCCAGGTCGACCCGGTAGGGGGCCGAGGTTGCGGCAGAGAACGGTTCGGTGCGCTCGATATCCAGGTAGACGTCCGGGGCCAGGTCGGTAGAGGTCGCCAGCGTCAGGATGCGCTCTTTCAGGTCGCGGAAATCGCTGCGCGCACGCTCCGGATCGACCCGATACCGTCGGGTCATCTCCCGCACGACCTCTTCCTCATCCGTGCCCCGCACCAGGTGGTAAGCGTACTCGGTAGCCGTCTGGTTCAAATGCAAGACGGTTGCGGCATTGAGAATCAGGAGGCCCCGTCCGTCCGGCTCGATGCGCAGGTGGAGCCGATACTGAGGGCTTGCGTCGGGGGGACTCTGGTAATGGAACATACCCGGGGCAAGCGGCTGGGCCGGGGCGAAGAAGCTGCGCAACTTTTCCCAAACAGACATCGGCGCCTCCTTCTATGCGGCTCGGGTTTCCCCTTGCGCCTCCAGGTAGAGCGGGCATCCTCCACCACAGAGGGGTAGTTCCGGGCAGTCCCGGCACTTCGGCGGGGCGTAGCGGCGTTCCCGTAAGGAGCGGGCGAGCTCGTGGTCCCAGATCTGCTCCCAGGGATCGCGCAGGATGTGGCCCAACGGGCGGTAGTAGCTCTGGCAGGGGATGACCATGCCGTCCGGCTCCACGCACATGTTATAGAGCGCCGCGGTACACGCCTTGACGCCCAATTCCAGTTGCAGGGGCGAGAAGGCGCAGTACTGGGTCGGCGTGTACCAGATCAGCCGAACGCCTTCCCGCAGCGCCGCTTCCCGCACCCGTTCCAGGATGGGCGAAAGCTCCCCTTCGGCAAAGCCAGTGCCCACCGCTTTCCCACGGCCGGCGTAGATGAGGCTGTTACAGGCAAAGGTGGGCACGCCCAGCGAAGCGATCCAGGAAACGGTCTCTTCGATCGTGGCGATGTTGTCGCGGGTGAGGGTGGTGTTGGTGGTCGTGTACAGGCCGGCGGCGAGGGCCTTGCGGATCCCCTGCACCGTCTCCGCCCAGGCACCGGGGGAGGCAACCATCCGGTCGTGGACGGTCGGGTCGTGGGACTCGAGCGTGATCTGGACGTGGTCCAGGCCGGCCGCAACCAGCGCTTCGACATAGGCCCGGTCGGACAGGCGGCGGCCGTTCGTCAGGAGGCCGGTCACCAGCCCGAGCCCCTGGGCGTAGGAGACCAGATCCGCAAGGTCGTGCCGCAGGGTGGCCTCGCCCCCGGTGAAGCAGATGTGCGGGATACCGATCTCCCGAACACGCTCCAGGACCGTCTTCCAGGTAGCGGTGTCCATTTCCGGATAGTCTGGGGGACGGGCGACGTAACAATGTGGGCAACGGTTCTGGCAGCGGTAGGTCAGCGCAAGATCCATCCGGTAGGGAGCGCTCAAGGGAACGGAGAAGGGGTCGATGCGCTCCAGTTCCAGCCCCTGGATGGGGCAGCTCCCCGGTTCCGGATGCAGGAGCGCCTCGATCTGGTGCCCGATCTGGCGATAGTCGGCGCGCACCGTCTCGGCGTCGATGCGGTAGCGGCGGCGCATCGCCCGCACGACCGTCTCCTCGGGCGTCTTTTCCAGGAAAAAGCGCGCGTACTCGGCCGCCGTGCGGTTAAGGTGCAGGATCCGGGAGGCATTGAGTACCAGCACGGCGTGGCCGGCCGGCTCCACGCGCAGGTGGACCTTGGCGTGCCCGCCCTGGCCATCGTCCCGTTCGTAGGAATAGAGACCCGGGGAAAGGGTCTGCCTTTCTCGGGTCTTCAGCGGAAACCGCATGGCGAGATCCTGCCGCAGCCGGTCATCGCCCGCCGCCGGCGCAGGCACAAGCACATCCAGCGCAGGCACAGGCACAGGCGCAGGCGCATCCCCCTCCGCCCCCGAAGCTGCTGCGGGAAGAGCTGTAGGTCGGCTTGGGGGGCGGGTTGGTGACGTTGGTGACGGCCGTGGTGAAGGAGGTCAGGCTGCGCACGATGCGGCCGGCCGTGCCCTCGATGCTGCGCACCACGCGCGCAGCAAAGTCGCTGCCCGGGAGGTGGGGGAGTTGGATCGGCTGTGAGGGGACGGCCGGCCCGGCGCTCCTGGATACGGGCGTCGTAGTCACCCATGGGCGATAGCGCCCCCACCAGACCGGGACGTACACCGGCTCGTCGCCGAACACGCGGCCGGTGCGTTCCTCAAAGTCCTCGTCCAGCATGACCCACTCCAACCCCTCGCTGAAGAGCTGCCCGCGCACTTCCGGTGTCGCCGCCTTTTCCACCTGTTCCCAGGCACGCCGGACGATGTCGCGGTAGTAGTCCATCGTCTCCTTGCGGCTGAAGCCTTTCATCTTGTTGTTGACTTCCCGCACCAGATCGATCACCACCTGACGCAGGCGCTCTTCGTCCAGCCGTCCGTTCTTTTCCACCGCTTCCAGGAAGCCCTTTTCATAGGAGCGCAGCTCCTCCGGCAGGGATGGCTCCACCTGCACTTTCAAAGGGGCCTCGTCAAGCACAGTGAGCGCCCCCTTCTTGAGGAGGCCGAAAAGGATCATGGTGAGCACCCGGTTCAGGGGCGTCTGGAGCAGGACGGCCGCTTCCACAGCCGTGAGCCCACGCTTGATGCCTACGCCCTCCACCTTGATCGAGGGCGGCAGGTAAGCCATCTGCCGGCGGATGCGCGCCCGTACGCCCAGGACCACAAACAGCGCGATGAGCACTCCCGGCGAAAGGAGGCAAAGGAGGGGTCCCAGCCATTGCCAGATCGTGGCCCAGACCGACGGACCTTTCTGGATCGCCTCCTCGGCTACGTACCCGCGCGGGAAGGAAGCCGCGAAGGTGTATTCCTGGGTCGGGACGGCGGTTGCGTTCGACCAGGTGTAGACGACCAACCCCTCGTCGTCCAGGCCGGCCTCGGGCTGTTCCTGGGGCCATCCTTCGGGACTGGGCTGCCAACGGGCTTCTTGTGGCTTGACCCCCGGCGGCAGGTGCAGGCGGACGGTCAGATCGGTGGTGCCCCGAACCGGGGACTCTTCGAACGACGCGGGGGAGAACACGACCTTCACATTGTCCCGGTCGCGGTCCTGGTACACCATCAGCCGCACCCGCTCGACGACCACGTGCAGCGTGCCCTTTTGCCCGGGTTGGATGGCTGCTTCATAGAGCCCGATGCCGATCCCGGCGGGAGCGTAGCCCGAGGGCTCGATGTAACCGATCGGTTTTCCGTCCACGTTTGCCGAGATGCGGTCGAGGTCATAGTCGCCGGAGGGGAGCTCCAGGCCGACCCACGTGACCGGGCCCGAGTCCGGATCGACCGCGATGGTGAGCTCATATACCAGCCGCGCGGAGCCATCCCGCTGTACCCAGACGTCCACCACCTCGCGTTGCAGGGAGAAACGGACGGGAACGACGGTCACCTCCGTGGGGCGGGGGCCTTGGATGACTTCGGTGGGGACATACCGGCGGGGGAAAGAAGCGCCAAAGACGTACATCTGGTCCGGGGCGGCAGACGGGTGATGCCAGGTGTAGGTGGGCCGCCCCTCAGCATCCAGGCTCGCCTCGGGCTGTTCCTGGGGCCATCCTTCGGGGCTGCGGTGCCAACGGGGTTCCTCCGGCTGGACCCCCGGCGGCATATGGAAACGCACCGTCAGGTCGGTCGTGCCGTGGGTGTAAGCGCTGCCGAAGTAGGTGGGCGAGTACTGCACGCTCGCATAGTCGGGATCGGCGTCGTCGGCATAGATCATGTCCCCCACGCGGTCCACGATCACGTGGACGGTACCGCTTTTTCCGGCCCCGATCGTCCCACGCCCCAACCAAAGGGCTACCCCGGAACCGGTCCCCTGGTAGTCGGTGCCGACGTGATCGATCGGGGTGCCGTCGACGTCGGCATGGATGCCGCTCAGATCGAAATCATCGGTCGGCAGGCCCAGGTCCACGACGTCGATCGGGTGGGCCCTGCGGTCACAGGTGAAGGTGAGCCAGATCTCCAGCCGTACGGAGCCATCCGCCTGGATCCAGAGGTCGACGGTATGGCGGTCCAGCGAGAAAGAGTAGTCCAGGGCGTGTGCCGGCACGGTTATAAGCAGCGCCAGGGCAAGGCCGAGCAAGAGGCAAGTCCAGGCGATACGGCGCATCGGCATCCTCCGACGGGCCATCGCGCGCTACGGCCCGGTTCACCACTTGGGCTCTTCGACCATCTGGTAAGTGGAGCCGCAATAAGGACAGGAGATGAAGATGGCTCCCTCGCGGACCGAGATGCTCTCCTTGTCCAGGTCCGCTCCGCAGTTCTTGCACTTGATCTTGGCCATCTGGATATCGCCGCTCAGGTCGATCTTTTGCACGATCTGCTCAGGCGGAGCGGGGCGAAACAGCTGCAGCAACACGATGATGGCCAACCCGATGCCTACAGTCACGATCCCGACCCAGATCCAGCCGGTGGTTCCCTCCGGGCTGAAGGCAGCCCAGATGAAGAGGACGCCAAAGAAGATCAGGATGGCGGAGACAATGTAGCCGATGATCCTGCCTGCCGACATATGCAGCTCCTTGTTGCGCACGCACGCCGGGGTCCTTGGGCGCAGTATAGCATTGCACGGTAGCGCTGTCAAAAGCGACCCAACGGTTTACGTTTTGTCCCGGGGAAAAGTTGCGCCCCCTGGATACGGGCTTGGTTGGCATGGGCGACCGTTGCGTTTGCCCATCCTTTGTAGTAGAATCGTTTCCAGGGTCACAAAATCGATCGACGGGTGAGGGCGCGGTGCCCTATCTATTCGCGTTCCTGCTTTTGATCCTCGTCCTGCTGCTTCTCCTCCTCATCCTGCCGGTGGAGGTTCGAAGACGCCTGCTGCCGCGCCGCCGGCAGCGGCCATCGCCTGCCGTCACGCCAGGGGAACCGGGCCCTCAACCCCCAGCGGAGGAGGAAGGGCCGGGAGTGCTTCGGGCGCCACCACCAGCGATGGAGGAGGGGCGAGCCGGCCGGCCCTCTTGGGCTGTGCGTGTGTGGCGGCGTTTTCTCCTCCCCCTGCGCCCCCAGCCCCCGGCGCCGCCAGGCGAAAAGGTCCCCAGCGGCCCAGTCGGGAACAGCATGGTACGGGGCGGGCTGGCGCTTCTGGCGCTGGCCATTCTGGTCGTCGCTTTCCTGGTCGGGTTCTTCCTGGAACGGCGTTTCCAACCGACGCCCGAGGGCCGGTTGACCATTCTCGTGGGCACGATCGCCCCCCCCGCTCGTGGTAGCGAGGAACTGGGCGCCTTTTTGCGCGAAGAGCTTGAGCGGGCGGGGTTGGCCGATCGGGTAGAGGTGCGGATAGAGCACCGCGCGCCGGCCGACGAGGCAGCTGCCCTGGCGCTGTTGCGCCGGAACCACGCGCAGATGCTCCTTTGGGGCGAAGGGCAGGGCTCTCCCCCGCGCTATTTCCTTTTCCTGGCGATCTATCCCCGCCCGGATGCGGCCGTGCCTGAGTTTGCGGAATACCTCAGGACGATCGTTACCCCGCCCGTTTTCTCATTGGGCGAGCCTGAGAAAGGATCGGGCCTCTCTCAGGAGGAGATCGCCTCCTTGCTGACGTGGCTTGCCCACCTGTACCTGGGCGAGTTCGATCGTGCCGAGGGGACCACCCCTCAGCTGCCTCCGGAAGCGGCCAGCGTGGTGCGCTTCCACCAGGGGGCGCTGGCCTGGCTCCGCGGGGATTACGCGGGCGCCCGTTCGGCCTTCGAGGGGCTCGTTTCCCATACGTTCGTGACCACGCTCGGTGGGGCGACGGCCGACAGCTACGGCTGTCCCGCTTCGGCAACGCCCGCCTTTTGCGCTGCCCTCCTGAACGACCTGGGCGTGACCATCCTGACCCGGGAGCAGTTGGGCGAACTCCCGCCGGGATCGCTGGACGATGCGATCCACGCGTTGGAGGTAGCCGTCCAGACGGAGGACCGGCCGCTTTACCGCTACAACCTGGGCCGGGCCTACGTGGTGCGCGGGAAACCCGACCAGGCTATTCCCCATCTGGACCGGGCGGTGGAACAGGGGGACGGCGATGCGGAGGCGATGGCCTGGCTGAGCATAGCCTGCACCGCAGTGGAGGAGGCCGGCCGCGCGCGCACGATGGCTGACCGGGCGATCAAGGCCGACCGCTCGCTCGCGGCTGGGGAACTGGCCTTGGGCCTGCACTTGCTGGCCGCCGGAGACCTGAAGGGGAGCGAACGGGTGCTGGCACAAGCCAGGAGGCTTGCCGAGGCCGAAACGAGCCGCCGCCGTTCGTGGGAGGGGGCCTTGCGCGAGGGGCAACGGGCCAACCCCCAACGGGCCGAGTACGCCGCTGCATGGGCGCGCCGGAACAACCCCGTGCTGGCCCAGGTGCATTTGGCCCAGGCGCAGCTGGACCTGAAGCGCGGCGAGCAAGAGGGCCGTACGCCCTTCTGGGTCTGGCTATGGCGCGTGGTTTCGAAGGAGCGGGCGCCTTTCGATGCGGCGCAGGTCGAGATCGAGGCGGCGCTCGCGCTGCACCCGAACTGGAACGCTGCCCGGCGGTTGCAGGCGGAGCTCCTCAGCGTACGGGGCAAGGTGGAGCAAGCGATCGAAACCTTGCGCGCGCTCCAGCAGGAGGATCCTGCCGATATCGCGACCTATCAGGCACTTGCCCAGCAGCTGGAGAAACGCTGGAAAGAGCTGCGCAGCCGCCCTGGCGAGGAAGAGCAAGCCGGAGAAGTGTTGGGCCAGATTCGCGAGCAATACCAGCTCCTGGTCGACCGCCGCCTTTCTCCCGCCCAAGGCTACCTGGGCCTGGGTCGGATCGCCCAAGAAGCGGGCCAGGCCGAGGAGGCGCGCCAGGCCTATCTTCAGGCCATCGCCTCCGACCCGCAGTTCGCCGAGGCCTATCTGCGGCTGGGCTGGCTGGAAAAGGAGCTGGGGGAGGAAGAGGGAGCGTTGAAACATTTGAAGCAGGCTGCCGAATATGCTGGTGGCAAGGACTGGATCCGGGTGCTGGCCTATTGCAGCCGTGGGGAGATCCTGCTCGAGCAGTCGCTGCGCAGCGAGGGCGAGCGCGAGCGGAGCGAGCGCCGTGGGATGGCCCGGGAGGCCTTTGAAGCCGCACGGAGGGTATGGCCCGGCTTTGCTTCCGCGCTCAACGGACTGGGCCGGATCGCCTACGAGGAAGGGGACCTGAAGGGCGCCGAGCGCTACTTCCTCCAGGCGCTGGACGAGGATCGGGACAATTTCGGCGCCCTCTACGGGCTTGGACGGGTCTACGAGGCGCGGCAGCAGAGCGCGATCGCCCTGCGGTATTTCGAGCGCGCCCTGAGCTCGCAGCCGGAAAGCATCGCCGCTCGCTATCACCTGGGCGTGGCCGCCTATGCGCAGCTGCAGGAAGATCGCGCCCGCCAGGCCTTCGAGTGGGTGCGCGACCGCTGTCAGAGCCTGCCGAGTTCTTACGACGACCGGCAGGCCTGCCAGGGCGCCGCGGGGTGGCTCCAGCGGCTATCTTCCTCGCGGCCCTGAAGGAGTGTACGTATGCTTCCCTGGACGAAGTACCTGTTCCCGCACACGGTCGAGGAGGCGCTGGAGATGCTCGCTGCCTACGGCGGACGGGCGCGCCTGATCGCGGGGGGGACCGATCTTGTGTTGCAGGCCGAGAGGGGACAGGTGCACGCGGAGGTGATGGTGGATATCACGCGCATCCCCGGGCTCGATTTCCTTGAGGAGCGCGATGGATGGATCTGCATCGGCCCCCAGGTCACCCACGCCCAGGTGGCCGCTTCCCAGCTGGTGCGGGAGAAAGCCGGAGTCCTGGCGCAGGCCTGCGGCTCTGTGGGCGGGCCGCAGATCCGCCACGTCGGGACGCTTGTGGGCAACGTGGTGAACGCCATGCCGGCCGCCGATGGTGCGGTTGCGCTTTTTGCGCTGGATGCGGAGGTCGAGGTGACCGACTGCTCGGGCCAGGCTTGGCGGCCCATCGCCGATCTGTACGCCGGTGTGGGAAAATGCCGGGTGGACCCGTGCGCCCAGATGGTCACCGGGATCCGCTTCCGCCCTCTCCCTTCGGGTACTGGGTGGGCCTATATCCGGCTGGCGCAGCGGAAAGCGCTCATCCTCCCCATGCTGAACACGGCCGTGGTGGCCGAGGTGGAGGCTGGCTTCTTCCGCGATGTGCGCATCGCCGTGGGGCCGGTGGCACCGATGCCGTTTCGGGCCCTCGCTGCGGAAGAGCTGCTCCGCGGCGCCCCGGTAGGCGAGGAAAGCATCGCCGAAGCCGCCCGGCTGGCCGAGGAAGCGGCCAGCCCGCGCGATAGCGTCATCCGCGGATCGGCCGAATACCGCAAGGCGATGGTCGGCGTGCTCGTCCGTCGTGCCCTTGCGCGGGCAGCTTGTGAATAGTGAGGGAATGCCATGCCACGTCTCGAGTTCACCCTGAACGGGAAAGCCATCGCGGTCGACGTCGGAGCCGGCGAGCGGTTGGCCCACGTGCTGCGCGAACGCCTGGGCCTCATCGGGACCAAGATCGGATGTGGCGAGGGCGAATGCGGTGCCTGCACCGTCTTGGTGGACGGCGTCTCTGTCGTCTCCTGCATCTATCCCGCGATGAAGGCGCACGGGCGCACGGTGACCACGATCGAGGGGCTGTCCTCCGGGGGCCAGCTGCACCCGGTGCAGGAGGCGTTCGTGGAACACTTTGCCTCCCAATGCGGCTACTGTACCCCGGGCTTTGTGATGTCCACCGTGGCGCTGCTGCGGGAAAAGCCGCAGCCCACCCGGGAGGAAATCCTGGAAGGACTCTCGGGCAACTTGTGCCGCTGTACCGGCTACTACCAGATCATCCAGGCGGTGCAGGCCGCAGCCGAGCGCCTGGGGGGCGCTTCCTCCGCCGGAGAAAGCTGAAAACGGGTGTTGCCATGCAGGTGGCGCTGGACTATGGGCGAACGGGCCTCACGGTCGAATTCCCGGACGATGCGGTGGTCCTTCGCCCGGCCGATGCTCCTGGCCTTGCCGATGAAAGGGCAGCGCTGCGCCAGGCGCTGCGACATCCGATGGGTACGGCGCCTTTGCGCGAGCTGGTACAGCCCGAGCATCGGGTTGTGATCGTCTTCTCCGACCTTACCCGCCCGATGCCCAACGACCGTGTGCTCCCCGTCCTCCTGGAAGAGCTTTCCCACCTTCCTCCACATCGGATCACCCTGCTGAATGCCCTGGGGACCCACCGCCCGCAGACGACCGCGGAACTGGAAACGATGCTCGGCCCGGAGGTCGTGCGGACCTACCCCATCCTACAGCACGACCCTTATGATTCTGCCCTCCTGGTGCAGGTCGGCACCTCGACCTTCGGCCACCCGATCTTGCTGCATCGGGCCTACGTGGAGGCGGACATACGGATCCTGACCGGCTTCATCGAGCCCCACTTTTTCGCCGGCTTTAGCGGCGGCCCGAAGTCGCTCCTTCCCGGAATCGCCGGCATGGAGACGATCGGGGCCAACCACGGGGCCTCGATGATCGCGCATCCGCAGGCGACCTGGGGGGTCACCTCTGGGAACCCGATCTACGAGGAAATCGCTCAGGCCGCGCTTCTGGCCCCGCCTACCTTCTGCCTCAACGTGGCCCTGAACAGAGCACGCGCGATCACAGACGTCTGGGCCGGGGAGTGGAAGGCGGTGCACGCAGCCGGCTGCCGGACGGTGCGCAGGCGGGCCTTTGTCCCCGTGGAGCGGCCGTTCGACATCGTGGTCACCACGAACTCGGGCTACCCGCTCGACCTCAACCTGTATCAGGCGGTCAAGGGGATGTCGGCCGCTTCCCGGATCGTCCGTCCCGGCGGGACGATCGTCCTGGTCGCCGAGTGTTCGGACGGCATTCCCGACCACGGCCACTACAAGGAGCTCTTATGGACGGCCGGCTCCCCGGAAGCCTTCCTGGAAACGATCGCCCGGCCGGGCTTTTTCTGTCCGGACCAATGGGAAGCCCAGATCCAGGCCCAGATCCAGCGGCGGGCCACCGTCTACCTCTACAGCGACCGCCTGGATGACGAGACGATCCGCCGCGCCTGGCTTCGTCCCTGCCGGGACATCCCGGCGCTCCTGGAAGAGCTGCGTACGACCTATGGTAGAGACGCGCGCATCGCGGTGCTCCCAGAAGGGCCGCAGACGGTGCCTACGTGGGCACCGAGGTAGGAGGTCCCTATGCCCGCTATCGGGGAATCGAGGATCCGGTTGGACATCCGCACCAAGGTCCAGGGAAGCCGTAAATACCCGCAGGACTTTGACATGCCTGGACAGCTCTACGGCGCTGTGGTCTGGAGTGCCTATCCCCACGCGCGCGTGCGGCGCATTGACACCCACGAGGCAGAGGCGATCCCGGGGGTAGTCCGTGTGCTGACCTACCGGGATGTACCAGTGAACGAGTACGGCATCAACCTGCGCGATCAGCCGGTGCTCGTCCCGGAAGGGGGAAAGGTGCGCTGGCAGGGGGATCGCATCGCGATCGTGGTGGCGGAAAGCGAGGCCATCGCGCGCCGGGCGGTGGAGGCGGTGCGGGTGGATTACGAGCCCCTCCCTGTGGTGAGCGATCCCCTGGAGGCCATGCGCCCGGGTTCCCCGTTGGTGCACGAGGAGCGGGGAACGAACATCCTGCACCATGTCCGCGTGCGCAAGGGGGATGTTGCCGCCGCCTTTGCGCGTGCGGATGTCATCGTCGAGGACGTTTACACGACCCACGCCGTAGAGCACGCCTACTTGCAGCCGGAGGCGGGGATCGGCTACATCGACGAGCAGGGTCGTGTGGCCGTGATCGCGGCCGCGCAGTGGCCCCACGACGACCTGCACCAGATCGCCCACATGCTGAACCTGCCCGAAGACCAGATCCGGGAAACCGTGCCCGCCGTAGGAGGCGCTTTCGGTGGCCGGGAGGACATGTACATCCAGCACCTGCTTGCGCTCTGCGCCTTTGTCCTGCGCCGCCCGGTGAAGATCGTCTTCACGCGCGAGGAGTCGATCCGCTGCACGGGCAAACGCCATCCCTTCACCTTCCGCTGTCGGCACGGAGCCACCCGGGACGGCCGGCTGATCGCCGTCGAGGTGGAGGCGGTTTCCGACGCCGGCGCGTATGCTTCAACGAGCATCCCGGTGCTGAACAATGCCGTCTCCTTCCTGGCCGGGCCCTATACCGTGCCGAACGCGGCCCTGGACGGGTACACCGTCTACACGAACAACGCGGTCACGATGGCGATGCGCGGTTTTGGCGCCACCCAACCCCCGGTTGCCTACGAGCAACAGATGGACCGCCTGGCCGAGGCGCTCGGCATGGACCCGGTGGAGTTCCGGCTGAAGAACCTGGTTGTGCCGGGAAGCGAGACCGCTCTGGGCAACCGTATGCCCCCGGGGACGGCCATCCGGGAGACGCTGATCGCAGCAGCCCGTGCGGCCGGCTGGGAAGAGGAGGGTGGACACTGGCGCGCTCCGGACCCCGGAAACCCTTCAGCTCCATACCGGCGCCGGGGCCTGGGGGTCGCCTGTGCCTACAAGAACGTCTGCTACTCCTTCGGCTTCGACGACAAGGCGACCGCCGAGGTGGAACTGGCCCTGGAACCGAGCGGGCGCATCGCCCGCGCCGTGGTACGCATCGGTGCCGTTGATGTGGGGCAGGGCGTGCACACCGCCTTGCAGCAGATCGCTGCTGACGCGTTGGGGATCGAACCCTCCCGGGTGCGTATCGCCCTGGTCGACACCGCTGAGGTGCCGGATGCGGGCTCGTCTTCGGCCTCGCGCCACGTCTACGCCTCCGGCAATGCCGTCCTGCACGCCTGCCGCCTGGCCTACGAGAAGTGGCAGCAAGCGCTGCGCGAGGAGAGCGGGGAGACCCGCATCGACGCCCGCTACACCTTCCACGGGCGCGACGTCCGGCCGACGACCCCCTACGACCCGGAGACCGGGCAGTGCGAGCCGCACATCAGCTACTCCTTCGGTACCCAGATCGCCCTGGTCGAAGTGGACATCGAGACCGGCGAGGTGGAGGTGCTCCAGATGTGGTCCTCGCACAGCGCCGGCCGGATCGTGAACCCGGCGATGGCGTTCGGCCAGGTGGCCGGAGGCATCCACATGGGCGTGGGCTATGCGCTCACGGAGCACTTTATCCAGCAGGAGGGGATCGCTCGCACCCGTCGCTTCAGCGAGTACGCGATCCCGTCCATCCGCGACATGCCGCGCGAACTGGTGGAGGTTCCGGTGGAGGTGATCGACCCCACTGGCCCCTTTGGGGCAACCGGCCTGGGCGAAACCCCCACCCTTCCTACCGCCCCGGCGATCCTGAACGCGATCGCCCGGGCCACGGGGGTGCGCATCACCCGGCTTCCGGCCACCCCCGAGCGCGTCTGGCGCGCGCTGCACGCGCGCACCTGAGGCCCCGGACCAGCCCCGGGGAGGTGATCGAGGATGGGTTGGCGGCAGGCTGGGCCGCCCGTAGCACCGTAAGGAGGTCGGTAGGATGGCAAAACGAATGTGGCAGGTCTTGAGCAGCGTTGCCGCCCTGCTCCTGATCCTGGCCGGCTTGCTGGGAGTGGCTTTCCCACAGAAGGCTGTGGCTGGGCCGGAGCGCGTCGATCCGGAGCTCCTCGCCCGGCTGGAGCGCGAAGGACAGGGCACCTTTCTCGTTTACCTGGCTGAGCAGGCCGACCTGACCCCGGCCTACCGGATCCGGGACTGGAACGAGCGCGGCCGTTTTGTCTACCGCGCGCTGCGCGAGGTGGCCGATCGGACGCAGCCGATTGTCGTGGGTGCGCTGGAAGGACTACGCACAACTGGCCACGTGACCCACTACCATCGCTACTACATCGTCAACCTGATCCTGGTGCGCGGCGATGCGACAGCGGCCCGCGCCCTCGCCCGGCTTCCGCAGGTGGCCGCGGTCTACCCGGAGATGCGCATCGAGCTCATCCGCCCGGTCGAGGGGCAACCGGCTTCGTCGATCCCCCAGACGGTCGAATGGAACATCCAGAAGATCAACGCGGATGATGTCTGGAGCGTCTACGGGGTTACCGGAGCTGGGGCGGTTGTGGCCAACATCGACACCGGTGTCGCCTACGAACATCCGGCGCTCGTGGGCCACTACCGGGGCAACCTGGGGGGTGGCGCCTTTGACCACAACTACAACTGGTTCGATCCCACCTTCTCCTACCCCTACCCCTACCCGATCGAGGGCGACCATGGCACCCACACCATGGGCACGATGATCGGCGATGACGGCGCGGGCAACCAGATCGGCGTAGCCCCGGGCGCGCAGTGGATCGCCGCCTATGGCTGCTGTCCCGACAACGAGACGTTGCTTTCCGCCACGGAATGGATGATCGCCCCGACTGACCTATCCGGCCACAATCCGGATCCCGACAAGCGCCCCCACGTGGTGAACAATTCCTGGGGCGGCCCGGGCGGGAGCCTGATCTTCAACCAGCTGCTGGAGGCACAGCGCGCGGCCGGCATCTTCCCTGCTTTCTCTGCGGGCAACAGCGGCTCTGGCTGCGGGACGCTCGGCTCTCCGGGTGATAACCCGGCCGCTTTCAACACCGGCGCGACCGATGCCAATGACAACATCGCCGCGTTCTCTTCGCGTGGGCCGGACCCGTTCCACTCCTGGTTCGGCCTGTACGGCATCGGGCCGGAGATCACTGCCCCGGGGGTGGGCGTGCGTTCTTCGATCCCGGGTGGTGGATATGCTTATTACAGCGGGACTTCGATGGCGAGCCCCCATACGGCCGGCGCGGTCGCCCTTCTCTACTCGGCCGAGCCCGCTTTGATCGGCCGCCTGGATGAGGTCGAGGAGCTCCTGCGTCGCACCGCCGTCCCGCGCACGACCACCCAGCAGTGCGGCGGCGTCCCCGGGAGCGTCGTTCCGAACAACACCTACGGGTGGGGACGGCTGGACGTCAAGGCCGCGGTGGACCTGATCTGGCACGCCGGGACGCTTGCCGGGACGATTACCGACGCCGTAAGCGGGGACCCGGTGGCGGCCACGGTGCTCATGCAGCGGAACGGCTACACGCTGAGCACGCAGAGCGGCCCGGACGGCTCCTATGAGTTCTTGCTGGGCGAGGGGAGCTATGCCGTCACCATCCTGGCCTACGGGTACGAACCCTGGACGCAGGCCGGGGTCGCGATCGCCCAGGATGTAACGACCACGCTCGACGTTGCCCTCACCCCCGTGCCGGTGCATACCCTCTCCGGCACTGTCCTGGAGGGGGCCACGGAAGTCCTTGGGGAACCGGTGGCCGCGCGGGTGGGCCTGCGGTTTACGGACGTGGATGTCGCGACGGACCCGGCCACCGGCGCCTACAGCACGCCCGTAGCCGAAGGGCTGTACTGGATGCGTGTGGTTGCCCGCGGGTACGTTCCGGAGGATCGCATCATTACCGCAACGAGCGATATCACCGAGAACGTTTCCTTGCTGCCGCGTGCGACCTACTATGTGCGCGACAGCCGTTCCCCCTGCGGCCCCGCCTTCAACTGGATCGATGCCCGCGACGGCACGCCGCACTATGTGGGGGACGATGCTTTCTTCGCCCTCCCCCTGGGAGGACGCACTTTCCGCTTCTATGGGAACCCCTACACCTCCATTTTTGTCAGTTCCAACGGCCTGATCTCCTTCGGGCAGGGGTATGCCCGGGGCCACATGGTCTTTCCCTTTGAGGGGCCTCCGAACAACGCCGTCTACGGCTTTGAGGAGGACCTGAACCCGGCCAACGGGGCCCAGGGCATCATCTACCACAAGTTCATCGGAGACCGCTACCTCGTGGTCGAGTTCTACCAGGTGGAGCACTGGGAGCACGGATATCCGGAGACGTTCGAGTTCATCCTCGACTTTCAGACCGGGGCGATCCTGGTGCAGTACCTGGAGGTGAGCTGGCCCGACTTTGCCTCGGTGGGTATCGAGAACCAGGATGGGTCGGACGGCATCCTCTACTCCTACGCGAACTCGGCGGGAATCACGAACTCGCTGGCTGTCGGCTTCTACCCGGTCGTGGGGGCACCCCCGGCCGATCAGGATCCGCTCGGGGTGTACGGCACCCTCTCCGGTACCGTCACGATCAGCGAGACCGGCGCACCCGCTGCGGGGGCGGTGGTTACCGCAACCACCTTCCTGCGCACGCTGACCACGACCGCGGATATCGACGGCCACTATCTCTTCCCCGATGTGTGCGCCGACCTCTACTGGCTGCAGGGACAGCTTCCGGGCTACCCGGCCGGCGGGATCGTGCCGGTACGGCTACGCTGGTCGGGGGACGTAGCGGAGGCGGACCTGGTGGTGCACGGTCCTCCCCCGGTGACGCGCTTTGTCGTCTACCTCCCCGTCATCCTGCGCGGACGGTAAGGTAGCGCGCTTGAGGCGGGGTTGGGGTGGAACGGCCACCCCAACCCCGCCTTGGTTGTCGGCACCGTGCGGCAAGGCCGGAGCGATTCCTGTGGGCGGGGAGGATCGGGGGGTGTGTCAGTTGACAGGGCATTTTGCGGGAAACAGGTGCGTATGTTACAATTGAATCAAATTCACGCCGTTCCTATCCAAAGCGCCAGGACCTTTTGACGGGGGCAAAGACTGGGGGGCACCGAAGATGGACACCGAGACGGTCCCCGAGCGGTGGGCTTTGGGACGGACGACCGAGGGGGAGGACCTCGGGGGCCTTTTGTATCCGCAACGCGTGCTCGACAGCCTCCCCGAGGGCCTGTTGGTGCTTGACAGCCGGGGGCATGTGCAGCAGGTGAATCCTGCGCTCGAGCGCCTGCTGGGCCGGCCGGGCGTGCACCTTCTGGGAAGGCCTTTCCGCGAGGCAGTCCCGCTGCGATGCGTGCGCGAGGATTGTGGCATGGAGCGGTTGCTGCGCGGGGAAACCGTTCCTTGTGAAGCTCCGGCGATGCTTTCGTTGGAGAGAAAGGAAGAGATCCCCCTGCTGGTCTCGTGTGCGGCCTTACCCGCGGTGGCGGGACACGCGGGCGGCGTGGTGGTGCTGTTGCGCGATGTCCGCCATTGGGCGGAAGCGGAACGTCTACGGGAAGATTTGATCCACATGTTAATCCACGATCTGAAGGGCCCGCTGGCCTCGATCTCTTCCACCATCCAGATCCTGCGGCAATACCCGGCGGAGCAGGTCCGTGCCGAGACAGCGGGAACACTTCTCGACATTGCCGAAAAGAATGCCTGGCGGCTCGCCCGGCTTGTGGACACGATCCTGGACGTGCAACGGCTGGAGGCCGGCCGGTCGTCCTTTCGGGTGGAGGCGGTAGGAGTTGCGGAAGCGGCGGCCGATGTGCTGCGGATGGCCGAGCCGTTGGCGATGGAAAGCCAAGTGGAGATGGAGGCCGATTTCCCTCCCGATCTTCCGCCCGTGATGGCGGACAGCGAGGTGCTCCGACGCATCCTCTGGAACCTGCTGGACAACGCGCTCAAGTATACCCCTGCCGGGGGGTCGATCCGCGTCAGCGCGCGGTATCGGGGGAAGGACGCGCAGGGGGAATGGGTAGAGGTACGGGTCTCCGATACCGGCCCGGGGATCCCTCCTGAGGATCAGGCGCGCATCTTTGACAAATACGCCCAGGTGCGTATGGCGCCCGCCCGCCGCCGCGGCGTAGGGCTCGGTCTGACCTTCTGCCGGCTGGCTGTGGAAGCCATGGGCGGCCGCATCTGGGTGGAAAGCGCCCAGGGAATGGGAAGCACCTTTTCCTTTGTTCTTCCGGTTGCGCTTCCCCCAGAAGGGGCCTAGCTTTGCAGCGGGAAGATCTTCCCGGGGTTCAGGATCCCCTTGGGTTTCTGGGTTGATCACGGGGTTGGGGGGAGTGATCGAGCGGGAAGATCTTCCCGGGGTTCAGGATCCCCTTGGGGTCTAGTGTCTGCTTGATGGCGCGCATCACCTCCACGGCGACGGGCCCCAGGTTCTGCTCCAGGTAGGGCAACTTGAGCACGCCCACGCCGTGTTCCCCAGACAGGACCCCGCCGAGCTCGATCGCCGCTTGAAAGATCGCCCGGGAAGCCTGCTCCACGCGCTTCATCTCCTCTGTGTCCCGCCGATCGAAGAGGATGTTCGGGTGCAGGTTCCCGTCACCGATGTGCCCGAAAATCGGGATCGGCAAGCCGGTCTCTCGGGAGATTTCTTTGATGCGCCGTACCACCTCCGGGATGGCGCTCCGGGGCACCGTGATGTCCTCCCCGAGCTTGTTCGGCCTGCGGCGGGCAAGCGAGGGGGAAACGGCCTTTCGGGCGGCCATCAGGGCCTGCCCTTCTTTCTCGTCGGCCGCTACCCGGACTTCCCGGGCCCCCGTGCGCCGACAGATGTCCGCGATGGCCTGAATCTCCCGTTCCGCCTGGTCCGGTTCGCCGTCCGTCTCGATCACCAGGATCGCTTCCACATCTAGGGGCAGGCCCATGTGTTTGTGAGCCTCGACGGTGGCGATCGTGGTGTCGTCCATGATCTCCAACGCTACCGGAACGATGCCCGCCTCAAGGATGCGCGTCACCGCAATGCTGGCATCGATCAGCTGCGGGAAAACCGCCATGGCCGTGCGGGTTGCTTTCGGAGGCGGGATCAGCCGGAGGATCGCTTCCGTGATCACCCCCAGTGTCCCCTCCGAACCGACGAAGAGCTGGCTCAAATTATACCCAACGGCCTTCTTGATCGTCTTTCCGCCGGTGCGCAAGATGCGTCCATCCGCCAGCACCACCTCCAGGCCCAGGACATAATCGGCGGTGACCCCGTATTTCAGGCAATGGGGCCCGCCGGCGTTGCAGGCGATATTCCCGCCGATGGTCGAGTGGCGCTGGCTGGAGGGATCCGGGGGGTAGTACAGGCCATGCCGGGCCACTTCGGCCTGTAGGTCGGCAGTCACCACGCCGGCCTGGACGACCGCCACCATGTTCACCCGGTCGATCTCCAGGATGCGGTTCATCCGGGTCAGGTTCAGCACGAGCCCCCCCTGGATCGGGATCGAACCCCCGGCCAGGCCGCTGCCCAGCCCTCGGGGAACCACCGGGATCTCCTCGCGCCACGCCACGCGCAGGACGCCTGCCACCTCCTCCGTGCTCGCGGGCGACACCACCAGATCTGGCAGATGCTCGCGATAGGTCGCATCATAGGCATAGCATAGAAGGTCCTCTGGATCATCGCGGACCCATGGTTCCCCCACGATGCCGCGTAGCTCCTTCTTGATACGTTCTGGGATCATGCTCGCTCCTTGGTCAATCCTGATTGGTCTCGATAACGAGGGCGTCCTCGTCAGGAAGCGGTGCCGCATCGGTTTCCTGTACCTCGAAGCGGAAACTTCCGCAGCGCGGACAGACGGTGCGCGCCTGCAGGTACCGCTCGCGCTGCCGCGTCAGCCCGCTGTAGCCGCAGTCCTGGCAGATGTACCGATACCAGATCGTCATCGGACACCTCCTCGGGAGTCGGTTGCGCGGTAACAGGACAACGGACAACCCCGGAGCCTGCCGCGAGCTCCAGCGCTGTGTCGCTATTCTACATCACACCGTGCGGATTGTCCACCATTTGCCAACAGCACAAGGATGTGCTAAAATCCGGTGTGTGTCGACCCTTTGCGGGGCGGCAACAGCCTTTTACCGTGCGAAGCGTCGCTGGGATCGCGGTGCGACCGAGACGACGGGGTCTAACGATGGATTCGCCCTTCGCCCTCCGGGAGCACCCTGGAGGGTTTTTGTTGCCTCACCTCGCCGGCGCAGCCAAACAGCCATTGATCCGCGTGGAGGGCGTCCACTTTGCTTACCCTTCCGCCGGCGGGCTGGCTGTGCCCGCGCTGCGCGGGGTCGACCTCACGATCGCTCCAGGGGAATACATCGCGCTCATCGGGCCCAACGGCTCCGGCAAGTCGACCCTGGCGCGCCTGCTGAACGGGCTCCTCCTTCCGACCTCCGGACGGATCTGGGTGAAGGGTATGGATACGGCGGATCCCCGTTTCCGGCAGGCGATCCGCCGGACGGTGGGGATGGTCTTCCAGAACCCCGAGAGCCAGTTCGTGGCCACCGTGGTCGAGGAAGACGTCGCTTTCGGACCGGAGAACCTCGGGCTGCCGGAGGAAGAGCTCCGTGCCCGTGTGGAATGGGCCCTGCAGGTGACCGGCCTTTCCAGCCTGCGGTACCGATCGCCGGCCCACCTCTCGGGCGGGCAGAAGCAGCGGCTGGCCCTGGCAGGGGTATTGGCCATGCGCCCAGAGGTGCTCATCCTGGATGAGGCAACTTCTATGCTGGACCCGGCCGGCCGACACGAGGTCCGCAGGATCGTCGCGCAGCTCCATAGGGCCGGCTTGGCGATCCTCTCCATTACCCAGGCCATGGAAGAAGCCGCGGAAGCGGAACGGGTGGTTGTCCTCTACGAGGGGCGGATCGCCCTCGATGGTTCCCCAAGCGAGGTGTTTACCGACGTCGGGCGCCTCCAGTCCCTGGGCCTCGATGTCCCCCCGATGGCCCACCTGGCCCGGATGCTGGGCGCCCGGGTCCCTTCGTTCCCTCCCGTGGTGCTGACACCGGCGCAGATGGTCGCCGCCGTGCGCGAGCGGGCAGGTGGGGGATGCAGATGAAGCCGCTCATCGAGGTTCACAGCCTCCACTATACCTACCTGCGTGGAACGCCTTTGGAAACCGTGGCGTTGCGCGGCGTCGATCTGGTGGTCTATCCGGGCGAGGTCGTGGGCCTGGTGGGGCCGACGGGCTCGGGGAAGTCCACCCTGCTCCAACATCTGAACGGACTCTTGCGGCCGCAGGCCGGCCGAGTCGTAGTGGATGGGATGGATCTCGGGGACTCCCGGACCGACCTCCGCGCCGTGCGTCGGAAGGTCGGGCTCCTGTTCCAGAGCCCCGAGGATCAGCTCTTCGAGCGCTATGTGGCGGACGACGTGGCCTACGGTCCGCTGCAATACGGCCTGCCCCCGGAGGAAGTGCGGGCGCGGGTGCGGCGCGCGATGCTGGCGGTCGGCCTCCCTCCCGAGGCCTATGCCGACCGGCCGACCTTTGCCCTGAGCGGAGGGGAGCGCCGGCGGGTCGCGCTCGCCGGGGTGCTGGCCCTGGATCCGCAGGTTTTGGTGCTCGACGAGCCGCTTGCCGGGCTGGACCCGGCCGGGCGACGCCTGCTCGCTTCCCTGTTGGAAGAATGGTGCGCTCAGGAGGGACGGGCGATCGTCTGGGCCTCCCACTCCATGGACGAAGTCGCGCGTTCGGCCGATCGCATGTACCTGCTTGCCGAAGGCCGGGTGATTCGGGAGGGAACGCCCCGAGAGATCTTTGGCGATGCGGAACTACTGCTGGAGCATGGGCTGGATGTGCCGGCCGTGACCTGGGTCTTGCGGGAGCTTGCCCGGGCCGGCCTGCCTGTACGCACGGACGTCCTCACCCTGGAAGAAGCGTGCGACGTGCTCGAGGGGGTGCTCCGATGAGCGAGTTCGGCGCGTGGCACATCCTGACGCTTGGCCACTACCTTCCCATGGGATCTCCCTTGCACCGGTTGGATCCGCGGGTACGGCTGCTGAGCGTCCTGGTGCTGGGAGGCGCGCTGATGGTCCGCGGCCAGCTGGCCGTGTTGTTCTTGGGACTGCTCCTGGTGCTCCTCCTCCTTGCGCTCGCTCGCGTTCCGCTGGGCCACGCGTTGCGAGGCGTGCGGGCGCTTGTCCCGCTCCTTGGCGTCGTGCTCCTGTTGCAGCTTCTCTTCTACCCGCACCGAAGGGCCCTGGTCGCTGGAAGCCCGGCCCTCTGGCAGGCAGGCCGCTTTGTGGTGAGCGCGGCCGGGGTGGTTGCTCTCGTGGCGCTTTGTCTGCGCATGGTGGCCCTGGTGCTGCTCCTGACGCTCCTGACCAGCATCGCGGACGCGACCGACCTCGTGCACGCCGTGGAAGGGCTCCTGCGCCCCCTTCAGGGGATCGGCTTCCCGGCGCACGAACTGGCGCTGGTGTTCGTGATCGCCCTGCGCTTCCTTCCCCTGCTGGCGCGGGAGATGGAGCGCCTGATGAAGGCGCAGGCTGCGCGGGGCGCCGATTTCGGTCACGGACGGGGGTACATCGTGCAGCGGGTGCGACGGACATTTCCCCTCCTCGTTCCGCTTTTTGTGCTCGCGTTGCGGCGGGCCGAGGAGCTCGCTGTGGCCATGGAGGCGCGGGGCTATGCGGGTGGCAAAGGCCGCAGTTACCTGGTGCGTCTGCGCATGCGGCACGCCGACTGGCTTGCCCTGGCGGCGGCCGTGGCCCTGGCCGTGCTCCTTCTGTGGCTGGACCTTGGATCGCTGGAACAAGCGCTCTTTCGAAGCCTTGGCTAGTCGTAAAGGAGGTTTCCCATGCGGCTGACCGTGCGCCAGATCGTCATCGCGGGTGCCCTGGGTGCGATCGCCATCCTGCTGGGCGCCACCCGGATCGGGTTCATCCCGTTCGTGCTGGGCATCGCGATCACCGTCATGCACATTCCGGCCATCGTGGGGGCCGTATTGGAGGGGCCGGTGGTCGGCCTGATCATCGGTCTGCTCTTCGGCCTCTTTTCTTTCGCATGGGCCTTCATCGCTCCCACAGGCCCGGGGGACGTCTACTTCCAGAATCCTCTTATCTCCATCGTTCCCCGGCTGTTCATCGGTCCGGTGGCCTACCTGGCTTACCGCCTGGTGCGGGAGCCCAGGAAATCCGCGCTTCTGCTGGGGCTGGTGCTCTTGCTGGCCGCGGCGGCCATCGGGATCGCCTATGGCACGCCAACGCTCGCCGGGAATGCGGGAGCAAGGTGGGTGGTACTCGGCGCCGCGCTTGCACTGGCGGCGCTCGCCCTGGCGGGGCTTGGGCTGACGCTGGCCCGATACGGGGAGATCGCGGCAACGGGCGTGGCGGCCGTGGCCGGAACCCTGACCAACACCGTCCTTGTGCTCGGGATGATCGGCCTCCTGGGTTCCTTGGGGTGGGTGGCTCCAGTGCCATGGAGCGTGCTCCTTGGGGTAGGCCTGACGAACGGGATCCCGGAGGTCGTGGCGGCCGTGCTGATCACTGTCGCCGTGGTCGCCGCCTGGAAGCAGATCGAGTTCGGCCGCAAGGGTGCCCGCATCTTCCGGGGGGAGGGTTAGGCGATGCTCCTGTGCATCGACATCGGCAACACGAACATCGTCCTCGGCACCTACGAAGGCGAATCGCTGGTGCACCACTGGCGGATCGCTACCGGCCGGGAGCGGATGGCAGACGAATACGGCGCGCTGCTCCTGATGCTCCTGGAGCAGGCCGGTCACCGGCCCTCGGAGATCCAGGACGCGGTGATGGCGAGCGTGGTACCCCCGCTCACGGGACAGTTCGTGGAGCTGTGCCGGCGCTATCTGGGGGTGGAACCGCTGGTCGTGGACGCCGGCGTCCGCACCGGCGTTCGCGTGCGCGTGGACAACCCCCGCGAGGTAGGAGCGGACCGCATCGTTAACGCCGCCGCTGCCTTCCGCCGCTACGGCGGCCCGGCCTGCGTGGTTGACTTTGGCACTGCGACAACTTTCGATGCCATCTCTGAGGAAGGGGATTACCTGGGCGGGGCGATCGCACCGGGAATCGCCGTGGCCGCAGCCGCGCTGACCGAACGGACGGCCAGGCTGCCGCGCGTGGAGCTGGTGGCTCCACCGCAGGCGATTGGCCGCAACACAGTGCACAGCATGCAGTCTGGCCTGATCTTCGGTTACGTGGGCCTGGTGGAGGGGATGGTGGCGCGCTTTCGCAAGGAACTCGGCCCGCGCATGCGCGTGATCGCTACGGGAGGGCTGGCCGAGCTACTGGCCCGGGAGACGGACGTCTTCCACGCGGTCGATCCCTGGCTCACCCTGGAAGGGCTGCGCCTGATCCACGGGATGAACCGCCCCGCGAAAGGTCAGGACGCGCGTACGCCCGGGCCTCCGGAGTCACCCATCGCAGGCGTGCGGTAATCATCGCCCCGCCCAGGCTGCCAGGAGCGTCGCCAGAAACGCCAGAGGAGCCAGCCACCGGGTGTAGCAGCGGACGGTGAGCTCTGTAGGAAATTCCTGGCCGCTTGCTTCGAAGGCCGCCAGGACCGCGGTGCAGGCGATCCAGGCGCTCGCCAGGGCGATCCAGCTGTACCTCTCTGGGAACAGATAGATCGCTCGCAAAGCCACAGCCACCAGGCCTGCCTGCACGGCCAGCTCGAGCGCTTCGAGAGCGCGATAGAGCGCCAGCCAGCGGCCGCCGATGCCGGCCAAAGGCGCCTGGCGCCGGTCGCGGTCCCACAGGGGCCAGGGGAGAGTAGCCAGGAAAAGTACAGCGGCAAGCAAAAGGGCAACGGCTCCCAGGGGTCGTACCGCAGCCTGGGAAGCTAGCTCCAGCTGTCGCGTGGCCAAGGGCAAGGTCGCGCTTCCCCACAACAGGGGCAGGAGGCGAGAGACCTCCAGCGGGGCCTGGAGGCGGGCTCCCCAGGCGGCGTCGAGGTTTCCCGAGAACCCGGCGGCCATGAGGCGTGCCAGGGCAGGGGCGGCCAGGAGGGCCACGTAGGCGATCCAGTTCCCTTCCGCGTCCAGGTGCCCTTCGGGCCAGGGGAGGAGGGAAGCGGCCCATACGAGGCCGGCGATCGCGAGCAGCGCCGCCCAAGCGACTGCCGGGTGCATCGCCTCGGGCACGCCCTTGCGGGCCAGGCGCCACAGATCGGCGAACGGCTCCCAGATGGCCGGCGCCGGGCGACCCCGAGCGCGTGCCCCCCAAAAGGCCGCCACACCCCGGGCCAGCAACCCCAGGGCCAGCGCCCCGAGCCCACCGGGGAAAAGGAGCAAACGCAGCATCGCCTCGGGTAGCTTCATCCCTCCGGTCCTTCCTCTTGGGCCGCGGCAATCTCGGTGAGCGCCCGCAGGATCTCCTGCGGAGTCGGGGGACATCCGGCGAGGCGCCGCTCCCCCTCAAAAACCGGTTCTCCCGCGCAGTCGCCGAGCCGCATACAGCTCCAGGGCGCAGTCAGCGTCCTGGCGAGCGCCTGCACGGCATCCCGCAGCGGCGGGGGAAAGTCCCCGCACAGCACGAGCAGATCCGCGTGGGCCGGGGCATCGACCAGCAAACGGCGACCGCAGGTCGCCTCGTATGCGCCAACAGCGGCCCAGGCCTCCAGCGCACAGCCTCCGCAGCCGGCCCCGTCCAGAATGGCTACCCGGATCGTGCGAGGGTCGTTTCCTTTGGCCACACGAGCCTCCTTCAAGGTATACCCAGTACCGGCGGCGGTCCGGCCAGCACTCGGAGGAGAGGCTGGGGATACAGCCCAAGGAAGAGCAGGGCGACGATGAGCAGCGCGAGCACCCCCAGAGCCGGCCAGGGCGGCTGCCGGAATGGGACCGTCTGCTCCGTCGGCAGCAGGGCCGGCCACAGGGCACGCACCATCGCCAGGAGGAGAACCGCCGAAGCGGCCAGCCAGGGGGCCAGGTACCCCCACCCATGTGCCAGCGCTTCCTGGTAGAGGATCCATCTCCCCGCAAAACCACCCAGCGGCGGGATCCCCGCCAGGCTCAATGTGGCAATGACCAGCCCCAACGCCACTAGCGGCATGCGCTGCGCGACTCCGACCAGGCCGGCCACGTCATCCCGACCGGTGCTCCACTCCAGGATGCCCACGCAGGAGAAGAGGAGGGCCAGGGCAACCCCGTGGTGGATGGTCAGGAAAAGCCCGCTTTGCAGCCCGGATGGGGTCCCCAGGCTGAAGGCGAAAAAGACCGCCGCCACATCGCAGGAAGCCACATAAGCGGCCAGCCGTTTCCAGCGGTCCTGGGCCGCCGCCAGGAGGGCTGCGGCCAAGGCGGCCCCGGCCGCCCCGGCCATAAGCACTCCTCCCGAGCGGGGGATCGCGTGTAGCAACCTCGGCAGGGCCTGCGAGAACCGGCCCAGGAAAAGCAGCGCAACGCTGTGGACGAGCGTGACCAGTAGGCCGATCACCCCGGTGGATGTGTGCCTCGCCAAGTCAGGCAACCACAGGTGGAAGGGCACCACGCCCAGCGCCAGCCCAAACCCTACCGCGATGAGCCCGAGGGAAAGGCGCGCATAGAAGGTCTCCTGCGGCATCTCCAGGAAAGAGCCCATCATCAGGAAACCAAGCAGCAGCGCGATGCCGGCCAGGGTCGTGGTGATCAGGTACTTCAGGCCGGCCATCAGCGCCGAAACCGGCATCAGCCCCAGCGGCTCGTGCGGGGTATCCACCGTCGCCAGAGCCACAGCCAGCGCCATGACCTGCAGAAGGAGGGAGATCGCGATCGGATCGTCGAGCAGGATCACCCCCTGAGCCA
The DNA here is from genome assembly GCA_034436115.1 of Chloroflexia bacterium. Lineage (GTDB taxonomy): Bacteria > Chloroflexota > Chloroflexia > DTKN01 > DTKN01 > DAOTVY01. The sequence continues at coordinate 13,737 of DAOTVY010000013.1, read as the reverse complement.
ACCCCAGGGTGAGCAGGCCGATGGGAATGGGCAGCTCCCCCTGGTGCAGCACCCGGGCCACCAGGAGCACGCCCCCTCCGGTGAACAACAACACGTAGATGAACAGACGATCGATCCCGCTTAAGGAAAGGACGACCCCCAGCAGCCGCACCGGCTGTCCCAGCGGGATGCAGCTGCAGAGAAAAGCGTCCAGCAACAACGCCGCCGCGCCCCCCCATAGCGCGAGCTGTCGGTAGCGCCCCAACAGGTAGGTATAGAGGGCCATGGCGATCGGCAAAGCGACCAACAGGAGGTGGAGCATCAATCCAACTCCTCAGACGAAGGCAGACGCCAGCGCTGGAGCCGCAGGAAGAAAAGGATCGAAAACAACGCCGACCCGAGCGCGAGCAGGATGCTCACGGTGCTCAACAGCCCGATCGCCAGCAACCCGACGCTGCGCGAAAGCGTGGTGTACAGGAGATCCGCGCTGGCGATGCAGAGCAGGAGCCCGATGCAGACCTCCTGTACCTCCTGGGCAAGGAGCACATTGAGCAGGCCACAGAGCGCCAGCCAGTACCACGAAAGGTCCACGTAGAACCAGAGCGGGCTTGCGGGCAGCGCTGGCGTGCGTACAAGCGGGTAGAGGATCGCCAGCGTATAGGTGACGGCGATGAGCACAGCCAGGGTGGACGTAGGAAGCAGGTAGGCAGCCAGCCGCTCCCGGAAACCGATCGGCGTCGGGCGGGCCCGCCGGGCCGCCCAGCGCAGTCGCGCCGCCAAGATCTCATCGGCAGGGAACTCGCCCTCCGGGGTACGTACCCAGCGCCGCGAGAACGCGGTCAGCGCCAGGATGCTCACCAAGACCAGTCCCGTCACAACCTTGACCAGGCCGAACGAGCTCAGGCGCAGCGGCCCGAGCGCAATGTCCTGTGGCACGAAGGGAAGGCGTGAAAACAGTAGTCCGAGGTTCAAGTAAACGGCGAGGAGGGCAGGAAGGGTGACACGCCAGTCCCGGAAGACTACCATGAGGGCCCCGCAGGCCAGGAATCCAAGCCAGATAGCGAGTTCCGGACTCGAGTAGCCCAAAGGACACCTCTCTCAGCGGGTCAGGACGACCACCGCGGCTCCGGCGGCGATCAGCACAAAGAGCAGGAAATAGGTTGTATGGCGCTCCAGGAAGCGTTCCCCGCGGTCGATCCTCGCGGCAAGTGCGTGCCCAAGCTGTGCCAGTGCGCGATCCAGGCCGGCCGGTTGTGCCATCCAGGCCAGCCAGGCGGTATCGCGTGCCAGTACGGCCAGCACCTCGCGCAGCGGCCCCGATGCCGTGGGATCGAGAGCAGGGCGCCCACGCCGCCGAAAGCATCCGCACCAGGCAGCCCCGACCCCCAGGAGGAACAACAAGAGCAAGAAGCCCGGGAGCCATCCGCCGAGGCGCAAGAGCGTCGCGCGGATGAGCAGGGCGCTCGCACTCGCTGCGGCCAGCGTTGCCCGCTCGAAAGACGCCCGCCAGAGGAGCGGTGCCAAAAGCCCGCTCAGGGGCACGCCAAGGCCAAGCGCAAGGCCGATGCGGTGTCCCACCCGGATCTCCAGAGCCTCCTCCGGGGCCGGGACGAAACTCCAGCCGCGCCATAAAGCGGCCAGGAGAAAGGGGCTGGCCAGCAGGACCACCGTGAGGTAGGGCAGGCGCCCGGCAAGCAGCAGTCCCAACGCAAGCAGCCACCGGCCTACCAGGCCGGCGGAGGGCGGAAATCCCAGTGCGCCCCACATCCCCAGCGCGTAGAACGCCCGCCGCAGCGTGCCGTCCAGGACGCCCGTACCCGCATAAGCCAGGTGGAAAAGGAGCTTTCCTGCCACCAGGTCGACAAGCAGGAACAGGCCGGCGGCCGTTCCCCAGGCCCCTCCGAGGCCGAGGGCCATCCACAGGAGTCCCATGCGCGCGACCGTGTCTCCGGCGAGCACGCGCCGCCCGGTCTCCTGGTGCATGGCAAGTACAGCTCCCAGAAGGAGGCTTATGCTTCCCACGATCAGCGCCGCTTCCTGGGGGCCAGGGGCGGCGGCCCGCGAGAGCAGGCGCAACCAGGCATAAGGGCCGGTGAGGAGCAACCACCCGCCTTGGAGGAGCGCATCCGCAGGGTCAGGGGCGCGGGCCGTAGAGACCAGCCAGCCCTGGAAGGGAACCTGGGCCATGCGCACCCACATCGTGCCCAGAAGCAAGACCAGCGCCTCAGGGGGAACATCGCCTGCGGAGAGACTCCCATAGGTAAGCGTTCCCCCCCGTTGGTGGATGAGCAGCAGAGCGCCCAGCATCGGGTACCCGGCCAGGTGTTGGATTCCCAGGAAGCGCTCGGCGATCCCGGGCGTCGGGAGATCCGCCCGCCGTTGACCCAGGAACAGGTAGGTGAGGAAGATCAGCGCTTCCCAGGAAGCATAAAGGACGAGCAGGTTTCCGGTACCCAGCAAGTGCAGGAACACCGCCTGGAAGAGAAGAAGCCACGGTGCCGCCTGGGCTTCCTCCTCCCGAGCCCCCAGCGCCATCCAAAGCAGCAGCGCAACAACAAACAGCCCACTGAGCCCCGCGAACAGCCGCGCCAGGGCATCGAAGCGAAAGGCGTAGTTACTGGTTTCCGAGAGTAGGCCGGAGAAGAGGCGCACCTCGCCGTGAGGCGTGCCAAAGAACGGCAGGAGGGAGAGCACGGTAACCCCAAGCGCGATCCGGGCCCCTAGCCGCGGCCGAAGCCAGCGCCCGGCCAGGACAAGGCCCAGGCCGACCGTCCCCAGGGCAACCGTGGCAAGCAGGGTACAGGGGATCATGGGGCTGCCTCCCCAACGAGGCCGGGCCCCAGCCCCCAGGAAGCGACGATCGGCGCAATGAACTCAACCGGCTGGCCGATTAAGCTACGGGGAAGGAGCCCGGTCAGGAGGTGGCTGGGAGAGGTATACCAGACGCCGGCCAGCAGACCATCGTCTGCCGTTTGCACGCGCACGCCCAGCGGCCCGGCCGGCGATTCCACACGGGAAAGCGCCTCACCGGGTGGGACGGCCAAAGGCACACAAATCGCTCCTTCCGGAAGGTTCTCCACGGTCGCCTCGAGCAGGCGCATGCTCTCAAAGGCTTCCAGCACATAGACCATCCATCGCGCAAACGTATCCCCTCCGCCTTGGGTGACCAGTTGAGGGTCCAGCTCGCCATAGGCGGCATAGGGTCGGGTGCAACGCAGGTCGGTCGGCGATTCGGAGGCACGGGCCACAGGCCCCCCGAGGCCTTCTTCCTCTGCGCTTTCGCGGGTGAGCAACCCGGCACCCACGAGCAACCTCACGAACGCACGGTTCGATACCACGCGATGGGCCAGGCGGTAGAGCGGCGCTTTCAGCTTCTCGACCAGTTCCTTGACCGCGTGCAGCTCGGCAAGATCGCGCGTGAGCCCGCCGGGTTGCAGGATGGACGGGAAATAGCGCGCACCGGTCAGCTGCTCGCGCGTACCGAGAACCGTTTGCCACCACCCCTCCAAAGAAGTTGCCTCGGCCGGCAGGCCGGCTGCCCGAAGGACCCGACCTGCAGTATAAAGGTGGCTGGCGAGCCGTTCCAGTTCCGCGAGCACGACGCGCAGCATCCGCGCGCGCGGGGGGACTGGGCACCCGGCGAGCGTCTCCAACGCCTGGCAGTAGGCGAGGGCAGATGCGCAAGAGAGGGAGGCACTCACGCGCGTGATGCGTTCCAGCCCTTGCTGGAAGGAAAGGCCTGCCCACGCGGAGCTAGGAAGCCGTGAGGCGGCGAGGACAGCGACCTCGGCTACCTGGACGACCCCATCTTCCACCTCCACGGAAAGGAGGAGGGGGCCAGGCCAGCCGGGGTAGAACGGTCCCAGGGAAGCTCGATAGCGCATGGTGCTCCTTATCGGGCTCCGACGGGAATAGGGCGTGTCTCCAGGTGGGGAGAAAAGAGGCAGAGGCCCCGCCGGTGCCTCGTCTGGGGGAAGGGCCAGCGTGGCTGGCGCGGTGCGTCGTCCTTCATGGCACGATCGCACCGAGCATCGCCCGGATCTGGTCGAAGTAGAGAATGACCAGGACGCAGATTCCCCACAGCAGGATGTTGACCAGGAAAGGAGGGTCGCCCAACAGCACCTCCTCCGGGCTGCCGCCCCCCTCCTTCTGATAGACCAAATACAGGTAACGAAAGATGGCATAAATCACAAACGGAATGGTGAACATCATATAGGGATACCGCGCGCGGTCCTCCTCGCCATGGGCAAAGAACGGGTAAAAGGTGTACAGGGAATAGGCCATCACGGTGGACGCGGTCACCACAGAGATCATCTCTTCCAGCAGCGCGGGCGAGTATTCGCGCAGGATGCCCCGGTGATGCCGGGCGTCATTGTTCAGAAGGACGAGCTCGTGTCGCCGCTTGGCGAGCCCCAGGAACAGGGAAAGGAGCACGGTACAGACGAGCAACCAGGGCGAGATAAAGACCGGGATGGCGAGGGCGCCCCCCACGGCGCGCAGCACAAATCCCGCAGCGATCGAAAAGATGTCCAGGATGACGATGTTCTTCAGGAGAAAGGAATAGGCCAGCATCAGGAGGAAATAGCCGGAAAGGGAAAGCCCGAAAGGAAGATTCAGCGTGCCCTCGAAGGGGACGTTCAGCAGGAAGCCCAGGGGAAGGGCGATCAGGGTCAGGAGGGCAGCGGTAACGATGGCGGGGGCCGGCTGCAGCCGGCCAGATGCCAGCGGCCGGTTGCGTTTGACCGGATGCATGCGATCCCGATCTCGATCGACCACGTCGTTGATCAGATAGACCGCGCTGGAAACCATGCAGAAAAGGGAAAAGGCGATCACCGCCTTGACCAGCGCCGTCCAAAGGAACAGCTCCCTTGCGAAGACGATGCCCCCAAAGACAAAGACGTTCTTGGTCCATTGCTTGGGGCGCATCGTGACCCACAGGTTGTGCAACACCATTGGCCTCCTGGTGCCTTTGCAGGGCAGAGTGCCTGTTATGATACCGCATCTTCCAGGGGACGTCAAACCCGGCATCGCGGACTAGACCGCTTTTCTGATTTATGGTATACTTGAATTGAATCTCCATGTGGGTTGGGCGACGCGGTGGGACAAGCAGCCGGTGGGAGACAAGCCTTCAGACCCTCCCTGAGCGTCGAGCGGGTGCAACACACGGATTGTGGTCGGGGAGCCTTGAGATGCCCGAGCCGGTCGGGACCAGGAGCCCTTCTCAACGCGCTCTCCTGCGGGTCTACCTGCTGGGCCCCCCGGGGGTGGAGTGGGGGCACAGCCCGCTTACCATTCCCCGGCGGCAGACCCGCGCTTTGCTCTATCGTCTGGCCTCCCACCTGGAACCCGTTCCTCGTGAACAACTCTGCTTCCTCTTCTGGCCCGATCTCCCGGAAACGCTCGCCCGCCGCAACTTGAGCCACCTGCTGACGCACCTGCGCCGTGCTCTCCCGCTCCCCGATCTACTGAACGTCTCCGAAGATCAGGTCGCCCTGGACGAGCAGCGCGTTTGGTCCGATGGAGCGACGTTTGCGCGGCTGTGCGGCCTTCCCAACGCGCGCCGCTCGACCCTTCACAAGCGAGAGGAGGAGGTGGCGTGCGCGTTGGCCCAGGAGGCCGTGGAACTGTACCGTGGGCCGTTCCTCGCTGGTTTTTCTCTCCCCGGGAGCGCCGAGTTCGAGTCCTGGGTTGCTCTGGAGCGCTCCACCTGGGAGCAGCTGTACCTGAGCGTCTTGGCCGCTTTGATCGAGGAGCGAACGGCCAAGGGCGAGTATCAGGCCGCCATCGCGTATGCCCGGCGCTATCTGGAGGCGGACAATCTGGCCGAAGATATCCACCGCCGTCTCATCGAGCTGTACGCGGCTGTCGGAGATCGGAGCGCCGCGCTGCGCCAGTTCGAGTGTTGCGTGAAAGTCCTGGAGCGCGAGCTGGGCGTGAGCCCGTTGCCAGAGACGCGCGCCGCGTATCAGGCCGCCCTGGAAGGTCGGCCTCCCGAGCCGTCGTTTCCGGCGGTGAAGCTGGCTTGGACCACGCTTCCCGGACCAGAAGTGCCCCTGGTGGGCCGTGAAGAGGCGCTCGACGGACTGCGGCGTGCGTATGCCCGAGCCCGCTCAGGCCGTGGCGGCGTGGTCTTGATCTCGGGGGAGGCGGGCATGGGTAAGTCGCGGCTCATGCAGGAGTTTGCCACGGCGCTCTCGGGCCAGGCGCTGATCCTGACCGGGGCCAGTAGCCCAGGTGCCCAGACAACCCCTTACCAACCGATCGTTGAGGCCTTGCGAGGGCTATGGACGGCGAGGGACGCGGATGTCGGGGGTCGCGGGGAGCGTTCCCCGTCCTTTCCTCCGCTTTCTTCCCTGTCCCCTGTCTGGCTCGCCGAGGCATCCCGATTGCTCCCCGAGTTGCGCACGCTCTATCCGGATCGATCGCCGGCGATCGCAAGCGAGCCGAAAGAAGCACGCCTGCGGCTGTTTGAGGCGCTCTGCCGGCTCCTGTTCGCCCTGGCCGGCCCTTCGACATTCCCCCGTGCCACCGGCCCTGTGATCCTTTGTCTGGACGATCTCCACTGGGCGGACAGCGCCACCCTGGATTGGTTGGCCTACCTGGGACGAGAGCTCCGCGATCGGCCCGTGCTGGTCATCGCCACCTACCGCAGCGAGGAGGCCGACATGGTGGCGGAACTGCGTTACACCCTGGCGCGGCTAGGTGTCCTTTCCGAACTGCAGCTGAGCGGATTGGACGTTCCTTCCGTCCGCCGGGTCGTGCGATACCTCTTGCGTGCTCCCCTGGACGTCACGCTGCCCCTCCGGACAGCGGAGGAAGAGGAAGGAGAGGGAGGTGAGGTCGCGCTGGCTACCCGTCTCCAGGAAGCCACCGGGGGTAACCCCTTCTTCCTGCTGGAAACGCTCAAGGCACTCATCGAGATAGGCACGCCGCGTGGCCGGCTGAGCGAGGTGGGGGACCTGCCGCTGCCGGACACGGTGCGGGAAGCGATAGAAAGGCGTTTGCGGCTTCTCAGCTCCAGGGCCCGGCAGATCCTGGAGGCCGGGGCCATCCTGGGGCCTGTTTTCGGTTTCGAGCTGGTGCGCCGAACGGCTGGACGGCGGGAAATGGAAGCCATAGACGGGTTAGAGGAGCTCGTGGCCCGGCAACTGCTGGTGGCGGAGCCCGCGGCCTATCGCTTCTCCCATGAGAGCACCCGGCGGGTGGTAGAGGCCAACCTGAGCCCGATCCGGCGCCAGTTGCTGCATCGCCGCGCCGGACGCGCGCTGGAAGGGCTGGCGCCAGACATGGTGGGCGCACTCGCGCGCCATTTCGAGATTGCGCGAGACGTGAGGAAGGCGCTTCACTATTACGGGCTGGCGGCGCAGAAGGCGGAAGCGCTCTTTGCCTGGCGAGAGGCGGAGGAACACCAGGGGCGGATGCTCACGCTCCTGGAAGAGCTGGACCCGGCTGCCTCGCGGCCCGACACCCGAGCCCAACGGGCCCGGGTGCTGATGGCCCGTGCGGCTCAGCGTTACCTTCAGGGCCGCCTGGTAGAACGGGACGCCGACTTGGCGGCATTGGCTGCCCTGGCAGAAGCCGGCAACGAAGCGTTGCGGATGCAGGCGCTGATCCATCGAGCTCGATACCTGAACCTGGACGCCCGATATGAGGAAGCCCTTGCTGTAGCCGGCGAGGGACTTGCCCTGGCCGAGAGCTGCAACGACGTCGTGGCTCGGTGCGCCCTGCTCAATCAGATCGGCTTTGCCCATTACTTCTTGGGCCAGCCGCGAGAGGCGCTCGCTGCGCTGGAATCCGCCCTGGCGGCTGCACCGAAGGCCGATATCGAGGTCAGGAGACACATCGTCCACACCCTGGGCTACGTGCACTTTCACCTGGGAGACTATGAGCGTTCCCTCGCCTGTCAGCAGACGTGCTATGCCGATCACCGGACGGCTGGGGATTATAACGGCATGGCCTGGGCCGGTTTGGACATTGGGAGCACGTACCTGGAGAGAGGGCAGCTCACCGAGGCCAGACAGTACCTGCTGGAACACCTGGATTTGGCCCGGCGGATCGGTGCACGGTCCGCCGAGGCCTACGGCTGGAGCTGGTTGGGCTATTGGGAACTGTATGCGGGTCGATACCTCGCCGCGCTGGAATGCTTCCAGCAGGCCCTATCCCTGCAGCAGGAGATCCGCACGGAACACGGTCGCGTGGCCGCGGAAGTGGGGACAGGCCTGGCCTGTTACCAGCTGGGCAAACTCGCTGAAGCCCGGCGGTGGCTGAAGGGTGCGGTCGAGCGTGCCCGCCCGATCGGTCACCTCCGACGTCTCACCGAGGCGCTCATCGGCCTGGGGTTGTTGGCGATCGAGGCCGGCCGACCCCCTGAAGCCGATCGCTGCCTGAGGGAAGCGGTGGCACTCGCCCGCGAGAGCGAGTGTCCCAAGAACCTGGCGACAGCGCTGGTGGGCCTGGCCCGTGCGGAGCGGCGGGCGGGCAATGGCGGGGCTGCCTTGAGCCACGCCCTAGAGGCGGTGCAGGTGGCTCAGGCCGTGAGGCTGCCCGCCTGCGAGGCGTGGGCGGAGATGGAAGCGGGCCTGGCCCTGCTGGCTCAGGGCGAAGGCGAGGCTGCTTTAAAGCACACGGCACGGGCCCTGGCCCTGCTGCCTTATGCCCACGAAGGCTGGATCGGTACCGAAGAAGTCCATCTCGCCCAGGCGCAGGTCCTACGCGCTTTGGGCCGGCTTGAGGCAGCGGACGAACACCTCCGGCTGGCCGAGGCGATCGTCTCCGAAAAAGGCCGGTCCTGAGAGAGCGCTCCCCTCAGGAAGCCTGCGCGTCGATCGCGCTGCCGTTCGCCGTCCCCCTGCTGCCCAGTTCTGGCTTTCCCTGCGCATTTTGTAGCCACTTTGTCGCCACCCTTACGGTATCCTGTCCTCCAAAAGAGGGATGGTCGCATTGCGGCCACACGGTGCACCAGGCGTAGCAGGAGGAAGCGATGCCGACGCGTGCATCGCTCGGAAAAGGACCGATCGAAAGGAGGGTCTGACGATGGTACTCTACGTGATGCAGTGGAATGTCCACCCGGACAAGGCGGAGGCGTACCTCAAGTGGTCCCAGAGCGCGATCCAGCGCACCCTGGCCGTGCCGGGCGTGGCGGAGTTTCGTGCCTACCGTCCCGCCAGCGGGGCCTTCCAGGTCGTGGTCACCTACGAGTTCACCGATCTGGCCGCCTGGGCCGCCTTCTATGCCCACGCAGAAATCCAGAAGGTGATCGATGAGCTGCGAACCTTCGCGCTCAACGTGACCTGCGAACTGTGGGGCCCGTCGCCGGTGGTGCCCAAGCCGATCCGGCCCGGCGGGTAGGCCACGCTTCCACACGTGAGATGGTCCCGCGCGTTTCTCAGTCCCTGCAGATGAAGGACCCGCACAGGGTCCCGTCAGGGAGGCAAAGGAGGTCCACATGGCTTACCTCAAGAAAAGCATCCTGATCCAGGCGCCCATAGAACAGGTCTACGCCCTGGCCCGAGATCCCAGCCGCTGGGCTACCTTCTACGTCGGGCTCAGCGAGCCAGAGGAGGTCATTGGGGAGGGCGAGGTCGGCACAACGGTAAAGCACACCTACCTGATGGCCGGCATGCGCTTCCCGGTGACCACCGTGGTTCTGGAGGATGAGATCGCCCCGACAGGAGGACGCTGGAGGGGAAAGATCGAGGGGCCTCTGGCCGGTGAGCACTCCTGGAGCTATATGCCCAAAGAGGGCGGCACCGAAGTGACGGTGGAGATGAACTACACCGTACCTGGGGCCGTGTTGGGGCGGATTGCCGACCGGCTGATCATCGAGCGGATGCAAAGCCACGCGACCGCGCAGACGCTGGAGAACCTGAAGTTGCTGTGTGAGTCGAGCGCGCGTTGAGGTCGGGACGCGGTCCGGCCTTCCGCGTTCCTGCAGGCCAGCAGTTGCCACGCCGCCGTGCGCTCTCGAGGGTCGCCGTGAGGCACGCAGATGCCGACACCTTCCGATTATGCTTCGTTCCTCCTTCGCTTGTGGCGTGAGGATCCCGGGTGCGGTGCACCCCAAGAATGGCACGGCGAGATCGAACACATCCAGACCGGCCAGCACTGGACGTTCCGTAGCCTGAACGAGGTGCTGGCCTTCCTGTGTCGGCTGGAGGAGGATCTGGGGGCGTTGGAGCCACCACCGGTCGCGTGAAATCGCCGTCTATTGGGCCGCTGCTCCCGCCCGATCGAAAGATGGGGCGGGAGCAGCGCTGTACACTGAAAAAGACCCCATTTTCCGAACGCGTGGAAGCGAAGCCGTACCTGTCCCGGTTGCGCGTCGCGCGGAAAAGCCGTATCATACGCCCGAAGCGTTCGCTTTGGGGGCGATCGGTGTGCTGGTGCCCGATCTTGGGAAGGGCGATCTGGGGTGGAGAAGGGTCTCAGCGGTCCGGATGGAACTTGAAGAGGAGCGGAACGGTATGGCCGTCGCGATCACTTGCTACGGAGGCGTGGCCGAGATCGGTGGCAGCAAGATCCTGGTCGAAGACGGGGAGGTGCGTGTCTTCCTCGACTTTGGGAAGGCTTTTGGACGCTACACGGATTACTTCGACGGTGTCTTTACGAAGGAACGCTCTACCCGGGGGCTATTGGATGCCCTGGCTCTGGATCTTATCCCTCCGCTCGAGGGCCTCTATCGGGACGATCTGGTACCGGTTTTCGACCGCGGTCATCTCATCGAACGGGAGGAGCTCTCGGAGCGGGCCAGGAAAAAGTGTATCGAGCGCAACGCGGCTGCTTGTGCCCACTTCTGGGCCCGGTTCCGCAGCTGCCGGGGCTATCGGGACCTCAGAAGGGAAGGGTTGGCCATCGATGCGGTCGTGCTCTCCCACGCACACCTGGACCACAGCGGCGACCTGGCCTTTGTCCTGCCGGACATACCGGTCTTTTCCTCTCGGATGACCGCTTTCATCGCCAAGGCGATGGAGGACAGTGGCCCTGGATCTCCGGATGTTGTCTATATCAACCCCCGGGTCGTGCGCGAGGATGGTCTCCTGGAGGCGGACCGGAATGCAGGCTATGTCTGGCGGCGATGGGGCTTTCTCGACGGCGAACCCGAGGGAGATGTTGTGGCTTCAGAGCCTTTTGCGAGCGCGCGTAGCTTCTGGTTTTGGCGTCCGGCCAAACAGGGCACTCCAGCGGAGGGGGAAACGTACGGTGGACCGCCCCCCTTGCCGCTGCAGTGGTGGCCGCTGGACCATTCCCTATTCGGCGCAAGCGGCTTTGTGCTCGAGACATCGGCCGGACCGATCGCCTATACCGGCGACCTGCGCTTCCAAGGCAAAAGGCGCGACCTCAGCTACCGCTTCATGGAAGGGGTCTCCGCGCTCCGCCCGGTGGCCCTGCTTTGTGAGGGGACGCGGGTCGGAAGTGAGGAGACCGTGACCGAGGACGTAGTGATGGAAAAGTGCCTGGAGGCGGTGCGACGGGCAGAGGGCCGGCTGGTGGTCGCCGATTTTGCCCCGCGCAATATCGAGCGCCTGGTCGCCTTTCTTGAGATTGCCCGGGAAACTGGGCGCCGGCTGCTCATCCAACCCAAGGATGCTTTCCTTCTGACGGCCATGCGCTTGGCCGATCGGGCATCGGTCCCAGACCCGAAGGAGGAAAGGCTGGGCGTGTACGATGATCCCAAGGGGCACAAGCCCAAGTGGGAGCAGGTCGTACGGGAGACATATACCGGGAAACTGGTGGGGCCAGAGGAGGTTCGGTCGCATCCGGAAGGATATATCCTGGCTTTCAGCCTCTGGGATCTGGTGGACCTCCTGGACGTCGAACACGTTCTGGGAAAGGCGCCCGGAGGGGTGTACATCTACTCCAACAGCAAGGCCTATGATGAGGAGCAGAAAGTGGACCTGGTACGGCTGTGGAACTGGATCCACCATTTCGGTATGGAACCGGTCGGGTTGAGGGTGACCGCGCGTGACCGGGCCCGCCGTGTGGTCGGAGTGGATGTGGTGACGGGGTATCACGCGTCGGGGCACGCCAGCGGAAGCGAGCTGGCCGAGTTCGTGAAGGCCGTGCGGCCTCAAGTGCTTATCCCTGTGCACACCGAGGAACCCGGGTGGTGGCAGGAGCAGCTGAGGGCGACGGGGATCCAGGTAAAGATACCGGAATACGGCCGGCCGATCGCTTTGGAATTAGTGAAACGGTAGATCGCCTGGCCGATCGCGTTTTCGCGAAGGTGCTTGACAATTTCTGTTCTTGCCCCTATGATGGAGGTATCGTCCAGCGGAGGTGCCGCCATGGATACCGTTCCCATCGAGATCCCTGCCCCCCTTCACCAACAGCTGGTTCGCCTGGCCAGTCAGCAGGGACGGCCCCTGGAGGAGATGGTCCGGGAGTTCCTTGCCGCCGGTCTCTCTCGGCATCAATCCTGGGTTCCCCGGCATGACCTCCTGGCCGAGTGCTACCGCGTGATGCAGGACGACAATCGGGCAGAGGGGGAAGGGTTTCTCCCCCTGCAGGATGAGGCGATGGGATAGCAAAGGAACCTTTCATGGAGTTCCGGCGGGGCGACGTGGTGTTGATCGCCTTCCCTTATATCCAGGACTTTACCCGGAGCAAAGTCCGGCCGGCCGTGGTCATCCAGAACGATATCGGCAACGCCTACAGCGACAACCTGATCCTGGCCTCGATTTCTTCCCAGGTGCCGGAGCAGGAATTCCCCGTTCACTACCGGGTCTATGCCGGCAGCAAGATCGCCAAGGAGGCCGGCCTGACCACCGATTGCGTGGTCAAGGCGGAGACGATCATCACCGTGCCGAAAACGCGGGTGATCGAGAAGCTGGGCCGCTTTCCGCCGGAAGCGATGGCCGAAATTGACCGCTGCCTGCGCATCAGCCTGGCCCTCGATTGATGCCCTCGCCTGGCAGGGAGCCCAGGATCCAGCGCGACCAGCTCTCCATCGCCTCGAAGCGCCGCTGTACGCTCTCCAGGGGGGCGAAACGCCCCTGTACTTTCCGCCGCTCGTGGGAAGCACTCTTCGGTGAGCGTACGTCAACCCGGTAGACAAACCCAAAGTGTCGCCGCCCCACCGGGTCGGCGTCGTCGTTCAGGACGCCCCAGAGCACTGCGCGCGGGGAATCCAGCGCGACCTCCTCGGCCAGTTCGCGCAGGAGCGCACGCTCGAGCATCGCCGCTCCGATCGCGTCCCCGTCTCTGGGGTTCACATGCCCGCCCAACCCGATAGACCAGCACCCCCGGAGGCCCGCTTCCTCTCCCCCGGGCCCACGCCGGAAATGGAAGAGGCGTTCTCCTGCCCACACCACCCCGTAAGGCACGATCTGCTTCCACTCTTCGTCGTGCTCGACGAGGTCGCGCGCAAGGAAGCGCCCGTGGGCAGCCACCCGTGCCAGAAAGGCTGCCATCACTTCCGGGTCGGTGGAAAAGCCGTGCAGTGGCTGTTCCGGCAAGAGCAGCGCGCGGGGTACCACCAGGATCGTTTCCATTGCGGTGCTCAGTCCAGTGGGCGGATCTCCAGGCTGATGTCGAGCGCCCGGGCAGAGTGTGTGATCGCCCCACAGGAGATCAGGTTCACGCCCGTTTCGGCCACGGCGCGTACCGTCTCCAGGGTGATTCCGCCGGAGGCCTCCAGCAGCGCCCGGCCGGCCACGAGCTCCACCGCGCGGCGCATCTCCTCCAGCCGCATATTGTCGAGCAAGATCACCTCCGCCCCCGCTTCCAGCGCCGCCTTCACCCCTTCCAGGTCCGTTACCT
>DAOTVY010000012.1:0-11198 GCA_034436115.1 Chloroflexia bacterium | reverse complement strand
ACCCCTGGAAAAGGCGCCGTCTTGGACTAGTGCCTGAAGGCCGTTTTCCGTTCTGAACGCACTGAAGCGACAAGCGAGGTGCAGAAGCGATGTTTAAGGCATTGGGGATCGACCTGGTCAGCCTGGTATTCCAGATCATCGCCTTCGTTCTCCTCATCTGGCTGCTGAACCGCCTCCTCTTCCGCCCCATCCGGCGCACCCTGGATGCCCGGGCACAGCGCATCCAGGAGAGCATGGAGGAGGCCGAGCGGATCAAGGCGCAATCGCTTCGCGCCGATGCGGAATACCAGGCCCGTATCCAAGAAGCGCAACGCCGGGCCCAAGAGATCGCCGACCAGGCCCGCGAACGGGCCCGGCAGGAACGGGAGGAGATGTTGGAAAAGGCCCGGGCGGAGGCGCAGCAGTTCCTGGAGGATGCGCGGGTGCAGATCGAACTGGAGCGCCGCGACCTGGCGCGCGAGGCACGCCGCCAGGTGGCCGGCTTGGCTGTGCTGGCCGCCGGACGCCTGATCGGCGAAGCGCTGGACGACGAGAAGCACCGCCAGCTGGTGGAGCGGCATCTGGCGGCGCTCGACGCGCCGCTGGAGGAGCTGTCGCAGGCCTTGAGCACGCTCCCCACGGGCAACGTGAGCGTCGTGCAGGTGCGCAGTGCTGCGCCGCTGGCCGAGGAGCTTCAGGCGGCGATCCGGGAGCGGGTGACCCGCGCGCTGGGTCCGGTGGACCTGGCTTTCGCGACCGATCCCGGTCTGATCGCCGGGTTCCTCGTCCAGGCGGGGGATCAGGTGGTGGACTTGAGCGTGAGCCGCAAACTGCGCGATCTCTTCCACGAGGTCGTGGGCTAGCCCACAGGGAAGCGGAACGCACCGCGAACGGTCACCCATCAGCAGGCCTGGGTCCATTGTGGTCCAGAGCCGGGAGGAAGGAATGGCCATCCTGGACGATATTGCGCGACAGCTGCAAGAAAGCATCGTCCGCTTTGAGGCACCTGTCCGTCCCGTGAACATCGGGCAAATCGTGTCCGTGGGCGATGGGATCGCCAAGATCTCCGGGCTGAGCCAGGTGATGTATAACGAGCTCCTGGAGTTCGCCAACGGCAGCATGGGGATGGCCCTCAACCTCGAGGACGAACTCGTCGGTGCCATCATCTTGGGCGAGTATACCGACCTCGAGGAAGGCGACCTGGTCAAGGCCACCGGCCGCATCGTCGAGGTGCCCGTGGGGGAGGCGCTGATCGGGCGCGTGGTCGATGCCTTGGGCCGTCCCATCGACGGCAAGGGGCCGATCGAGACCACCCGGTTTCGCCCGATCGAGCGCATTGCCCCGGGCGTGATCGCCCGCGAGCCGGTGAACACGCCCGTGCAGACAGGGATCATCGCGATCGACAGCATGATTCCCATTGGGCGTGGCCAGCGTGAGTTGATCATCGGGGACCGCCAGACCGGAAAAACCGCCATCGTTCTGGACACGATCATCAACCAGAAGGGCAAGAACTTGATCTGCATCTACGTGGCCATCGGCCAGAAGCGCACCCAGGTGGCGCAGGTGGTGGCTACCCTGGAGCGCTATGGGGCGATGGAACACACGATCGTGGTGGCTGCGACGGCTTCCGAACCGGCCCCGATGCTCTATATTGCGCCCTATGCCGGATGCGCGATGGGCGAAGAATTTATGGAGAATGGCCAGGACGCCCTGATCGTTTACGATGACCTCTCCAAGCACGCCTGGGCGTACCGCCAGGTGTCGCTGCTTTTGCGCCGGCCGCCGGGGCGCGAAGCCTATCCGGGCGACATCTTTTACCTGCACTCGCGTCTGCTCGAGCGCGCGGCCAAGCTGAACCCGGAGCACGGCGGCGGTTCGCTCACCGCGCTGCCCATCGTGGAGACACAGGCCAACGACGTCACCGCTTATATCCCCACCAACGTCATCTCGATCACGGATGGACAGATCTACCTGGAACCCGACCTCTTCTACGCCGGTATCCGGCCGGCTCTGAACGTGGGGATCTCCGTTTCCCGCGTCGGAGGAGCGGCTCAGACGAAGGCCATGAAGAAGGTCGCGGGGAAACTGAAGCTGGATATGGCCCAGTTCCGCGAGCTGCAGGCCTTTGTCCAGTTCGGCACCGAGCTGGACGAGGCGACCCAAGCCCAGATCAACCGGGGCCTGCGCATCACCGAAGTGCTCAAGCAGCCGCAGTACGAGCCGGTGCCGCTGGAAGACCAGGTGATGATCCTCTATGCCGTCACCAACGGCTACCTGGACAACGTCCCGGTTCCCGAGGTCAAGGCGTTCCAGAACAGCTTCCTGCGGTGGGTGCACGAGGCACATCCGGAGATCGGGCAGGCGATCGCCGAGACCAAGGATTTCACCGAAGAAACGGAACAGGCTCTGTCCAAGGCGCTGCGGGAGTTCAAGGCGAGCGACTCCCGAAAGCCGTGGTACGAACCGCTTCCGGAGCGGAGCTAACGTCGTAGGGGCGAACAGCAGTGTCTACCATCCGAGAGATCCGTCGGCGGATCCGCAGCATCCGGAACATGGCCCAGATCACCAAGGCCATGGAGGCGGTTTCGGCTTCCAAAATGCGCCGCGCGATGGCCAACGTGCTCGCTTCCCGAGATTACTCCCAGCGGATGTGGGAGGTGATCAACGACCTCGTCGACCGCTACACGCCGCCCAACGGCAAGCCGCTACACCCGCTGTTGGAGGTTCGCCAGCCGGTGCGCACGGTCGGCCTGGTGTTGATTACGGCGGATCGGGGCCTGTGCGGATCCTACAATGTGGAGATCCTCCGGGAAGCGGTGCGCTTCCTGCGGGAGCAGCAGGAGCGGGGGGTCGCGGTGCGCTTCCTGACCGTGGGGCGCCGCGGGCGGGATTACATGCTGCGCCTGGGTGCCGAACTCTACGCCGAGTTGACCCGCCTGAGCGATCGCCCGAGCCTGATCGATACCCTGCCCATTTCCCGAAGCCTGATACAGGGGTACGAACAGGGGGAACTGGATGCCGCATATCTGGCCTATACCGAGTTCATCAACGTCCTGAGCCGTCGGCCCCGGGTGCGGCCGCTCCTCCCCCTGACCTCGTTCAGCGAGCGGGTGGAGTACGGCCGCATTGATTATATCTACGAACCGGACCCGTTTACGGTCCTTTCGCAGCTGCTCCCTCGCTTTGTCGAGGTGGAAGTGTATCAGGCAATCCTGGAATCGCTCGCCAGCGAGCATAGCGCGCGCATGGTCAGCATGCGTAATGCCACAGACAACGCCAACGAACTGCTCAAGGAGATGACCCTCTCTTACAACAAGGCGCGCCAGGCTGCCATCACCAAGGAGATCACGGAACTGACCGGTGGGGCGGCCGCTCTGGAAGCGAGGGTTTGAGGAGGAGGCTGGCCTATGGCCGTCGGGCGTGTGGTACAGGTGATCGGGGTGGTGGTGGATGTCGAGTTTCCTCCGGACCAGTTGCCCGAAATTTATAATGCGGTGCGCATCGATATGGGCAACGGCCGCGAGTTGATCGCCGAGGTGGAGCAACACCTGGGCGAAGACCGGGTGCGCTGCGTCGCCATGGGGGCGACGGATGGGCTGCGGCGCGGCACGCCGGCGATCGACACCGGCCGGCCGATCGCTGTCCCGGTCGGGGAGGCGACCCTGGGTCGGCTCTTCGATGTCCTGGGCAACCCGATCGACGAAAAGCCCCCCGTGGTGACGGCGGAGCGCTGGCCCATCCACCGGCCGGCCCCTTCGTTCGAGGACCAGGTGGCCCGCACCGAGATCTTTGAAACGGGCCTGAAGGTCATCGACCTGGTCGCGCCGTTCACCAAAGGGGGCAAGACGGGCGTCTTCGGCGGGGCCGGTGTGGGCAAGACGGTGATCATCCAGGAGATGATCTACAACAACGCGGAGAAACATAAAGGGGTCTCCGTCTTTGCTGGCGTGGGCGAACGCAGCCGCGAGGGGAACGACTTGCTGCGGGAGATGATCCAGTCGGGCGTCATCTCGAAGACGGTCATGGTGTTCGGGCAGATGAACGAGCCCCCCGGCGTGCGCCTGCGGGTAGGCCTGACCGGCCTCACGATGGCGGAGTATTTCCGCGACCGCGGTATGGACGTGCTCCTGTTCATCGACAACATCTACCGTTTCGTGATGGCTGGGATGGAGGTCTCCGCCCTCCTGGGCCGGATGCCCAGCGCCGTGGGCTACCAGCCGACCCTGGCCACCGAGATGGGGGAGCTACAGGAACGCATCGCCTCCACCAAGCGGGGCTCGATCACTTCGGTGCAAGCGGTGTACGTCCCCGCCGACGACTATACCGACCCCGCACCGGCGACCACCTTCGCCCACCTGGACGCGACCATCGCCCTGGAACGCTCCATCGCCGAGATGGGGCTCTACCCCGCGGTGGATCCGCTGGCTTCCACTTCGCGCATCCTCGACCCGCGCATCGTCGGCGAGGAGCACTACCGCGTCGCCCGTGAGGTGCAGCGCGTGTTGCAGCGCTATAAGGACCTCCAGGACATCATCGCCATCCTGGGGATCGACGAACTGTCGGACGAAGACAAGCTGCTCGTGGCCCGAGCGCGCAAGATCCAGCGCTTCCTCTCCCAGCCCATGCACGTCGCAGAACAGTTCACTGGGCGCAAGGGGGTCTACGTACCACGCGAGGAGACGGTGCGCGGATTCCGGCTCATCCTGGAAGGGGCAGGGGACGACATTCCTGAGCAGCTCTTCTATATGGCTGGGACGATCGACGAGGTATTCCAGCGGGCGGGCAAACGGGCCGCCTGAGGGGCAGGCCATGGCCGGATTGCATCTGACGATCGTGACCGCGGAGCGGACGCTCCTCTCCGAGGACGGCATCGAGCTGGTGAGCGCTCCAGGGGTCAAAGGGCGCCTGGGGATCTTGCCTTCGCATACCCCCCTGCTGACCACCCTCGAACCCGGCGACCTCTACTTCCGGCGGGGGAGCGAGGAGGTGCACGTCGCAGTGAGCGGCGGCTTCCTCCAGGTGGACGAAAACCGGGTCGTGGTCTTGGCCGACACCGCGGAGCGGGCCGACGAGATCGAAGAAGCGCGCGCGGAGGAAGCGCGTCGTCGGGCAGAAGCGTTGCTGCGACAACGGGAGAAACTGAGCCGCGAGGAGCTGCTGCGGGCAGAGGCCTCGTTGCGTAAGGCGATCGTGCGCCTCAAGGTGGCCCGGTATCGCCGGCCACGCGCGGGGCCGCCGGCGCAGCGCGGAGGGGAACGCGAGTAATGTGCGCGCGGCGGATTGGGATCGATCTGGGGACCACGAACGTGTTGGTCTATGTGGTTGGGAAAGGGATCGTGCTGAACGAGCCCTCGGTAGTCGCGCTTTCCACCAAGAGCGGGCGTGTCCTGGCGGTCGGCGATGAGGCGCTGGAGATGCTTGGACGGAACCCCGACACGATCGAGGTTATCCGTCCGATGCGCAACGGCGTGATCGCCGACTATGTGGTCACCGAGGCGATGCTCGATTATTTTATCCGGCGCGTGAGCGGGTGGCTGCGCTTCCTCCGGCCGGAAGTCATGGTCTCCATCCCCGCAGGGGCGACCACGGTGGAGATGCGCGCCGTACGGGATGCTGCTCTGCAGGCCGGCGCGCGCACCGTTCACCTGATCCGCGAGCCCCTGGCCGCGGCGATCGGGGCCAACGTCCCCATCGCCGAGCCGAGTGGGAATATGATCGTCGGCGTCGGGGGCGGGACAACCGAGGTCGCGGTGATCGCCCTGAACGGGATCGTGGTCTGCAACTCGATCCGCGTCGCCGGGAACCGCCTGGACGAAGCGATCGCGGCCTATATCAAGCGCAAATACAACCTCCTCATCGGCGAGCGCACGGCCGAGGAGGTCAAGATCCAGATCGGCAGCGCCCTCATCCTCGATCCCCCGTTGAAGATGTCCGTCCGCGGCCGAGATCAGGTGAGCGGCCTCCCACGCACGGTGGAGGTCTCTTCCACCGAGATCACCGAAGCGATGGCCGAACCGCTCCAGCAGATCATCGATGCGGTACGGAGCGTGCTCGTGGAGACTCCTCCCGAGCTCGCCTCGGACATCATCGACCGTGGCATCGTGCTCACCGGCGGCACCGCGCTGCTGCGCCAGCTGGATCGGCTCCTCACCCAGGCCACCGGCGTGCCTTGCTATGTGGCCGATCACCCGCTCCAATGCACCGCGATCGGGACCGGGCTGGCGCTTCAGCACCTGGACCTGCTTCGGGACAGCCTCTCCGATTCCGAAGTGGGGCTGTAGCGGGCTGCTCCGGGACAGGTGTCCCTATGGCTGAACCCCTTCCCCACGATGACCTTCCCCTTGTGGACCTGCACCGGCACCTGGACGGCAATGTCCGCTTGGAGACGGTCCTCGAAGTCGCTCACCGGTACGGCCTTGCGCTCCCCGCCGATACGGTGGAAGGGCTCCGGCCATATGTCCAGGTGCAGGAGCCCATTCCTTCCCTTCCCCGATTCTTCGAGCGCTTTGCCCTCTTCCAGCAGACCTTTGTCGACTATGACGTCGTTTACCGGGTAACGCGGGAGAATCTGGAAGACGCCGTGGCGGAGGGGTTGGACTATGTGGAACTCCGTTTCAGCCCGCTGTTTATGGCCGCGGTGCACCGCTTGGACCCGAGGGAGATCGTGCGCGCTGCCTGTCGGGCCGTGTTGGAGGCGGAGGACCTTCCCATCCGGGCGAACCTGATCGTGATCCTGTCGCGTCAGTTCGGGCCGGAGGGGGCCCTTCTGGAGCTGGAGGCTGCGCTCGTGGGCGCCGGCCACGGGGTGGTGGCGGTGGATCTGGCGGGAGACGAGGCGGGGTATCCCGGGCGGCTTTTCGTGGAGCATTTTCATCGGGCGCGGGTGGCCGGCCTACACACGATTGCCCACGCCGGCGAGGCGGCCGGCGCAGAAAGCGTTCGCCAGGCTGTGCTGGAACTGGGCGCCGAACGCCTGGGGCACGCCGTCCGCGCCGCAGAGGACCCAGCGCTTGTGGATCTCCTGTCCGAACGTGGCATCGCTGTGGAGAGTTGTCTCACGAGCAACCTCCAGACCCTGACCGTGCGCTCTTTGGCCGAACATCCTCTGCCGCTTTTCTTGCGCCGAGGGATCTGTGTCACGCTGAATACGGACGATCCGGCGATCTCGGGGATCGACCTGGCCCACGAGTACCGACTGCTTTCGCAGATGGGCCTTTCCGGGGAGGAAATCCGCCGCATCCGGTGGAATGGTCTTCAGGCGGCCTTCCTGAGCCAGCAGGAAAAGGAGGCTTTGCTCGAGCGGGCGCGGCGCAGGTGGGCCGGAGGTGGCAGGTCATGAACAGCGCTGTCGGGGAGATCGTCTTTCGTCCGATCGGCGTGGTGCGCAACGGGATCACCGAAGCGACCGGCGTGCGCTGGGAAGAGGTCATCTCACGCATCGAGCTGGCGGAGACCTATGAACCGGCCCTAGAGGGCATCGAGGAATTCTCCCATCTGCTGGTCCTCTTTCACTTCCATCGCCCCGAGCGCCCCCCTGTGCTTCAGGTGCATCCTGAGGAACGGCCCGATCTTCCGCTCGTTGGGGTCTTGGCTACCCGCTCGCCGCATCGGCCCACGCCGATCGGGGTGACCACGGTGGAGCTGTTGGGCCGTCAGGGCAGGGTGCTGACGGTGCGTGGGCTGGATGCCCTGGACGGAACGCCTGTGCTGGATATCAAGCCCCATCTTCCGCGCGGGGATGCGCCCTCCCCGGTGCGGATTCCGCGCTGGCTCCAACAGCTGTGGGACGAGATGGATCGGGAGCGTTGAGATGCCTGAACCCGAGCGTTTCCTGCTCGACGGGATGTTGGGGCGGCTGGCGCGCTGGCTGCGCGCGGCCGGCCACGATGCTGTCTACGAGCCCCCCTTCGATGACCTGCTGCTCGCAGAACGGGCCCGCCGCGAGGACCGCATCCTGCTCACGCGCGATCGTACCCTGGCGAACCGGCGGGGCATCCGTAGCCTCGTGATCGAAGAGAACGACCTGGACGGCCAGCTGCAGCAGGTCTTGCGCCTCTTTCCCCCGCCGGGGCCCGGTTCCCGGTGCCTCCTGTGCAACGTAGCCCTCGAAGAGACGGCGAAATCGGCAGTCCAGGATCTGGTCCCTCCGTACGTCCGGGAGCACCACGATCGGTTCTGGGTTTGTCCCGCCTGTCGCCGGATCTATTGGCAGGGAAGCCATTGGGAGCGAATGCAGCAGCGGCTGGCGAGCAGCCTGACGAAGGCAAGGTCGGAAAGTAGGGGTTCCCAGGGGGCCCGGGGCGAGGAGGGTGCTTGAGGAGGACTCGGATGGAAACGCGTTTGGTCTACCTGAACCCGCAACAGGTGCAGCCGGATCCGAAAGCGGTGCGCCACGACCCCGGGGATGTGGCTGCTCTGGCGGCTTCCATCGCCGCCCAGGGGCTTCTGCAGCCGATCGGGGTCGTCCACATGTGGGGCGATACCTACCGGGTCGTCTTTGGGCATCGTCGCCTGGAGGCGGCCAAACGGCTGGGGCTGGAGCGGATCCCCTGCCTTCTCTTGGAAGCGGACCCCGACGAGCTGTATGTCGCGCAGCTGGTGGAGAACCTCCAACGGCTCGACCTGAACGATCTGGAACAGGCCGAGGCGATGGCCCGTCTGCGCCAACGGGTCGAGAGGGAGCAGCCCCACCTGGGTGCCGGGGAACTCGACGAACTCGTGGGGCGCCAGCTGGGGCTTTCTGGACGCACCGTTCGCCGATACCTCTCGCTCTTGGAGCTTTCTCCGCAGGTGCAGGCACTGATCCGCCAAGGGGAGCTGACGGTGACCCAGGCCCAGCACCTCTTGCGCATCCCGAACCCGGTGACGCGCGACGAAGTGGCCCGGGAGGCGGCGGAGGCCGGCCTCTCGGCCGCCCAGATCGCTCAGTTGGCGGCCTTTTTCGCCGCCAACCCGAACCTGACCCTGGAAACCGCCCTCCAGGCGCTGGAATCGGGTGCGCGGCCTCGCCGCGAAACACCCCAGCCGGTGGAGGGCAAGCCCGAGCGGCTGGTCCGGATCCCGCTCGAAGAGCCTGAGGAGCGCGTGTGGGAGGAGGAAGAGGTCGAAGGGGTGCCGGAGGCGGAGGAAGCGGCCGATCGGGCGCGGCTGCGCCGAATCCACTCCCTCGATGAGATGCTGGATGAGGTGGGCCGGATCTCCCGCTGCTTCTACGAGGGCGACGTGGAACGGTGGGCGGCTGCCGATGGGCAGGCTCCGGCGAAGCTGCGGTTGCTCGTGCGCGGCCTGAGGGCGACCCTGGAAGCACTTGAGCGGCTGTTTCAGGAAAAGGGCTGGAGCGTCGCGTAAGAGGAGGTGCGCAGCTATGGTGCGTCGGATCCTGGGGTTCCTACTTCTCTTCGGGCTCCTGATGGCCGGCTGTCGCGTCGAGGAGAACGCTCCAACGGTGTACCCGGGCCGCACCCCGGGCGCAGGAAATATCCCGGCGACCTTGCGGCCTGCTTCCCCGACCACGCCGCGCGTTGCCCCTTCCCCGACCGCACGGGAGGCTGCCTTTACCCTGACCTTGGTGCACAGCGGAGAGGTGGTGGGAAAGGTCCTGCCTTGCGGCTGAGGGACCCCCAAGGGCGGACTGGCTCGGCGAGCCAGCGCGATCGCGCAGGTGCGGGCCAAGGCCTCAGGCCCGGTGTTGGTGGTGGATACAGGCGATACGCTTTACGGGAAAACTCCCAAGGACTTGGATCGCGCTCCGCTTTTGATCGCCGCGATGAACGCCATGGGATACGATGCGATGGCTGTGGGGGAGTACGACCTGATGGCGGGGCTCTCCGAGGTACGCGCGTGTTTCGAAGAAGCGGGCTTTTCTCTCCTTTCGGCCAATATCGGGCCGGCGCAGACGTTGGGAGTGGCACCGTACCTTTTGCGTTCCTTCGACGGCCACACTGTGGCCTTGATCGGCGTCACTTCACCGAATGCCCAGGCGCGCGCCAGCACGCTGGGGGTAGCGCTCACCGTGGAGGACCCCCTCCAGGCGGTGCGGCGCACGGTGGAGGAAGTGCGCAATCGGGCCGATGTGATCGTGGTGCTCTCGAACCTGAGTGCGGAGATGAACAAGCGCCTGGTGAGCGAAGTGCCAGCGATCGACGCCATCCTGGGGGCAGCGGGGGGAGCAACCATCCAGGCCTACGGCGTCCCCGGGCCTGAGGGTACGGTGGTGCTCCAGGCTGCCGGCCCGGAGGGCCAAGGCGTGGGCGTGCTGACGCTTGGGCTGGATGCCCAGGGCCGTGTGGTTTCCTACACCGGAAGCATTTGGCTGCTGACCCCTTCCTACGCGGACGACCCGGAGATGCTACGGCTCATGGAGCAGTACGGCGTCCGACCCTAGGTGCGCGCCCGTCCTTCTGCATGCTTCTTGCGGGGCCGGGGCGGTTTCCAGAGGGCCCGCGCTTCCTCCCAAATTTTCTGTCCTTGTGGGTGTGCCGTGAGGAAGGTTACCCAGTGGGCAACCTGATCGGGAGAAAGCGCGAGTTCCCGGGCATACGCGACCAGTTCGCGCGGGATATCGTCCGACCAGGGCTCTTCCTCCACTTCCTCCTCCAGCCGCTCGACGCCCGGCGGCAGTGGGGCTCCCGGAGGCACATCGAACGGGAGCTCGAACTCGGTTCCGTCGATGAGTACCCGGGTGCCCATCGTCTTCCCTGAAGGGCTTAACCGGAGGCGGAAGCAGGACCTTCCCGCGCCCGACTCCAGGCCGCCGGGTCGCGGGCCCACTCCTCGACCAGCCCACGCTCGGTCGGCGAGAGGTATCCGCCAGTCACAGCCACGTCGAGCAGCACCGGGAGCGTGGTCAGCGGGTGTAACGTGACACCGGCACGTGCGAATGCCTCTGCTGTCTCGGGGAATCCGTAGGTAAAGATGGCCAGCACGTGCTCCACGACCGCGCCGGCCTCGCGCAGCACGGAGACCGTCTGCAGGGAAGAGCCTCCGGTTGTGACCAGGTCCTCGACCACGGCAACGCGCTGGCGGGGCAAGAGCACGCCCTCCACCCGTCGTTCCTGCCCATGTCCTTTCGCCTGGCTTCGGACATATACCATAGGGAGACCGAGCTCAGAGGCCAACCAGGCGGCGTGGGGGATGCCTGCTGTGGCTGTCCCGGCGATCACATCCAGGGCCAGTTGCGACTCCCGGACCGTGCTCGCGAACCATCGCGCAACCTGAAG
>DAOTVY010000011.1:0-63863 GCA_034436115.1 Chloroflexia bacterium | reverse complement strand
GTAACCGTGCGGTAACCCGGCGCTAACGGACCCTAAGCCCGTTTCGACGAACATGGGAGTTGCCTCTTGTATGGGGCACACGCGTTGTTCCTTCCACACCTCCATCCAAGCCGTGGGCCCGCAACGGTGGGAGAGCGTCCAGAGGAAACCCTGACACATCGGGCCCGATCCGCAGGGGCGAGCGACGGGGCGCCCCTGCGGGTTTTCTTTCCCCGCTTGACGTAGAACAGATGTTCTGATATAATGTGGCCAGGATCGGCTTCAAGCGGCCTGGTATCGGGCGGAGGTGTCCGGTGGCGCAAGACCATCCCCTGCGTCCCTGGTTGGAGCAACAGGCAGAACGCATCGAACGGCTGTGCGAGGCCCGAGGCCTCTGGGTGCAGTGCCAGGGGGGAGTAGTGACCCCGCGCTTGGTTCGATTTCACCTGCTCGTACATCCCAGCATCCCTCTCAAGCGGCTGCTTTCCCTGGAAGAAGAGATGGCGCTGGCCCTAGAGGCGCCACGGGTACGCTTCTGCCGAGAAGGTGGGCTGCTGGCGCTGGAACTCCCCCGGCCGCAGCCTGCGATCGTCGCTCTGCTTCCGCTCCAGGCCTCTTTGGACCCGCTGCCCCCATTCACGGCACTGCTCGGGCGGGACAGTGCAGGTGCACCGCTCCTCCTTCGGCTTTCCTCGCCGGAGGTTACGCACGTGCTCATCGCGGGCACCACGGGTTCGGGAAAGACGGCGCTCGCGCGCACCATCCTGTCCTCGTTGGCCTTGGCAAACGACCCGGACGACCTGCGTTTTCTCCTGGTCGACCCCAAGGGACAGGGGTTTGCCCCGTTTCAGGGCCTGCCTCACCTGGCCGCCCCGATCCTGCGCCAAGGGGCGGAGGTCCAAGAGCATGTGGGGCGACTCCTCCAGGAGATGGCCTGGAGGGAGGAGGCCGGTATCCGCAGGCCGCGCGTACTGCTTGTGGTGGACGAGGTGGCCGACCTTTTGGCGACTGAGCCGACGCTGGCCGAACCACTCACGCGCCTGGCCGCGCGCGGGCGCTCGGCCGGCCTGCACCTCCTGCTCTGCACCCAAAAGCCGACGGCAGAGGCGCTGGGAAGCCTATTGCGCGCGAATATCCCCTGCCGGCTCGTGGGGCGCGTAGTGAGCGCTCAGGAGGCCGTCGTCGCTTCCGGGATCCGGGGAACGCGGGCCGAGCAGTTGCTGGGCCGCGGGGACTTTGTCCTGGTCACCGGGGGCGAGACCATCCGTTTCCAGGCCGCCTATATCCACGGGCAAGAGATCCTCGCGATGGTAGAGATGCTCCGCGACGAGCACCTGAAACAGGGGCAGGCAACGGCTCTGCGCGCCGCGCGACGGGTCCCCCTCCCAGCCCATTGGGTAACACGGCTATTGGGAAGCTTGCGGGCACACCCTTCGGAGACAGGTCAAGCAGCGGGGGCCAGGAGGTCTAGATGAAGCGCACGCTATGGTGGGGAGCAGTGGCCTTCGGGGCCGCGCTCGGTTTGATTGCGGGACTCCGGCTGGATGGGCGGAGTCTGGCCGTGGTGATCGGCGTCTTATGTGGGCTGGCAGCCGCGCTTCCGATGACGGGGACAGCGTTGTTCTTCTGGTGGCGGGAACGGGGAGAGCGGCTGCGGGTTCAGGAACGCCTGGTGGAACTGCAGCACCGGCCCACGCCGGCACCCCCGGTGATCGTCGTCCAGGGCGGTCGCTCTCTGGAACCCCTGCCGCCGAGCCGTCTCCTGGGGACGCGGCAACGGGAGTTCACGGTCGTGGGCCAGGAGGAGGAGGAATGAAGGACGCAGTCTATCTGGGATGGTTCGATGACAACCCCAAGAAGCCGGTCGAGGCAAAGATCGACGAGGCGGTCGAGCGGTATGTCCTGCGTTTCGGCCGTCGTCCGAACCTTTGCCTGGTGCACCGGGAAGATTGCGTGTCCCACCGAGCGGTGGAAGTGCGTCCGGCGGCCCACGTTCGCCGCCATCATTTCCTCGTCGGGTACGTGCCGCAGCCCGACGAAAGGGCCGAGCGTCCTAAGGCTCGTGCGGCGCCCAATCGGGGCAGGAGTTCCGAATAACGCTCGCCGCGGGCCCACGGATTCCCACGCGTTCCTTACACGCGGTCTCGCGCACGCGGATGCAGTTTTGACAGCAATGGATCACGGCGTGGCAGTTCCAACAATAATCGGCGGCGTCGCTCACCTCGGCCTGGCACCGGTAGCAGAGGAGCACACGGACCGGTGCTTCGCCTGCGTCGCCCGCTGGCTCCGGGGCTTCCCTGACTCCGGGTGCAGGGGGTTCTTCCTCAGGACTCAGCCGGTTGCCGTAGCGCTTGCGCAGCAATTCCAGGCCCTCCCGGGCCTGCTCGTTGGCCGGATTGATCGTCAGCACGTTGGCGAGCGCCACCTGCATATCCCGCGGGTCGTCCACGACCGCGCTGAGCCAGAGCCACGCTTGTTCGTTCCACTCGTCGATCTCGATCGCCTGCAGGAGCAAATCCCGGGCCTCCGCGCGACGTTTCTCCCGTACCGCCTCGCGGGCCCGCTGCAGCAGGTCACCCACCGATGGGGTTTCGGCCACCTCTTCCCTCCTTTTCGCCCGAGCAAGCACAAGGCCCGCCCTAAATGGGGCGGGCCTTGGAGCTCAGCCGGGCGATCACCTCCCGCAACAGGAGGGCCTCCTGTTCCGGGAGCACCGTCCGTGGATCCAGAAGCAAGCGATCGCCCTCGATGCGGGCGATGATCGGGGGCTCCCCTTCCCGGAGCCGCCGCGCAGCTGCTTCCACCGGGCCTTCGCACTCGAGCTGTAGAGCCCAGGTGGGCAGGGTCTGTCCTGGGAGCGAACCGCCTCCTACGGCCGTCTCCGTCGGTACAACGGCAGCGGGCAACCCGGCAGCCGTGAGCACACGCTGCCAGCGCCGCGCCCGCCGGCGCACCTTTTCGGGCGGCTCAGCGATCATGCGCCAGATGGGAATCTTCTCCAACGCTTCTTCCCGCAGGTAGTGCAGGAGGGTGGCCTCGAGCGCCGCAAGGGTCATCTTGTCCAGGCGGACTGCGCGTGCCAAGGGATGGCGCTCCATGCGGTTGATCCACTCCGCACGTCCTACGATCAGGCCAGCCTGAGGGCCACCCAGCAGTTTGTCCCCGCTGAAGCACACCAGGTCCGCGCCGGCCGCGACGCTTTCCCCGACCATCGGCTCGTGCGCCAGCCCAAAACAGGCGGTATCCAGCAGGGTGCCGCTCCCCAGGTCGTCGATCACGATCAACCCATAGCGATGCCCGAGGGCCACCAGGTCGGGCAGCGGGACATCCTCGACAAATCCCACCATGGCAAAGTTGCTCCGATGGACGCGCAACAAGGCGGCCGTCTGCGGGGTGATGGCCGCCTCATAGTCGCGTAGATAGGTGCGATTCGTCGTCCCGACCTCGACCAGCTGCGCCCCGCTTTGCCGGAGGACCTCGGGGATGCGAAAGCCCCCACCGATCTCCACCGCCTGGCCTCGGGAGACGATTACCTCGCGCCCTCGTGCGAGCGCGGTCAGTGCTAGCAACACCGCCGAGGCGTTGTTGTTGACCGCTAGCGCCGACTCCGCGCCCGTGAGCCGGCAAAGGAGCGCGCGGGTGTGTTCGTGACGTGAGCCACGGCGGCCGGCCGCAAGGTCGTACTCCAGGTTGCAGTACCCCTCGGCCACGCGGCGCACGGCCTCCAGCGCGGCCCGGCTTAAGGGGGCTCTTCCCAGGTTTGTGTGTAAGATGACCCCGCTGGCGTTGATCGCCGGCCGCAGGGTCGGCTCGAGCCAGGTCCGTAGCCGCTGCACTGCCTGGGCACAGATGGTCTCCAGGGAAGGGGGCTCCTGGCCCGAGGCGATCGCGCTACGGGCTCCCTCCAGCGTCAGGCGGATTGCTTCCACGGCAAGTGCGTGGGGGTAAACTTCGCCCCCCGGGCGCGCCCGGATCTCCTGTAACACCCGTTCGACAGCCGGCAAGGCGCGGAAAGCGCTTTCCACCCGACTCTCCTCCTCACGCCTGTGCCTTCAACCCGAGCGCGCGGTAGAACCGCTCAAAATCGAAACGCGCCCGAAGCAGCGATTCAAAGCGCTCGATCTTGCTGGTCTGGCGGAAGCGCGCCCGGCCGAACAGCTCTTCGGCGCGTCGCACGGTGGTCATTGTGTCCGTCGCCACCTGCAGGATCGGAACGCACTGCTCCTCGGCCCGGGCGACGATCAACGGGTTCGGGCGCAGGTTCCCGGTCAGGATGAGGCAGGTCGTGGGAGTCTCCAACGCGGCCAGCTGGATGTCCACCCGATCTCCGCCCGTGATGACGGCCTTGTTCGCCTGGCGGCGGAAGTAGGAAAGGGCGCTGTCGACGCTCATCGCCCCGACCATCAGCGTCTCCACCAGATCCTCTGCCCGGTCCGGGCAGCAGAGGATTTCCGCCTGCAAGTGGTCAGCGAGCTCCGCCACACTGACCGAACAGAGGAGGGGATCCTGGGGAAGGACACCGAACACCGGGACTCCTTTCCCTTCCAGAAAGGGGCGGACAATTTGCTCGGCCAGGTCGACACGGGCCCTGGGCACCCCGTTGAGCACCACCCCCAGGAAGTCGCGCCCGGCCATCGCCTCACGGAGCGCAAGGATATTGTCCACCTCGAGCGGGGAACGGAAGCTGGAAACCATGAGCACGCGCGCCCCGAAGAGCTCGGCCACCCGGGTCGCCGGGAGTCCCACGATGGTCCCTTCGGACCAGTCGTTGGGGC
This sequence comes from Chloroflexia bacterium, assembly GCA_034436115.1. Lineage (GTDB taxonomy): Bacteria > Chloroflexota > Chloroflexia > DTKN01 > DTKN01 > DAOTVY01. The sequence goes on along the minus strand of DAOTVY010000011.1, from coordinate 59,109 downwards.
CCTCCAGGAGCATGAGGTCCTTCCCCTGGGAAACAGCCCGGAATGCCTCCTGGACGCGGCCACTGTAATCGGGCTGCTCTTCCCCCCTGAGGATGCCTTCCACCAAGCGAGGGGTCAGCAGGACCGGCGAGAGGAGGTCCAGCGACTCCTGCAGCCCAAAGACCTCCTTGACGAAGGCGGTATCCTCATCGTAGGCTGCTTCCTCAGCTCGGCGCACGCGCACGCAGAGCGGCTTCATGTAGCCCACCCGGTAGCCATCACGGCGCAGCCGCTGCCCCAGGGTGATACAGAGCGCGCTCTTTCCAGAAAAGGTCTCCGCCGAGACCACAAGTACCGTTTCCATCGGCTCCTCCTGAAGCGTCTGACGGCCTCCTTCGAATCACCACGAACGCAGGGCAAAGCCGCTGCGGGACACGGTGACTTCGTACACCCGATCGGGGGTCACATCCCCCTGCACGAGTTGTCGCTGATAGAAGAGAAGACGGCCGGCCGGCCGCAACCAGCGAACGTTCAGGCCCTGCCCGGCAAAAGGCAACCCCGCCTGGTCCAGCGCTTCGCCCTCTGGCCCCAGACCCACCACGCGGATCAAGCGAAAGCCAGAGCGCAGCCCGAACTGCTCCAGCGTGCGATCCCAGACGATAGCCTCTGCGTCCAGCCCCCAGCGGCTCCCGCGCAGCGAGAGGGTTTGGGTGTAGGCCAGCGGCTCCACCGTGAGCAGGCATCCCATCGTTCCCGGCGGATCGCTTTCGCCCGGCCAGCATTGCAGGGTCGCCAGTACGCCGTCTGCCGGCAAGGGGGCATAGCTGTCCAGGGCCCGGTCTAGCGCCAGTAGCCCCCACCCTGCGCCCAACAGGAGCAGCGCCACCGCCAACCACAAGAAAATCCCGATGCAGCCCAGGGTGCGGGTACGCCGCCGGCGATAGGGGCTTGCTTCCTCCGCATAACGCGCCCAGACGTTCATCGGCTGCAGCCGGCGCCAGAGTGCCTGGCCGGCACGCAGGAGCAGCGAGAAGAGCAACACCGCGCCCAGACCGATCAACGTCCAGGACGTTAGATGGACCCCGGTTGGCATCGCTGTTCCCCACCTTCTCGGCGTGTCCCGTCTACTGCAAGATGATCCGGGCATCGAGCACCGTTGCCCCCTGGCCATTCTCGTGGACGATGAGCGGGTTGACATCCATCTCCACGATTTCGGGGAAATCGGTCACCAACTGCGAGATGCGCAGGAGCGTATCGATGATCGCGTCGATATCCGCAGGTGGCTCGCCCCGCACCCCCTTGAGGAGGGGATAAGAGCGGATTCCCTCGACCATTTCCCGCGCCTCCGTGCGGTCGATGGGGGCAATCTGAAACACGACGTCTTTCATCACCTCCACATAGATGCCTCCCAGGCCAAACATAAGCATGGGGCCAAACTGGGGATCACGGCTCATCCCAATGATGACCTCTTTGCCTCCGCGCACCATCTGCTGGACAAGCACGCCCCAGATATCCGCGTCCGGATAGTGACGGCGCGCTCGATATTCGATCAGCTCGTAAGCATCTCGCACATCGGCCGGGGTGGACAAGCCCAATTTGACTGCTCCAATATCCGACTTGTGCAGGATGTCCGGCGAGGCGATCTTCATGACCACGGGGTAACCGATCTCGCCGGCCAGACGCACGGCCTCGTCGGCCGAACGCGCGAGCTGCGCTTTCGGCAGGCGCAGCCCGTAGGCCTCCATCACCTCGCGCGCTTCCACCTCCCCCAAGTTCAACCGGCTTTCCTGGCGCGCGCGCGCAAACACCCGCTGCACACGCTCTCGATCTACGGGCAGGGTCACCAAGCGCTGCGGGGGCCGCTCCAGCCACCGACGATAGGACTCCATCGCACCCAGGGCCATGACCGCCCGCTCCGGGAAGGGGTACGTCGGGATGCGGTTCTGCTGGAAGAGGCGCACGGCGGGCTCCACCACCTCGCCGCCGATAAAGGAGGTCACCACCGGTTTGTCGTACGCCCTGGCGATCTCGAGCACCGTCTGCGCGATGTCCAGTACATCGGTCATCGCTTGGGGCGTCAACAGCACGACCGCGCCGTCCACCCCGGGGTCACGCAGCACGGCAGTCAGGGCAACGCGGTAGCGATCGGAGCGCGCATCCCCGATCACGTCCACCGGGTTGTACAGGTTAGCTGTCTCCGGAAGGTGCGGCGCCATCGCTTCGATCGTCTCGCGTGCAAAGGTGGCCAGCGTGAGCCCGACTCGCTCGAGGGCATCGGTCGCGAGGATTCCCGGGCCGCCGGCATTCGTCACGATGGCGATGCGGTTCCCACGGAGCATCGGCTGATAGGCAAAGATCTCGGCAAAGTCGAACAGGTCCTGTACCGACTGGGCGCGGATGATCCCCGTCTGACGAAAGGCGGCTTCATACGCTTTCTCGGATCCGGCCAGGCTCCCGGTATGGGAGGAAATCGCCCGTGTGCCGGCAGCGGTGGTCCCGGACTTGATGGCGATCACCGGACGTTTCCGGGTGACCCGTCGGGCCACCTCCATGAAACGCACCCCATCGCTGATTCCTTCCAGGTAGGCCAGGATCACCCGCGAGTGGGGATCGTCTTCCCAGGCCTCAAGGAGGTCGACCTCGTTGATGTCGGCCTTGTTGCCGAGCGAAACGAAATGCGAGAACCCGATTTCCTCCTCGCGCGACCAGTCCAGGATGGCCGACCCCAGAGCGCCAGACTGTGAGAAAAAGGCGATCTCCCCTGGCTTGGCCATGGTGGTGGCGAAGGTGGCGTTCAAGCAAGAGATCGTGTCGATCAGCCCCAGGACGTTGGGGCCCAAGATCCGCATGCCGTACTTCCTGGCCCGTGCGACCACCTCGCGCTCCCGCCGTGCCCCTTCCGGGCCCGTCTCCCGGAAACCGGCGGAGATGATCAGCAGCCCCTGGACGCCTTTGCGGCCGCACTCATCGACGACATCTGGGATCGCCGGCGCAGGGATCACGATCACCGCCAGGTCCACCGGCCCCGGAACATCGCCGATCGTCGGGTACGCGGGATAGCCAAGGATCTCGCCTCCCTTGGGATTAATGGGGTAAATCTGCCCCCGGTAACCGCCCCGAATGATGTTGTCCATTAGGATGTAGCCCATCTTGCCCGGTGTGGCCGAGGCACCGATCACCGCCACGCTGCGGGGATTGAAAAAGGCTTCCAGCATCGAAACCTCCCCGATCGTTATCATGACGCCAAAGCATTGGCATCCCAAGGAGCCTGGAACAGGCCGCCCGTATTGTACTACAAGGACTGAAGCCTCGCAACGTTGACAGGCCCTTCACAGGATGGTATACTAACATTGGAATTTTCCGGGTCTTTCCGCTGTTTTGCGCTTTCCCAAGTCACCAACGGGTCGAAACGAGGAGGGCCAATGAGCTCCGCGGCCGATGGTCTGCCCGTGGAAACGGATGTCCTCGCCCCGGTTGAGCGCATGCGCCGGGCACTGCGCGGCGAAAAGGTCGACGTCCTCCCGGCTGCTCCGGCTTACCTCAGCCTTTTCCTGGCCGATTTCGAGCGCGGATACTATATCGAACTCTATCGGCGACGGATGCGTGGCCGCTCCGTCTATCCGATCGACCACGAGGAAGATACCCGCCTCCGGGCCGAGGCGCTTTTCCAGTCGTACGGGATCTTCAAGGTACGGCCGGACTGGATGGAAATCCATCGCGGGGCCAGCCGTGCCTGGGCCAAGCGTACGGAAATCGTCCGCCTGGACGACGGAACGCTCTGCTACCGGGACCGAGAGACCGGGATGCAGGTGCCGATGGAGCAGGTTCCCATCCCCACGGGGGACGCGGTGCTCGCGCCACCGAACGCTTCCCAGAGCGACCTGTGGGACATCTCGGACCAGCTGCGCGGCCCCGAGGATGTCGACGCCCGCCTCCCGATCGTCCCCTGCGAAGAGCTCCTGGCCCGCGGCGACTGGGACTTGCCCCGCCTGGTCGTCGCCGAATATGGGGACCGCTACTTCCTATCCACGGTACTGGATACCCCGTTCTCCGATGCCTACGACCTCCTGGGGTTCCAGGGGCTCATGCTGATCCAGCACGACAACCCGCAACTGTTGCATTATCTGCTCGAGCGCAAGCTGCGTCAAACCATGGAGGTGCTGGCCGCATGGGCTCGGACGGGGATCCACGGGGTGTATGTGGAGGAAGTGTTTACCGGAGCGGACGTGATTTCCCCGCGCAGCTATGACGAGTTCGTTTTCACCTACAACCAACCCTATTTCCAGCACATGCGCCGGCTGGGGCTCCTTTCCATCCACTACGTCTGCGGCGATGTCATCCCGCGGCTCGAGCGCATCGCCCAGCTAGACGTCGACGCCATCGCAGTCGAGGAGAGCAAGAAATCGTTCCGCATCGAACTGGAGGAAGTCATCGAGCGGGTCGCCGGTCGGGCAGCGGTCTTTGGCAACATCGACGCCATCCGCTTCGGGCTGCACGCGACCCTGGAGGAGATGGCAGCCGAGGTACGAAGACAGGCGGCTATTGGGGCGCGGGCTCGGGGATTCGTCGTGAGCACGGGAAGCCCCTTCCCCCTGGACACCAACCCCCGCCTGATCGATACCCTGACGGCAACCGCGCACACGTGCCGGGGATGACCTGGAGCAGGCGGATCCCCTGCAGGCTAGAAAGGAGGGTGTTTTGCCGGAAGAGAGTGGGGGTAAGTCGGCTGGGAATCGTTCCCTGGGCAGCGCTCAAGGAGGTGTCCGATGGTAGGGAACCACAGCGCAACACGCGTCGGCCTGTTCTTGCTAGCCACCCTGATCCTGGCTGTGCTTGTGTCCTGCGGGCCGGCCACTCCTGCTCCCACGTCCCCGCCGCCGACGGCGGCGGAAACGGCCACGCCGGCCGGCCCCCTGCGCGGGGGTACGGTAACGCTGGCCTTCACCGAGGACCCGAACTCGATGGATGCCATCCTGGGCTACAACCTTCCCGCCTGGCAGAGCCTGATGAACCTCTATCGAGGCCTTATGATCTACGAAGGCGACCGCGCCGTGCCCGATATGGCTGCGGATTTTCCGGAGATCAGCGCCGACGGTACCGTCTACACCTTTACCCTGAAACCCGGCATCAAGTTCCATAACGGCCGCGAGGTCGAAGCCGCGGATTTCAAGTACTCGTGGGAACGCTGTCTCGATCCGGACTGGGAATCGTGGGCCAACTACTACCTCTTGAGCATCAAAGGGGCGCAGGAAATCATCGACGGAAAGACCAAGGAACTCGCCGGGGTAAAAGTGCTCGATCGGTACACCCTGCGCGTGGAACTGGTCGCGCCCGATATGACCTTCCTCAACGTCCTTGCTCTCCCGAACAACTGGGTCGTGCCGCGAGAAGAAGTGGAAAAGTGGGGCAAGGAGTTCGGATTGCACCCAGTAGGAACGGGCCCGTTCATCCTGAAAGAGTTCGTCCCCGGGGAAAAAGCGGTGTTCGTCCGGAACCCCGACTTTTTCCATGAGGGTCAGCCGTATATCGACGAGACGATCATGTACTTCGGGATCGACCCCTCTACGGCCCTCCTGCGGCTGGAGAAAGGGGAGCTCGACATCCTCTTCGGCGATATGATCCCGGCGGCCGACTTTGCCCGGATTGTAAACGACCCGAAGTACGAAAAATGGATCTTCCGCGAGCCCTCGATGTACACCTGGTGGATTGGGGTGAACAACACCAAGCCGCCGCTCGACAACCTGGCTGTGCGACAGGCGCTGAACCTGGCCGTCGACCGGGAAAAGATCGCCCGGCTGACCGGGGGCCGCGGAGAGCCGCTGTGGGCCATCTACCCCTCCGCGGCACCGGGGTACGACCCCAACTACAAGCCTTACCCGTACGACCCGGAGGCGGCCAAACGGAAGCTGGCAGAGGCCGGCCTTTCCGGCGGACTGGAGCTGGAGCTCCTGATCGGCGAGGACCCGCTGGCCTCCACCGTTGCTCAGGCGATCCAACAAGACCTGGCGCAGATCGGCATCCAGGTGAACATCAAGCAGGCTTCCGACACCGTGGTCTACGACATGATGGTCGCAGGCGAGACCGAGCTCTTCCTGAACTCCTGGTACATGATCCAGCCCGACCCGGCAGATCTGATCAACAACCTATATATGACCGGTGCCGGCAGCAACTATGACTTTTACTCCAACCCGAGAGTGGACGAGCTGGGCCGCAAGGCCCTGGCGGAGCAGGACCGAGCAAAGCGGCTGGAGATGTACCGCCAGATCGAGCACATCCTGATGGAAGACGCGGTACACGTCCCGCTGTTCAACAACGTCTCTTTCTATCTCCACAACCCACGCATCCAGGACTTTTACTCGCGCTCGGAGTACGGGCCGTTCTTCGAGCGGATGTGGGTTAAACCGTAAGAGTAGCACCCGGCAGGGATCGTTCAGGGGAAAGGGAGGGGACAAGGGTGACATCCTTGTGCCCTCCCTTTCCGTGCCCTTGTGGCTTTCTAAAGCGGCCTTACGGAAAACGATGGATGAGACGAAACCTTCCGAGAAAGCTTTGGCACGCTGGGGGGAAGAGCGAAGCGTCGAGCGTGTGAATACCCTTTGGTCGGATGCCTGGCGACGCCTGAAGAAGGACCGGGCGGCCGTCGCCGGAGCGGTGATCTGCGTCGTCCTGATCGTCCTGGCGCTCTTTGCTCCCTGGATCGCCCCCTACGACCCCAACTGGCAACACCCGCACGGGCTTACCGCCTCCGGTGCGCCCCTTCCCCCGTGCCGCACTTTCTGGCTGGGTACGGACAACCTGGGGCGAGATGTGCTCAGTCGGCTCATCTGGGGAGCGCGCGTTTCGCTCTTTGTAGGGATCGTAGGCAACGGGCTGGCGGTGCTGATCGCCCTCCTGGTAGGGGCCACAGCGGCCTTCCTGGGCGGCTGGGTGGAAACCGTGCTCATGCGCCTGACGGACGTGATGATGGCTTTCCCCACCCTCCTTTTGGCGATCGCCCTTGGGGCGGTGCTGCGGCCCGGGATCGACATCCTGATCCTCATCATCGCCTTGGTCTACTGGGTCTACCTGGCCCGCATCGTCCATGGGCGGGTGCTCTCGCTTCGGGAGATGGAGTTCGTGCTGGCGGCGCGCGTGATCGGAGCCAGCCAGTGGCGCATCCTGACCCGGCACATCCTGCCCCACCTGGTATCCGTCGCTGTGGTCTACGCCACGCTGGGCGTGGCCAGCACGGTGCTGATGGAAGCCGAGCTGTCCTATCTCGGGCTAGGCATCCGGCTGCCCACCGCCTCCTGGGGCGGTATGATCAGCGAAGGGCAGGCCTATTACCGCAGCGCGCCCTGGTTGATCTTGAGCCCTGGATTCATGTTGATGCTGACCGTCCTGGGGTTCAATCTGATGGGCGACGGGCTGCGCGACGCCCTGGACCCGCAGCAGCGCCGCTAGGAGGAAAGGCATGCTTCGCTATATCGTCCGCCGCTTCCTGGGGATGCTGCTCGTGGTGGGGGCCATCGTGGTCATTACCTTCGTGATCGCTTACCTGATCCCGGCCGACCCGGCACGCGCCGTGGCCGGTCCACGCGCCCGCCCGGAGACGCTGGAGCGGATCCGAGAACATCTGGGGCTGAACAGGCCACTGTTCCTGGACCTGGCGGCATTGGTCCAAGGCGATTGGCGGCGCGCCGTCGACACCCAGTTCCTGCGCTACCTGAACCACCTCCTCCACGGCGATCTGGGCACCTCCTACTACCAGCAGCGGCCGGTAGCCCAGATCCTGGCACAGCGGATCCCCGCTACAGCCCAACTGGCGGTCTCCGGCGTGATCGTGGAGGTCGTGCTGGGGATCCCGGTGGGCATTATCTCGGCGTACCGGCAGCGCAGCATCTGGGACCGTACGGCGATGCTGATGGCGCTCTTTGGCGTGTCCGCGCCCTCGTTCTGGCTGGGGCTCGTGCTGCTTTACCTCTTCGGGTACCGCTGGCCGATCCTCCCCCTCGGGGGGCACGGCAGCTTCAAACACCTGATCCTCCCCGCGATCACCTTGGGGTTGGCCGGCGCCGCCTGGTACGCGCGGATGCTGCGCTCCAGCATGCTCGACATCCTTCAGGCCGACTTTGTCCGGACGGCCCGGGCCAAGGGGCTTTCCGAGACGGCGGTGCTGTTCCGCCACGTCTTGCGCAACGCCATCCAGCCGATCGTGAGCATGATCGGCATGGACCTGGCCTACTACCTGGGCGGACTGGTGCTCATCGAGGCCGTCTTTTCGTGGCCCGGGATCGGCTTCGAGATGTGGCGGGCCATCCGCAATCTGGACGTTCCGGTCATCGTGGGTACGATCACCTTCGCCGCGGTGGCCATCGTGGTGATGAACTTTCTGGTGGATCTGCTCTATGCAGCGATCGACCCGCGCGTGCGGCTAGAATGAGCCTTTCATAAGGAGGTCCCATGTCGAATGTTCCCTTCTCCGCCAAGAAACCGGGGCTGACCGAGGCGATCGAACCGGTCCGCCCTCGCCCGTCCGGGTTCCGGATGCTCACCGACGCCCAGCTGGAGGAAATCCACCTGGCCTCGCTGGAGATCCTGCGTCGCACGGGTGTGCGCGTGTACGAGGCGGAGGCGCGTGCCCTGCTGGAGGAGGCCGGGTGCACCGTGACGGATGAGACGCTGGTGCGTTTTCCGGCCGCGGTGGTGGAAGAGGCGCTGCAACGCGCCCCCTCTCGTGTGGTCCTCTGCGACCGCACCGGCGAGCCCCGCGCTTTCCTCGAAGGACACCGCTGTTACTTTGGCACCGGCTCCGATCTGCCCCATACGATCGACCTGGAGACAGGGGAGCGTCGCCTCTCCCGCTTGTCCGATGTCGCCCAGACCGCCCGTTTGACGGATGCCCTTCCCCACCTCGATTTCGTCATGTCGATGGCACTTCCTTCGGATGTGCCTGCTGAGACCGCTGACCGGCACTCGTTCCTGGCGATGGTGGAGAACACGGTCAAGCCGATCGTCTTCACGGCCTGGGACGAAAACGGGCTGCTGGACATCCTCGCGATGGCCGAGGCGGTGGCCGGCGGGGCCAAGGAACTGGCCCTCAAGCCGTTCCTCCTGGCATACCTGGAGCCTTCATCGCCGCTGCGCCACTCCGAGGCCGTGCTGCGCAAGTTGCTTCGCATGGCGGACCACGGCCTTCCTCTTGTGTATGCGCCGGGACCACTGGAGGGGGCGTCCGCTCCGGTCACGTCTGCAGGCAGCCTGGCGATGGCGAATGCTGAAGTGCTGAGTGGTCTGGTAATCGCCCAGTTGCGGAGGCCGGGAACGCCGTTCGTATGGGGTTCCGGGAGTGGACCCCTCGACATGCGCACCATGGTCGGCGTCTACACCGGCCCGGAATTCATGTTGCACTGCATGGCGATGGCCGAACTGGCCCACTACTACTATCACCTGCCGGTGTGGGGCTTTGCCGGCTGTTCGGACTCCAAGGGCGCAGATCTGCAGGCCGGGGTCGAGAGCGCGCTCTGGATCCTCTGGACCGCCCTCTCCGGCGCCAACCTGGTGCACGACGTGGGCTACATCGAGTCCGGCCTGACCTGCTCCTACGAGATGATCGTGATTGGAAACGAGGTGATCGGGCTGGTGCGCCGGCTGCTGCGGGGGATCGAGATTACGCCTGAGACCCTTGCGCTGGACGTGATTCACGAGGTGGGGCCCGGCGGGAACTTTCTCGAGTCGCCGCATACCGCGCGGCACTACCGGGAAGTCTGGTATCCACGCCTGTTCGACCGGCGGGCCTACGCCGCCTGGGTAGAGGCCGGCCGGCCGGATGCCGTTCGAAACGCGCGCGAGTTTGCCCGGGCCACCCTGTCCTCCCACCAGACGTTGCCGCTTGCACCCGCAGTGCAGGAGACGCTTCACGCCATCGTCGCCGAGGCAGATGCCCGTGCGGGCACTCGGTCCTGACCCCAAGGGAGGTTGCCCGATGAGCGAAGCGATCACACTCCTGGTCCGCGCCCAGATGCTGATCGACGGCTTAGGAGGCCCGCCCCTATCCCCGGGGGCCGTCGCCGTGGCGGGGCAACGCATCGTGTACGCCGGTCCGGCCGCTGGGGCCCCGGTCGCGCCCCCCGAGGCGCGGGTGCTGGACTACCCACAGGGTTGCCTTCTCCCCGGGCTGATCGACATGCACGTGCACCCCACTTACTACTGGGAGGAGCCCGATTCCGCTACCTACACCTATGAACCGGAGAACGCGTTGGTCTATACGCCCGTCATGATCGCCCTGGTGGCCGCCCAGCGGCTGCGGGAGGCGCTCTGGGCAGGGATCACAACGGTTCGCGATACCGGCTCGGTCGATCAGATCATGTTCGACGTCAAGCGGGCCATCGAACGCGGCCGTATCCCTGGACCCAGAGTGTATGTCTCCGGCCGGTTGATCGTGCCCACGGGAGGACATGTCCACTACCTCCCGGGGCTGGCAAACGAGGCTGACGGGCCTTACGGCTTTCGCCGGGCGGTGCGCGAAGAGGTGCGCGCAGGGGCCGACTTTATCAAACTGGCCAATAATGGGGCCGACCTCACACAAGAAGAGCTGAACGCCGCGGTCGATGAAGCCCACCGCCTGGGGAAGAAGGTGACCTGCCATACCTCCAAGCCGCCCTCGCAGCGCATGGCGATCGAGGCCGGCGTGGATACCTTCGAACACGGGACTCCTTCGCCCGAGGAGATCGAGCAGGCCGTGGCCCGCGGGATCACCTGGGTCCCCACCCTCAACATCGGCGAAGAGTACCTGAAGTGGTGCGACCGGCGGCGCTTCGATCCGGACCCCGAGGTGGCTCGCCGGGCCCAGAAAGAGTACGAAGAAACGCTGGAGTACCGGGAAAAGAAACATGCATCGGTCGCCTACGCGCTGCGCGCCGGGCTGAAACTGGCCGCCGGGACTGACTCTTGGCTGGGGGGCGTGCGCTTTGCCGCGATGGCGGACGAAGTGCGCTGGCTGGTGGAATACGGTGCCTCCCCGATGCAGGCGATCCAGGCGGCCACGCTCTGGCCGGCCCAGGCCATGGGATGGGATGAGATCGGGTGCCTGCAGGCCGGCAAGCTGGCCGACCTGATCGTCGTGGACGGGGATCCCCTGAGGGAGATCGCCGCGCTTGATCGCGTGCAGCTCGTCGTCCGCGAGGGAAAGGTCATCCGATCGTAGAAGAGCGTCTTGCCGAAGGAGGTCTGCACGATGGGCGAGATCCTGGAGCGGATCGCCGATCAATTGTACGAGGGCAAACATATCGAAGTGGCCTCACTGGTACAGGAGGCACTGGGCACGGGCTACTCTGCGAGCGAGGTGCTTGCGGCGCTGATTTCCGGTATGGACCGCGTCGGGCGAGACTTTAAGGCGGGAGAGCTCTTTGTTCCGGAAGTCCTCGTGGCCGCGCGGGCGATGCACGCCGGCATGGCGGTGCTGCGGCCCCTGCTCGCCGAGACCGGGGTGCCGCGCGTGGGCACTTACGTCATCGGGACGGTCCAGGGAGACCTCCACGACATTGGGAAGAACCTCGTGCGGATGATGCTGGAAGGCGCCGGTTTTGAGGTAATCGATCTGGGCACGGATGTCGCGCCGGAGCGCTTTGTCACGGCGGTGAAGGAGCACCGCCCGCAGATCGTGGGGATGAGCGCGCTCCTCACGACGACCATGGTGCGCATGCGGGACACCATCGAGGCACTGGAGGCCGCAGGGCTGCGAGAGGCGGTCAAGATCATGGTGGGAGGAGCACCCTTGACCGCCGCTTACGCAGAGCAGATCGGCGCCGACGCTTACGCGCCGGACGCCGCGACGGCCGTAGAGGTTGCCCGCAGCCTGATCCGTCGGTAGGCGGGCTTGCCCCCGCCTTGTGCGGCGGGGTCCGAAACAGGGCGTTCCGGGCTACAGGAGCTCCTCCAGCAGCTCGACCGCGCAACGCACGAAACGCGGACACCGCTCCCGGATCCACCCTTGTTCGTGGACGCGCTTCCGGCCTTCCGGGGTCAGGATCTCGCACCCCAAGAGATCTCGGCAGAGAAGCGCGCCCTGGCTTTCCTGAAATCGCTGCAGAAACGTGCGGGCAACCTGGTAACAGGTCTCCCTCGCCTGTTGTGCCGGCCGATCCGGGCCATAGCGCAGGCCGATCACCAGCAGAGCGCCGCTGACGGCCCCGCAAAGTTCGCCCGTCCGCGCCATCCCGCCGCCAAAGGCCGCGGCCAGCCGCATCGCCGTGCCCTGGTCGACCCCGTAGAGCGGAGCAAAAGCCGATCGCACGGCCTGGGCACAGTTTGCACCTGCCTCGAAGAGCGTCACCGCGTGTTCCGCCCTGGACAACGATCCCTCCGCGGAAGAAAGGAAAGCGTTCAATCAGCCGTGCCCCCACCATCCACGGCCAAGACGGCGCCGGTGATATAGGAAGCGTCGTCGGAGGCCAAGAAGAGGACCGCCCGAGCGATCTCTTCCGGCCGGCCAATACGCCCCAAGGGGCGGCTGGCGGCCGCGGCGAGATAGGCCTCCCACGACATTCCCCGCATGCGCGCATCTTCCAGCAACATGGGTGTCTCGGTGTCCCCGGGGCAGACACAGTTCACCCGGATGCCCTGCAGGCCGTGGTCGATCGCCATCGCCTTGGTGAGCAACACCAGCCCCCCTTTGGAGGCACAGTACGCCGCAGCCCGGTCGCCTCCGACCAGGCCCCAGCCAGAGGCGTTGTGGATGATCACGCCACCTCCCTGAGCGATCATCACAGGAAGCGCGTACTTGGACATCAGGAAGGCCCCCTTCAGGTTGACGTCCAGTTGCAGATCCCATTCTTCCTCGCTGCAATCGACCACCGTGTTGGGGACGAACACCCCGGCGTTATTGAACAGGATGTCCAGCCGGCCGAAGGCACGCACCGTTTCTTCGACCGCCCGGCGGCAGTCATCCGCCACCCGCACGTCACAGGGCACAAAAAGCGCCTGCCCGCCGCTTTCCTGGATCTGGGCAACCACCTCCCGGCCGCGATCTTCGCTTCGCCCGGTGATGGCTACCCGGGCCCCTTCGCGCGCAAACAGCAGAGCCGTTGCCCGGCCGATCCCCGATGTCCCCCCAGTGATCAAGGCGACCTTGCCTGCGAGACGCATCCTGTCCTCCTTTCTTCCAGAAGCGACCGAACGCCATTCTACCATACGTCAAAGGGCACGCAACCCCGTTCACGGCCATATCAAAGTCCTTGCATGACAGCCCGGATGGCTCGACGGGGCTGTGCGGCGTAATGCCGAAGCGCCTCGGCTATGCAGGTGTAACCCTTCAGGCGAACGAGGGCAATCACCGCATTACGGAATGCAGCAAGCATTTGAGGGGCTCGGCCTTTATAGACGGCGCAGGCATCTTCGCCCAGGGTCACATCCCGGATCCAGTGGAGGCTCTCGATGGTCCAGTGCTCCCGGATGGCTTCCAGAAGCAACGCCGGACTACCCCGTTCGGGAGGAAGACTGGTAATGGCGTAAATCTTTTCGCTTGTGGTCTGCCCGGTCTTGATTTGGGTCACCGTACGGGTAACCTGCATAACCTGTTCCAGTCCCAGCCAATCGGCCAGGAAGTCTTTCAGGGCCGCGCTGGTAACGATTTCTCGCACTTCCAGGCGACCGTGGCCTTTGCTGACCGTGCGAGCCATCCCCCGTTCCTCTCCGGGGAGGGGCTCCGAGTCGAAACAGATACGGATATCCTCTAGGAGTTGGGGCTGATTCTCCTTAACTACCAGGAGGTAATCCCCTTTATGCTGAAGAATTTCGCGGGCAATCTCCCGTTGGGTCAACAACGCATCGCCGGTAATCAGGTGGCCCTCTACAACCACCAACTTCAGCAATTGACTGACCACAGCGATTTCGTTAGTGTTGCTGTCCACCGGGACTTGACCCCAAACCGTCTTGAGTTGGTGCCCTACTGCCTCCAGCAGATAGGCACTCGACGCACCGCGCTTGGCTGCCCCACGCAAGGCTTTGCCATCCAGGGCAATCCGACGCTTGTCTCCACACCGGGCCAACTCCCGGTTGACTTCTTTGACCCATCGGCGCAGTGCACTTTCCAGTTCCTCGAACTTCAGATGCCAGAGCAGCCGACAGATGGTCATGGCCGACGGCCGGCGGCCCGAGGGCAATCCCATCGCCGCCCGGGCTGCAGAGGGCAACCCGGCCACCCATTGCGCTATGGCTGTCGGTCCTTTCTGACCACACAGGAGGCCGGTCATGACCGTAACCAGCAGAGCAACAAGCGAGTAAACTTTGCCGCGGGCTGAACGCCAGTCGCTGAGGCGTTCAAAGACCCGAACAAGTGGCGTGACCCGGAAACTCGAACTATCCGCCTTGCCAGAATTTCGCAACGGTGGTACACTGTTCCTCGCCATCGGATGCCTCCTGATGCTTTGGGTTCTTCTCAAGCCCCTATAGAAGCATCCGATGGCCCTATTGTCAAATCGCTCCCCCTAACTTCCCCTCTTGCCAAGCGACCTTGATATGGCCGTGACCGGACAGTCACCGCGCGTTGACCTCCAAAGGCCGCCGTGTTACAATAGCCTAGGTTGACGAAAATAGGAGGAACCGTGCTGGAATTGCGCCGTTGGTTGCCCCTTCTGCTCCCCATCGTCGTTTTGGAATGGGGACTGATGCTGGCGGCGTTGATCGACCTGCTCCGGCGGGAGCGCACCAAGGGCCCGAAGTGGGTCTGGGTCCTGGTCGTTGTGCTCGTGAACCTCGTGGGCCCAATCGTATACTTGCTCTTTGGCCGGGAGGAGTAGATGGACGCCATCCGCGCCGAGGGGCTGGAGAAACGCTTCGGCCCGGTGCGCGCCCTCGACGGCTTGACGCTCACCGTAGAAGAGGGCACGATCTACGGCTTCCTGGGGCCCAACGGCGCAGGCAAGACGACCACCATCCGCTTGCTCACCGGGCTTGCCCGCCCCACCGGGGGACGGGCCTGGGTTGCCGGCTTGGAGGTAGGGCGCGACCGCCGGGAGCTGGCGCGCCGCATCGGCTATCTCCCCGAGGAGCCGGCCTTTTACCCCTGGATGACCCCTGAAGAGTACCTGGACCACGTGGGGCGGATCTTCGGCCTTTCGGCGGACGAGCGACTGTCCCGCACGCGCGAACTCCTACGGCGGGTCGGACTTGACGAGGTGCGCCGAAGGCGCATCGGCGGCTTTTCCCGCGGCATGCGGCAGCGCCTGGGTCTGGCCCAGGCGCTCGTCAACCGCCCTCAGGTCCTTTTCCTGGACGAGCCGCTGAGCGCCCTCGACCCGGCCGGCCGCAAAGAGGTGCTCGACCTGATCGAGAGCCTCCGCGGAGGATGTACCGTTTTCATGTCCACCCACATCCTGGCGGACGTGGAACGCGTCTGCGATACCGTGGGGATCATCGCCCGGGGGCGGATGATCGCCCAGGCCAGCCAGGAGGAGCTCGCACAACGCTACGCTGTCCCGGCCTTTGAGCTGGAGTGCGAGCGCGGCCAGGAGGAAACGCTGGCCGCCTGGGCCGCTGCGCTCCCGCTCTCCATCCCCTGGGTCGCCCACGCCACACTGGACGGCAGCACGGTGCGCGTGATCGTTCGCGATGTCGCCGCGGCCAAGCGCGAACTCCTGGCGCTCGCCGTCCGCTCCGGCCTGGTGCTGAACCGCTACGAGATGGTCCGCCCGTCGCTCGAGGATATCTTCCTGCGCCTGGTCGGCACCGAAGAGGCGACGGCATGAGCACCGCTGTGCGAAAGGAACTCCTAGAGGTCATCCGTAGCCACCGGCTCACGATCGTCGGCAGCGTGCTCTTGCTGTTTGGCCTGCTTTCGCCCGCGCTGGCCAAGCTGACCCCCGAGATCGTACGCTTGGTTCCGGGCGGCGATGCGCTCGCCACCCTCATCCCCGAACCGACCATGGCCGATGCGGTAGGACAATATGTCAAGAATATCACGCAGTTCGGGGCGATCCTGGCCCTGCTGCTCGCCATGGGGATGGTCGCCCAGGAGAAGGACAAGGGGACTGCGGCGCTTGTGCTCGTGAAGCCGCTTTCCCGCACGGCCTTCCTTCTGGCCAAGTTTGTGGCGCTGGCGATCGCTTTCGCCGGCAGCCTGGCGCTGGCCGGCGGGGGCTGCTACCTCTACACGGCCCTCCTCTTCGAGCCGCCAGCTCTGGGCCCGTGGCTTGCCCTGAACGGGCTGTTGCTCCTTTTCCTGCTCGTCTATGCTGCGGTGACGCTCCTTTGCAGCACGCTGGCCCGTTCCACGTTGGTGGCCGGAGGGCTGGCCTTCGGAGCGGTCGTGCTATTGGGCGCACTGGGCGCCATCCCCCGGATCGGCGATTCTTTGCCCGCTCGCCTTCCAAGCTGTGGGGCCACGCTGGCGACCGGGGGAAACTGCTCCTGGGGGCCGGGTGCGGCCGTCTCCGCAGGACTGATCGCGCTCGCTTTGGGCCTGGCCTGCCTGGCACTTGAGCGTCAGGAGCTATAGGCGGAGGAATGCCCGTGGACGCGCTGGAAAAGCTTCGCCTGCTCGGGCCACCGACCTGCTACGAACCGGCGGAAGAGCTGCCCTTACGGCGGCCGGCCGTTCCTGAGTCACCCGACCCCCTCCGTTGCATCTACCAGGCGGTGCTCCCCGGGGGAAAGCGCATCGCGCTCCTCAAGACGCTCCTCACTTCGGCCTGCGAGCGCGACTGCCTCTACTGCGCCTTCCGCCGCGGGCGGGACGCGCCCCGGGCCTCCTTCTCCCCCGACGAGCTGGCGCGCCTTTTCATCCGGATGCATGAGCGCGGCCTGGTGGAGGGGATCTTTCTCTCCTCCGGCATCGCCGGCAGCGGCCCACGGACCGAGGACCTCCTGATCGACACCGCGGAGATCCTGCGGCGACGCTACGGGTTCCGCGGCTACATCCACCTGAAGATCATGCCTGGGGCCGAGCGCGAGCAGGTGATCGCCGCGATGCGACTGGCCAACCGGGTATCCGTTAACCTGGAAGCGCCCAACCCGGAGCGACTCGCCCGCCTCTGTCCGCACAAGACGTTCTACGACGAGCTCTTCGAACGGCTGCGCTGGATCGCGGAGGTGCGGCGCACCCTGCCAGGCCGCTGGCCGAGCGCGACCACCCAGTTCGTCGTGGGCGCAGCCGGGGAGAGCGACCGCGAGATCCTTCTCACGACCCAATACCTCCTGCGCGACCTGGGCTTGGCGCGCGCCTATTTCAGCCGCTTCGAACCGATCCCGGGAACGCCGCTCGAAGGCCACCCACCCACCCCGGCCTTGCGGGAACACCGGCTGTACGAGTCCTCTTTCCTCCTGCGCGACTATGGCTTCTCGGTGGACGAACTCCCCTTCGACCGCACCGGCAACCTCCCTTTGGACGTAAACCCCAAGCTGGCCTGGGCGCGCAGGCATCTGCTCGAAGCGCCGGTGGAAGTCAACACGGCTACCCGCGGGGAGCTGCTGCGCGTGCCCGGCATCGGCCCCACCGGCGCGGAACGCATCCTGCGCGCACGGACGCAGGGACGCCTGCGCGAGCTGGGCGACCTGCGCAAGCTCGGCGTGCGCGCGGAGGCCGCCGCCCCCTTCATCCTGCTCGCGGGCCGACGCCCGGCCCGACAGCTGGCCCTGTGGCCCGCAGAACCCGGCGCCGTTGCGTCCGACCCCACTCCCGAGGAGGGAAACCCGTGACACCCTACCATTTGCGCCATCCGGAACAGGAAATCGCGGACCGAGCCACGCTGCTGGAGATCCTGGCCGGCCAGCGCACCATGGCGCTCGCGATGTGCCACGACGGCGAACCGTACCTGGTCACCGTCAACTACGCCTTCGACCCCACCCACGACTGTTTCTACTTCCATGCCGCCCCCGAAGGGAAAAAGATCGACTACCTCAAGGCGAACCCGCTCGTCTGGGGCCAGGTCGTGGAAGACCGGGGTTACCTGGACGGGCGCTGTGACCACGCCTATCGCTCCGTCCACTTTCGCGGGCGCGCCGAATTCCTGGAAGACGCGGAGGAGAAGCGTCAGGCCCTGGCCTTGCTCATCGAACAACAGGAAAGCGACCCTGCCGCGGCCCGGGAGCGCTTCCTGCGGGCAGCCCGCATCGTCCAGACGGCCGTGATCCGCGTCCGGGTGGAAGCGATGTGGGGGAAGAAGAACCCAGCTTAGGAGAGGAGGGTCTGGCATGGCCGGCCGCTTTCGTCTCCTGCCGCTCCTTCTTGTCCTGCTCTTGTCCTGCGGAGGAAACGAGTTTTTCTCTGGCCCCCGCGCTTACCGACACCTGCAGGCCCAGCTGGAGATGGGC
Organism: Chloroflexia bacterium; assembly: GCA_034436115.1. GTDB lineage: Bacteria > Chloroflexota > Chloroflexia > DTKN01 > DTKN01 > DAOTVY01. Next base: position 40,842 of record DAOTVY010000011.1, on the reverse strand, counting down.
GACCGCGCGCCGGGTAGCGAAGGCTCTGCCCGTGTCGCCGACTATATCGTTCGGGAACTGGAGCGCCAAGGCTGGGAGGTGCGGCAGCAACGCTTCTCTTACCGGGGAGTACCGTTGCGCAACATCGTCGGCGTCCGCGGGCAGGGACCCATCCTTCTCCTGGGCGCACACTACGACACCCGGCGCTTGGCGGACCAGGACCCGGACCCCGCCCGCCGTGGCGATCCTGTCCCCGGCGCCAACGACGGTGCCAGCGGGGTCGCTGTCCTGCTGGAGCTGGCCCGCGTCCTTGCGCATGCTCCCCTGGAGGTACAGGTCTGGCTGGCCTTCTTCGACGGGGAAGACCAGGGCGGAATCGACGGCTGGCCGTGGTCCGTGGGGGCATCGTATATGGCCCAACACCTGGGGGAGATTCCCCACGCGGTGGTCATTGTCGATATGGTAGGCGATCGCGACCCGCAGTTCTACGCCGAGGGAAACTCTGACCCGAAGCTACGGGAGGCCATCTGGCAGCTCGCCCACGAGCTGGGCTACGGCGAGTTCTTCACCCCCACCGTGCGCCACACCCTGATCGACGACCACATCCCCTTCCGGCAGCGGGGCATTCCAGCAGTGGACCTCATCGATTTCGACTACCCTTACTGGCACACCACCGCCGATACCGCGGACAAGGTCAGCCCGGAGACGCTGGAGCGCGTCGGACGGCTGCTCCAGGCCATCGTGCGAAACAAGGTTGGCCTCCACTGAGCGCCACCGGACGCTGTGGCTCGCCTCAAGACGTGGTCCGCCGCCACCGTGGCGCAGGGGAGAGGGGCAGCTTCCGCCGCCCCCGGACTTTCCCACAAGCGGGGGAAAGGGTCCAGGGAGATGGGGAGTGTGGACGATCGCTCCGCGCCGCGCGAGAGCATCGGACCCAGGCGAAGCGATCGGGTTCAGCGGAACGCCCGGGGGCTCCATCCCTTGGAGATGCCGAAGGAGTATGGTAAAATGGCAGTGGGTCAAAGGTTGCTCGCTGCACCCCAAGGACGGGTTCGATGGATCGCAAGGCGATCGAGGCCCGGCGGCATGCCTATCGCGCCGCGCTCCAAGCCGAGCTCGGCCGCCTGCAGCGCGTCCTTCGGGAAGTGGGCGCCCAAGAGGTGTACCTGTTCGGCTCTGCAAGCCGAGGGGAAGACCGCTACGGGAGCGATCTGGATCTACTGGTGGTGCTGGAAAGCGATCTTCCCTTCGTGGAGCGTCTGGCGCTGCTCTACCGGCAGCTCCTCCCCCGGGTCGAGGTCGATATCCTGGCCTACACACCGGCCGAGTTCGCCCGCTTGCGCGAGAGCAACCCCCTCGTGAGGCGTGCCTGCCAGGAAGGAGTCCGTTTGTTATGAGGAGAACCCCACGTGAAGAAGCGGAGCGCTGGTTGGAGCAGGCCCGAGCGGACCTGCGGGGCGGAGAGGCTCTTCTCGCCGCAGCAAGTTACCACCTGGCCTGTTTTGTGGCCCAACAGGTGGCCGAAAAGGCCCTGAGGGCCTACTTGTACGCGCAAGGAGAAGAGTTCGTATTGGGTCACTCGGTAGAAGTGCTGGCGGCGCGGGCCGCACAGTATGACGAGGCGTTCGAAGAGCTCCGGAGGCGTGTCGCCGCACTCGATGGCTATTACATCCCCACGCGCTATCCGAATGCCCTGCCAGACAGCATCCCGGCGCGCGTCTACGGAGCGCGCAACGCTGAGGATGCCCTCGGGTTGGCACGCGAAACGCTCGATTTCGTCTCCGCGCGCGTCAGCAGAATACCCAAGGGTTCAGAGTCGGCCTGATGGCGCAGGCCGCCCTGCACAGCGCGACGGGAGGAACGCGATGCCGTACCTGGGTGCCCATATGTCGATCGCCGGCGGCGTCGAGCAGGCGCTCTTGCGGGGACAGCAACTCGGCTGTGAGGCGGTGCAGATCTTTACCAAGCAACCGAACCGCTGGGCGGCCAAACCGCTAACACCAGAGGAGATCGAGTTGTTTGCGCAGACCTGGCGCAAAAGCGGTATCGGCCCGGTATGGGCCCACGACGCCTACCTGATCAACCTGGCCTCTCCGGAAGAAGGGCTTTGGGAGCAATCGGTTCAGTCGTTCGAACAGGAACTGGAACGCGCACGGGCGCTTGGGCTTCCCTACCTGGTGACACACGCCGGGGCGCACCGGGGCGCGGGCGAGGAGGAAGGGCTGCGCCGCATTGTCCAGGCGCTGGATCGGGTCTTGGCGGCGGTCCCCGAAGTGATGGTGCTCCTGGAAACGACGGCTGGCCAGGGCGGCACTCTCTGCTACCGCTTTGAGCAGATTGCCTGGATCATCGAACACGTGCGCCATCCCGAGCGACTGGGCGTATGTTTCGACACCTGCCACGCCTTTGTCGCTGGCTACGAACTGCGCACCCGGGAAGGCTTCGAAGGCACCTTTCAGGAACTGGACAGGGTCATCGGCCTGGAACGAGTAAAGGTGTTTCATCTGAACGACGCCAAGAAGGGGCTGGGAAGCCGGGTGGACCGCCACACCCACATCGGCCAGGGGTTGCTCGGGCTGGAGCCGTTCCGCTGGCTCCTCAACGATCCCCGCTTTCGGGAGCACCCGATGGTGCTCGAGACGCCCAAAGGTCCGGAGATGGAGGAGGACCGGCAAAACCTGGCCGTCCTGCGCAGCCTGTTGGACTCGCCCCGGGCTCAATGAAAGAGGGCGTAGACGAGCAACATCAGCCCCTGATAGAGTGCAAAGGCGGCAAGCACAAGCCCGTTGCCAATCCCTTCCCAGGCGTAGAGCTCCCGCAGCGCCAGCCACAGTAGTACCCCTCCCCACAGGCCTGCAAGCGCCCACCAGAGCAGGAAAAGGGGTTGTACGAGCCCGGTTACGCCGAGGAGCAACAGCACCAGCGCCATCAGGACGCGGGGTATCTGTACCCGCGGGTAGAGGGCCAGGGCGTTCCGGAATTCCCCCGGCTGCTCGTACATCTCCGCGACCGTGGCGACCATCCCGGCAAGAAGAGGCCACTCGGCCAGTAGCAGGACGGCTACAATCCCCCCGAGCAGAAGCGGGGGCCACCAGCCTTCGCCCACGGAAATCGCGCGGAAGGAGAGAAAGGCCAGGGGGCGCGCAAGCGGGGGAAAGAGCCACTCTTCGGCCAGGATGAGCAGCAACGGGAAGGCCGCCAGCGTAGCCGCCGCGCGCGCTGCCCGGCGGAAGAGGTGCGGGCTTCCCTTCCGTTCCTCCTCTTTGGGACCCTTGGGCGCCGCCTCCTCTTCGCGCTGCCAGGGGAGGTCCGAGGGCACCCAGCTCTCCAGCAGCCCGGGCCGCTTGAGCAAACTTTCTCCGCTCAGCAGTTCCTCCGCCATTGCGCGCGCTGTAGCGCGTGGCTCGAGAGCCATGCCCAGCAGGTCGGATCGCGTGCCCGTGCTGGCCTCCTCTTCCTGGATGCCTGCCAAGGCCCCCGCGTCCCGTTTCAGGAGGCCTCCGGCACGGACGCGCTGGATGAGGTGCGCATACCCAGGCAGGAGGGAGGAGAAGAGCACCCCGCGCCGCCATCCTGCGCCGTAGAAGAGGCTATAAAAGCAATGCCACCAGGTCAGACAGCCTCGGTGCGTCTGCAACAACGCGATTCCGCCACCGCGTGCCAGCGGCGTTTCGTGGAGCGCGCGCGTCCCCTCCCAAGGGATGCGGAGCCAACGCCCGCGATAGCGCACGGACAGCCCTTCCGCCCCCAAGAGCCAGTTGGGGAACAGGTTCCAGAGGAAGAGCACTCCCAGGAGGAGGAGCACCATGCTCACCTGTCCGGCCACCAATCCCCAGGCGGCATGCCGCATGGCCTCGGGGTCCTGGAAAGGCAATGGGGCAACTTCCCCATAGACCTGCAGGAACGGACCCAACACCGGCCAGCCCAGCGCGCGCCCCAGCGCAGGAAATCGGCCGGCTATAAAACGCCACCACACGCCCAGCGCCCGCCAGAATCCTCCTGCAAGCAGAAAAACTGCTACTGTCCGCGGGACGGCCATGACCCACCAGGGGTAGCTGTAGGCATCCTCCAGGGTCGGGCGTGGGGCAAACATGCTTTGCCAGGTCTCCCTGGGCTGGAACAGAAACGCGTAGAAGAAGGAGTAGGCCGTGTCGTCGATCACGGCCGCGAGCCCCGCTTCGCCATACTGCTCCTGGAGCCGCGCGACGATCCCTTGCGCGAGCCCGTCCAGATTGGAGATGCGCCAAGAAAAGAGCACCCCCTTGGCCAGCCCGGCCCCCCAGAGCAGGCTGTAGAAGCGATGCCAGAAACCGAGCGGCAGCCGGCGGCCCTGGACGAGCGTCACGATCTTTTCCCCAGGCAGCGTCATGCTCAGCACCTGGGTGATACGCTCCCAAGGGAGCGTCGCCCACCCCAGCCCCCGCCGCACTTGCAATCCCGCTTCCCCCATGCGGAGGGCGGGATGGAAGGAACGGATCAGGGCGGCCAGCAGGAAAAGCCCGAAGGCCCAGCCGTTCGCCCGCAAGAGTTGCGGGTAGAGCTCCGGCCACGGGGCCGGCGTGGATGGAACGGGGCCGGAAAGCACCAACGCCAGGCGCTGGACGAACGGCCAGGGAGCAAGCGCCCCCAGCGTCCCCGGCCATTGGCGGAAGAGGATCTGGAGGTGCACGTGGACCCATTGCCAGGCCGCGGGCAAGACAAGCACCAGCGCCGCTCCCTCCAAAGGCCAGGCGAACCACTTCGGGTAGCGGTGGATCGGCGGACGTTCTCCCATCGCGACCTCCCTCGGCCCGTTCGTGCGGCTCTTCCTGGCCCGCGGCGAAGGCCAAACCCAGCCAGGGGTTGGTTCACTCTGGCCACGGTACACTCAGCTTTCCTGGGCCGCAGCCTCCACCATCTGCCGCAACCGGGCCAGCCGCTCCTTGCGCTCCCGGGCGAAACGCTCGATGCCCTCGAGCACCCAGCGCGGGGAAAGGTGGGCCTCCTCGAGCACCTCGTCTACCGTGCCCCCAGTGCGCCACCGGTTGTCCCAGTCGGCCGAGAGGGCATATTCCTCGGCCAACGGGTTAAAGATCCAGTCGTGCATCAGCCAGCGGGCCTGGGTGGTGATGAACGTGGAGTTGGCCCGGTCGGCCTCGCTGAGCACCCGATTGCGGTACTCCTCGGGCTGGCGGGCAAAGAGCTGGGGGCTGATCGCGGCCACGATCTTGACGTTCAGCCCCCGTTGATCCAGCTCGGGAAGCAGGCGGCAGATCGCCACCATCGCGCTGGTGCCCTGGACGATGACCGTGCCCATGCGCGGGAACCCCGGCTTGTAGTCGCGGACGATGTAGGCGCCGCGGGCGGCCTCGAAGTGGGAAGGGATACCGAGCGCTGCCCGATCGGGCACCTCGATGGGCGGGCGCGTCAGGTGCAGGGCGATCAGGGGCACTTCGAGCCGCAGGGCCGCTCCGAGCACGACCGGCACTTCGTTGTGCTCCCACGGGTGCAGGTTGATGATCTGCCCAGAGGGGAAGAGTTGGGTAACCCCAGGGGCGAAGATGCCAAAGTGGGTCCGCGAGTCGTCCGCGGTCTCGGGCCCGGAATGGCCAGCTACCCAGATCACCTTCCCCACCTTCAGCTGGCAATCCTGGGCGAGCTGGCTGAAGAGGCGGAACGGCCCGTACTTGAGATAGGCGAAGGAGCCGTAGGTCGAGCAAGCGCCGTAAAAGCCGTCGAACTCTTCCTCCGGATCTTCGGCCAGGTTGACCGTGGCCACCCCAGCCAGGATACCCGCATTGGCGAACTCGGTGATCTCCTGGGGCAACATGACCCCCTCGGGGCTGCCGTAGCGTTCGTACCAGCCGTAACCGGGGAAATCCCCCCATTCTCGGGCAAAGCCGATGATGTTCGTCGACTCGGCCAGGTCCGCCGAACAGGCGAGAAAGAGCGGCCGGCCGTAATGCTCGTGGCCGAAGGCGTTCACCCAGGCTCCCCAGCGCCACAGCGCCTGCCGGTTGGCGACCCGTGTCCCGGGTGCGACGTACATCTCCGGCGGGTAATGGGCATAGTCGTACAGCCGCTCGTCCTTGAAGGGGTTCCCGCGCTTGCCTAGCCGGAAGGTGGGGATCTCCTCCGGAACGCTATCCCCCAGGGAAACCAGCGTGTCCGCCAGGTAGTCCACCAGGTCCTGGTCGCGCCGTAGCACCTCCATCACGACCTGCAGGTTGGCGCGGAACTGGGCGCGGAGCGCCTCCGGATCTTTCGGCGCGGGCTCATCCATCCCCTCGAACGGGATGCCGTATTTTTCCACGAAAGGACGCTTGGTCGCCCAGAACTCCGGGCAGTTCAGCGCGTGCGGGCTACCGTGCGAGGCATAGTCGCACTTCAGGTAGTCGCGCCCTTTGCGCGTCTTGAGCCAGGCCACGCTGGGCGCACGCTGCGGGTTGTCCGACAGGACCATCGTGAGCAGTGCCTGGGCGACCGGTCCCCAGTCGTTCCCCAGTTCGCAGCCAAAGACGCGCCAGCCGTGTGCGCCGAACCACTCCGCCGGTGTGCCGAACACCGTCGTCTGCAGGGGGTGCTCGTCGATGCCATAGTCGTTCCAGTCGATGATGTAATAGAGGTTGTCGAGCGCCATCGCCCAGGCCGAGTTCATCGCCTCGTGGTTCGCTCCCGGCGTCAGGCCCGCATCTCCCTCTAAAGCAAAGACCTTCACCCCGTACGCTCCCGCACGCTTCAGGGCAAGCGCCTCCCCGACTGCCGCCGGGCTGCCATGCCCCGAAGGGCCGGTATTGAACTTCAGGAAGAGCGTCTTCCCTTCCATCTCCGCGTGGCCCGAAAGGCCTTTGTTGCGCCGGAAGTTGAGCAGATCCTCCCAGAACACCGCCCGCTCGGGCGGGGCCGGCCGGTAGCGCGCATCCCCAGTCTGCTCGTACTTGATCCGCAGCGCCTCGTTGAACACAGCCAGCGTGCAGTAGACCAGCGGGACATTATGGCCGGCGATCAGGATGAAGCGATCCGCAAAGCGCTTTTCTGGCCGCCGGATGTCCCAGCGCATCACCCCGCTCAAAAGCAACGTCACCAGGGCATGCACCTTGGAACGCGATCCACCCGGATGCCCGCTCTGGCGGTAGTTTAGGGTGATGTCGATCAGCTGGTCGATCAGATCCTTGACCTTCTCCCACCGGTGGAAATGGGGAACCAGTTCCCGGTAGCGAAGGGCGATCTTTTCTTCCTCGGCACGCAACATCGCGCGGTCTCCTTTCAGCGTGGAAGAGTTGCGGCGTCTTTGCCATGGCCCGAGTGACAGAGGTTAGCCTGGCCTTGATGCCGGCATTATAGCCGAAGTGCTGCAAGGGCGCAACCTTTTGTGGTACAATGAGGTTGCCTTTCCTTGCGCGGTGTCAGGAGGTGCGGATGGGCGCCGATTCGCCGCAACAGGCCGCCAGGGAGAAACCCCGTGCCTGGCGTTGGATTGCGCTTTTCCTGGCGCTCGCCCTCCTGGGAGCAGGCATCGCCTACAGCGCCCTGCGCGTCGCACGGCGCGCCAGGCCGACCCCGGTGCCCACCGCTGCCGCCCCGACGCCCGCCGGAACCCCTACCCTGGGCCTGCCCGGGCAGCCGACCGATCTGCGGGCCTGGCGCCGCTCCGGCCAGACGTTCCTCACCTGGAGGGAATGCCCACAGGCCGAGCGCTACCGCATCTACCGCCACACGCAGCCGATCCATGCTGGGAACCTGGCCTCGGCCACCCTGGTGGCTGAGGTACCGCAGGGAAGTGCTTTCTACCGGCGGGAGGCCGAGGGATGCCCGGGGGTGCCAGGGAGTTCCCCGATTTCCCAGACCCGCTTCATCGTCGCGGATGTCGAGGGGCCCGGGCTGGGAACCGAACTTCCCGAGGGCACAGGCCTCTTTGTCGCCACCACCCAGCGCGCCGGCAGCTACTACTACGCTGTCACCGCCGTCTTCCAGGGTCAGGAGAACCGCACCCGCTTCGAGAGCAATACCGCCGGACCCGTGGTGGAAACCGTCGCGCCCGTCGGCGCTGTGCGCGTCTGGCAGAGCCCCTCCGGACTGGCAGCGGTCTACACCCAGTGGATGCCCGACAGCGGCTGGAACCCCGCCTGGGAGGGGTACGCGCACAACTTTTACGTGGGCCTGCCGCAGGGCTACCTGGAAATCCCCGACGATTTCCCGCTCCTCATCGCCTTGCACGACGATGGGGAAAGCTACCGGATCCCTGGGGAGGACGAAACCGGCGGGGACGGTGTGCCCGGCGACTGGCCGGCCATCTACGTCCTCCCCGACGACCGTTGTCGCACCTTTTGGTACGGCTACGGCGACTGGCTGCGGGCGCCCGGTGACCCTCCCCCGCCGGACGGCATCGTGGTTAACTATACGGAGCGGCGGCTGGCGGCGATACTGGCCTTCGTGCTGCGCACCTACCGGGTGGACGAACAGCGCGTTTACCTGTATGGGAGCGGCGCGGGGGGAAGCGGCGCCCTCTCCTTCGGCCTGCGCCACCCGGAACTGGTCGCCGGCGTCTACGCCCACGCGCCGCTGGTCGACCCGGCGGCTGCAGAGGCGCACCGACAGGCGCTGGAGGCGATCTGGGGACCACTCGCGCGCAACGTCCGCTCCAGCGACGGTCCCGGCGTCTACGACCGCATGGACCTCCTCTCCCTTGCTGCCCAGGTGATCGCGCCGCCCTTCATCGCTTGGGATCACGGCACGCTGGATCCTGTTTGCGACTGGTCCACTCAGGGCCGGCCGGCGATCGAGGCTTTCCAGCGGGCCGGCCTGGGGTGGAGCGGCGTTTTCGGCCCCTACGGACACGAATGGGCTGGGTTCCTGGCCGCCTCGGCGATCGGGGACACCTATCCGGCCAACCCGAACTGGAGCCTGACCCGGTTCGAGCTACAGCGCGACGAGTCGTACCCGGGGCTGGCCCACGCCGGGTGTTCCGCAGACCCGGACGCTCCCTCGGGAACGGTCAACCTCTGCCTGGAGTGGTCCTCCAGCAGCAACAACTTTGCCGGGCCGCCGGTCGACACCCCCTCCCGCTATGAGATCGTCCTGCGGCTGCGGCCTGGCTATGGGCCGTCGACCACGGTGGACGTTACCCCCCGCCGGCTGCGTTCCTTCCTGATCCTCCCGGGGCAAGGCTACCTTTGGGAAAACCGCCGGCTCGCCGATGGGCGGCTGGTCGCCCGGGGGAGCGTGGAGGCCGACGCACGGGGGCTCGTGACCGTGCGCGGCTTTCGCGTGACGGCCGGGGGCAACCGGCTCATCTTGCGCCCGCAAGAGCGCGGCCCAGCCCGCGTGGTGTTTGCTTTCCCGCTCGTGCCGGTGGGCGGCGCTGCGGGGGTTACCCCCACCCCGCAGCCCACACCGACACCCACCCCTGCCCCTACACCGACCCCAACCCCACATCCTCCCCGCTCCTGGCCCGATACCCACACCGGCATCCACGTCTTTAACGGGGCGCTTGCGCTCCGGGGGAACCCAGCCTGGATCTCCTTTGCCGCCACCCACTATGCCGGCGCACGGCAGCTCCTGCGCTCCGAGGCCGACGCCCTCCGCGCCGCCAACCCCAACTGGATCCTGCTCCTGGACCGATGGGCGATCGGGCTCGGGCATCGCCTGCCCGATGCGACCTGCACCCCCAGCGGCGATTTCCTCCGGGTGATTGAGGGGGACGCTTGGGTTCCGGAATGGCCTGGGGAAGAAGCCCTACAGCCGGACTGGTTCTTCCGCCATGTCGGAAGTCGCGTCTACCAGTGCGACGAGGGCTGGTACCTGATGGAGAGCGACAACGCAGGGTGGCGCGCCTGGCAGGCGGAGCGTTTCCTCCGCGCTCTTGCGTCCGGCGATGCGGATGGGCTGCTTGCAGCGCGGGCGACCATCCCGACCTGGCTCGGCGCCGACCGCTGGAACCCCGCGTTACCCGCCTACGACCCCGCTTTCGAGGAGGCCTGGGCACGACGGCTGGAGCGTTGGCTGGAGTGGGCGCGCCAGGCGCTCGGCGAGCGCTACCGTGTGATCGCCGATGTCGGCCCGTGGGCGGTGGCGCGCGATACCACGGATTATGCCCGCGCCGACGGAGTACGGGTGGAAGGCTTTGGTATGGATGCCCTGGCCAGCGATGGCGTGGAAGGATGGCGACTCCAGATGGCCCGTGTCCTAGCGCTGGTGAACCAGGACCGGATCGTGCTCCTGGAATCCCGGCGCGTGGGCAACGCCCAGGAGCGGCTCTTCTCGCTCGCCTCGTACCTGCTGCTCAAGGGAAGGCACACCTTCTTCGACCTGGAACTCTCCCCGGAGCCGGAGTGGTGGCCGGAGTACACGATTCCCATCGGCGCCTACGAGGGGGATATCCCACATACGCTGAACGAGCTCTACGATCCCGCCTGGGGCCTCTACCGTCGGCGCTACGAGAACGGGCTGGTATTGGTCAATCCGACTGAGCTCCCGGTGGCCCTCTACCTAGGGGATCGCTACTACCTCGCCCAGCCAAGCGGCGGAGGCCGTCTCCCCGAGGATGCCACGATCCCACCCGAGTGGACGGTTTCGTACATCCCGGTCACCCAAGTGTTGGTCCCGGCGCGCGGTGCAGCGGTCCTCCTCGAGCAGGCGCCGTAGGGCCCAGGCACCGGCGGGGCTCCCGTGACCTACACCGGAAAGCCCGGGCGCTGCTCCTGCCACTCACTCCCTCGTTCCGTGGCAAACGTGTGCCGGCCGGACTTGACAAACGGGCGATTTCGGTGTACCCTATTTAGTGAATTTCCCGGTCGTTTGCCCTACATCTTGTGGCCTTCCCCGACCCCCATAGAGGAGAGGAGCGGTGGACTATTGCGTTGAGGTCTTCTGGAAGGCCGACCTCCGCGACGGACGGGCGTCCGACCTCCTGGCACAGGTTGCGCAGCTGGGCATCGAAGGCATCTCCCGCCTGCAGGTGAGCAGCCTCTTTTTCCTGCGCGGCGACCTCTCCCTTTCCCAGGTGGAACAGCTGGCCGAAGCCCTCCTGGCCGACCCGGTGGTGGAGGGTTACCGCATTCGGCCCGTAGGCGCCCTTGCGGAAGACGATCCCGGCCTTGTCCTGGAAGTGGGTTATCTTCCGGGGGTGACCGACGCGGTGGCGGAAAACCTCTTGCGGCGCGGCCGTTTGCTGGGGATCGATGGCCTGGAGGCCGCAGCCACCGGGAGCCGCTACGTCTTCCAGGGCACGATCGGCCCGGATGCCCTCCACCAGATCGCCCGGCAGCTGCTCGCCAACGAGGTCATCCAACACTACACCCTCGGCCCCCTGCGGCCGGCGTTTGTGCCGTACGCCCGTCCTTCGGATGAGGTGGCCGTGATCCCCTTGCGCACGGCCAGCGACGAAGCGCTCGCCCGCATGAGCGTGGAGCGGGTGCTCTTCCTTTCCCTCCCCGAGATGCAGACCATCCGCGACTATTTCTCCCACCTCGGGCGCGACCCGACCGATGTGGAGCTGGAGACACTCGCCCAGACCTGGTCCGAGCACTGCCAGCACAAGACGTTCAAGACGACCATCCGCTACCGTAGCCGTGGCGGCATCCCCCGTCTTCTCCCGCCAGGAGCGGCCGTTCCTCCTGAGGGAGAGGAGCTCATCCACGGTCTTTTACGCTCCTACATCCGCGCGGCGACCGAGCAGCTGGACCGCCCGTGGGTGCGCTCCGCCTTTGTCGACAACGCCGGCATCATCGCCTTCGACGAGGCCTGGGAAGTGTCCTTCAAGGTCGAGACACACAACCACCCCTCCGCGTTGGAACCGTTCGGCGGCGCCAACACCGGGATCGGTGGCGTGATCCGCGACATCATCGGCGTCTCTGCCCGGCCGATCGCGGCAACGGACGTCCTCTGCTTCGGCCCCCCGGATCTTCCCGCCGCCGAAGTGCCAGCAGGAACGCTCCACCCGCGCCGGATCGCGCGGGGCGTCATCGCCGGCATCGAGGATTATGGCAACAAGATGGGCATTCCCACCGTGTCGGGGGCCATCCTCTACGACTCCGGATACACCGCAAACCCCCTGGTGTACTGCGGCTGCCTGGGGATCGCGCCCGCAGGCCGGCACCCCCGTTCGCCCCGGCCGGGAGATCTGTGCGTGGCCCTTGGGGGGCGTACGGGACGCGACGGACTGCACGGCGCCACCTTCTCCTCGGCGGAACTCACCCACGAGACCGGGCAGACGGTCGGCAGCGTGGTGCAGATCGGCGACCCAATCACCGAGAAGGCACTCCTGGAGGCGGTGCTGCGCGCCCGAGACGAGGGCCTCTACACTGCGATCACCGACTGCGGCGCGGGAGGCTTTGCCTCTGCCGCGGGCGAAATGGGGCGCGAGGTAGGCGTCGAGGTGGAACTGGGGGACGTCCCGCTGAAGTACCCCGGGCTGCGGCCCTGGGAGATCTGGCTGTCGGAGGCCCAGGAGCGCATGGTGCTTGCCGTGCCGCCGGAGCACCTTGCCCGCCTGGGAGAAATCTGCCGCACCTTCGACGTGGAGTGGACCGTCATCGGGCGCTTTACCGGGGACGGCCGGCTGCGCGTCCGTTACCGGGGAGCCCTGGTGGCCGACCTGGATATGGCCTTCCTCCACGACGGATGGCCGCGCCGCACCCTGGAGGCGGAATGGACCGCGCCCGCCTTCCCGGAACCGGAAGTGGTGACCGGGGACCTCACGGGGCTGCTGCTTTCCATGCTTTCCCACCCGGACGTGGCCAGTAAGGAGGAGGTGATCCGCCGCTACGACCACGAGGTGCAGGGGGCTACGTGGATCAAGCCATTGGTAGGCGCGTGCAGCGACGGCCCTTCGGATGGGGTGGTTCTGCGCCCGCTTGAACTCGAAGGCTGGCAGGGGCTGGCGCTCGGCGCGGGGATCTGCCCCCATTACGGCCGCATCGACCCCTACGCCATGGCCTGGGCCGCGATCGACGAGGCGTTGCGTAACGTCACCGCGGTGGGCGCCGACCCGGATCGGGTGGCCCTGCTGGATAACTTTTGCTGGGGGAATCCCTCCCTTCCGGACCGCCTGGGCGCACTGGTGCGCGCGGTCCAGGGTTGCCACGACGCCGCGCTGGCCTACGGCACGCCCTTTATCTCCGGCAAAGACAGCCTGAACAACGAGTATGTGGACCCGCACGGGCAAAAACGCTCCATCCCCCCGACGCTGCTCATCTCCTCCTTGGGGATCGTCCCGGACGTGCGTGAAGCGATCACCATGGACCTGAAAGCACCCGGCAACCTGCTCTACCTCCTCGGGGAGACCGATCCGGAATTGGGCGGCTCGCTCTATGCCCGCCTGCAGGGGGCGCTGGGGAGCTCGGTGCCCCGCCCCCGGCCCGAGGCCGTGGAGACCATGCGCGCGTTGCACCGGGCCATCCGGGCACGGCTGGTGCGGGCCTGCCACGACCTTTCCGAAGGGGGCTTGGCGGTCGCCGCGGCGGAGATGGCGCTCGCCGGACGGCTGGGGATGGATCTGGACCTGCGGCCCCTCCTTGCGGAGCGCCTGTCTGCAGAGGCCGTCGCGCTCTTTGCCGAGAGCAGCGGACGCTTCCTGGTGGAGGTGGCGCCGGAAGCCGCGTCCGCCTTTGAGGCCTGTATGGCCGGCCGCCCCTGCCGTCGCCTGGGAAAAACCACCGCCGAAGATCGACTGCGCATCCTAGGCCACGACGGGCAGGTCGTTGTAGAGGCCGCTGTGTCCGAACTGGTGCGCGCCTGGCGCGGAGGAGCGTGATGCGTCCGCCCGTCCTGATCCTGCACGCTACAGGCACGAACCGCGACCGCGAAACCGCCTGGGCGGTGGAGCGTGCCGGCGGCCGACCGACGATCCTCCACGTGAACGAACTGCGGTCGCGCCCGGCGCACCTGCACGATTTTGCCATGCTGATCCTCCCCGGCGGCTTTTCCTACGGCGACGCCCTGGGGGCGGGGCGGTTGCTCGCCTCCGACCTGCGCTGGCTCTTCCAGGAAGAACTGGCCCGCTTTGTGGAATCCGGCCGACCCGTGCTGGGCATCTGCAACGGCTTTCAGGCCTTGGTGAAAAGCGGCTGGCTTCCCGGGCCGCCCCAGGACGGCATCCAGGCAACCCTGACGCGCAACGCCTCCAATCGCTTCGAGTGCCGTTGGGTGTGGCTGCGGCCAGACCCCAGCGGTCCTTGCGTGTTTACACGCGGCCTGGAAGAACCGATCTTCTGTCCTGTGGCCCACGGGGAGGGCCGCTTTGTGCCGCGGGACGAGGCGGTGCTGGCACGCCTTCAGGAAGGCCGGCAGATCGCCCTGACCTACATCGCCCCTTCCGGCGGCCCGGCCGCCTACCCCTGGAACCCGAACGGGTCGGTGGCCGATATCGCCGGAATCTGTAACGCCCAGGGCAACGTGTTGGGGCTGATGCCGCACCCGGAGGACCACGTCCTGCCCTGGCAGCGGCCGGATTGGACGCGCGGGGCCACCGGCGGACTGGGGCTGCATCTTTTCACCCAAGGGATCCGCTACGCCGCCGGCCTGTAGCCGTGCAAAGCGACATCCGGAGGCCTGCGGCCACGGTCTCCCCGCGACCGGGGCCCATGGCCTCCGGGCCGGGAGGTTGGGATGTTCGGGCACGATCGTTTCGTCTCGCCCTTTACCTGGCGCTACGGAAGCCAGGAGATGCGCAGGCTCTGGTCCGAGGAACACCGCCGTCGCTTGATGCGCCGGGTGTGGGTAGCGCTGGCACGCGCGCAGGCCGAGGCCGGGCTAGTGCGCCCGGAACAGGTGGCCGATCTGGAGGCGCACCAGGAGGAAATCGACCTGGAACGCGCGGCCGAAATCGAGGCGCGCGTGCGCCACGACGTGGTGGCAGAACTCCGCACCTTCGCCGAGCAATGCCCGCTCGGGGGACCGATCCTCCACCTGGGGGCCACCAGCGCCGACATCACGGACAACGCCGATGCCCTGCGCCTGCGCGAGGCGCTGGGCCTCCTCTGCCGGGAGTTAGGCGAGCTCCTGGGGGCGCTCGCTGGGCAGATCGAAGCCCATGCCGACCAGCCCTGCATGGCCTGGACGCACCTGCAGCCGGCTGAGCCGACCACCGTGGGCTATCGGCTGGCCCTCTATGGACAGGACCTCCTGGCCGACCTGGAATCGCTCCGCCGGCTGCGCGGCTCTGTCCGCGGCAAGGGGATCAAGGGCGCCGTGGGCACGGCCGCCTCCTTCGCGCATCTGCTTGCCGGTACGAGTGTCACCCCGGCGCAACTCGAAAGCCGGGTGATGGAGCTGCTCGGGCTGCAAGCCTACCCGATCGCCGGCCAGACCTATCCCCGTCGGCAGGATTGGGAAGTGCTTTCCGCCCTTTCGGGCCTGGCCGCCTCCCTGTACAAGTTCGCCTTCGACCTGCGCTTCCTGCAGTCGCCGCCGATCGGCGAGTGGAGCGAGCCCTTCGCCGCGGAGCAGGTGGGATCCTCCGCTATGCCCTTCAAGCGCAACCCGATCGAATCCGAGAAGGTGGACAGCCTGGCCCGCCTCCTCGCCGCGCTCGTGCGCGTCGCCTGGGACAACGCGGCCCACTCGCTCCTGGAGCGCACCCTGGACGACTCCGCCAACCGCCGGGAGCTCCTCCCCGTGGCCTTTCTGGCGGCCGAAGAGCTGGTGCGTACCGCAACCCGCCTCATCCGGGATCTCACCATCGACGAGCGGGCCATCGCGGCGAACCTGGAGCGCTACGGGGTCTTTGCCGCCACCGAGCGGTTGCTGATGGAGCTCGGGAAGGCAGGGGCAGACCGTCAGGCCATGCATGAGCAGATCCGTCTGCATAGCATGGCCGCCTGGGAGGAGGTTCGCGCCGGCCGGCCGAACCCGCTCGCCGCCCGCCTGGCAGACGACCCCAAGATCGCGCGCTACCTGCCCCGCGAGCAGATACTCGCACTGCTGGATGCCTCCGGCTACCTGGGCGATGCCCCGCAGCGCGCCCGACGCCTGGCGGAACGGATCCGTGAGGCCCTCGAGGGCTCCCCAGCTCCCACGGGCCTCGCGGGTCCAGAGGGAGAGGGCGCTCGATGAACTCCCGTCGCCCAGGATTTGCCCGATGCGACTGCGGAACGAACCGTACCAGAGCGCGATTCCACGCCGTACGGAGGGAACACCGATGCCCGACCAGCCGAGCGATACGCCGCCCGACGTGATCACCTCGATCGACGTTCCCTGGCCTTTCGGACGGAGCCAGGGGAAGGTGCGCGAATCGTTCTCCCTGCCCCGGGGACGGCGGCTCCTTGTGGCGACCGACCGGCTGTCCGCTTTTGACGTGGTGCTGGCCGCGATCCCGCACAAGGGCCAGGTACTGAACGAGTTGAGCGCCTTCTGGTTCGAAGCGACGCGCGCCCTTTTCCCCAACCACCTCCTGGAGGTTCCCGACCCGAACGTGAGCCTGGTATGGGAGTGCCGGCCGCTTCCGGTGGAGGTGATCGTCCGGGGCTACATCACCGGGGTCACACGGACCTCCCTCTGGACGCTCTATGCGTCCGGCGAGCGGCTGGTGTACGGCTACCGGCTGCCCGAGGGGCTGCGCAAGAACGACCGCCTTCCCGAGCCGCTGATCACCCCCACGACCAAGGCCGGCCCGGGCCAGCACGACGAGCGCCTCACCCCTGCCGAGGTCGTGGAGCGGGGCCTGGTGGATGCGCCGACCTGGGAGGCCGTGTGCGCCGCGGCGCTCGCCCTTTTCCGCGAGGGGCAACGCCGCGCCGCGGAGGCGGGCTACATCCTGGTGGATACCAAATACGAGTTCGGCCGGGCCCCGGACGGTACCGTCCTGCTCATCGATGAGCTGCACACGCCCGACTCCAGCCGCTTTTGGCGCGCCGAGGACTGGGAGGAAGCGCAACGGCAGGGCCGAGAACCAGAGCCGTACGACAAGGAGTTCGTCCGCCTGTGGTATGTGCGCCAGGGCTACGCGGGGGACGGGCCCCCGCCCCTGCTTCCAGATTCCATCGTCCGCGAGATGGCGAAGCGGTACATCGCGCTTTATGAGGGGTTGACGGGCCGGCCTTTCCATCCCGCCCCGGCTCCGGCGCAGGCGCGCATCGCGCGGATACTCGAGCGCTTCCTGGACGAGCACCGCTAGGCCCGAGGAGGAGGCCATGCTTGCCGTTGTCATCCTGGCTTCACCGGCCGACGAGGCCCACGGGCGGGAGCTCACGCGGGCGCTGGAACGCTTGGGCATCCCTTACGAAGTGCGGATCGCTTCGGCGCACAAGACGCCCGCCCACCTCCTGAAACTGCTGCAGCAATATGAAGCCGACCCCCGGCCCAAGGTCTACCTCACCATCGCCGGCCGCTCGAACGCCCTAAGCGGCCTGGTGGACGCGCAGGTCACCGCCCCCGTAATCGCCTGTCCGCCCTACTCGGAGCGCTACGCCGGCGCAGACCTCCTCTCCTCCCTGCGCACGCCCTCGGGCGTGGCGCCGGCCGTGGTGCTGGAGGCTGAGAACGCGGCGCTCCTTGCGGCCAAGGTCCTGGCGCTGGCCTGCCCCGAGCTACAGGCCAAGGTCCGGGAAGTGCAAGAAGAGCAACGTCGGCGGCTGTTGGAGGCCGACGCAATTTTTTCCCGGTGCGAGGAACGAGGGGAGAGATGAAACGGTTGGACGATCGGCCGCGCGAAGCGTGCGGTGTCTTCGGGCTCTATGCCCCCGGACAGCAGGTGGCGCGCCTGACCTTCTTTGCGCTTTATGCCCTGCAACACCGGGGGCAGGAAAGCGCGGGTATCGCCACCTGCGATGGCCGCGCAGCGCATATTCACAAAGGGCTGGGACTGGTCGCCCAGGTCTTTACCGAGGAGAACCTCCACCCGCTGCGCGGGCACCTGGCCATCGGCCACACCCGTTATTCCACCACCGGAGCCCCGCGCCTGCGCAACGCCCAGCCCTACCTGATCGAAACGGCGCTGGGGCCCCTGGGCGTCGCCCACAACGGCAACCTCACCAACGCCCCGGCCCTGCGGCGCGACCTCCTACAGCGCGGCTTCGGGCTCACCTCTTCCAGCGACAGCGAGGTCATCACGTTGATGCTCGCCTCCGCGCGTGGTTCCACCTGGGAGGAACGGATCGCCGCCTTCATGGAGCAGGCAGAGGGCGCCTACTCGCTGGTGCTCCTCACGCGCGACGCCATCTACGCCGTGCGCGACCCCTGGGGCTTCCGCCCCTTGTGCCTGGGCCGGCTGAACGACAGCGGCTGGGCAGCGGCCTCCGAGTCGTGCGCCCTGAACACGATCGGCGCGACCTACCTGCGAGAGGTCAACCCTGGGGAGATCGTGCGCCTGGATGCCGGCGGCATCGCTTCCTTTCCGGGAGCGCCTCCGCGCCGGCCGGCCCTGTGCATCTTCGAGTACATTTATTTCGCCCGTCCGGATTCGCTCCTCGAAGGGCGCTCGATCCATCTGGTGCGCCGCCGCCTGGGCGAACGGCTGGCGGCCGAGCATCCGGTAGAGGCGGATCTGGTGATCGCCGTCCCCGACTCGGCTACGGCGCACGCCATCGGCTATGCCCAGGCCTCCGGGATCCCGTTCGGCGAGGGGCTGATCAAGAACCGGTACATTGGCCGCACCTTCATCCAACCCGACGACCGCCTGCGGCGCATGGGCGTCGCGCTCAAGTTCAACCCGCTCCCGGATGCCCTGCAGGGGAAGCGGGTGGTGCTGGTGGACGATTCCATCGTCCGGGGCAACACGAGCGGGCCGATCGTCGCCCTGCTGCGCCGTGCCGGCGCGGCCGAGGTGCACATGCGGGTCGCTTCCCCGCCGATCCGCTGCCCCTGCTTCATGGGCATCGACATGGCCAGCCGTGAGGAGCTGATCGCTGCGCGCATGGACGTGCCCTCCATCGCCCGGCAGTTGGGTGTGGACAGCCTGGGGTACCTGTCGCTCGAGGGTCTGTTGGAAGCCGTGGGGAGTGGCCGTCCGGACTACTGCCTGGCCTGTTTCTGCGGCGATTATCCGGTCCCCGTCGCCGTCGCGCTCGAAAAGAGCGCTTTCGAGGTCGGCTACTAGGAGGAGGCGATGCGCATCCTGGTCGTTGGCTCCGGAGGTCGCGAGCACGCGCTGGCCTGGAAGCTCGCTCAATCCCCGCGGGTCGAGCGCCTCTACATCGCCCCGGGAAACGGGGGAACGGCGCTCCTGGGGGAAAACGTCCCGATCGAGGCAAGCGACATCCCGGGGCTGGTGGCGTTTGCCCGGCACGAGGGGATCGACCTCACGGTCGTAGGGCCGGAGGCGCCGCTTGTGGCCGGCCTGGTGGATGCTTTTGCGGCCTCGGGGTTGCGCGCTTTCGGGCCCAGCGCCGCCGCTGCCCGCCTGGAAGGTTCCAAGGCGTTCGCGAAACGCTTCATGCAGGAGGAAGGCATCCCCACGGCGCCAGCAGAGATCTTTTCCTCCTACGAGGCCGCCCGCGCCTACCTTCAGGAGCAGCCCGTGCCGATCGTCGTCAAGGCGAGCGGGCTCGCGGCCGGGAAGGGGGTCCTGGTGTGCCCGACCCGGGAGGAGGCCGAGGAGGCGCTGCACCGCATCATGGTCCAGCGCGCCTTCGGGCCGGCAGGCGACGAGGTGGTCATCGAGGCCTTCCTGGAAGGAAAAGAGGCTTCCCTCCTTGCCTTCAGCGACGGTCTGACGGTCGTGCCCCTGCTCCCGGCGCGGGACTACAAGCGCGTAGCCGACGGCGACCGGGGCCCGAACACCGGCGGCATGGGGGGCTATGCCCCGTCCATCCACCTGACGCCACAAGGTGTGGAAGAAGCGTTGCGGCGCGTGCTGCAGCCGGCAGTCGACGGCATGCGCCGGCGCGGCACGCCCTACGTGGGCGTGCTCTATGCGGGGCTCATGCTCACCCCTCAGGGCCCGTTCGTGCTCGAGTTCAACTGCCGCTTCGGCGACCCGGAGACCCAGGTGCTCCTTCCCCTGCTGGAAAGCGACCTCCTGGAGATCCTCCTGGCCTGTGTGGAAGGAAGGCTTTCCCACGACCTCGTGCGCTGGCGGGCAGGAGCTTCGGCCACGGTGGTGCTTGCGGCGGAAGGGTACCCTGGCCCCGTGCGCACCGGCGACGAGATCTCAGGGCTGGAAGAAGCCGCCCGCGTGCCGGAGACGGTCGTCTTCCATGCCGGGACGCGCCGCGAGGGAACGAGCCTGCGCACCGCTGGAGGCCGGGTGCTTGCGGTCACCGCCACCGGGCCAGACCTGGAAACGGCGCTCGAACGGGCCTATGGGGCCGCCGGCTGCATCCGCTTTGCCGGGATGCACTACCGGCGCGACATCGGGGCGGAGGCACGGAGCGCCTACCGGGCGGCCGGGGTGGACATCGACGCCGGGAACCGGGCCGTGGCGCTCATGCGGGAGGCGGTGCGGCGCACCTACACCCCCGCGGTACTCGCGGGCATCGGCGCCTTCGGCGGGCTCTTCGACCTGGGCGCCCTCGGCCAGGCGCGTGCTCCGGTGCTCGTGGCCTCGACCGACGGCGTGGGCACGAAAACCCTCATCGCCGCCGCCATGGAGCGCTACAAAAGCGTGGGGCACGACATCGTGAACCACTGCCTGAACGACATCCTGGTCCAGGGCGCCCGGCCGCTCTTTTTCCTAGATTATGTCGCCTCATCCCGGCTGCACCCGGAGCGGGTGGCGGAGATCGTGCGCGGCTGCGCCGAGGCGTGTCGCGCGATCGGCTGTGCGCTGATCGGCGGTGAGACGGCGGAGATGCCTCAGGTATACCAGGAAGGGGCCTTCGACCTGGTGGGGACGATGGTGGGCTGGGTGGAAAAGGAGGCCATTGTCGACGGGCGCGAAATCGCTCCGGGAGATGTCTGCCTGGGGCTTCCTTCCTCCGGCCTCCATACGAACGGCTACTCTCTGGCCCGGCGCGTCTTCGCGGACCTTTCCTGGGAGACGGTGCTCCCCGAACTGGGCCGGCCGCTCGGGGAGGTGCTGTTGGCCCCGCATCGCGCCTATCTGCGCGAGGTGGAGCAGCTGTGGGCCGCGGGCATCCGCATCAAGGGGATGGCGCACATTACCGGTGGCGGTTTCTTCGAGAACCTTCCGCGCATCCTTCCTGAGGGAGTGGCGGTGGAGATCGAACGCGCCGCCTGGGAGGTGCCGCCGATCTTCCGCTTGATCCAGGAACGGGGCCAGGTACGGGAGGAGGAGATGTACCGGGTATTCAACATGGGGATCGGGCTGGTGCTGGTGCTCGCCCCCGAGGATGCCGGGTGCGCGCAGGCGCTCCTGCCCGAGGCCCGTGCGATCGGCCGGGTCGTGCCATATCCAGGCTCCGGGCCCCGCGTACGTTTGCTGTAGCCGCTGACGAGGAGGGGAACGATGCCCCGCGTCGCCATCCTGATCTCCGGGTATGGCTCCAACCTCCAGGCGATCCTGGACGCGGTTTCCCGAGGGGAACTTCCCGGCGTGGAGCCAGCGCTGGTCGTCTCCAACCGGCGGGAGGCTTACGGGATCCAGCGCGCCATCCGCCACGGCGTCCCGGTGCTCTACTTCCCCCTCGCCCCCTACACACGCGCCGGCCGGCCGCGCACAGCTTACGACGCCGACCTGGCCGCTCTCCTGGGCGCGTTCGCCATCGAGTGGGTGGTCTTGGCCGGGTGGATGCATGTCTTGAGCGACGCCTTCCTGCGCCACTTTCCCGGTCGAGTGATCAACCTCCATCCGGCCCTCCCGGGGACCTTCCCCGGCACGCACGCGATCGCGCGCGCCTTCGAGGCCTTCCGGCGCGGGGAGATCGACCGCACGGGGGTCATGGTGCACCTGGTACCGGACGAAGGGGTGGACGTCGGCCCGGTCGTCGCGCTGGAGGAAGTCCCCATTCATCCCGAGGACACCCTGGAGACGTTGGAGGCACGCATCCACGCCACTGAGCACCGGCTCCTGGTCGATGCGCTGAGGCAGTTGCTCTGCACCGCACAGAAGGAGGAACGATGACCGCGCCGCTTGCTCTGCTGAGCGTCTCGGACAAATCGGGGCTGATCGCATTCGCGCAGGGACTGGGGGCCCTGGGCTGGGAACTCCTGGCGAGCGGCGGTACCGCGCGCGCCCTGCGCCAGGCCGGCCTCGCGGTGCGCGAGGTGGCCGACTACACCGGCTTCCCCGAGGTGCTCTCCGGCCGGGTCAAGACGCTCCACCCGGCCATCCACGCCGGGTTGCTCGCGCGCGACACCCCCGAAGACCGTGCCGAGCTGGCCGCGCTCGGCCTGCGCCCCATCGACCTGGTGGCCTGCAACCTCTACCCCTTTGCCTCTACCGTCGCCCGGGCGGGCGTCACCCTGGAAGAAGCCATCGAGGAGATCGACATCGGCGGGGTGACGCTCCTGCGCGCGGCGGCCAAGAACGCCGCTCGGGTGACGGTCGCCGTCGACCCCGCCGATTATGGCGCGATCCTGGAGGAACTGCGCACGCACGGGCAGGTGCTCCCCGAGACGCGCCGCCGCCTGGCCTACAAGGCCTTTGCCCACACCGCCGCCTACGACGAGGCGATCCGCGCCTACCTGGCTTCCCAGGGCTTCGCTGGACCCCAGGAAGCGTTCCCCGAACGGCTCGTATTCCACCTGGAGCGCCTGCAATCGCTCCGTTACGGGGAAAACCCCCACCAGGAAGCCGCGCTCTACCGCTTCCCGGGCGTCGAGGGGCCGCTCGGAGGCCGCCTGCTCCAGGGGAAGGCCCTCTCCTACAACAACCTCCTTGACCTGGACGCCGCCTGGCGTCTGGTGCAGACGTTCCAGGAACCGGCCCTGGCGATCCTGAAGCACATGAACCCCTGCGGCCTGGCTGTGGCCCCGACGCTCGCTGAAGCGTTCGCCCCGGCGTTGGCCGGAGACCCCGTAGCCGCCTTCGGCGGGATCATCGGCGCCAACCGCCCCTTCGACGGGGAAACCGCGCGCCTCTTGGGCGAGCTCTTTATCGAGGCAATCGTCGCGCCAGCCTTCACCGCGGAGGCGCGGGAGATCTTCTCCCGGCGGACGGCGCTTCGGCTGCTGGAGATCCCACCCGGGGCGCGCCCGACTTTCCCATGGGAGGTGCGCTCGGTGCGCGGCGGGCTTCTCCTTCAGGAGCCGGACGCGGTGACTGAGAGCGAAGCCGAGTGGCGCGTGGTGACCCAGCGCGCGCCGGAAGAATGGGAAAAGCGAGCGCTTTCCTTTGCCTGGAAGGCCGTCGCGGCCGTGCGCTCGAATGCCATCGTGCTCGCGCGCCTCGAAGGGAAGGGCGCCGCGCTTGTAGGGGTAGGGGCGGGGCAGATGAGCCGCGTGGACGCCGTGCGCATCGCGGTCTGGAAAGCCGGAGAACGTGCGCGGGGCGCGGTGCTAGCCTCCGATGCCTTCTTCCCCTTCCCCGACGGCCTGGAGGTCGCTGCCGAGGCCGGGGTCACGGCGGTCGTACAGCCCGGAGGTTCGCTCCGGGACGAGGAGGTGATCGCCGCTGCCGACCGCCTGGGCCTGGCCATGCTCTTCACCGGCCGGCGGCACTTCCGGCACTAGGCGTCTGGCATCCTGCGCTACCGGAGTCGCGATCCTGGCGCGCAAGATGCGTCGGCGGTACGCACCTTACCGGTGCGACTTCGTGGCGCGGGCCAAATCCTGCGCCATGGATGTTTACCGATCGAAGGCCGTAGCGGCCTCTTTGACGGCACAGGATAAATCCTGTGGTACGGTAGCGCTGGCATGCCCAAGCACAGGATCCATCCTCTGTGACGGCACTTCTGGTATGCCGAGAAGATGCCCTGACCGGCCCCTCCCGGGCCGTTATTCCTGCTCGAGGGTGGTCCCCAGGCCGGCCGGCGGGGTCGTCTGTAGCCCGCGCAGCAGGCGCAAGACCAGCCTTCGCGTCCCCTCGGGGAGCGCGCCGATCGCCCGCTGGACCCATTCCGCGTTGCCGATGGTCACCAGGAGCAGGGTCAGGATCATCAGGGGGAAGGGGAGGGTAGAGAAGATCTGCGTGGGAACGTTGGGGAGGGCGCTTTGCAGTTTGATCGCCAGCTGCTGCAGGACGACGAAAAAGTAGGCCCCGAGCGCCCCACGGAGCGGCTGCCAGTTGCCGAAAATGACGATCGCCAGCGCGATCCAGCCCGTGCCGTCGATCCCTTTGGGGCGGGACCACCCGGGATCGACCAGGAGCGAAAAGGACGCCCCGCCAAAGCCCACCAGAGCTCCGCCCAGCAGCGTATACAGGTAGCGCGCCCGCACCACATCGATCCCCCGCACAAAGGCGGCGACTGGCCCCTCCCCCAGTCCCAGGAGGTTCAACCCGGGGCGGGTGCGGAAGAAATAGAGCCAGGTGAGCACAATCGCCAGCAGGCTTAGGTAGACGACGACGTTGTGCCCGAACAGCACCTGGCCAAGAACGGGGATTCCCTCCAGGACGGGGATGGGCCGGTGCGGCACCTGGGGCCCCGGCCGGCCGGTATAGGGCTGCCCAAGGACATAGGCCAGGTCCCGGCACAGGAGCGTCAATACAAAGCCCACCGCGACCTGCGGCAGGCGCAGCGTCAGGCTCCCGAAAGCGATCACCAGCGCCACCAGGGCCCCGACACCCATCGCCGCGGCAAAGCCGGCCAGGAGGCTTCCGGTGCTCAGCGCCACGGCAAAACCCGCCATCGCGCTGAGCATGAGCGTCCCGTTGAGGGAGAGGTTGATCACCCCGGCGCGCTCGGTGATCGTCTCCCCGAGCACGGCAAAGACGATCGGCGGGGAAGCAGCTACCACGGCGGCCAGGAAATCGAGCACCGACCCCATCAGCTTCCCTCTTCGCGCGGCAGGTAGCGCCGCTGCAGCCCCTGGCTGAAGAGCACTCCGAGGACAAGCAACCCCTGGATGACCCCGGCAAGCGACGAGTCGAGCCCCACGCTCCCCATGGCGATGGCGGCAAAGAAGAAGGAGATGGGGAGGACCCAGCCGGCCCGACGGTTGGCTAGCATCACCACAAGCACTCCCAGAAAGCCGTAGCCGCCGGAGATGAGCGGGTAGAGCTGGTGGCGCGTGCTCGCACCCACCACGAGCACCCATCCGGCCAGCCCGCCGCACGCCCCGCAGAAGAAAAACGCGGCCATGAGGTGCGATGCCGTGGGCACGCCGAGCAAGAAGGCCGCGCGCAGGCTCTGGCCGATCGCCTTCAGGCGCAGGCCGAAGTAGGTTCCCCGCAGCACGATCGCCACGGCGGCGATCGCCAGGAGGCCGAGCGCAACCTCGTAGGGGCTGACGTCAAAGCCCGGGAAGGCGGGCAGCCACAGCGCGCGCGGGAAGGGCTCGGTGCCGCTGGTGGACGCGCTTCCCGGCCGGCCCCAGGGGCCGAGCACCAGGTAGACGGTGAGACCATTGGCGATAAAGTTCAGCCCAAGCCCCCCGAAGATCTCGTTCACGTTCCCGTACAGCCGGAGTGCTCCGGCAAGCGCCCCCCAAAGCGCGCCGCCCACAAGCCCCGCCAGCGCGGAAAGGAGCAGCGCCGCCCAGGGGGGAAGCACCCCCTGCAGGAGGCGCAGTGCGCCGGTGGTGCACACGGCCCCCATCACCACCTGCCCCTCGATGCCGATGTTCCACATCCCTGCGGAGAAGGTGAGCAACAGGCCGGCCGAGCACAGGAGCACCGGCGCCCAGGTGCGCAACACGCTGGCGATGTCGCCCGGGGAGCTGAACGCCCCGCCCACCAGGCGCGCTGCCGCTTCCCAGGGCGAAACCCCCATCCCGAGCAGCACCACTGCGCTCAGCGCCAGTGCCACCAGGATGCCGGCGCTCTGGAGCAACCCGTCGCGGATCGCCCGGCGTCGCGTGGCTTCCATCAGTCGAACCCTCTGCCGCCGATCCGTTCGCCAAGCTGTTCCACGGTGGTCGTGCGCGCGTCCATCTCCACCACCCGCCCGCCGAAAAAGACCAGGATGCGGTCGCTCCGGTCCAGGAGCTCATCCAGGTCGGCCGAGGCAAAGAGGATCGCCGTGCCCCTGCGGGTGCGCTCGTCCAGAAGGGACCAGATCGCCTCGGTGGACTCCAGGTCGAGCCCGCGGGTGGGGTGCTCCAGGAGGAGGAGCCGCAGGGAGGGAGGAAGCAGGCCCAGGAGGGTGCGCTGCTGGTTTCCGCCCGAGAGGGCTTCCACGGGCGTGGCCGGTTCTCCGCGGATCTGGTAGTGCCGGATGCGCTCCGCGGCGCTGCGCGCAGCAGCCCTCCAATCCACCAGGAAAGAGCGGCTGCGCTCCGATAGCGCCACGTGCTCTGCGATCGTGAGCCCCGGGATCAGTCCCTCGCCCAGGCGTCCCCCGGGCATGTAGGCCACGCCGGCCTCCAGGAAATGCCGATAGGGCCGGCCGGTCAGATCTCGGCCGGCCAGCCGCACCCGGCCGGATGTGGGGCGGAGGAGCCCCGCGCACGCCTGCAAGAGCAGCCGCTGTCCGCTCCCCTCCAGGCCCGCCAGGCCGATGACCTCCCCCGCGCGCACGGTGAGCGAGAGGTCGCGCACTTCGAGTCGCCAGTCGCTCACCGTGAGGCGCTCCAGCTCCAGCACCGGCTCCCCAGGGGGTACGGGAGCGCGTTTGCCGGTAGCGATCGCCTGGCCGAACATGAGGCGCACCAGCCGCTCCGGGGAGCAGGGCATCTCCACTTCCCCGGCCACCCTCCCGCGCGCGAGCACGGTGACCGGGCCGCACAGCTCCTCGACCTCCTGCAGTTTGTGGCTGACAAAGACGATCGTCTTCCCCTGGCCAGCGAGCGCCCGCAGCGCGGCGAACAGTTTCGCCTTCTGCTGGGCCGAAATCGCGGTCGTCGGCTCGTCCAGGATGAGCACCTGCGCCCCCAGCCAGAGGAGCCGCACGATCTCCAGCTGCTGGCGCTCGCCGATGCTCAGGGAGGAAACCGGCGCCTCCGGCTCCAGGCGAAAGTCCAGCGCGGCGCAGAGCCGCTCCAGTTCCCGCCGCGCCCGACGGCGGTCCAGAAAGAGCGGTCCCGGACTGCCCAAGACAAAGTTGTCCAGCACCGAGAGGGCAGGGAAATCGAGCGGGTCCTGGTGGAGCATGCCCACGCCGTGGGCGATCCCTTCCGCGGGCGAGCGGATCGCGACCGGCTTCCCATCGAGGAGGATCGTCCCGCGGTCCGGTTGCAGGTAGCCCGAGAGCACCTTCATGAGGGTGCTCTTCCCGGCGCCGTTTTCCCCCAGAAGCGCGTGGATCGTACCCGGCTCCACGCGTAGGGAGATCCCATCGTTGGCCTTGACCGGGCCGAAATGTTTGTGGATGTCGCGGAGCTCGACCCTCATGCGGTGCCCTCTCCCCCGTAAGCCTCCCTCCCCTCCCGCCAGAGAGGGAGGGGAGGGAGGCCGGGGCGAGGCTACTTGCTCGGACCCTCCATGCCTTCCAGGAGCTGCGGGAAGTACCAGATCTGCAGGTCGGTGGCGACCTCGCCCTCTTTCAGGTAGACGCTGCCGTCCTGGAACTTCAGCGGCCCCTTGAAGAGGTTGATCGAGCCATCGGCCAGCCCCTGGATGAAGGTGTCCAGGCGGGCGGCATTCTCCGCGCTCAAAGCCTGACCTTTGACAAAGCCGACGGCGCTCGTGTCGGGGTTATTGATATCCTTCCAGTCGGGGCCGTTCCAGTCCCAGTACTGGTGCCACTTGCCCTCCATCACCAGTTGGACGGCCTTCAGGTAGGCCGGCCCCCAGTTGAAGTAGGGGACACCCAGGCAGACCTCGGGGGCCTCCTGGCAGCCTTCCTTGTAGTCGTACTGGATGGCCCAGACCTTTTTGCCCGCCTTGGCCATCTTCCCCGCTTCCACCAGCGCCTGGGTGGTATCGATGCCCGAGATGACCACATCATAGCCGGTGTTGTAGAACTCGTCGGCCACCGCGGTGGGATCGAGCGTCTGGCCGGGGATGTGGAACCAGAAGCCGATCCAGGTCACCTTGAACTGTAGATCCTTGGCATCCCTGCCCAGCATGTTCGTCCAGCAGTAGCGGGCGCCCAGGAAGGCCGAGGCGGCCAGCCGGCGGGTCTCATCGTTGATGAGCGGGCCCAGGTAGCCGATCTTGCCCGTCTGGGTGGTCAGGGCAGCGGCACAGCCGGCGATCATCTTGCCGTACTCCATGCGCCCCATGAAGTTGCTTTCGTTGGCCGGGGCCCGGTAGTCCTTGCCCTCCTTCCAGGCATGGTCGCCGGAGACGTTGACGATGGGGAGGTCCGGGTGCTTCAGGGCCGCTTCGAGGGTGCCATCCTTAAAGTCGTCGGAGGTGGTAAAGATGATCTTGGCGCCCTGCTTGATCAGGTCGTCCACCACCTGGGGCACGGTCACTCCCGGCTTGGCCCCAGGGTTGACGTTGTCCACGTAGATCATCTTGGTGTTCGGGAGCTTCTGTTCGACGTACTTGCCGGCCATGTAGTGGGCTTCGCTCCAACCGTGGTCGTTGTACGGGCCGACGAGGATGACCCCGAAAATGAACGGTTGCTCGGCCGAGGGGGTCTTCGGGCCGCAGCTGCTCAGGAGCATCGCGCCCAAGAGCAGCAACGGCAGCATGGTCCACCACCATCTGCGGGACCTCATGGGGAACACCTCCTTTTGCACTCATGCCCGGGGACGTCTGCACCACGAGGGTGATGACCGCAGTATAGTACAGCGCCGTTCCGCTGTCAAACCGGTCAACGCAGCAAGGAGATTAAGGGCGTTCCGGCGCGGATCACGGGTGCCACCAGCAGCGCGGCCATCCCGATCAGTTTCATAAAGATGAGGAGCGACGGGCCGGCGACGTCCTTCAGGGGGTCGCCTACCGTGTCCCCCACCACCGCCGCCTGGTGCTCCGGGGTCCCTTTGAGTCCAGCAGCCTCGATCATCTTCTTGGCGTTGTCGAAGGCGGTACCCACGTTGTTGAAAAAGGGGCCCAGCAACGCCGCTCCCGCCACCGCCCCGATCAGGAGGGCGCCGAGCGCCCAAGAGCCGAAGGCGAACCCCGCCACCACCGGCACGGAGATGGCCACCAGGCCGGGCCAGAGCATCTCTCGGAGCGCGTTCTTGGTGGCAATGTCCACGCAGGCGGCGTAATCCGGCTTGGCACGGCCCTCGAGCAGCCCGGGGATGGCGTGGAACTGACGGCGCACTTCGTCCACCATCTGCACCGCGGTTTTGGCGGTGGAGCCGATCACCAGGGAGGCGATCAGGTAGGGAAGGGAGATCCCGAGGAACAGGAAGGCCACCGCGAAGGGCTTGGACACCTCGACGCTGGTCAGGCCGACGATCTTGAAAAAGGTGGCAAAGAGGGTGAAAGAGGTCACCGTCCCCGAGGCCATCGCATAGGCCTTGGTGGTCGCCTTCATCGTGTTCCCCACGGCATCGAGTGCGGAAAGCGAGCCCACCACGTTCGGCCCGGCCCCGGACATCTCGGCGATGCCGGCCGCGTTGTCGGTGATCGGACCAAAGGCATCGGCGGTCATGATGTAGCCGATCAGGAGGTCCGTCCCGATGTTCACCCCCACGATGGCCAGCAGCGAGCCGCGCGAAACGACGAACGAGACGCAGACCGAGAACACGATCATCAGGATGGAGGCGAGCGGGCTCTGCAGCCCGGTGGCCAGCCCGGTGATCACGTTCAGCGCCGCCCCGCGCTTCGAGGCCTGGGCGATCCGCCATACCGGCCGTCCTCCGGCGCCAGCATAGTACCGGGTAAAGACCGCGACCACGAGGGTCGTGAGGATCCCTAAGAAGCAGGCGAGAAAGATCGAATCGTCTCCCAAAAGGAGGTGGCACAGGAGCCAGGAACCCGCCGTCGCCGCGACCGCGTTCACCCCCATGCCGAGCTGAAAGGAGAGCTCGGGCCGCACCCGGCGCAGGTTGCGCATCACGAGCACCCCCAAAAGCGAGGACAGGAGCCCGACCGACTGCAGGAGCAGCGGGAAAAAGACCACCCGGCTCCCATAGGTGGAAAGATAGAGCAGGGAGACGATCGTCCCGGTGATGATGTCGTCGGAGAGACTCTCGAAGAGGTCGGAGCCGCGCCCGGCACAGTCCCCCACATTGTCGCCCACCAGGTCGGCCACCACCGCCGGGTTGCGCGGGTCGTCCTCCGGGATGTTCTTCTCCACCTTCCCCACGAGGTCCGCCCCCACGTCGGCCGACTTGGTATAGATCCCCCCGCCGATCTGGGCAAAGAGCGCCGCCAGGCTCGCCCCGAACCCGAAGCCAACCAGCGGCGCCGGGTCCTGAAAGGCCCAGTACAGTAGGGCCAGCGCAAGCACGCTAAAGCCGGTGATGGAAAATCCCATGACCGCGCCCCCGCCGACGGCGGTGAAGAAGGCCCGGAAGGGGGAATCGGTGGCCTCATCCGCCGTTTTGGCGTTCGCGCGCACCGCGGCGTTCATCCCCAGGAGGGTTGTCGTGAGGGAGGTCAGCACGCCCAGGAGGAAGGTCAGGGTGACCCAGGGGCCGAGCAACAGGTAGATCGCCACGGCCAGTATGGGAGCCACGAGCAGGATGGTGCGCAGCTGGCGCATCAGGTAGGCGCGGACGCCGATGGCGATGTCGCCCGCGATGTCGGCCATGCGCTGGAAACGGATCCTGGCCCGCCGGAAGGAGAAAAAGAGCGCGGTCGCTACAGAAATGGCCAGGAGGCTGCTCAGGATGGGAATAGTGAGTAGCTCCATCGCTTCGCTCCGTCGTTTGCTCTACCTACCGCGCCCGTATATCCCCGCAACCTTCGGACGGCCGAACACCCGGCGACAAACAAAGAAGCCCGCCTCCGTTCGGCAGACGGACCAACCTCGTTCGTCCAGCTTTCGGGTGGGTGCGGTGCCCCATTGGACATCGCGTTGCGGCCGCATTGTAGCACGGAACGCCCAGACGTCAAGTCCCGCGTTGCCCGTCTGTGGGGGTTAAGGGGCCAGGGCGGCCCCTTCTGGCACCTAGCGAAGCGCGGGCGGGAAAAGTGCCCACCCGCGCGGTGTGAGCCGGGAGCTTTTTTATGAGGCCGCGGTTCCAGTAGCGCGTGGCCGGCCCCGGGCGGTAGAGTCGCGCCTCATCCGCACCTCCTCCCGCTCGAGCAGGTCACAGGCCCTGCCGAACGGTGACGCAAGCGCGCACTGTGCATGCGGCCGAGGGCGTGAAGCGCTCCCCCGCCTCGGGCGTGCTTTCCCTCAGGTCGGGGGCACCGCGGGGACACGGTTCGCACCGCCCTTGACACGCACCGCCGCAGGACTTGCTCGCTCGCGCCGCTCCAACCGGCACAATGGCGCCACGCTGTGCCGGTGCTCTTCCAGCCCCACGAGCGGCAACCTGGGCAAGAGCTCGTTCCGGTGTGTCCCGCTTCCTGGCTACTGTCTAGACGCCCGAGGGGCGCGTGCCGTCGGCGGGGCAGCGCGTGCCTCCCCGTGCGTCCGGCCATCGCCCAGGAACACCCGGCCCAGGCAGTCTCCTGCGAGGACGAGGACGTGCGGCGCTTGCGGGTCCAGCGCCGCGAGCAGGACCTGCCCGTGGCCCCGAAGTGCACCAGAGCAGGGCCGCTCACTTTGGCCAGGCAAAGCGGCCCCCTGATTGGGAAGCGATCCCCGTCAGGCAAAGGGCGCGAGGGAAACGGCATCGATCGCCCCCCTCGGCGCGGCCTGGGGCAGCGCGTGGCCGACCCACAGGCCTCGTTTCCCTGCGCTCTTGCCCAACTTAGCGCCCACGCGCGCCACACCCGGAAAAACAGAGCTCGCTGCACCAGCGCGAGCAGCAGCCGGGCCGGGAAGAAAGCCCGGGGGTCCCGCTGCCATCCAACCCCACCTACCGGGGGAAGAGCGCCCCCTGGGAGGCGCATCGGGAGGTAGCGTGCACGCCCGCCTGGCATGCCCGGGAGGGCCAGCACCGGCTGGGCCGAGAAAAGGTCCCCTGGAGGAAGCTTGCCCACTCAGGCGTACCGCCGGTTCCCCTGTACCGGCCGGGGCTCGACGAGCGGCAGCGAAAGCGCAAAGGCCGTCGTGCTCGTAAGCGCCGCCACCGCAAAGAGCGGCGGGTAGCCCACCAGGTCCGCAAGCCCCCCGCCCAGGATCATGAGGAGCGAAACGACCCCGGTCGCGGTATTCACCAGCCCCAGGCCGGCCGGCCGTTCCCGCTCCGGGAGGATCTCCAGGATATACCCCCCGAGCGCGATGTTCAGCGCCGCGTTTCCCAGGGCGGAAAGGACAAAGACCGGGGCAAAGAGGTAGGCCCGGCCGTGCGGCGGAAGCCCGAGCCCCCGCCCAAGGAGCGGGAGCACAAGGGAAAGGGGCGGTGCAAGCATCGCCAGCCCCGAGCCCCAGCGTAGGAGCAACCGGTTCCCCCGCCGGTCGCTCAGCCGGCTCCAGAGGAGGTAGGAGAGGAGCTGGACGCCGCTCACCACCGCCATGTACTCCCCGATCACGGCGGAGGGAGCACCGAGCACCTCCACCGCATAGACGATGTAGAAGGGGTCGGCGAGCTGGGCCAGTCGGGAAAAGACCTTGTAGAAGAGAAAGCGCCGCACCGCCCGATGCTCCCGGTAGATCACCGGCACCCGGCGCAGCTGCATCCCCAGGCTCCCTTCCTCGCCCAGCTCGGTCGACGGAGGCTCGGCGATGGCGCTGAAGGTACCCAGGCCCCCCAGCGCGAAGCAGAAGGCCAGGCCGAAGAGGAAGGCGTAATTCTGCGGGAACGCCCAACGGCTCCCTTCGGAGAGCACCGTGCGCACGACCCAGCTCACGCCCAGGAAGGTCACCGCCCCACCCCCGAAGAGGCGCAGGCCAAAGAAGGTCCCCCGTCGTTCAGGAGGCACGGTCTTGGCCACGACCTCCTGGAACGGGATCCCGGCCACTCCGGCCCCCAGGTTGTAGAGGGTGTAGAAGGCAAAGAAGGCCCCCAGGACCCATCTCGGGGGAAGCCGGCCGGCCAGGGCCACGGCCAACGAGAACCCGGCGAAGAAGAGCGCCCGCAGGAGCGCGGTCGAGCGGTAGAGGGGCATTTTGCGCGGCCAGCCCTGGAGGCGCGCGCCCACCAGGAGCTGCGGCAGCAGCCACCCGCCCTGCTCGATGGTGGGGAGGATCCCCACCAGGAGGTTTCCCCCGCCCAGGGAACGGATCAGCCCTGGGAGCACCAGGCTGGTGGAGATCAAGCTGCTGGCGATGTTGAAGAAGATGCCGTTCAGCACCCCCAGGACGAAATTGTGCCGGGATGCGGAACGGAGGCGGCCCGGGCCTTCCGGCGCCGCCTCCGAGCCCTTCAGCGGGGACAGGGTTCCTTCCACCGCCGATGCGCCTCCTAGGCTTCTTGCTCCAGTTGCGCCGGCGTGGCCCGGTCTCCGTAGCGCTCGCGCGCCCGGAGGAGCCGCTCGCGCTGCTCGGCCAAGACCCGGAAGAGCACGGACGGGGTATCCCGGACCTCTTGCCGGTAGATGCGCTCGATGCGCTCGATCTTGGCCAGGTTCTCCGGGATGCGGAGCGAAAACTGGGCCTCGTAGGCCTCGTAGGGGTAATCGCGCCCGAGCACCATGCGGAAGAGATGCCGGAGGTCCTCGTAGCGCGGGATCCAGCCCGTAGGGGTACGGATGGCGCCGACTTCCCCGTGTACGCGCCGCTCCATCCACTTGTACCAGACCTTCTTGTCCGTCTTTTCGTTCAACCAGCGCCCCTGGCGATCGCGCAGGAAGTAATTGACCGAAAAGATGAGCGGCGGATGGCGCAGGGAGGCGCCAAAGTCCAGGTTGTTCTGGATGTAGCGGCCGATGGGGATGGAGAGAAAGTCGCGGTTGGACATCGGGTTGAACTCCCGTACCCCTTCCTGGCCCAGCGTCGCGGCGGTCGTCTCCGATTCCAGGGAGGCACCCTTGGTGATGATCCCGTGCACCCAGTCGAACGACTGCTCGACCGGCACCCAGGTGTCGGAATCGCGGCCGCCGTAGACGATCGCCCCGAGCACTACCCCTTCGGGGTCGTCGCGGCGCGGGTCCATGTTCTCCAGGAGCCGCATGTCCAGGGTAAAGCGCGCGTTCGGGTGGGAGGGCGGGATCTCGCGTCCCTCGGCGTCCTTTTTGCCGATCCACCAGGGGCCGGAATGGTTCTCCCCACGCGGCGGCACCTCGCCGTCCTTGCCGATCCAGTGCACCGAGAGCTCGGGGGTGACCAAGACGTTTGAAAAGATGATCTCGCCCGGGCTATGCAGGGTGCGCCAGAGGATCGGGTCGTCCACCGAGTTGATCCCCTGGATGATGCCAAAGATCCCCTTTTCCACGTTGACCGCGCGCACCTCCTCCCCTTTGCGGCGGAGGTAGGCGATGTCATCGCCGACGATCGTCTCGCCGTCCAGCATGGCCGTCGAGGTCTTGCCGCAAAGGGAAGGGAAGGCGCCGGCGAAATAGGTTACGCGGCCGGCCGGTCCGTGCACGCCCATGAGGAGCATGTGCTCGGTGAGCCACCCCTCCTGGGAGGCGTGATGGATCGCCAGGCGCATGGCCAGTTTCTTCAGGCCAAGCGTGTTTCCCCCATACTGGGTGTTGGCGCTGTAGACGGTGTCCCCCTCCAGGTCGATGAAGACCCGCCGCAGGTGGAGGTTCTTGCTCGTCTTGCGCTCGTCCAGCTCCCCCTGGGAATGGACGAAGCGGAAAAAGCGCGCCTCCGGCCCCTGGCGGAGGAACTCCTGGTAGCCGGGGCGGTAGAGGAGGATTTCGCTGTGGGCGACGTAGGAGGAATCGGTGAGCTGAACGCAGGGGATGGAGAACTCGGAGCCCGAAGGGCCCAAACAGAAGAAGCAGATGTAGAGCTCGTGGCCCCGCATGATGCCGGCGAGCACCCGGTGCACATCCTCCAGGCCGTCCTGGCGCTCGCGGGTATCGATCCCGCCCCCGAGATCCACCCCCTCGGGAACCAGGATGCGGGTGTTCTTGCGGTCGCGCGCCATGTCGCCGTAGTTGTCGAAATGGATCGTATGGCCGGGGATGGCCAGGGGGCGCTCTTCCCCGTCGCGCAGCGCCGCGCGGCGGATGTAGGCGATATCCTCGGGGGAATCGTCGCAGACAAAGATGCGCGAGGGTTCGCAATGGCGGATGTAGCGGACGAGAAACTCGTGCAGCCGGGGATTGTGGATCCGGGCGAGTTTTTCGTAATGCTCGGCCGGCAACGCCTGTTTGAGGAAATCGAGGGCCTCGGTGCTCATCCAGACCTCCTTGTCGGATCGCCCTCCCTCCATTCGGGAACGTCCGTGCTCTGACCGGCACGGCCTTTGAGGTCGGGTTGGAATCGAGCGTACGACAGCGCCGTCGCTGTTCTGTGAAGATTATAACACACTGGCTTAGAGCCCGTCAAAATCGGTTTGCCGGCTGCGGTAAACCTTGTTACAATACCATAGCTCCCGTGGCGCAGGCTGAAGCCTGCGCCCCAGAACGCGCATTCCGTTGCGCAGGGCTCATCCTGCGCCCCAGGTTCGCGAACCCAGGTTCGCGAATTGGTTGCGTGGGACTCACCCCGCGCCACACATTTGGGATGCGCATCGGAGGGATTCGTATGGAAGCAACGGATGCGGAACGGCCGGCCGTCCCGTTCCGGGCGGGGTTTGTGGCGCTCGTGGGCCGGCCGAACACCGGCAAGTCGACGCTGCTGAACGCCTACCTCGGGCAAAAGGTCGCCATCGTTTCCCCCAAGCCGCAGACCACGCGCACGATCATCCGTGGGGCGATCACGCTGCCGCACGCTCAGGTGATCTTTCTGGACACCCCGGGGATGCACCGGCCGCTCCACCGCCTGGGGGAGTACATGGTCGCCGCGGCGCGGCGGTCGATCCAGGATGCGGACGTGGTGGTGTGGCTGGTCGACCTGACCGTGCCGCCGAACGAGGAGGACCGGCTGATGGCCGAGGTGCTCGAGGAAAAGTGCCAGGTACCGCTGCTTCTGGCGCTGAACAAGGCCGATGCCGTATCCGACCCCGAGGAAGCGGGCCGGCCGTATCGGGAGCTTGCGATGCGCGACGGGCGCCCGATCTACCAGGAGGCGATCGTGCTCTCCGCGCTGCAGGGGATGGGCCGGCAGGAGCTCCTGGATGCGATCGTTGCCCGGCTCCCCGAGTCGCCGCCCTACTACCCGGAGGATTTCCTGACCGACCAGCCCTTGCGCGTGATCGCGGCGGAGTGGATCCGGGAGCAGGTGCTGCACTTTACCCGGCAGGAGGTGCCGCACGGGGTGGCGGTGGTGGTGGAAGAGTACAAGGAGCGGAGCGCGGACCTCACCTACATCGCCGCGACGATCTATGTGGAAAAAGAGACGCACAAAGAGATCCTCCTGGGACGGGGCGGGCAGATGCTCAAGCGGATCGGGCAGGCAGCGCGCGAGGCGCTGGAGGCGTACCTGGGCACGCGGGTGTACCTGGATCTGTGGGTCAAGGTGCGCAAGAACTGGCGCAAACACCGCCAGGCGGTCAAGTGGATGGGCTACGACATCACGCAGCTCACGTAACCCCTGCGGGCCCCTGTGTGCCTATCTCCCTTCTCCTAGGAGCAGGGAAAAGAGGCTGGCACGCGGGCCGCGGCTTTGGGCGCAGGTGGGGACTCGCCCGCCGCTAGCGCTTGGGGGTAGACGGGCTTTCCCTCCGGGGTGCGTCAGGCAGCTGCGATGCTTTCGTCTGGATAGCGCGGGCGGGGACCGGATCGAGTTGCACGATCCACGGGGTTTGTGGTATACTTACCCATAGAAAGCCGGCGTAGCTCAGTGGTAGAGCAGCTGTTTCGTAAACAGCGGGGCGGGGGTTCGAATCCCTTCGCCGGCTTGCGACGCGGCGGGAAGCACCCGCCGCGTCGTTTTGTCAGGACCGTCTGGCTAGTTTGCGCGGGAAGGCGCGGTCGTGTATAATGCAGGCCGGCCCTGGACCCGCCGGACCAGGCGGTTGCCGTTGCATATGGACGAAGGAGCGCCGGATGGAGGATCGCCCGGAGGAGGCCGGAAGTTTGCTCGAGCGCATCGGGCTTGCCCGCTTCGGACGCTTGGTATGGGCGAGGCTGCGCCAAGCGGCGGTGCGCAAGGCGCCAGGCGAAGAGGCAGAGGCGCAGCGGGAGACGGAGGAGGCCGTCGCGCACTGGGTTTCCCTGTTGGCCGATCCGGAGGCCCCAGGGCATCGGGAAGCGGTCGATGTGCTGGTGGGGATCGGCCGGCCGGCCCTTCCGGCGCTCGTGCAGGCGCTGCAGAGCGAGTCGTGGCTTCAGGCTTTCCGAGCGTGTGAGGCGCTGGCGGCCATCGGCGACCGGCGGGCGGTGGGGCCGCTGATGCGGGCACTTTCCCACCCCAACAGCAACGTGCGCTGGGCCGCTGCTGAAGCGCTGGGGCAGTTACGGAGCCGCTGGGCGCGGGGGCGGCTGCGGCGGGTTGCGCGCAACGACGAGACGCGCACCTCCTGGGGCGAGCCGGTGGCCGAGGCAGCCGAGCGGGCGATCGAGCGCATCGACCGGACGCCCCTTTCCCTTTTCTTGAGCACGCTGGAAATGCTCCTCCTGATCGGTCTGTGCGGGGCGATCGTGTGGGGAGCGTTCGTTTTTATCCGTCAAGAGCTGCGGCAACTGCCGCGGCAGCGCACGCCCACCCCTACGGTCACGCCCACGGCGACCTCGACCCCCACGCCGACTCCCACCCCCACGCCGCTTCCGGAGTTTCCGCCGATCCGCGCGGTGGTCGTTGCCCCGTTGGCGAACGTACGCGACCGGCCGGATACGGCCACGGGGGCGATCATCGGCGTGCTCCACGAGACGGACGAAGTCTGGATCCATGGGGGCCGGATGGGCGCCGAGGGAAAGTGGTGGTATGCGGTGACACTGGCCGAGATCCACAACCCCCAGTCCAGCGAGAGCGCGGGGCTGTTGCAGCAGGGTGCCCGCGGCTGGATCTTTTCCGAGCTGCTCGCGGGGGTAGAGACGTTGCAGGTCGCCCCGACGGTGGAAGCGATCGAGACCATGCGGGCCGCCGCCGCAACCCCCACTCCCCTGGAAACGCCCCTCCCCATTCCTACTGTCCCCTCTTCACCCACGCCCTGAACGTTAACCATTTGGAAATGCTTCGCTAGTTGACAGAGTGGCGGGTGGTTGCTATACTATCAATTGACCGTTTTCGCAGGATTGCGAGGGAGCGGTCGGTTTTCAGCGAAAGGAGCCTCCTGTGTCCGACCCCGCAGGTGTCCAGGGGGAAGTGCCCTTTGGGCAACGAGCAAGCACACGGACGCGGCGCTGCGCGTGGGAACCTTCGGGAAGCGTTCTCCTGGAGTGCTTAACCTCCGCAGGCCCATCCTGGGATAACGCGGAGCGAGCGACCCCCGTCTGCCGGCCTATGGGTGCCGGGCGGGGGCCGCGTGGTTTTCGGGCCGATCGCGGCGGACAGCAGGACATTGTTAGGGATCCCGCCTTTCGCAGGCAAAGCGGAGGCGGAGGGGATTCCCTCGTCAGATTGAGGGAACGGGGCCAATTCTTTCGGATGTTGGGGGCAGTCCGGCGGGCATAGGGTGGGGGCGAACGGAGGCCCCGGGGCCGCGTTTGCGCCGGGATCAAGAACAATCGCTTGCGGCAACCAGCAAACGATGGAATCCTGGTACGCGCTGTACACCAAACCCAGGCAAGAACAGCGGGTCGCGGAAGAGTTGCGGGCTCGGGGGATCGAAACCTTCCTGCCGCTTTACACGGAACGGCGGCGCGGAGAAGTGCCTCGTGCGAGGCCACTGTTCCCCTGCTACCTCTTTGGCCGTGCGGACCTGGAGGTAGTGGGGGTATCGTTTTTCCGCTGGCTTCCCGGGGTACGGGCGCTTGTTTCCTTTGGGGGGGTGCCGGCGCGGGTGCCGGAGGAGGCGATCGCGCTGGTGCGGAAGCGCCTGTTGGAGGTCGAGGTGTGTGGTGGTTTTCGGCCGGCGCGCTTCCGTCCCGGGGAGCGGGTGCGGGTCCGGGAGGGGCCGCTTGCGGGGCTGGAGGCGGTCTTCGAGGGTCCCTTGGAGCCTTCCGAGCGGGTGCGCATCCTGATCCGTTTCCTGGGCGAATGCAACCGGGCGGAGGTGCCGGTGGAGATGCTGGAGGCGGTGGGGCCGCGCCCGCATCCGCCCCGGCGCACTCGGGGGAACGGACGATGGATCCATTCGAACGTTTGAACGTTCGAACGTTCGAACGATCCTACCGAGGTGGGGCTGGCGACGATCACACGCTTCGAGGAGATCGAGGCCTGGCAGACGGCCAGGGACTTGGTGAAGACAGTCTACCGGCTTTCGGCTCAAGGCGCTTTTGCCCGCGATTTCGGGCTTTGGGATCAGGTGCGGCGGGCCGCCGTTTCGGTCCTTTCCAACATCGCTGAGGGGTTCGAGAGCCGCACTCGAGCGCAGTTCGTGGACGATCTCGGCGGGCCAAGGGATCGGCCGGTGAGGTACGCGTGCAGGCGTACGTGGCGTTGGATCTCGGTTATCTGCGGCCGGAAGAGTTCGAGGCGTTTTACGACTTGGCAGACAAGCCCAACCGGCAGGTGTATCGGCTGATGGCGCATTTGCGATCGGACGCCGCCGCCCACCGAGTCCGAGAACACGACGTTGATTACATCGTTTGAACGTTCGAACGACAGAACGGTCCTTCCGTCGAGCCGCTGCTCCGGGGGACCTGCATAGGAGGGAGGGGGACGCCGCTCCAGGTGCGGGAGGCACCCGGAGGGGCGGAGCCTGGGCGGGGAAGGGTAAGCAGAGTCTCAGAGGCTGCCATACGATGGTTACTGAGGCCAAAGGGCCGGCAAGGGAGCGGAGGATGTCGGGCTTTACGTTGCGGGTTCGTCGCTGCCCTACGCGCGTTTTGTCTTGTAGAGGGTCCTATCGAAGGGCCTCCGGACCAAGCCGTGTGGAAACGCAAGATCTTTCGACCGTTCGCGCTTTCTCTTCTTGCCCTCGTGGTGCTCGTGCTGGCCACCCAGGGCCCATCGGTTGCCCCTGGCGCGGTGCGCGATCTCGTAAGCGTGAGATGGCTGCGCTTGGGGCAAGAGTTGCTGCCGGCCTCGCCCCGCGTCTGCCAGAAGCGGGCGAGTGACCCCCTGGCGGATGCCCTTTTGGGAGCCGCGTTATGGTTGGAGCCGGAAAACGCCCAAACCTGGCTGCTCGAAGGCAGGCGCGCGTGGCTTGCCGGCCGTTGTTCGGAGGCACGCGAAGCCTGGAGGCAGGCACTTTCCCTGAACCCCGATCATCCGGTGGCATGGCTTTCGTACGTCTTGAGCGGGCGCAGGGACATGCGGCCGGCCGCTCCTTTGGCGGAGGGGATTGCCCGGTATGCGGTTTCCTGGGGTGACCGCACCAAGGCTGCCGAGAGGTGGGAAGAGGCGGTGGAGTGGTATGACCTCGCCTTCTTCCTTGCGCCTGATGTGAAAGCGGCAGGCAGGCTGGAATCCGCCTATCTGCAACTGGAGCGCAAAGGCGAGGCCATCGCCCGCTGGGAGGAACTGGCCGCGCACCTGCCGCCCTCTGACCCCGGCCACTGGTGGGCGCTGGGGAGGGCTGCGGAACTTTCCGAGTATTGGGGACGGGCAGCGCTCTTCTACGGCGAGGGCGCCCGCCGGAGCGATGCCCCGTACGATTACCGGATGCGCCAGGGGGCGGCGCTGGAACGGCTCAAGGAATGGGACCAGGCCGAGGCCGCTTACCGCAAGGCTGTGGAGGCCCGACCCGACCTCTTCTGGCCCTATCTGAGCGTGGGCCACATGCGCCGGGCCCAGAAGGACTATGACGACGCGCTGGCATGGTACCGGAAGGCAGAATCGCTGGCTCTCACCCGGTATGAGCCCAGGTACTGGGTGGGCCTGGCCGAATACCTGCGGGGGGAGGACCGGGCAGCGGAAGAGGCCTTCCGGGCCGCGCTGGAGATGAACCCCCAGCATGCTTGGAGCGCCTACTACCTGGCCGAGAGCCTCTACCGGCAGGACCGGCGGG
>DAOTVY010000010.1:0-37280 GCA_034436115.1 Chloroflexia bacterium | reverse complement strand
CCGCGCGAGGGGCTGACGCGTCTGCTGGTCAACTGCTTCCCAACCTTCTGGGACCCCGACGGCATGGCGTTCACGCTCGGCTTCCTGGCCCAGCTGGTTCAGGAGATCCCTTGTTACGAACTGGCCTTCTCCCGGGACGCGGGCGTCGTGGACGTGGTGAGGAGCATCCGGGATTGAGAAAGCCGGCCCACCGGGGTTTCTCGGTGGCTTTCCGGGCACGAAGGAAGAGACAAGGTGTTTCGGGAAGCGCTTCGAGGCTTCTTGCGGAAGGACGTCCCTTGGGGATAGGTGGGAAACTCGACACCACTTTAGATCGATCCTGAAAGCGACCTATGGAATCCCCGATGGTGCTCATACCAGCCGAGGAAATGGTGGCGATCCTGCAGGCGCTTCTGGCGCAAGGGCGTGTGGTGCGGATGCGCGTGCAAGGATGGAGCATGCATCCCGCGCTTCGGGAAGGAGACGTGGTATGGCTGGAGCCGGCGGCGGCCGAGCGGGTGCACTTGGGGGATGTGGTGCTGTATCGCACGGCAGATGGCCGGCCGGTCATCCACCGGGTATGCCGGTGCATCCGCAAGGGAAAACGCCTCCACCTTTACCTGGAGGGAGATCGCGGCGCTGTGCCTGGGGAGTGGGTAGAGGGAGAACAAGTCCTCGGACGTGTGGTGCGCTGCGAACGCGCCGGGGCAGCAATCCCCTTCCGTGGGCTGCTTGCACGCCTGCGGGCCTGTGCCTTTCTTGCCCGCAGCACCCTTGCGCGCTCGCGGGCGCGGTGGGTTGCCGCTCTGGGGCAGCGAGGCCAAGCCTACGGCTCCACAGAAGGCGCATCCGGCTCCCCTGTCGAACGCAACTCCTCGCACCAAGCTTGAAGCTGATGGACCTCCAACAGGGGCTCTACACGCGAATGGAAGGCCGTCGGCAGGGGAGAAGGGCGGGCCGAATCGGGCAGCAGCGCACCGGGCTCACCGGATGGCCACCGCCTCCGTCCTGGACGAGGAGCCACGGCACCACCGATTGACCTCGCAAGGGCACCGTGGTATGATGGCCTCCGAGGCCCAACCGCGGGGCAAGCGGGGGCTTGCCCCTTTGCGCAGGAGGAGGGAAAGATGGCACCCAAGAAGATCCTGATGCTGGTCGGCGACTATGTAGAAGACTATGAGGTGATGGTGCCCTTCCAGATGCTACTCACGGTGGGGCACACAGTGCACGCGGTCTGCCCCGGGAAAAAGGCCGGCGAGCAGGTACGCACAGCCGTGCACGACTTTGAGGGAGATCAGACCTATAGCGAGAAGCGGGGCCACAACTTTACCCTAAACGCGACTTTTGACGAGATCCGGCCGGAGGAGTACGACGCGCTGGTCATCCCCGGTGGGCGGGCACCGGAGTACATCCGGCTGAACGAGCGGGTGCTGGAGATCGTGCGCCACTTCGCCCAGGCGGGCAAGCCGATCGCCTCCATCTGCCACGGCCAGCAGGTGCTCGTGGCCGCGGGGGTGGTGGAGGGCAAAGTCTGCACTGCCTATCCGGCAGTGAAGCCGGATCTCGTGCGCGCCGGGGCGCGTTGGGCGGAGGTCAACGAGACCTTCTCCAACGCCTATGTAGACGGTAACCTGGTCACCGCGCCTGCTTGGCCGGCCCACCCGGAGTGGATGCGCAAGTTCTTGGAGCTGCTGGGCACACGGATCGAGCCCTGAGATCGGCCCGGATGCCCTTACGCGAGCACGCAATGCCGGGACCGTCCCTGGGCAGCGCTCCCGACGGTTCGGGCACTACAACGAGGGGGCCCTGCGACTGGCCGCGTTTTGGTTGGCCACCTTCGCGCGGACGGCCGCGGCAGTCCTCGGTAATCCTACAGCCAGGCGCCTCATTCCTGAGCCTGATGGAGCCAGAAGCGATGAAAAACCGCAAATTGCTCATGATCCCTGGGCCGATCGAGTTCACGCCGGAAGTGCTGCGCGCCATGGGGCTCGCCACCACCAGCCACCTGGCGGGCAACTTTGTCCAGATCTTCGGGGAGGCTCTGCGACAACTGCGCGAAGTCTTCCTCTGCCCGAGCGGGCAGCCGTTCGTGGTTGCCGGATCGGGAACACTGGCGATGGATATGGCCGCGGCGAACCTGGTGGAGCCCGGTGACCGTGCGCTTGTGGTGAACACGGGCTACTTCAGCGACCGTTTCGCGGCGGTCCTACGCCGTTATGGGGCCACGGTCACAGAAGTCCGCGCGCCGGAGATCGGCACCGCCCCCGCGCATGAGGCCGTCGAGGAGGCGCTGCGCGGTGGTGGGTACAAGTTGATCACCGTGACCCACGTGGACACGTCGACCGGTGTCCTTGCGGATGTCCGGGGGCTTGCGGCGATCGCCCGAGCGCATGACGCGCTCGTCGTGGTGGACGGCGTTTGCGCGGTAGCCGGGGAGGAGATGCGCCAGGAAGAATGGGGAATCGACCTCGCGCTCACCGCCTCCCAGAAGGCGATCGGCGTCCCGCCCGGGCTGGCCATCCTGGTCGCCGGGCCGCGTGCCCTGGAAGCCTTTCGCAAGCGGCACACTCCGGTGGCCAATTACTACGCCGATTGGACGGAGTGGCTCCCCATCATGGAAGCCTACGAGAG
Source organism: Chloroflexia bacterium (assembly GCA_034436115.1). Lineage (GTDB taxonomy): Bacteria > Chloroflexota > Chloroflexia > DTKN01 > DTKN01 > DAOTVY01. Next base: position 34,670 of record DAOTVY010000010.1, on the reverse strand, counting down.
CGGCCAGGGGCGGTACTTTGCCACTCCCGCGGTGAACCTGGTCTGGGCGCTGCGCGTGAGCCTGGAGCAGATCCTTGCGGAAGGAATGGAAGCGCGATTTCTGCGCCACAGGCAACTGGCACACGCCTTCCAGGAGGCCATGGCGGCCCTGGGGCTGAAACTGGTGCCACGCTCGCCCGAAGTAACCGCCCACACGATGAGCGCAATCTACTATCCGGACGGCGTCGACGCTTCGGTGCTCGCGCATATTCAGGAAGGCGGTGTCATCGTCGCGGGTGGTCTGCACCCGGAGATCCGGGCTCGCTACTTCCGCGTGGGGCATATGGGCGCGGTCACACCTTCCGATATCCTGGTCACGGTTGGGGCGATCGAGCAGGGGCTGGCGCGCGCTGGCTATCGGTTCGAACCCGGGACAGGGGTCGCGGCGGCGCAGGCCTCACTCCTACGCACAACGTAATACCAGCAAGGAGAAACAGGACGATGTATCGCAAAGTCGATAGCGAGATCGTTGCGGCCCTTCGGGAGATCGTAGGGCCGGAGAACGTGCTGACCGAAGCCGAGGCGATGGAGCCGTACACCCACGACGAAACGGTCGGCATCCGGGCAGAGCCAGAGGCGGTCGTTCGCGCGACCACCGCCGCGCAGGTGTCCGAGGTGTTGCGGCTGGCTCAGCGCGCGCGCATCCCGGTGACCCCGCGTGGGGCCGGAACTGGACTGAGCGGTGGGGCGGTGCCCGTCTATGGGGGAATCGTCCTTTCGCTAGAAAAGATGAACCGCATCCTGGAGATCGACCACGACAACCTGATGGTGACCGTCGAACCAGGGCTGATCACCGGGGAGCTGCACCGGGCGGTGGAGGCCGAGGGCCTCTTTTACCCGCCCGATCCGGCCAGTTTGGATTCCTGCTCCATCGGGGGCAACATTGCCGAGGGAGCCGGAGGTCCTCGCGCTGTCAAGTACGGCGTCACCCGCGATTACGCTTGTGGGTTGGAGGCCGTGCTTCCCTCCGGGGAGATCATCCATTGCGGGGGAAAGCTCGTCAAGGACGCCACTGGCTACGATCTGGTACAGCTCTTGATCGGCTCCGAGGGAACGTTGGCGGTGGTGACGGAAATCACCCTGCAGCTCCTCCCGCTTCCGGCGCTCCGGGTCGACCTGCTGGTCCCGTACGATGACTTCCAGGCAGCTGCGGACACGGTATCCGACATCATCGCTCACCGCATCGTGCCGGCGACGATCGAGCTGATGGAACGAGACGCGATCCTGGCATCGGAGCGGCTGTTGCAGAAAGAGGTCCCCTACCACGACGCCGTAGCGCAACTGCTCATCCAGCTGGACGGGAACCACCAGCCAGCGATCGACCAGGAGTATCAGCTGGTCGGGGACTTGTGCCTGGAGCACGGGGCGCGGGACGTGTTGGTGGCGACCGACCGGGCGACACGCGATCGCCTTTGGGAAGCCCGGCGCAAGATCATCGAGGCAGTCAAAGCGGAAAGCCCCATCCACCATATGGAGGACGTGGTCGTTCCCCGGGCCTGCATCCCGGCCCTGATGCGGGGGGTGAAGGAGATCGGGAACCGCTACGGTGTACGGACGGTCAACTTTGGCCATGCAGGCGATGGAAATGTCCACATCATCATGCTCAAGGACGAACTGTCCGATGAGGTCTGGGAAACACAGCTCCCCCGGATCAGCGAGGAGATCTACCGGCTGGCGATCTCGCTGGGTGGACGGATTACCGGGGAGCATGGGATCGGTTGTGCCCGCCGCCGTTACCTTCCTCTGGCGCTGGATGCGGCCCAGATCGAGGTGATGCGCCGCATCAAAGCCGCGTTCGATCCCGATCATATCCTGAACCCCGGGAAGATTTTCCCCTAAGAAGAGCTGCCTCCAAGGGGGACCGGGGCCGCTCGGCCCCCCTTGTTCCTTCCCGAGGATTGTCTCCGGCGAAAGCGTTTGGAGCCGGGAGGCCCGCGTTTGCTACCCGGCAACGGCTGGATTCCCGAATCGCCAAGTCTCGGACGCCCTTGACAACGGAAGGGAACGGTGCTATACTGGAAGTAGAACATTTGTACGCATTCCTTCGAAGGAGCTACCGATGGAGACGCGGGTGGTCCTATGCCTCGATATGGACGCCTTCTTCGTCTCCGTGGAACGCTCCCTTCGCCCGGAACTGGAAGGAAAGCCGATCGTCGTTGGGGGACGCCTGGAAGGGCGGGGGGTCGTTTCCTCGGCCTCTTACGAGGCACGGGCCTACGGGATCCACGCGGCCATGCCGCTTGCCCAGGCCCGTCGGCTCTGTCCGCACCTGATCCTGATCCCCGGCCATTTCGAGGCCTATCGCCAGGCCTCCCGGCAGATCCGCACCCTTCTGGAGGAACTTTCCCCCTGGGTGGAAATGGCCTCCATCGACGAAGCCTTCGTCGACCTGACCGGAAGCGAGCGCGCGTTGGGAGCCCCTTTCCAGGTCGCCCGCCGCTTGCAAGAGAGGATCCGCCGGGAGCTGCGCCTGCCTTGCTCGATCGGGCTGGCTGGGAACAAACTGGTGGCCAAAGTCGCCAGCAGCCGGGCCAAGCCGGCCGGCCTGCTCGAGGTCCCCAATGGGCAGGAAGCCGCCTTTCTTGCCCCCCTGCCGATCGCCGTCCTTCCGGGGGTCGGCCCGCATACCGCAGCCCGGCTGGCCGAACTGCGCATCACCACCTGCGGCGAACTCGCATCCGCCCCCGCCGGGCTGCTTGAGCGCTTCCTGGGACCCCATGCCCTCGCCCTGCAACGCTGGGCCCGCGGGGAGGACCGTTCCCCGGTAATCCCTTGCGCCCGGCCTGTACGCTCGATCTCCCGGGCCGTCACCTTCCCCCGGGATTCCCGCGATCCCTCCTTCCTTCGCGCCACGCTCTGTCTGCTTGCCGAAGAGGTGGGATCCATCCTACGCCAGAAAGGGCTGGGCAGCTGCTGCATCGCCGTCCAGGTACGCTGGGCCAACCTCTCCACCCAGAGCCGCCAGCGAACCTTGCCTCATCCGATCGCCAGCGATGCCGCGCTGCTCAGGATCGCCCGAAACCTTCTGGACGAGTTACTGGACCGGAGCCGCCAGCGGGTCCGCCTTCTGGGCATCCAGGTTAGCCAGCTGAGCCCCCAAGGGATGCAGCTCCCCCTGCTTCCGGGCGACCGGTGTGGGGAACAGCGCGCCCTTTGGCTGTCCTGCTGCCTGGACCGCATCCGAAGCCGGTACGGAAGTCGCTCGATCCAGCGGGGGTCGGTCTTGACCCTACACAAGCGCTTGGGAGAACTGGAGGAGGACGGCGGGAACGCGTTCCCGCCGCCGTGAAGGGACGATGGCTTTCGTCCACCTGCATGTGCACAGCGTCTACAGCCTCCTGGACAGCACCTGCCGCCTGGAGAATCTGGTGAGCACGGCGCGGCAGATGGGCCTTCCTGCACTTGCCCTGACCGACCAGAACGCCCTGTACGGAGCCGTCTTCTTCTATGACCTCTGCCGCGAGGCAGGCATCCGGCCCATCCTGGGCATGGAAGCCTCTATGGAGGACGGCCACTCCCTCCTGCTCCTGGCCGAAAACGAGGAAGGATATCGCAACCTCTGTCGGCTGAGCACGATCCTGCAGTCGTTCTCCGAACCGCCCCCTCGCCTCTCCTGGACCGCCTTGCGGCACCACACCGAAGGGCTGATCGCCCTAAGCGGCGGGAGCCAAGGATGGCTTTACCACCTGGTATGTCAAGGGGATATCGAGCGCGCCCAGCGGCTGCTCGGTGGGCTGCAGGCGCTCTTTGGCCGCCGGAACGTGTTCATCGAGTTACAACTCGATGCCCCCCAGGATGCTCCGGTAGTCGAGCGGCTGGTTGCGCTGGCCGATTCGGCCGGCATTCCCTATGTGGCCACGTCCGACATCCATTATCTCCGGCCCGAAGAAGCCTCCCTGCACCTCTTGCTTTCCTCCATCCGGACCGGTACCCACCTCCTCCAGCCCCACCCGGACAAAATCCCATGGAAGGGAAACGGCCATCCCGACCTTCACTTTCCTTCGCCGGAAGAGATGGCCCGGCGCTTTGCCCGTTGGCCCCGGGCTCTGGCCCACAGTGCCTATATCGCCGATCGTTGCCGCCTGGAGCTGCGCGTCGGCCGGCCGATCTTCCCTAAGGTTCCTCTTCCGCCCCAGGAAACCGCCTTCTCCCGCCTCTGGAAACTCGCCTTCCTGGGGGTTATGGAGCGTTACCAACCCCTCACCCCGGCCGTGCTGGAACGCCTCACCGAGGAACTGCGCACCATCGAGGCATTGGGCTTCAGCCCTTACTTTCTCATCGTCGCCGATATCGTTCAGGAAGCCCGCCGCCGGGGGATCCCGGTCCTGGGCCGCGGCTCGGCCGCCTCCAGCCTGGTCGCCTATGCCCTGGGGATCACCCCCGTCGATCCCTTGGCCTACCGCCTGACCTTCGAGCGTTTCCTGCACCCGGAGCGCCCCGATCCCCCGGATATCGACCTCGACTTCTGCTGGCGGCGCCGCGATGAGATGCTCGATTATGTCTATAAAACGTATTGCGATGCCCACGTCGCGATGATCGGCACCTACAACACCTTTCACGCTCGCTCGGCTATCCGGGAAACGGCCAAAGCCTTCGGGCTTGCCCCTTCGGAGGCAGAAGAACTGGCCGCCCGTTACTGGATCGGCCGCTTCCAGTCTCCCGAACCGGAGGACGGGGCTGACCCCGGGCCGGCCTGGTTCGACCCGCTCGACCCTCCAGAGGATGAGGTGACAGCGACCGTGCTGCGGGCTGCGCGCTCCATCGCCGGCCTTCCTCGACACCTCTCCATCCACTGCGGTGGGCTGGTCATCGCCCCCGACCCGATCACCGACCTCGTGCCCTTGCAGCGCTCGGCCAAGGGGTTGCTGATCACCCAGTACGATATGCGGGCCATCGAGCGGCTTGGGCTGGTCAAGATGGACCTCCTGGGCGTGCGGGCCCTGACGGCGATCGCCGATGCCGTGGCCGCCGCACGCCAGTGCCACACGGGCGACCTGACGGTGGAATCCATTCCCCTGGACGATGCAGCCACCTTCGAGCTCCTCTCGCGGGGGGAAACGATGGGATGCTTCCAGCTGGAAAGCCCCGGGGTGCGCGCCCTGCTGCGCCGCTATCGCCCGCGGTGCCTGGACGATGTGATGGCCGTGATCTCGCTCTTCCGGCCAGCCCCCCTCCGGGGTGGACTGAAGGAGTCGTTCCTCCGCCGCCGCGCAGGAGAGGAGCCGGAAACCGACTGGCTTCCCGAGATGGACCCGGCCCTGCGAGAACAGGTGGAAAAGATCCTGGGGGAAACCTATGGGGTGATCCTTTACCAGGAACAGGTCCTGCGGTTGCTCTCCGAGGTCGGCGGGCTGAGCCCGGGCGAGGCCGAGGCGATCCGCCGGGCCCTTCCGGAAGCCCAGACCGAAACCGAACGCGAGGCCTTGCGCCAGCGCTTCCTTCAGGGGGCCGCCCGAAGAGGCCTTTCGGTTTCCCAGGCCGGACAGATCTGGGAACGGCTGGCCGGCTTTACCGGCTACGCCTTCTGCAAAGCCCACGCTGCCAGCTACGCCATCGTCGCCTACCGGGCGGCCTATCTGAAAGCCCACTATCCAGCAGAGTATTTGGCCGCGGTGATCGAAAACGAGGGCGGTTACTACACCCCAGCTGCCTATGCCGAGGAGGCCCGCCGGCTGGGGCTGCGCCTGCTTCCCCCTCACGTCAACGTCCCCAGCATAGCCACTGTCGGGCAGGGCGATACCATTCGCATCGGACTGGGACGGATACGGGGCCTGAGCGAAGCCACTCGTAACCGCCTGATCGAAGAGGCCCGCCTGGCCCCTTTTGCTTCCCTATCCGATTTCCTCCGCCGTGTGCGCCCCGGGGAGGAGGAAGCCAAGGCGCTCATTCGCATCGGTGCCTGCGATGGCCTGGGAGGCAACCGGGCCGAGATGATCTGGGAACTGTACGCCGGATTACAGGGCATCGAGGAGCAGAGGTCGGACGGGCAATTCCCGCTTCCCCTGGACGAAGAACACATCCTCCCTTTCCCCATCCCCAACCTCCCCGACTATCGCCTGGAGGAACGGGTCGCTTTCGAGCGAGAAATCCTGGGGCTGGCCCTCAGCGCGCACCCCTTAAGCCTCTACCAGGAGGTCCTGGCACGCTATCGGCCCATCGGCAGCCAGTTGCTGGCCGACTATGTCGGGGAGAAGGTCATCGTGGCCGGCTGGCCGATCGGCGCCCGGCCCCAGCGTACCCAGAAGGACGAATGGATGGCTTTCCTTAGCCTGGAGGACCTAAACGGGACGATCGAGGTCATCCTCTTCCCCGAGGTGTTCCGTCGCTGTGCCAGATTCCTGGGTCAGGAATGCCCCCATCTCGTCCAGGGGCAGGTCCAAGAACACCAGGGAGAACCGGTCATCCTCGCCGAAGCGGTCTGGACGGAAGGCACGCCAACTTGACACGCTCCCAGCGCTATGCTAAGATGAAATTGCTTCTCCGAGCCATCGTTCCTGTCGGGTCTATCCCTACGGTCGGTGGCCGGCGGGTACCCGAAGGGTACCCCGAGGGTGTCGCTGGAAACGGCGGTGCCTCCCACGCTCGGAAAGGAGAAGTTGTCCCGCGTCTCCTTCCGAGGAGACGCCTCTTTTTCGTCGTACCTGCTGGGAGGCGCCGCGGAAAGGCGCATCGCATATGGGCAGCCTCTCTCACGCGTTACAACGCCTCGTGGCAGGCGATCCCGAACTGTGGGGTATCACCTTCCTTTCCCTCCGTGTCTCCGGCGAAGCCCTCCTCATCGCCAGCCTCCTGGGCGTACCGTTGGGTGCCTTCCTTGGGCTGAAACGTTTCTTCGGACGACGACTCGTGATCGCTTTCATCTACACCGGGATGGGCCTGCCCCCGGTGGTCGTTGGGCTCTTGGTCTACCTCCTTCTCTCCCGCAGCGGTCCCCTCGGTTTCCTCGGCTGGCTCTTTACCCCGCGGGCGATGGTCCTGGCGCAGACACTGATCTGCTTTCCGGTGATCGTCGGTCTGACTATGGCTGCAGTCCTCGCCGTCGACCCCGCGCTGCGCCTGCAGCTCCGCGCGTTGGGCGCCACCGCCTGGCAGTCGGCGTGGGCTCTGGTACGCGAGGCCCGGACGGGCATCGTCGTCGCACTGGTCGCCGGCTTCGGGAGCATCATCTCCGAGGTAGGCGCCGTCATGCTCGTCGGGGGCAACATCCGGGGAAGCACCCGCGTCCTCACCACCGCCATCGTGCTGGAAACGCGCCAGGGTCGCTTCGACACCGCCCTGGCGCTCGGGCTCGTCCTCCTCGCGATCGCCTTTGCGATCAACGGCGCCGTGCTGGCGCTTCAGGGAAGGAGCGTAGAACGATGAGCCCCGGGGGCGAGGAAGCCTTTCGCCTGGAGGGCGTCCGGAAACGGTACGGGCCCCGCGAGGTGCTGCGCATCGACCAGCTGACGATCCGCAGCGGCGAGATCTTCGGCCTGGTGGGCCCTAGCGGCGCCGGCAAATCCACCCTGCTCCGGCTGCTCAACTTCCTGGAACCGCCGACGGCCGGCCGCATCCTCTATCGCGGCCAGCCGCTGGACGGGCGCATCTCTCCCGACCTCCTTCGCCGGATCACGACCGTTTTTCAGCGCCCGCTCCTTCTCAGCGGAAGCGTGGCCTATAACGTCGCCTTCGGGCTGCGCCTACGTGGCCGACGCAATGTCACGCCGGCCGTCCAGGCCGCCCTCCAGCGGGTCGGGCTGTGGGAGCTGGCCCGCACGCCGGTACACACCCTTTCCGGGGGAGAAGCCCAGCGTGTTGCCCTGGCGCGGGCGCTCGTGCTCGAACCGGACGTGCTGCTCCTGGACGAACCCACCGCCAACCTCGACCCCTACCACGTGGGCCGGATCGAGGAGATCGTCCGCGAGGAAAACCGGGCGCGCGGCACCACCGTCGTCTGGGTCACCCATAACGTCTTCCAGGCCCGTCGCGTGGCGCACCGGGTGGGCCTCCTGCTCTCCGGAGAGCTCGTCGAGGTCAGTGAGACCTCCCGGTTCTTCGAGCAGCCAATGGACCCCCGGTCGGCCGCCTTTGTACGGGGGGAGATGGCGTACTGATGACGCTCTACGATTCCTACCAGAGGCCCATCGACTACCTGCGGGTTTCGGTGACAGACCGCTGCAACCTGCGTTGCGTCTACTGCATGCCGCCGGAGGGAGTGCCCTGGCGCGACCACAGCGAAGTGCTCACCTTCGAGGAGATCGTGCAGGTGGTGCGCGTGGCAGCCGAGCTGGGGATCCGCAAAGTGCGCCTGACCGGAGGAGAACCGCTCGTGCGTCGGGGGATCGTACGGCTGGTCGCGCAACTGGCCGCCATCCCCGGCATCGAGGACCTCTCGATGACCACAAACGGCACCCTCTTGGCGTCGATGGCGCGCGATCTGGCAGAGGCCGGCCTGCAGCGGGTGAACATCTCCCTCGACAGCTTGGATCCACAGCGCTTCGCCCTGCTCACGCGAGGCGGGTCCCTTGACGACGTACGGGCTGGCATCGAGGCGGCCACCCGGGCAGGGCTCCACCCGGTAAAGATCAATACCGTCGTCATTCGCTCCTGGAACGATGACGAAGTCGTCCCCTTTGCCGAGATGGCCCGGCGCGAGGGATGGCACGTGCGCTTCATCGAGTTTATGCCGGTGGGGCGAAGTGCCCTCTGGACGCCGCAAAGCTTCGTGCCGGCCGAAGAGATCCGCGCGCGCATCGAGAACGCCTTGGGACCTTTGCTTTCCGAGGAAGCCCCTCGCGGGGCGGGCCCGGCGCGCTACTACCGTTTCTCGGAGGGCACCGGTACCATCGGCCTCATCCCTGCGGTGAGCGAGCACTTTTGCTCGGGGTGCAACCGCCTGCGACTCAGCGCGGACGGCCGGCTGCGCCCCTGCCTGCTGTGCGATCAGGAGATCGATCTGCGGAGTGTCCTGCGCAATGGGGGCCCCCCTTCCGCAATCCGCGAGCGACTGGTGCAGGCTATCCGGAACAAGCCACAGGGCCACGGTTTGGCCAAGGGTTCCTTCCCTCACGGCCGTACGATGTCCGAGATCGGGGGCTGATGCCCGCGAGACTCGGCGCGCGACCTTGCGAGGAGTACGATGAGCGAACTCACACACCTGAACCCACAGGGGCAGGCACGGATGGTCGACGTGGGAGACAAACCCGATACCGTGCGCGAGGCAGTGGCGACGGGCCGCGTCGTGATGCGCCGGGAAACGCTGGACCTCATCGCTTCGGGGGAGGTACCGAAGGGGGATGTGCTGGCCATCGCCCGCCTGGCGGGCATCCTGGCGGCCAAGCGTACGCCCGATCTCATCCCGCTTTGCCACACGCTGCTTCTCACTCACATCGGTGTGGATTTCTGTGTCTGCGAGGAGGATTCCGCGCTCGAGATTACGGCAACGGTGCGCTGTGTGGGCAAGACCGGTGTGGAGATGGAGGCGCTCACCGCAGTCGCCGTGGCCGGCCTGACGATCTATGACATGTGCAAGGCGCTCGATCCCCGGATGCGGATCGAGGGGATCCGCCTCCTCCGCAAGAGCGGCGGGAAGAGCGGCGCGGTCGAGCTGACAGGAGAGGTCCAATGACCGGGAAGGTCCTTGCGGTATGCATCAGCGACCGGAAAGGAGTCCCCAAGACCAATGTCTTCCGAGGACAGCTCGTCGCGAACCACGGCCTGGAGGGAGATGCTCACGCCGGGCCGTGGCACCGCCAGGTATCGCTCCTCGCGCAAGAAAGCGCGGACAAGGTGCGCGCGAAAGGGCTGGACGTCGCTCCCGGCGCTTTTGCGGAGAACATCTTGACCTCCGGGCTCGACCTCCTGTCCCTGCCCCTTGGCACCCGGCTCCGGATCGGCCCCGAAGCGCTCGTAGAGGTCACGCAGATCGGGAAAGAATGCCACACCCGCTGCGCGATCTACCGCATCACCGGCGATTGCGTCATGCCGCGCGAAGGGATCTTTGTCCGCGTGCTGCGGGGCGGGATGGTCCAGGTCGGCGATCCGATCGAGGTCCTTCCTCCGGAGCAAACTGCATGAGGCGGACAGCTGCTGTGGGCGCCGCCCTGTTCGTCGTGTTGCTGGCCGCAGGCTGTGCGGGCCAACGCGAGCGGGAACTGATCGTCGCCACCACGACCAGCCTCTACGATACCGGCCTCCTGGAGGCCCTGGTCCCTGCGTTCGAAGATCGCTCCGGGATCCGGGTAAACGTGCTGGCCGTGGGTACGGGCCAGGCGTTCGAACTCGGGCGGCGAGGGGATGCCGACGTTCTGCTGGTGCACGATCCAGAGGGGGAAGAGGCGTTCCTGGCCGAGGGCCACGGGACGGGGCGTTTTGAACTGATGCGGAACGATTTCGTGGTCGTCGGGCCTCGGGCTGACCCGGCGGGCATCCGCGGGCTCCAAACCGCCGTTGAGGCATTCCGGCAAATCGCGCAGCAAGGCGCCCTCTTCCTTTCCCGCGGAGACGGTTCGGGGACGCACCGACGGGAGGAGGCCCTGTGGGCAAAGGCCGGGATCCGACCGGCCGGGCCGTGGTACCTTTCGGTCGGGCAGGGAATGGGCGATACGCTCATCCTGGCGAACGAGAAACGCGCCTACACCCTCACGGACCGGGGAACCTTCCTCGCCATGCTGGAACGGCTGCCTGGCCTGGAGATCCTGGTTGGGGGCGGAACCCTCGGGGCAGACCCTGACCTGGTCAACGTCTACTCCGCCATCCCGGTGAATGCCGCGCTCCATCCAGGCGTGCGGGCAGAGTGGGCACAGGCGCTGGTGGACTATCTGAGATCGCCCGACGTCCAGGCCGAGATCGCGCGATTTGGGGTCGCTCGATATGGGCAACCCCTCTTCTACCCGGCTTTGGGCTGGCTGGCACCGACCCCCACGCGCTAGTGGTTTACCTCGGCCTGGGCCCTCCCGCACGGTAGCCCAAGCGCTCGGCCCCGCCCTCACGCTCCGCTTTAAGGCCACCCGGCGTGGCCTTGGATGAAGGCTTGTGGTAGAATACCGCAAAACAAGGAAGGCCAGGCGATGAAGCCTCAGCTTTCTGCGCGATCGGGTTGCCCCATCGAGGGAGGAGTCTAGCGATGTCCAGACTGGCAATCGCCCTCCTCGCCGCGGGCCAGAGCACGCGCATGCGCTCGCGGCGGAGCAAGCTCTTGCATCCCTTGGCCGGCCGGCCGCTCCTCTTGTATCCCCTGCGCCTTGCCGAGGCGCTGCGGCCCAACATCCTGGTGGTCGTCTTGGGACATGCCGCGGAAGAAGTACGCACGTTGCTTCCTTCGGGTTGTCCGTTCGTCCTCCAGGAACCCCAGCTGGGCACGGGCCACGCCGTGCAACAGGCCCAGCCGCTCCTCGAAGGGCACTGTGACGAACTGCTCGTGCTCTACGGGGATACCCCCCTCCTTCGTCCCGAAACCCTGGAGGGGATGCGCAGGCATCACGAGCACCAGGGGGCGGCCGTGACCCTCCTGAGCGCTATCCTGCCCGATCCCTCCGGCTATGGGAGGGTGCTTCGGGATCCGGAGGGGCAGGTGTGCGCCATCCTCGAGGAGGCCGATACTTCCCCCGAGCAGCGCGCGATCCGCGAGGTCGCAAGCGGCATCTTCCTCTTCCGGGCGCCCTGGCTGTGGAAACACCTGCCACTCCTTTCGCGCAGCCCCAAGGGCGAGTACTACCTGACCGAACTGGTCGCCCTGGCCGTCGGCGAAGGAGAGCGGGTGGCCACGTACCCCGCCGCTGACCCAGAAGAGGTGCTTGGGGTCAACGATCGGGTGCAGCTGGCCCAGGCGGAACGCGTGCTGAGGCGGCGCATCGCCAGGCGCTGGATGCTGGACGGGGTCACCATTGTCGACCCGGAAAGCACCTACATCGACGACACCGTGGAGATCGGCCAGGATACCGTCATCTGTCCGAACACGCACCTTTTGGGCGCGACGCGCATCGGGGAAGGATGCGAGATCGGCCCGAACAGCATCCTGGTCGATACCGTGGTCGGAAACGGGTGCCGCGTCTTTGCTTCCGTGCTGGAGGAGGCCGTGCTCGAGGACGAGGTACGCATCGGCCCCTTTGGCCACCTGCGGAAAGGGGCACACCTGGCGCGCGGCGTGCGCATGGGGAACTTTGGAGAGGTCAAGAACGCCTATCTGGGGCCCGGGGTGAAGATGGGACACTTCAGCTACATCGGGGACGCCGAGATCGGGGCCGAGACGAACATCGGCGCAGGAACGATCACCTGTAACTTTGACACGAAGGGACGGAAGAACCGCACGGTCATCGGCAAGCGCGCCTACATCGGTAGCGACACGATGCTCGTCGCGCCGGTAGAGGTCGGCGACGGGGCGGTCACCGGGGCTGGTTCGGTCGTCACCCGGTCCATCCCGCCGCGCGCGGTAGCCTATGGGGTCCCCGCACGGGTGCGCCGGACGGTGGACGAGGACCCGCCCACGGAAGACGCCCCGCAGGAGGGAGCTTCGATCCCCGAGCGGCCCGAAGGCTTGCCTTCCGAGCCAAAGTAGTGGCAGGATGCCCGCAAGCGGGAAAAGTGAGATCCCGCACCCTTGTGCGGGGGCGCTCCACACGAGATACCGAGCGAAGCCCGGACGGGTGAGGATCGCCTACGGCTCGCCCGGGAGCGCCCTACAATGCGCCTCCTGAGGACAGCGGGGAGATGGCCTACCGCACAAATGGGCCATTTGGCTTACCCAAAATGGCGCACTCGGCGCATGCCCGGTGGCTCCTCCCCCTTAGAATGGGTGCGAAAGACCGATGTCGGGAGGGTCCAATGGGGCCGTCGTTCTTGCTGAGCCTGCGTGAGGGCCTTGAAGCGGCCCTCGTGGTTGGCATTGTCTTGAGCATCGTCCATCGCCTGGGGGCTCGGTCCTTTAGGCGCGCCGTTTGGGCAGGGGTCGCCGCAGCGGTTGCCGTAAGCCTGGCAGCGGGCTTTGGCCTGAACGTCGTGGGGATCACCCTGGAGGGACGCGCTGAACCGATCTTCGAAGGAAGCACGATGGTGCTCGCCGCGAGCGTGCTCACCTGGATGATCTTCTGGATGGGGCGGCAGGGACGGCAACTCGAGGCTGGCCTGGAGGCAAGCGTACGAGCAGCAGTCACGCGGGGGAGCCAACTTGGCCTGTTTTGGTTGGCGCTCGTGAGCGTGTTGCGCGAGGGGGTAGAACTCGCGCTCTTTCTCACCGCGGCGTCGTTGCTTGGCTCGCCGGGCAGCCAGTGGCTTGGGAGCCTGCTCGGGCTTGCGGTGGCGGTAGTGGGCGTATCGCTCTTGTTCGCCGGGGGGCGACGAATCCGCCCGCGTTTGTTCTTTCGGGTGACCAGTGTCCTTCTCCTACTCTTTGCGGCGGGGCTTGTCGGCCGTGCGGTGCACGAACTCCAGGAGGGAGGTATCCTGCCTGTGCTCGTGGCAAACGTCTGGGACCTCAGCGGCCTGCTGAATGAAAAGGGGCCCGTAGGGGCGCTTCTGCAAGGGCTTTTGGGGTACGATGCCAACCCTTCCCTTCTGGAGGTCATCGTTTATACGGCGTACGTGTTGGCCATGGGCGCGCTGCACTTTGCCCGCTTGGTGGCTTCGCAGAGACTGCGAGGGACGGGAGAAGACCTCCGATCTAAGAAAAGGCCAACGGCGGGGCCAGCTTGGCCGCGATAGCGCCGCTGGTTTGCTATCTGCCAATGTGGTACAATGTGGGCGCATACGGGAGTTTGGAGGCGCCCCATGGAAGGTCGCACGGTGCGGGTAGTCCTGGCAGACGACCACACGATGGTCCGTCAGGGCATCCGGCAGTTCCTGGAAGAAAGCGGGGACGTGAAGGTCGTTGCCGAGGCGGCGGACGGGCTGGAGGCATTGCGCTGCATCGAGGCAACGCAGCCGGACGTCGCAGTACTCGACATCCAGATGCCTGGTGCCTCGGGTATCGAGGTGACGCGCCAGCTCCGCGCGCGTTTCCCTGGGGTGAAGGTGCTAATCCTTACCGCCTACGACGATGACCCTTACGTCTTTGCCTTGCTGCGTGCCGGGGCAGACGGCTACATCCTGAAGACGGCTCCGGCGGAAGAACTCGTGCGTGCCGTGAGGACGGTCGCGGCCGGCCAGTCGGCACTTGGCCCACAGATCGCGCGCAAGGTGGTCGAACAGCTGGCTATGGGCCGGCCTGCGACTGCGGCCGAACAGCCTGAACCGCTCACGGAACGCGAAATTGAGGTGCTCCGTCTCACCGCCCGGGGGCTCACCAACAAAGCCATTGGTCGGGAACTCGGCATCAGCCCGCGCACCGTGCAGGGACATCTGGCGAATATCTTTGGCAAGCTCGGGGTCACCAGCCGTACCGAGGCGGTGACAGAGGCGCTGCGACGCGGATGGATCGTGATCGAGTGAGCCGAAAGCCTTTTTGGTTCACCTTGCGTCGGCTGCGTGCCCAGCTCCTGCTTTGGGCGGTACTCCCGCTGGCCCTGACACTCATTGCCGTGGCCTTTACCGGGGTGTATGGGCACGAGCATAGCATGGTCCACCTGGTCGGGGAAAGGGATCGCCTCCTGGCGCAAGCCTATGCGCAACTGGTCGGCACACGGCTTGTTTCCTCGACAAGCCCGCCGAGCGCGGAAACCTGGCAGGCGCTCTTTCAGGACGTGCGGGTGGGAAAGCGAGGCGTGGTCTACCTAGTGGACGGCGAGGGGCGTGTGATGGCTCGCCCCAACGGTTCTTCCTGCGGGATGTCGTTCGCCGGTCACAGCACACCTGCCCTGCTTTCGGGCAGCAGCGGCAGCACCCTATGCCAGACGGCCGAAGGCACGCGGATGCTCCTCTCCTATGCCACGGTCGAGGGAAGCGACTGGCGGGTCGTGGTAGAAGAGCCGTGGGAAGATCTGACGGATCCCATCCTGCGCCTGCCCAGACTGGTGCCTTTTGTGGCCGCTATAGCCGGGCTGGTGGCCGCACTGGCGCTCGTCTTTGGTGCGCGAACCATCGTGGCCCCGCTGCAACGGCTGGCACGGGCGGCCGGCCGTGTTTCCTGGGGCGACCTGTCTTCGATTTCCGAACCGGTCGGAGGGGTGGAGGAGATCCAGGAGCTCCAGGCAGCGCTTCTCGAGATGGCCGACCGCATCCAAAGCTACCAGGAAGGGTTGCGCGATTATCTGGGTGCCATCACGGAAGCGCAGGAAAACGAGCGGGCACGGCTGGCGCGCGAGCTCCACGACGAGACGGTGCAGGCGCTCGTTGCCCTGAGCCAACGGGTGGAAATGGCGCGTCGGGCCCTGGAACGAGGCGATGGTGCACACGCCCGACAGCAGCTCGACGAGGTACGGAGCCTGATGCTGGAGACGGCGGAAGGAGTGCGCCGTTTCAGCCGGGACCTCCGTCCGGCATACTTGGAAGACCTGGGCTTTCTGCCAGCGCTGGAAGCGCTCGTTCGTGAAGGCCGGACGGAGGGACCTCCCCGGGTGCTTCTTCGCGTCGAGGGGACGCCACGCCGGCTTGCGCCGGCCCGCGAACTGGGCCTGTACCGCATCGCCCAGGAAGCGCTTCACAACGCACGGCGCCATGCCCAGGCAGAGCACATCTGGCTGACGCTGCGTTTCGAGCCCCAGGCCGTCTACCTGACCATCGCCGACGACGGTGTTGGTTTCCAGGTGCCGGAGCACCCCGCTGCCCTGACTCACGAGGGCCACTACGGCCTCGTGGGGATGCGCGAGCGCGCCCTTCTTGCTGGGGGAGAGCTGCATATCGCTTCCAAGCCAGGGGAGGGAACAACCGTTACTGCTCGTGTGCCTACATAGAAACAGCGCCAGCCCGGAAATGGCCGCTCCGGGCTGACGTCTGATCCCGTCCCGCGTTGTGGCCTCCGTTCGGGGCTATCGGGCTCCCCCTGATACGGTCCCGCTGCCATTTGGATCCTGCTGCTGGCCCGGCCCCATCGATCGGGCGCGCATCACCAGAAGGGCTACCAGGATCGGCACGAAGATCAGGAACAGCGCGATCAGCACCATCAGCAGCATCATCCCCGCGCCCCAAAAGAACATCATGAGGATCCCTCCTCGGCCTCGAGCATGCGGACGAAGTCACCGTGCCACGTATGGTACCAGACCTGCCCGGTCTGGCCGTGGACACTCAACATGCCAAAGATTTGCCCATCCTTCCAGACGTGAAGGGTGTAGTAGCCGTAGAACGCGTCAACGTCGTCTGAGCGCGCCTCGACGCCAGGCAGGTTCCTGTCCAACCAATTCTGGGCAATCCGAACCGCATCCTCGGCCGTGATGCGGGCAGGAGTGCCCGACCGGAAACGCCACCCCATCATCATCCCGTAGCGGGCATTCCACATCATGTTCGGTCCCGGTTCCGGGCGCACGAGCCCTGTGAACCGGTCGATCAGGAGCTCGAATGCCCCCATACCGGTGCTTTTTTCCTCGACGATCGCGTAAAAGTTGCGTTCGAATTCCATCACCTCATGAACCTCAAGGTCGGCAAAGCCCCGAGCTGAAAGGTAGCTCTCCACCGCTTCGCGGGCCTGCTCTAGCCCTAAGGGGCTTTGGCCCTGCCCGCCAGCGGGGGAAAAAGGACCACAGCCGGCTGCTCCAAACCCGCCCCCCATGCCACACATCCCGGGAAAGCCACCGATTCCCCGGCCGGAGTTGGGCCACACCCATGCACCGGCCCGTCCGAGAAGGAAAGCGCCCGTCCCGAGCACCACCAACACGAGAACCGCCAGCAGCGCAAGCAACCATTTCCATCCTGCATGCATCTCTGCCTCCTGTAAGGGATCGTTTGATGTTACAAGGACAGATTACTGCTCCTAGGGGCAGGGGAAAAGGGCCGGCTTGCCCAGCGAAGCCTCCGCCATTTGGCCTGTTGCTCAGCCTGAGAGGGGACGCCTGGCCGGCAGGCCAGGACGTCGTGGGTATCGCGCCGGGGTAGGGGAGACCTTCTCCACCGCCACCAGGTGTCGGGGAGCGTCCAGGCCAGGAAGTACGACGGAACGGATTTCGCGCAGCACACCGCCCAGGATGGCGAAAGCCGGCAGCGCCTCGCGCACTTCCGATTCCACCTCCCGTCCCTTCATCGCGACCAAGAGTCCCCCCACGCGCAGGAAGGGCAGACCATACTCGGCGAGCACCGCCAAAGGGGCAACGGCACGGGAGACGGCAAGATCGAAGGCCTCGCGGCACTCGGGCAGCCGGGCGACCTCTTCCGCCCGCTGAGGATAGACGCGCACCCTTTCCAGTCCGAGCTGGTTCACCAGATGCACCAGGAATGCGGCCTTTTTCTGCACCGACTCGACGAGCGCGAGCCCGGCCTGGGGCAAGGCGATCTTGAGCGGGACACCCGGGAAACCCGCCCCCGATCCGATGTCCACGATAGCGTAGGGACCATGCCGTGCTTCATCCGGCACCAGCAGGAGACAGGTCAGCGAGTCGACAAAGTGCTGAACCTGCACGGCCTCCCACTCCACGATCGTGGTCAGGTTCAGGCGCGCGTTCCAAATGGACAGTTCCCGGTAGTAACGGCGAAACAGGTCGAGTTGTGCGGGCTCCAGCGCGATGCCGAGCCGTCGGGCTTCCTCTTCCAGACAGGTGGTATCGAGTCTTTCCGGGCGATCCACCGCGCGTGCTCCCATGAGCTTTGTGGCGCTGCTCGTCCGGATTGTATCATGCCTCCCGAGGGGTGGCAACCTCTGGGAGCCGTGAAGCGTCGGACGTTCGTTCCATCGCGGCAGGAGGGCACCGCTGCCCGGTTTGCCGGGGGTGGGACATTGGGCTATAATGGCCCTGCAACCGGAAAAGGCGCGATGGAGGCGGCTATGGAGCTCAGCGAAGCCAACGCAGTGCTCGAGCGAACCCTTCGTCCGGCCTCGTTCCCTGTAGGGCTGAAGTTGCTAGAAAGCGAAGGAGCCATTCCTCCGCGTGTCCGACGGCCCATGCGCGACCTGGGGGTGCGTGTGGCTACGTGTCAGCTGTGGAACATCGCCCGGCGCTATGGGTGGAGCCTGGCCGCGTCGCGCGAGGAGCTGGCCTGCCCGCCGGGCAAGGTGGTCCTCGGAATGGAGCCGGCCATCCCCTACTACCTGGAGGGCCACCTGTGCGCGGGGATGTACACGGCAACCGCAGAGGCCGGCGCGCGCACGGAGGCTACGACCCCCCGGCTTCCTTACGGCCGCTATGGGGCGCTGCTCGTGGCTCCGCTGGCGCGCATCCCCGTGGAGCCGGATGTCGTGCTCCTCTACGGCAACCCGGCACAGGTCCTGCTGCTCACTGCCGCCGCGCTCTATGCGCAGGGCGGGAGGCTGGAAGCCAGTTTTAGCGGCCGCTTGGACTGTGCAGACATCCTGCCGGGCACACTGGAGACGGGCCGGCCGCAGGTCATTCTCCCCTGCTATGGGGATCGCATTTTCGGGCAGACGCAGGACCACGAGCTGGCCTTCGCCTTGCCCGCGGCGAAACTTCCGGAACTCCTGGAGGGTCTGGAAGGGCTGCACCGGGGAGGCGTGCGGTACCCGATTCCTTCTTTCCTGCGCTACGAGGCCCGTTTCCCGGAGAGCTACGAGCAGCTGGAAGCCCTGTGGGCCCAGGCCCGCACAGCCGAGGAAACTGGGCTGGAGCGCTAGCTGCCCCAGGCCACTGGGCAACACACGACGGGGAAACGATGAGCGCACTTCTCATCTGGTGGTTGCTCCTCGAATTCCTGGGCCTGCTTGCGCTTCCGCTGACCCTTTTCCTCTTCCGACACCTGCCGGACCGGGGATGGCCGTTTGCCCGGGTGCTCGGTTGCTTTCTCCCCAGCGTTCTTGCCTGGACCCTTGGGATGTGGCAGCTGGCCACTTACGGAGCAGGGCTGGTCCTTTTCTGTCTGCTTCCCCTGGCCACCTGCTGGCTGCTCCTACGCGACCAGAGCATGGTGGCCTGGCTGCGGCGCGAATGGCGGCTCATCCTGGGCTACGAGCTGCTCTTTGCGGCCGCCCTGTTCGCTGGCGCGCTCTTGCGGATCTATGGCGCCTGGGACGGTGTGGCCATCAACCATACCGAGCAGCCGATGGATCTGGCCTTCCTGAATGGCATCGTGCAGAGCCGACGGCTGCCCCCCCAGGATCCCTGGCTCGCCGGCTACAGCATCAACTACTACTACATGGGCTACTTTGTCGCCGCGTGCCTGACCTTGCTCTCTCGGCTTCCAGCGTCGGTTACCTTCAACCTCAACCTCGCCGGGCTGTTTGCGCTCACGGCAACAGGTTGTTTCAGCCTGGGGTACAACCTGACCCGCGCCCTGGACAGAGAAGCGCGGCGTCGTGCCGCCCTGGTCGGCGCGGCAACCATCCTGCTGGTGTTGCTGGTGGGGAACCAGGCCGGGGCGCTCCAATGGCTTACCGGAAGCAACCAGGTGGTGGCGCTGGACGCAGGCGAGTTGACGCGGGTCCTTGTTGCCCGTCTGAGAGGAGAAGAAGGCGCTGTGCCGCTGGGGCATACGGTGAACACGCCCGGCTCTTTTGGAGACCGGTTCGATGCCGTGACGCCTACGCCCGGAGGCCAGCGGGAGGATTTTGACTGGTGGTGGCCCTCCCGTGTGCTATGGGATGATCGGCCATCCCTCGAGGCCGTGGCGCGGTTCCAGCGGGAGGGTAAGGTTGGAGCAGCGCTCCTGGGCTGGCGGCGTCTCGTCTCCTCAGAGGAGGTGGAACGGTCCTACACGATCACCGAGTTTCCCTTCTTCAGCTTTTTCCTTGGGGATATGCACCCCCACGTCATGGCGCTTCCGCTGCTGCTGACGGTGCTGGCTCTGGCACTGAACGTGGTTGTGGCGCCGGAGCGCGGGATCCGCATCCTGGCCAAGCGACGAGCCAGATGGGGGCTCTTCGTGGTCGCCGCGGCCCTGGTCGGGGGCCTGTATGTCACCAACAGCTGGGACTATCCGACGGCCCTCCTCCTCTTCGCAGGAGCCTGGTGGTGGCGTTGGAGCCGCGAGGAAACCAAGGCTCCACGCCGCTGGGGCCAGCCTCTGGGCGAGCTGGCGGCCTTTGCCGCGCTTTCCCTGATGCTCTATCTGCCTTTCCACCTCACCTTCCACCCCCTGGTGGGGGCGCGAGCCATCCCCGAAGAGGTCCTTTCCCTTCCCTGGATCGGACGGCTGATCAGCCTTCCCCTGCTTTCGCAGATTGCCAGGACGATCGGCCCCGTGGTGTGGGACAAGGCTGCCCTGCACTCGGTGCTGATCCTGTTTGGGCTCTTCCTTTGGCCCGCGCTCTCGTGGCTGTCCGCGCGTTGGTGGAAAGGATCCGGACATCGCGTTGGTCAGTGGGTAACGCTTGGGGTGACGGGGGTCATCTCCCTTGGACTGGCCCTGGGGCTGCGTTTCCCGTTGCTGCTCTTGGTGCCGTTCCTCTACCTGGCCTGGGACTTGCTTGGCGCAACTGAACCGTCGGAAGCGTTTGTGGCGATCTTGGTGCTGCTGTCGGGGCTCTTGCTCCTCGGGTGCGACCTGTTCTACCTGCGCGACATCTTCGAGAGCCGGATGAACACGGTCTTCAAGTTCTATTACCAGATCTGGCTGATGCTCGGAATTGCGGGGGCATTCGCGCTCGGTCAGGTCGGCCATCGCTTCCTCAGACATCGTCTGGCCGTGGCTCTGTGGAGCCTGCCTGTTCTGCTCCTGCTTGCGGGAAGCCTGGTCTATCCGGTGTGCACGCTGCGCGGCCAACTGGCCCACGGCAACCGACCCTGGTCCCTGGACGGACTGGCCTTCATGCAGGCACGCTACCCTGGGGATCATGCGGGAGTCCAATGGCTATGCCAGAACGCCCCACCCGATGCGGTCGTCCTGGAGGCCGTTGGCCCCGAGTGGGGCTATTCCGGCCGGGTGTCCGCGGCGACCGGCCGGCCGACGCTGATCGGCTGGGACGGCCATGAGTACCAATGGCGCGGAGGCCAACCCGAGGCGCTCCAGGAAATCGGGACCCGGATCGAAGCCGTCCGGCGCATCCTGGAGACGCCCGATGCCGACGAAGCGCGGGAACTCCTGCAAGCCTATTCCGTCGATTATGTCTTTCTGGGCTCGCTCGAGACAGGAGTGGCGCAGGAAGCCAAATTCGCCCAGCTCGGCACGCTGGCGTTCGAGGCGCCCGGCGTGCGCATTTACCGCATCCTTCCCGGGTCTTCCGGGCAAAGGGGGAGCGCCAGGGCCCCGGAGGGTTCCAGCGCGGAACCCTAGGCTTGAGCGCGCGTCGCTGCTCAGAGATGACCGGGATGGCAAATCACTTCAGGAGGTTGGCCTTGTTCCAAACGGATATCACCTACCTTCTACAGGAGGCCGTGGCCGGCCTGTTTCAGGTCGAATCGGTGGAACTGGATGCGCGGCAGCCGGGCGCGATCCATCTCCGGGGTCGGTTCCTGGTGGAAAGCGACCAGGCATACCCGCAGGTATTCCGCCGGTTCCAGGAACTGGGGTACACGCCGTTTTTCCGGGACGACGGAGCAAGAGGACAGCGCATCACGGCGATGCCTGGAAGGCTTCCAACCGCCCGTCCGAATTGGAGGCTCCCGCTTGCGCTTTTCCTGGCGACGGTCCTTTCCACCCTCTTTGCCGGGATGGAATGGTTGCCCCAGCGGCCCCTTTGGCAAAACCTCCTTTCGGGGGTGCCCTTTGCGGCGGGCCTGCTCACCATCCTGCTCGCCCACGAGATGGGACACTACCTCGTCGGCCGCCGGCTGGGCGTGCCAGTGAGCCTGCCGCACTTTATCCCCTTCCCGTTGCCGCCGCTCGGAACCATGGGAGCCTTCATCCAGATGAAGGCTCCCCCCCAGAACCGGCGCCACCTGTTGGCGGTCGGGATCGCGGGGCCGCTGTCGGGCCTTCTGTTCGCCATCCCGCTCCTCCTGCTAGGCTTGAGCCGATCTTCCGTGCAGCCACTGCCGATGGAACCCTCGTTGATGGAGGGAAACTCGATCCTCTATGGGCTGCTCAAGATCTCCCTCTTTGGCCGTTTCCTGCCCGATTGTTCGCCTGGCTCGCTGCGGGGCGCGTTGGAAATCGTCCGTACGGCGTTGTACGGATGCCTCCCGGGCCGGGGCGAGGATGTCTTCTTAGGTCCACTGGCTTTCGCGGGCTGGGCTGGCCTGCTCGTCACCGGGCTGAATCTCATTCCGGCCGGACAGCTGGACGGCGGGCACATCGCTTACGCGCTGCTCGGTCGATATGCCCGATACCTGACTCAGGCGATCATCGTCGTGCTGGTGCTGCTGGCGGTGGTCTTCCGCTGGTGGGGATGGCTCCTCTGGGCCGGCCTGATCTTCCTCTTTGGCCGTCGGCAGGCTCTGCCCCTCGATGACGTCACTCGCCTGAAACCGTGGCAAATGCTTCTCGCCTGCCTGATGATGGGGATCTTTGTCCTGACCTTTGTGCCGGTGCCTTTCCGGGTCATCGCGCCGTGATGCCCACTATGGGCCGGCCCGCTCCGAGAGCGTCTTTACCACCTGATCCAGGAGGAGATAAAACGACCCCATGGCACGCCCCCCGGCGCCAGGCGTCCTTCTGATACTTGGGGTCCCCTGAGGCCAGGGAGCGCTTTCGCTCCATCCCTGCCCGGCACGCAGGGTCGCCCGCAGCTCCGGGTAAGGGCCGCCCCCACCGGGCGTCACTGAGGGCAGTGCCGGCTGGTGTTCCCTCAGCCAGGCCGTGAGGTCCTGCGTGGTCAATCGCTTCGCGGCAATCGCCTGGAGTTGCTCGTAGGTCATCGTTTGCTCGATCGCCCGGAAGAGGGCCTCCGACTCGGCCGAACTTTGTACCCGTCTCCCCTGGAGCGCCTGCCAAAGGGGTAGCAATGCGCGTGCCTGTTCCGGCGTGACCGCCTGGTCCGTCCCCTCCAGAAGCAACGTCCCCAGGGCAAGCTGGGTCGCTGCCGGCAGGGCATCGGGGTAAGAGGCATCGAGGTTCGCGCTCACGTAGCCTTCATAACCGCTCCCCGTGTCGGCCCTGGTCTGGTTGCCGCAAGCACTCAGCAAGGATAGTGCCAAGAGGGCGAAGAGCCAAAAAGGTGTAGTCCGCTTGCGCATAGAAAAAGCCTCCCACAGGCCCTCGGGGGCGTGTGCCGCAGCCCCGATCGGCCCTCATTCGTGCCGCAACGCCTCGATCGGGTCCAGACGCGCAGCGCGCCGCGCCGGGTAGTAGCCGAAAAAGATCCCCACCGCAGCGGCAGCGGCAAATGCGAGCGGGACAGAGGCAGGCACCAGCACCGCGCGGATGATCCCCAGGCCGTTCACAAGGTAGGTCCCGCCGGCCCCAGCCAGGAGACCGATGGTCCCTCCCACTAGGCTGAGGATCACCGCTTCGAGCAGGAACTGGAATTGCACGTCCCAGGGGCGCGCGCCCACCGCCTGTCGGAGCCCGATCTCCCGGGTGCGTTCGGTCACGTTCACCAGCATGATGTTCATGATCCCGATGCCTCCCACCACGAGCGACACCGCCGCAACCCAGCCCAGAAGGGCCCGGAAGGTTGCGGTCGTGGAAGCACGCGCCTCGATGATGGCGTTCTGCGTGGTTAAAGTGAAATCTGGCGACGAAGGCTCCACCCCGTGCCGCGCGGCCAGGACCTGGGTGACCTGGGACATGACGCCTTCCATCGCCTGCGGGCTTTCGGCGGAGACGTATAAGAAGCGGATCGATTGGCCGCCGAAACGGGCGGGCATGTAATACTTGAACACCGCCGTGATCGGGATGTAGACCTGCTCGTCAAAGTTGGTGTTCCCCACAACGCCCCGCTCGGCCATCACGCCGACTACCGTGAACCGCTGGGAACCGATCTTGACCGTCTTCCCGATTGGGTTTCCTTCCCCGAAGAGCTCCTGGGCGATATCGTGCCCGAGGACCGCGACCCTCTTCGTGCGGTCCAAGTCCTGCTCGGTCAAGAACCGCCCTATCGCTACGCGAGACTCCCGCACCTTGGGGAAATCAGGCGTCGTCCCGACCACCGAGATTCCCTCCAGGGCGGCCGTGTCGCTGCGCACGACCTGGCTGGTATGCTGTTCGGCCGAAACCCCGTTGATGCCCGTAACGTGCTGTTTGACCGCCTCCAGGTCCGCGTACTCCAAACGGGAAGGCCGAACAGTTCCCGCGCGGAAATCGCCGCGGGTAAACGCCGGGCTGACCAGGATCAGGTTAGCCCCCAGGGCGTTGATCTGGTCCGCGATCTCCGCCTCCGCTCCGGCGCTGACCGCCAGCATCAGGATGACCGCAGCGACGCCGATGATCACGCCTAGGGTAGTCAGAAACGAGCGCAGCTTGTTCAGCGAAAGGGCTTCCAGCGCCACCCGAATCGTTTGCCAAAGGTTCATCGCAGCGCCCCCTCCGGCGGGCGCAGGTACGCCCAGCGACCGTTCTTCCCGTTGTAGCTATCGGACACGATCTGGCCGTCGCGCAACAAGACGACCCGCTGCGCGATGGCGCTGGCCTCGGGATCGTGCGTCACCAGGACAAGGGTCATGCCCTGTGCATGGAGCAGGGCAAGGAGATCCAGGATCTCTTTGCCGGAGCGCCGATCCAGGTTCCCGGTTGGCTCGTCTGCCAGGAGGATGGCCGGCCGGTTCACGAGCGCCCGCGCAATGGCTACCCGCTGTTGCTGTCCGCCCGACAGTTGGTTCGGTCGGTGCCGCAAGCGGTCCTCCAGGCCGACTGCCTTCAGGGCCTCCACAGCCCGGAGGAACCGCTCCCGGTCCGAAAGCCTCCCGTCCCGGCAATACAGAAGCGGCAGGGCGACATTCTGCACCGCCGTCAGGTGGGGGAGAAGGTTGTACGACTGGAAAACAAATCCGATCTTGCGATTGCGGATGGAGGCGAGTTCGTTCCGGCCTAAACGGCTCACGTCCTGCCCGTCCAAGAGGTACTGTCCCGAGGTAGGCCGATCCAGACACCCCAGGATGTTGAGCAGCGTGGACTTGCCCGAGCCCGAGGGGCCGACGATGGCCACAAACTCCCCCGATGCGATCCGTAGGTCGATCCCCCTCAGGGCGTGGACGGCCACCTCGCCCGTCCCATACGTTTTGGTCAGGCCGATCGTTTCGATGACCGGGGTCTGCATCAGGGCCGGCCTCCTTGCGGGGGCATCTCGCCAGGGAAGATACCGAACCCGCCGGGAAGCGTGCTCGGGGACGTCCCGGCGGAACTCGCGCCCGACGCTTGCAGGACAACCGTCTCGCCCAACTCCAGCCCGGACAGGATCTGTGCCTGGACATCGTCCTGCAGGCCCACCTCGACCCGGCGCAGCTCCAACGTACCATCCGCCTTCAGGACAAAGACCGCGTACTGCCCCGGGGCGAGCTCGCGCAGCGCCTGTAGCGGTACCAGCAGCGCGTTGCGCGCCTCCGCAGCGATCACCTCGACCTCAGCCGACATCCCTGAGAAGATGCGCACGGGGGACTGGCCCAGGTCGATATTCGCCCAGGCTTGCAAGGCCGGGGTGCCATCGACCGTGACCAGCGCCGGGTCCACCTGGACGACCTTGCCGCTGAAGGTGAGGTCGGGAAGCGCTTCGAAGGTGATGCGGACGGGATAGCCGACCGCGACGTTCGCCAGGTCCCCTTCTTCCACCCAGAACTGGATCAGTGGGGTGTCCAAGTTCGCGAGGGTGAGGATACTGCCGCTCACCTGCTCCCCGATTGTGGCGTCGATGCGGATCACGGTCCCGGCAAAGGGCGCGGTGAGCACGGCCTTCTCCAGCTCTAGTTCGGCCTGCTGCACGCCCAAGCGCGCCTGTTCCACATTGGCCTGGGCGTTGGCCAGTTCTGTTTCGCTAGCCCCCCGGAGCAGTTCTTCCAGATTAGCCCGTGCGAGTTCGACCTGGGCTTCGGCCGTACGGGTCGAGGTGCCCTGACGCTCGAGGGCCGCTTCATAGGAGAGCCGCGCGGCCTCCATCGCTGCCTGGGCGTTTTCGACCCTCCGCCATGCCTCGGCTTCCGCGTCCGCGTTGGCATCGGGGAGTTCGCCGGTCCGGGCTTCGATCTGTCGGTTTTGCCAGTAGATGTTCTCGTACTCCGCCTGTGCGTCCCGCAACGAATTGGCCGCCTGGAGGAGGCTGAGCCGCGCCTGTTCCACGCTTAGGGCCGTGCTGGTACGGGTGTCTTCCAGGTTGGCCTGTGCCTGCTCGAGGTTCTTGCGCGCCGTCAGGATCTCCGTGCTGCTGGCGCCTGCGAGCAGCTGGTTCAATGTGGCTTCCGCCTGCTGCAGCTTCGAGCGGGCCTGGGCGAGCTGCAACTCCAGCTCCTGGGTGTCCAGGCGTGCCAGGATCTGCCCTTTTTCCACATGGTCGCCGACCTTCACCTCCAGGGTGGCCAGGATACCGCTCGTGCGGAATCCCAGCGCGACCTGGGCGGCCGGCACCAGGTTTCCTTTCCCGATCACCGAGAGGACGATGTCTCCCTGGTACACCTGCGCTGTTTCCAGGGATGCGGTGTTTCCGTTCCCGTTCCGGGCAGCCAGGAGGCGCAAGCCTCCATATACCCCGCCGGACAGGGCGAGGACGAGGGCAATCGCCAGCCACCACCGTTTCCTCACGCGGACCTCCTTCTGCAGATAGCGTTCCCTTGCACACTAGAGCACAACTTATCAGGCAGTTTTGAAAAAGCGGTGGAGATCCGATGGTAAGAGCCTGCAGTTGTTGCCACATTGACACAAGCTTCGGCCTATGCTAAGATACGGTTGGCCTGGCCGGGTGCAGGGGGCAAGGATGCGAAAAGGAGACCGTCGCGCGGGTCTGAGCGGGATGTTCTGGATCCGCCTGCTTGGGATGGCTCTATTCGCACTGCTCTCCCTCCGAGTCGCCTTGATGATTCCGGGTGCCACACTTTACCCCGAAAACTGGCGCTACATTGCCACCATGGTGCTCGCTGGCGCCGGCCTTGGTCTGCTTCTAACCCCCATTCTGACCGTCACACCCTTGCGTTGGTTGCGCGAGCAGGTGCGCGCAGTGCCCACGGAAGCGCTGGTCGCGGGCCTGATCGGGCTACTGGTCGGCCTGCTGGCTTCCGCTCTGTTGGCCGTTCCGATCTCCATGCTGCCTGGCCCGGCCGGCCAGCTCTTGCCTTTTATCGTTAGCGTCGTCCTGGGCTACCTTGGCATGGCCGCGGGACTCGGACGCAGCAGCGAGATCTACAGCCTCATCGCGGGCCGGCGCAAGGACGCCCGGGTGAGTGCTCGGGCCGAGGGGATCCTGGTCGATTCCAGCGTGATCATCGATGGCCGCATTGCCGACCTGGCCCGCACCGGGTTCCTGAGCGGTCCACTGGTCGTTCCCCGCTTCGTGCTGCGCGAATTGCAGCGCATCGCGGATGCCGACGACCCGCTGCGGCGAAAGCGCGGAAGGCGGGGGCTGGAGGTGCTGAATCGCCTCCAGAAGGAAGGGGCAATCCCGGTGCACATCGTGGAACTGGATGCGCCAGAGGCTGCGGACGTGGACAGCAAGCTGGTGCAGCTGGCGCACGACCGCGGCTGGCCCATCCTGACAACGGACTATAACCTGAACCGCGTGGCCGAGCTTCAGGGTGTCACGGTTTTGAACATCCACGATTTGGCCCAGAGCGTCCGTCCGGTCGTGCAGCCTGGAGAAGAACTGACCGTTCAGCTCGTGCACGAGGGCAAGGAATACGGTCAGGGCGTTGGCTATCTGGACGATGGGACCATGGTCGTTGTGGATGGGGCGCGGGACCGGGTAGGTCAGCAGGTCCACGTGACGGTGAGCCGCCTGCTTTCGACCACGGCCGGCCGGATCATCTTCGCTCACCTGAGCGCGGCCAAGCAGGAGAAGTAGGCGGTGTTTCGGGGGGAACGGGTCTGTGCGTTGATCGTGGCGGCCGGCCGGAGCTTGCGTCTAGGGAGGGACAAGCTGTTCGTCTCGCTTGGGGGCCGGCCGCTGCTCGCGCATTCGGTGGAAACATTCCTCTCTGTGGCTGTTGTGGACGAGATCGTGGCGGTTGTGCGAAGCGAGCGCATGGCGCGCTGGATGGCGCTTGCCCGTCGGTATGGGTGGCCCGCCCGGGTGCGCTTTTGCGCAGGAGGCGAGCGCCGTCAGGATTCGGTCCGACTGGGGCTCGAACTGGTGCCCGGTGAGGGGTGGGTGCTGGTGCACGACGGGGCGCGGCCCCTCGTGAGTCCGGAGCTCATCGTCCGGGGGCTGGAGGCGGCTGCGGCCTGTGGCGCCGCGGTCCCAGTTCTGCCGGTTGTGGAAACGGTCAAGCGGGTTACCGCGGAGGGGTTGGTGGAAGAGACGCTGCCTCGAGAGCGCCTCGTCACCGTCCAGACTCCCCAGGTATTCCGCGTTGAGCTGCTCCGAGCAGCCCATGAGCGCCTGGGGCGCGGGCACGATGTGTTCACCGATGACGCTGCAATGCTGGAAGCGCTTGGGTTGCCGGTGGCCGTGTTCCCAGGGGACCCCTGGAACCGCAAGGTGACCACGGGGGAAGACCTTGCCCAGATCCGTTGGTGGTGGCGGGCCCGGAGGAAACACGATGCGGGAATGGCGAGTGGGGCTGGGGTATGACATCCACCGGCTGCGTGCCGGCCGGCGCCTGGTCTTGGGCGGGGTGGAGATCCCGTACGGACGGGGCTTGGTCGGGCATTCGGACGGCGATGTGATCGCCCACGCGTTGATGGACGCCCTGTTGGGCGCAGCGGGGTTGGGCGACATCGGAACGCACTTTCCCCCGGACGATCCGGCGTTCCATGGCGCCGACAGCCTCGCTCTGCTGGCCGAGGTGGTGCGCCGGCTCGCTCAGGCCAGCTGGAGGCCCGGCCAGGCCAGCATTGTGCTGGTGGCCGAACGGCCCCGTTTAGGACCTTACGTGGCCGAGATGCGCCGCCGGCTGGCGGAGGTCGTCGGCGTGGCTCCCGATGCCGTAAGCATCCAAGTGACCACGAACGAAGGGTTGGGAGCGATCGGGCGCGGGGAAGGGATCGCCGCTTGGGCAACCGCCCTTGTGTGGCGGGAGGAGAGGAGGCAGTGAACCGCGAAGCCTATCTCCAGGCGGCGCAATTGGTCTCCCGAAGCAGCCGGGCCGTGGCGCTCACCGGGGCGGGGATCAGCACTCCCTCTGGAATCCGTGATTTCCGATCGCCCGGTACGGGGCACTGGAGCCAGGTCGACCCGACCGAGGTCGCTTCGATCAACGCTTTCCTACGCCATCCGGAGCGGTTCTATCGCTGGTTTGCGGCCTCTTGGCAGGAAATCGTCTCGGCATGCCCGAACCCCGCTCACGAGGCATTGGCAGAAATGGAAAGGCGGGGGATCCTGCGCGCTGTGGTCACGCAGAACATCGACGGCCTGCACCAGAAAGCGGGGTCTCGGGAGGTTCTGGAACTCCACGGCAACGCGCGGCAGGCGATCTGCCTGCGGTGCGGCTCGCAGCAGCGGACAGAAGGGGTCTTGGAGCGCTTTGTACGAACGGGAGAAGCACCACGCTGTTCTTGCGGTGGTCTGATCAAGCCGGATGTCGTCCTGTTCGGAGAAATGCTGCCAGCGGACGTTCTCCGCCGGGCCCAGGCGGAGATTGCCCACTGCGACCTGTTGCTCGTGATCGGTTCCTCGCTGGTCGTCATGCCGGCGGCGGATCTGCCCTGGCTGGCCATCCACAGCGGAGCCCCAGTGATCGTGTGCAACCGCGAGGAAACGTGGGTGGATCGCTTTGCACGGGCGGTGCTGCGGGAAGACGTTGCCCTGAGCGTGCCCGCATTACTCCAGGAACTCGGCTGAGCGCAAGGGGATGTAGTTTTCATTCCTGAGCTGAAGCAAGCGAGCTCACTCTCCCGTTGCCCGTGGCGCGGGGCCAACGCGTGCCTGGACTTCACGCAACTGTGCCCGGGTCGCCGAAGCAGTAGACCCCGTCCTCTAGGGAAGGAGGTGCAGCAGGGAGGTCACGATGCGCAGGAGGACGAGCACCCCGAAGAGGGAGAAGGCGATCACCGCGATCCGCACGAGGTCGCCGCGCACGTGGGCGTATTGAGCCGGATCGACAAAGGAGGCCCGCCGGTCGCCGGTGTGGAAACGGGACGGGGACGGTGGGCGAGGCGGTGTCTTCTGTTCGGAGCGGGCGCGCTGTGATTGTTTGGGCATTATTTCCCCCGTCAGGCGTTCTATTCGCCCTGCAACGAGGCGGCCAGCAATACGACCTCGGTTTTGCCCTCGTTGCGCCAGGAGAAACCGCCATAGCGGCGCTGATAGAGAACGTCGCCCGGTTCCAGGCGCTGCCGCTGTCCGCCGAGGATACAGGTGAGCTCGCCGCTCAGCACGTAGTAAAGGGCGCGGTTCGACCGAAGCAGCGGCTCCTCGCCTTGGGCACCCGGCCTGAGGGCGATGATCTC
This sequence comes from Chloroflexia bacterium, assembly GCA_034436115.1. GTDB lineage: Bacteria > Chloroflexota > Chloroflexia > DTKN01 > DTKN01 > DAOTVY01. The sequence goes on along the minus strand of DAOTVY010000010.1, from coordinate 4,280 downwards.
GGCCAGCAAGGGGTGTGCCTGCTCCGGAAGCACGCTGCAACGGCGAATGGGTCCTGGGTCGTCCCCCAATTGCTCGCTGGCCTGACGGACGACCATGGCGTGAGGCACGAGCTCCTCAGCAAAGAAATAGCTCATCGGCACATCGAAGAAGGCAGCCACCTTACGCAGGTTGCCGACGGAGATGTTGACGATGCCTCGTTCCAGGCGGCTCAGGAAGGAAGGAGTAAGCCCCGAGCCCTCGGACACCTGCTGCAAGGTGCATCCACGTTCTTGCCGGAGCTTGCGCAGCCGCTCCCCCAATGTGGGCATTGCCGCCCTCCTCCAGGGACCACGAGCCAGGACCTCCCGGCTGACCCCAACAGGCCCCAAAGACCAGGAAGCCACTTTCGGCCCTTATTGTACCACAAGCGGGGCCGGCCGGGCAATCCAGCCGGCCCCGCTGGTCCGGTTTACTGCAGTTCGACCACTGCGCCTGCTTCTTCCAGTTTCTTGCGCGCGGCCTCGGCCTGCTCCTTGCTGACTTTTTCCAGGATCGTCTTGGGGGCGCCCTCGACCAGGTCCTTGGCCTCCTTCAGGCCCAGCCCCGGGACCAGCTCGCGCACCACTTTGATTACCTGGATCTTCTTCGGCCCCCCGTCTTTCAGCACAACCGTGAACTCGGTCTTTTCCTCGACGGGCGCTGCCGCCTCGGCCGCCGGAGCGCCAGCCGCGGCCGCGGCCGGAACAGCGGCCACCGCTACAGGCGCGGCGGCCGAGATCCCCCAGCGCTCCTGCATCATCTTGACCAGTTCTGCGACTTCCAGGACGGTTAAACCTTCGATCTCGCCCAGGATCCTCTCGAGCTTTTCCGATGCCATTGCCTCCTCCTAAAAACTGCTTCACGCGACTTCGGTTGCCTGTTCCGATCGTTGTTGCAGCAGGTAGACCAGCTGCCGCAAGAGCTCCGAGAGTCCGCCGGCCAGGCTGGCCAGCGGACCCTGCACCGCTCCCAAGAACTGGCCGAGCAGCGCCGGCCTTGGCGGCAGGGTGGTCAAGAACTGCACCTGCTCCGGGCTCAGCACCTGTCCGGGCATCCAGCCACCCTTGATCTGCAGCACCGGGTGCTCCGCCTGTTGGGCCACGAGCGCTCGAGCCACTGCGACTGGGTCCCCATAGGCGAAAGCAACTGCCGTAGGCCCCTCCAGGTAGGGTTCCAATCCCTCGATCCTCGCCTCTCGCAGGGCGAGCCTGAGCAGGGTGTTCTTGACGACGTGGTAGCGGGCGCCAGCTTTTTCGAGGCCGCGGCGCAAGCCGGTAAGCGCCGCCATGTTGAGGCCTCGGTAATCGGTCAGAATGACCAGCTGGCTCTTCGAAAGCTGCTCGTGCAAGAACGCCACCATTTCTCGCTTTTTCTCTGTCGGCATGCAGCCCTCCTGTCTAGCCCCCAAAGAAAGGGCTCCTGCACCCCAGACGCAGGAGCCCTCGGACGGCCAGAGCCGTACGACCATCCGCAACGCCTCGGCAGGCGGGAAACCCCTTTCATCCCCGCAGGGAACCTGCTGTCTGGGGCGATTCGATTGTGACCCGCGACCGGCCGACCCTTACACGGCCGGCTTGAGCGCCATCGCCTCCGCTAGGTCCAGCTTGATACCGGGGCCCATCGTCGGACTCAGGGCGATGTTGCGGATGTAGGCCCCTTTCACCGCCGCCGGCTTGGCACGGCGGACAGCGTCGATCAGGACGACCAAGTTTTCGAAGAGCTGATCCTCGCTAAAACTGACGCGTCCGATGGGGATATGGATCAGCCCCTGCTTGTCGTTCCGGAACTCGACCTTACCCCGGCGGATCTCCGAGATCACGCGGGGCAAGTCTTCCTGGGGGACCACGGTACCGCTCTTGGGGTTGGGCATCAGTCCCCGTCGGCCGAGGATCTTGCCGAGGCGTCCGACCATACGCATCATACTTGGAGTCGCGATCGCCACGTCAAAATCGACCCAGCCCTCCTTCTCGATCTTTTCCACGAGTTCCGTGCTTCCCACATAATCGGCGCCCGCCTCGCGGGCGATCTTCTCCGCCTCTCCCTCGGCAAAGACGAGCAGCCGCACGGGCTTGCCCGTCCCATGGGGGAGAACGACCGTCCCGCGCACCTGCTGATCGGCTTTGCGCGGGTCGATCCCTAGGCGGAAGTGGGCATCGATGCTTGCGTCGAACGAGGTGTAAGCGACCTTCTTCGCAAGCGCCACAGCTTCCCGTACCGGGTAAGCCCGTGTACGGTCCACAAGTTGAGCGATCTGTCGATACTTCTTGCCGCGCTTCTTCATCGTATCCTCCGGATGTGGTTTTTGCGGGCGCATGCCCTCCCACGGCTTCTCCGGGAGTAGAGCCGCTGCGTCAGTCGATGATCTCGATTCCCATGTTCCGGGCCGTTCCGGCGACGATGCGCTCGGCGGCCTCCAAATCCGCCGTGTTCAGGTCGGGCAGCTTGGTTTGGGCAATTTCCCGCAACTGCTGCCGGGTGATCCGCCCGACCTTCTGACGGTTCGGCTGGGGAGATCCCTTCTCGACCCCGGCTGCCCGGCGCAACAGGTCCGCGACCGGGGGGGTCTTGGTCACGAAAGTGAAAGAACGGTCCTGGTAGACGGTGATCTCCACCGGCACGATCATGCCCACCTGGTTTGCGGTTCGGGCGTTGTACTCTTTGCAGAAAGCCATGATGTTCAGGCCGTGCTGACCCAAGGCCGGGCCGACGGGCGGTGCCGGAGTCGCCTTCCCTGCCGGGATCTGAAGCTTGATGACCGCAACTACCTTCTTGGCCACGTTACACCTCGCTATCTGGCGGCGCAGGCCCGGGCTTAGGGGACCAGCCGCTCGATCTGCATAAAGTCCAGCTCGATGGGCGTCTCGCGTCCGAAGAAAGAAACAAGCACGCGGACTTTGCCCTTCTCCTGGTTGATCTCGTCGACGATTCCCTCAAAATCGGCAAACGGGCCGTCCACGATCCGCACCGCCTGGCCCACGGTAAACTCGACGCGGATCTTCGGTGCCTCGGCCTCCATCTGCTTCAAGATTTCCTGGACCTCGTGTTCCGGGAGGGGCACCGGTTCGCTGCCGGGCCCCACGAACCCGGTCACGCCGGGGGTCTGGCGTACCACGTGCCAGGTTTCCTCGGACAGGATCATCTGCACCAGGATGTAGCCGGGAAAGATTTTCCGTTGCACCGTACGCCGCTGGCCGTCGCGGATCTCGATCTCGTCCTCGGTGGGCACGATGACGGAGAGGATCTTATCCCCGACCCCGAAGGTGCGGATGCGCTGCTCCAGGTTCTGCTTCACCTTGTTTTCGTACCCGGAGTAGGTATGGACAACGTACCAGCGTGCCTCCTCAGGCACCTGGCGCGTCTCATTCGGCGTCCGCGCGGTCGCCTCGTCCCATTCGGATTCACCACTTGCGGGAACCCGTTCCTCGCCCATCCACGTCCTCCGACCGGCCTTCATCGCGCTCCGCGAGGCGTAGGCCGGCCCTTCCGTTACAATGTGGCCAGCAGCCGGTAGATCTCGGCAAACAGGGTGTCAAAGAGCCACATGAGCAGCCCAAGGACTGCCGAAAGGACCAAAACGACGAGGGTCAAGTTGCGGGTTTCCCTTGGCGTCGGCCACACCACCCGCCGGATTTCTGCCCGCGCATCCCGCAGGAACTCGACGATGCGGTTTGGCCTGCGCGGCTTATCCCGGTGCCCCTTTTCCTTCCGTGGCTTTTCCTTTTGCGTTCCTTTGGCCACACCCACACTCCTTGCCGAAATCTACCGTACCAGACACACCCTGGCAGGCCGAGAGGGACTCGAACCCCCAACCTGCGGTTTTGGAGACCGCTGCTCTACCCGTTGAGCTATCGGCCTGCGCGAAAAGTGCCCAAGATCGGCACCCTATTCACTTCACCTCCCGGTGCAATCGATGTTGCCGACACCGGGGGCAATACTTGCGCAGCTCCAGTCGTCCGGGATCGTTCTTCCGGTTCTTCTCCGTCGTGTAGTTGTGCTCTTTACACTCCGTACACGCCAAGGTGATGATGATCCGGTTTTCCTTTTTCGCCACCGCCCGACCTCCCCACGCCTCATTCGAGCAGCTTGGTCACGACGCCGGCGCCGACCGTCTTGCCGCCCTCGCGGATGGCAAAGCGCAGCCCCTCTTCGATCGCCACCGGCTCGATCAACTCGACCTCCATATTCACATTGTCCCCGGGCATCACCATCTCCACCCCTTCCGGCAGATAGATCGTCCCGGTGACATCGGTGGTGCGGATGT
>DAOTVY010000009.1:0-20403 GCA_034436115.1 Chloroflexia bacterium | reverse complement strand
AGTGGTAGCGGGCGGCCGGGAGGGTGGGGCCGGTGGTCCAGGAGTTGTTGCCGATGTCGTAGATGTACAGAGTGTTTCGAGCGGCTGTGTCATAACCGCCGGCGCAGTAGATCTTGGGCCGGTTGTTATCGTTGGGGTCGAACAACTGCTCGCAATCGATCCAGTAGCGGCCGGCGGGCATGTCGGCGCCGATGGACCAGGAGTCGGTGGCGATGTCGTAGATGCTCAGCCAGGGACGGGCGGCGCCCGAACCGCTCACGTAGCCGTAGCCGCCGATCACGTAGAGTTTGCCGTCATAGTACACGACCGAGGGGGCGCGCACCTCGCGGCCGGCGGGGATGTTGGCATAGTCCTGCCACCCGGAGGCCAGGGAGGCGAAGGTGGTCGCCGTGGCCGTGGCCGTGTAAGTCTGGGTCGGGTCGGCGGCGGTGATGGTCAGCAGGTCGCTATCGCCGGCGTTGGCCGCCCAGGGGACGTGCACCGTGACGGTGATCGTCTCCGAGCCGAGATGGGGAATGGGGCCGGTGGCGGCGGGGCCGGAGGCGGGCCACACGCTCGTGTAGTCCAGGTCGAAGGTCTGGGTCATGCCGGTGAGGTTGATCACCTCCAGGTTATAGACCACATCGCTGCCCGGGCAGGCGCTCTTGCTCTGGGCCGGTGGGTCCAGGGCCAGGGCAACCAGGTCCCAGTCGTAGGTCAGGCCATTGGGGGGATAGATGGTATTGGTCAGGTCCATGGCGTCGGTGTTGGCCGTGCCCGGGAGCGAGTTGGCCCAGAAGTGGGTAGCATCGGTGCGCCGGTTGTTGAAATCGGCGTTGCTATTGCCGCGCAGACCCACCTGCACCGTGGGCGGGGCGGCGGCGTAGACGACGGTGAACGGCCCGTAGACAACCTCCACCCGGCTGGTGGCCTCGTACAGTTTGATCTGGAAGTTGAAATCGTCGCCCACGTAGGAGGAGCCGTAGCGCTTGTAGTGCTTCCATTGCACGGTAAAGACGTGGTTGCCGGCCGTGCCCTCGGTGAGCGAGCGCAGTTCCGAGGTCGTCCCGTTGCCCTGGATATCGCGCCCCAGGGCGACGATGACGTTGTTCGTGGTGCCGGTGCTGATGGGGGTGTAGGAAGAGGCAACCGTCGGTCCCATGGCGATGAAGCCGTTGCTCTGGATACTGACCTGGGTATAGAAGGCGCCGTTGTAGTAGAAGGTAAAGCCCAGGGGGATGGCGTTGAAACTCTGGTCGTCGTTGGAGGGGGTCCCGTGCACGGTGCCGGTGGTGATCTCGGTGTAGGTCAGGATGCTGGAAGAGAAGAGGTACAGCGAGGAGACGGCCTCGGTGCTGGCCCCGAAGACGGTGGCCACCTCGTCCATAGGGACGGCCTCTTCTGCGATGGGTTCGGTGGCCGTCACCAGGCCGCCCCCCGGCCCTTGGGCCATCGCAGCCGGAACCAGGCTGCTCAGGATGGCCACGAGCAGGACAAGGGTCACCCAGCCTTTCCGAACCATAGGATTACTCCTTTTCCAGAGGTCTGCTTGCCGCGGTCAGAGACAGCCTGGGGGGACAGCCCAGGGAGGCAGAGGGTGCCTCACTGACCATCTGCGCCTGTGCGAAAAGGGGTCCGGCCCTCCTGGCCCTGTGACGATGGGCCCCTCGCGCCTTGAGTCCGCCGGGAAGGGAGGCCTGTGTGAGATCCAAGGGTGCCCGGCAGCCCGGGCGGCAACGCCTTTTTTCGAGGGATTACGATGTCCGGGAGAATGGTCTTGTTGCCAAAAGTATAACACGCCCGGCGCGCGCCTGTCAATACCCCAGAGCGGTTTCTTGGGCGCGTTCCACTGGCCGGAGGCGAGCAATGAAAGATCCCCGAGCACGGCTTGCCACGAGACGACCCTCGCGTACGATGGCTTCACCGCGCAGGATGACATCCCGCGGGTAGCCACGCACCTGCCACCCCTCGTAGGGGCAATAGTCGACCTTCTGGTGGAGCCCCCGGGCACGCAATGTCACCTCGTGCCCAGGATCCCACACGACAAGATCCGCATCGACGCCCGGGGCGATCGTCCCCTTGCGTGGCGCCAGTCCGAACAGGCGGGCGGGATTCGTCGCAGTGAGGGCGACAAAGCGCTCCGGGGAGAGCCGCCCTTTTTCCACGCCCTCGCTCCAAAGCAGGGCCAGGCGTGTCTCGATCCCGGGAAGGCCGCTGGGGATGAGGGAAAAATCCTCCCGGCCGTGGTCCTTTTGGCCATGGTAGTTCCACGGGCAGTGGTCGGTGGACACAACCTCGATCTCGCCTTGGGCCAATGCCTGCCACAGCGCCTTGGTGTCCTGGGGCAGGCGCAGAGGTGGTGTGAGCACATATTTGGCCCCTTCGAACCCAGGGGCAACATAGGCTTCCTCGGAGAGAAGGAGGTACTGGGGGCACGTCTCCGCGTACACTACCTGCCCTCGCTCCCGGGCGCGCCGGATTTCCTCGAGCGCCCGCCGGCTGCTGACGTGCGCCACATAGACGGGGCACCCCACGGCCTCGGCCAGCGCCAAGACACGTGCGACTCCTTCAGCTTCTGCCACGGCCGGCCGCGCCTGTGCGTGGTAGCGCGGGGCGCGCTTCCCCTGCGAGCGCAGCCGTTCCGTGCAGTGCTCGACGATGGCCCGGTTCTCCCCGTGGACCATAGGCATCAGGCCGGCTTCCGCAGCGACCTCCAGCACCCGGAGGATCTCCCGGTCCTCGAGGAAAAGGGATGCGTACACCGTGTAGAGCTTCAGGCTGGTATATCCCTCCGCCGCCAGCTTCCGAATCGCTTCCAGAGTGGCTGGCGAGGCATCGGTCACTGCCAGATGGAGGCTGTAATCGATGGCCACCTGTCCGTCGGCCTCCACCCTGCGCCGCACCACCGCTTCCTCGAGCGGCTGGCCTCGTGTCTGCGTGGCAAAGTCCACTACGGTGGTGGTGCCACCGCAAGCCGCGGCAAGGGTTCCGCTGGAGAAATCGTCGCTGGTGGTTTGATCGCCTACCGACATCTGGAGGTGAACGTGGACGTCTACCCCGCCGGGAAGGACATAGCAACCGGAGGCGTCGAGGGTTTCCGCGGCCGGCCAGCTTTCCCCCGGCGAGAGCAGAGCCGCGATCCGCCCCTCCTGACAGAGCACATCCGCGTGGAAGGACGCTTCCGCCGTCACCACGGTGCCGCCGGCAATCCGCAGCCCGTTGCCTTTCATCTTGCCTCCGCTCCTCTCTACATCCCATTATACCCCCTGCTTAAGCGCCGTCAAACTCCTGGTCCCTCCCTAGAGGTCCTGCGGCTCCTCCTTCAAGCTGTGGGGCAGGTCGCCAGGCGACCTGCCCCATAGTTCGCGACTGTGACAGCTCACCGACCGGGGCACACTTCGGGGGCAGTGAGGCAGACCAGCTGACGCACGCTGCGCCGAATCCAGTTCCAGTGCATCGCCAGGTGGACGAGCAGCACCGCAACAAACCCCAGCCCTAACCCTACGTGCCAGTCGCTCATCACGCTCCGCTCCACTCCCACAAAGGCCGCCCGGTAGGCTGGGTTACGCCCACCCTGGTAGCCGCCTGGCCCGGCCACCAGGAAAGGCAGCCCGGTGACCAAAACCGCCACCAGGGTGAGGCCGAGTACCGCATCCAGGGCATAGTTCCAAAGCGCCTTCTTCATCCGGCTTTGGCCCAGCCGTCGCGTCATCGCGGCGATCCATTCCCAATGCAGGGCGAGATGCACCACAACCCCGGCGATCAGGGCCAGGCTAGACCCGATGTGCAGGTCGCGCCAGCCCCCGCGGGCGATTCCCAGAAACGCGGACCCGTTGCGCCCCGGCTTGCTCGACATCCAGGCCCACGCGGTGAGCAGGGAGAGCACGAAGGCCAGCGCGATAGCCAGATCCAGGAGCAGATACAGTCGATTCTTTCGGGACATTGTCTTCCTCCAGCAAGAGAACCACCTGGGTTCCATGGATGTCCGTTGATACCATGCGCACGTGCATCTGGTATGAAGTTGGAGTGCAGAAACAGTGGAAGCGGAGGACAGCGGGTATGCATCCAGCTGAAGCTCCCTACCCGCGATGGGAACAGTCCTTCCCCTGGCCTCAAGTATCGAAGATGATCGTCGTTGTCCAGAGGCCTTCGCCGTTTTGCGCGACGCGGAGGTTGTGGTAGGTCGCCGCCTTGATCCCGGTGCGCCAGCGGTGGCGCTTCGGGTCAAAGGGCTCGCCCCAGACCCGGGCACGAAGCGCGTTGTCCTGTAACTCCACCACCTCGAAGCGACGGGGAAGGAAATGCTCGACCTCAATCGCGTAAAGCAGGTTGCCCAGCCAATCGATCAACAGCTCTTCGCGATCGTGCCCGCGGGCGAAGATCTCCCGTTCCTCTCTGGGTTCGACCGCCGCCAAATCGAAATAGAGCGCGCACATCCCCTCCGCGGCGGTGGCGTAGAGCTCGGGGAGGCTGCGGGCCCAAACTTCGAGCCCCAAATCGGCCGTGTGCTCGAGCGGGCGGTAGGAAGGCGCCTGTGGCCTTTCCTCTCGCACGACCATGGTTCCCCCTATTCCTCCTTTTCTGGCCGGCGGCGGAAGAAACGCGGCACGAACATATGCATGATCTGTTCACCCATCCCTTCGATCTCGGGCATCGTGCTGCTCCCTGCCTCGCCTTCCCGCTCATCGCGCCGCCGGACCCAGTCCTGGCGGGCTGCATTGGCCCGCTGGAACATCTCCAGGATCCCTTCCGCCGGAGCCGTTTCATCGGCGATCGTGGCGCGCAACCCCTGGAGCGAGGCGATCACCCGGTCGAGCCAGCTGAGCACCGCCTGACGGTTGGTCACACAGGCGTCGTGGATTTCCGCCGCTGGGAAGGAGACAGGCCAGCTGAAGTGGCGGAACGAAGGGTCGGCCAGGAGCTTGAGTTCCCTCCAGGAGGGGCTTTCGGCGATCGTTTCCAGCAGCGCCGCGGCGATCAGGTGGGGCACGTGGCTGATCCCAGCTAGCAAGCCATCGTGCTCCACCGCGTCCAGGAAGTAGGGGCTAGCCCCGACCAGGCGCACCATCCCGCTCACGGTGTTGATCGCTCGCTCCGAGGCATTCTCGCTGGGGATCAGGCAGTAGATGGCGTCCTGGAATAGAGCGGCTGTGGCCCCTCGGATGCCAGCTGCCCAGTCGAGCTCGTGTTGGGGGGCGAAGATCGGGTGGCCTCCCACGAACTGCACCTGTGGGGGGAGGTACTGCGCGGCCCAGCGCAGGACCTGGGCCTTGCTGCTGGCGGTATCCGTTACCACACAGCCAGGCGGGAGGAGAGGCCCCAGGGCTTGCAAAGCGGCGCCCACGGAGCGCGCGGGGGCAGAGATGACCACCAGGTCGGCTTCAGCGACCGCTTCTTTCAGGTCATCTGTGCTGTGCTGGACGGCGCCGCGCTGCCTGGCTTCGCGAAGCACCCGAGGATCCTCGTCGTATCCGGTGATGCGCAAGCCTTCCCCTCTCACCTCGCCGCGGGCTTGCGCTTCCTGGAGCGCCATGCCCAGGGAACCCCCGATCGTATCCAATCCGACAATCGTGACCCGTACCATGCCTACCTCTCCGCCTGCTTTTATTTCATCTTAGCATGAACGCCTTCAGGGGTCAAGCGCGAGGGGCGGTTTGCGTAAGCGGCTGGATTGTAGTAAAATGTGACAAATCTACCCCCGGATTTTTCCCCGCGAACCGTTTTGCGGAGGCGAGGAGGAGAAGATGAACTGGCAGGAGAAATACGGACGCGAGGCGCTTACCTTTGACGACGTCCTCCTCGTGCCGGCCGAATCGGATGTCCTCCCTCGCGATGTCGATGTCTCCACCCGCCTGAGCCGGCACATCCGGATGAACATCCCGATCCTCAGCGCGGCCATGGATACCGTCACCGAAGCCGCCCTAGCGATCGCGCTCGCCCGTCAAGGCGGGATCGGCATCCTCCACCGCAATATGCCGATCGAACGGCAGGCGGAGATGGTACGTATGGTCAAGCGCTCCGAAAGCGGCATGATCGTCGATCCGATCACCCTGCCGCCCGACCGGCCGATCCGAGACGCCCTGGAGCTGATGGCCCGCTACCACATTTCCGGCGTCCCGATCACCGAGCCTGGAGGGCGTTTGGTGGGTATCCTGACCAACCGGGACCTCCGGTTTGAGGAGAACCTGGATCTTCCCATCTCCGAGCGGATGACGAAGGAGAACCTGATCACCGTCCCCGTTGGAACCACGCTCGATGAAGCCAAGGAGATCCTGCGGCAGCATCGGATCGAGAAACTACTTGTCGTGGACGACAACTATATCCTGCGCGGCCTGATCACGGTCAAGGACATCATGAAGCGCATCCAGTACCCCAACGCGTGCAAGGACGACCTGGGGCGGTTGCGGGTGGGTGCGGCGGTAGGGACGGGTCCGGACCTGCGCGAGCGGGCCGGGGCGCTCTTGGAAGCCGGTGTGGATGTGCTGGTACTGGATTCGGCCCACGGCCATTCCCGCGGGGTGATGGAAGCGCTGGTGCACCTGAAGGAGTGGTACCCGAACGCCGAGGTGATCGCAGGAAACGTGGTGACCGCCGAAGCCACCCGGGCGCTGATCGAGCGCGGAGCAGATGCGGTGAAGGTGGGGGTCGGGCCGGGGTCGATCTGCACCACGCGCGTGGTGACTGGGGCAGGAATGCCCCAGATTACCGCGATTACCGACTGCGCGGCAGCGGCTGAGCCGTACGATGTGCCGATCATTGCCGACGGCGGCATCGAGTACTCCGGCGACATCGCCAAGGCGATCGCCGCGGGCGCGCACAGCGTGATGATTGGGAGCCTCTTCGCGGGGACGGAGGAAAGCCCGGGGGAGACGATCCTCTACGAGGGCCGTTCCTTCAAGTCGTACCGGGGGATGGGGTCGCTCGGTGCCATGCGGGAAGGCGCGAGCGACCGCTACTTCCAGGCCGGGATGGAGAAGCTGGTGCCAGAGGGGATCGAGGGCATGGTCCCTTACAAAGGCCCCCTGGCGGACGTTGTTTACCAGCTGGTAGGAGGCCTGCGGGCCGGCATGGGCTACTGTGGCTGCCGTACGATCGAGGAGATGCGACGTAAGGCGCGCTTTGTCCGGATCACGAACGCCGGCCTGGTGGAAAGCCACCCCCACGACGTGATTATCACCAAAGAAGCGCCTAACTACGAGCGCAGGAGCCTGGGGTAAGGGTTGTCCCAAGAAAGGCGAGTTCCTTACGGGCCGGTGGCCAGTGAAGACTGGAGGAAAGATCGTATGAGAGGAAAGTGGGTATTCGGCTTGTTGCTCGGTATCCTCGTTGCCGTGGGATCGGGCTGCAGCCTGCGCCAATCGCAGACCCCCGCTCCGCCCATCATCCCGGTGCAGACACCGCCAGCGCCCACGGCGAAACCGACCGCAGGTCCTACGACGGCCGGCCAGCGCTTCCGCCGCCCCAACGTCGAGATGACCGTCTTGGGGACGCTGCCCTCGGGTGTCCCCTGGGGGAAAGCCCAGGGCGACCACTACTTCCAGGGCGACCCCAACGCGCCGGTGATGTTGATCGAGTTCTCGGACTATCAATGACCCTTCTGCGCACGGCACGTCCGTGAGACGGCGCCCAAGATCTTCGAGAACTATATCCTGACCGGCAAGGTGGTGCACATTTTCTGGAACTTTCCCTTGCCGCCCAGCATGCACCCTCAGGCCCAGCTGGCTGCTGAGGCGGCCGAGTGCGCTGGCCTCCAGGGCCAGTTCTGGGCCATGCACGATCGCATCTTTCTCAACCAGCAGGCCTGGTCGGGCAATGAGAATGCTCTGAAAGTCTTCCAGGGCTTTGCGAGTGACCTGGGGCTGGACACGGGAGCCTTTGCTTCCTGCCTGGCGGAGCACCAGACGGCGGCCAAGATCAGCAACGAGGCCGCTTACGCGCAGCAGATCGGGGTCAGTTCCACCCCGACCTTCCTGGTCAACGGCCAGGGGCTGCTGGGAGCCTATCCCTATGCGCAGTTCCAGCAGCTGATCGATGCGGCATTGGCCGAAAGCCAACCATAGCTCCGCAGCGGGCCGGGCCATCGCGCCGGGGGCCAGACCTGCGTCTGGCCCCCGGCGCCCTTCTTTCAAGAAAAGCTAGGGCCTTGGGGCTAAAAGCCGTGATGGCACTGGGATCTCTCCGGTGAGTTTCCATGGACTCGCCGGAAAGATCCCGCCGGGGGTTGACGCAGATCGGCTTGGGAACGGCACGGGTTTTCAGAACCCCAACACGCCCCAAACCCTGAGGGAATCCGTCGCGCGCGATTCCCGGAGTGGGTGTCGACGCGTGTGCGTAAGCCGCGGCCTTCCGCGGGATCGAGGCCGAGCGCGCAGCCGACCGTTGTTTGGCCGGCTGGGCTTTCGGCGCACTCAAGGTCGTCTTCTTTACGCCGTTCGGGCCGACCGAGCCGAGCATTCCCCTTTGTGCATCCCGAAGGAAAGGTCGCCGACGGCTATCCTGGCGCCGTCCTGTCTACCCAGATGCGCGGCCTGGATGACGGCCATCACCAGATTCGTTCCGGGCCACGTCGGGGGCGCGGGCTGTAAGCGGAACGCTGCCAGCCTTTGTTTGGCAATCGGGCCCTCCTGTGCTACAATGCCAGCGAACTTCTGGGACACGCAGGAACGCGTTGGAGGGCTGCATGCTCGAGTCGGATGCCATTCAGCGCATCCTTCCCCACCGTTACCCCTTTCTCCTTCTGGACCGGGTGCTCGAACTGACCCCGGAACGGGCGGTCGGGGTGAAGAACGTCACGGCGAACGAGCCGTTCTTCGCGGGCCATTTTCCCGGCCGGCCCATCATGCCAGGCGTGCTCATCCTGGAGGCGCTCGCCCAGCTGGGAGCGGTAGCCGTGCTCAGCCGCCCGGAGAACCAGGGGAAGCTGGCGTTGTTCGCAGGCCTGGATCGGGTACGGTTCCGGCGGATCGTGCGTCCTGGCGACCGCTTGGAGCTGGAGATGGTGCTCGAGCGGGCGCACGGGCGCATGGGCAGGGGGCACGGAACGGCAAAGGTTGAGGGCGAAGTCGCCGCCGAGGGGGACTTTCTTTTTGCCTTGGTGGATGGGGACGTGTGAGGGAGATGCCTGCAGGAGGAAGCGTTTGCCATCGGAACCTCACTACCTCTCCTTAGCGGAGCTGTTGCGACAGGCCCGGGAAGCAGCATCCAGCGGCGAACGAGCTCGGGCAGAAGAACTGTATCGGCAGGTGGTCGATCGTTCCCCGGCGAACACCGAAGGCTGGCTGGGATTGGCTGCGGTCGTGGAAGATCCCGTAGAAAGGGAAGCCTGTTACCGCCGGGTGCGGGAGATTGACCCTGGAAACATGCCGGCGGCTGCCCACCTGGCAACGTCTGGAGAAGCAGAAATACAACCGCGTTGTGCGTTTCATCCCGAGGTGGTAACGACGCTGCGTTGCAGCCAGTGTGGTCAGCCGGTCTGTGCCCGTTGTGCCCGCCCGTTCCCGGTGGGGCAGCTGTGTCCGATCTGTGTCCGTGAGCGGCGCCCCGAGGCATACCGTCCCAACCCGATGCAGTTGCTTGCCGCTGGTGGGGCTGCGTTCGGGGTGGCGGGTGTAGCGGGGCTGCTCGCCGCTTTTATCGTGGGCTGGGGGATGATCGTTTCCCTCCTGGCCGGTCCAGTGGCAGGAAGCGCGCTCTCGCAAGTCGCACTTGCTGCTGGCGGCCGGAAGCGCGGGCCAGCGGTTCAGGCGGTCGTGGGACTTGGCGCTGCTCTGGGTTGCCTGATCGGTGGGCTGCTGGTGTTCGGAGCTGGGGTAGTGTTTCATCTCCCCTTCCTGCTCTTCGCGGGGTTGGCTGTCGCCTCAGCGGTGGCCTGGCTGCGATAAGGAGGGAGAGCATTTGCGGGGAGCATCTTCCCCCGATGACCAAGGATGGGAACGATGGAAGCAGAATTCTTACCGGAAGAGGTGTCGCTGAGCTGCCCGGTCTGTGGCACGGCGCTACAGGTGGAGCTCCATACCGTGGTGGACGTCGGGCTGCGTCCAGAGTTGAAAGGCCAGGTGCTGCGCGGCCGGCTGAACACGGTCGTCTGTTCCTGCTGCGGGAGCGAAGGGTTTGTCGCGGCTCCCTTGTTGTACCACGATCCAGAAAAGGAAGTGCTTGTCTTTTTTGCGCCGCCGGAAGCGGAGATGAGCGATCAGGAGCAGCAGCAGCTGCTTGGGAAACTGACCAACCAGATCATGGCGCGCCTGGCCCCGGAGCAACGCAAGGGGTACCTACTGATCCCCAAGGTCGTGCTGACCTTCCAGGGGTTGGTCGAGGCGATCCTTCAGGCAGAGGGGGTCACTCCGGAGATCATGGCGGCCCATCGTGCGCTTGTCGAACTGTTGAACCGCCTGCTAGACGTTCAGGAGGACGAAGAACGGCTGCGGCAACTGGTTAGGGAAGCGGATGAGCAGATCGGCTTCGAGTTCTTCGCTGCCCTGGGAGCCTATATCGAGGCGTTGTACCAGGACGGCCGGCCGGATGAGGCGTTCCCCCTGCAAACCCTACGGGAACGCTTGCTCGAGCTGAGTTCTTATGGCCGCAAGCTGGCGGCGCGGATGGTCTTCGGCTCCCCCGAACACCCTCCATTGGGCCGCGAGGAGCTTCTAGAAAGGGCGCAGGCCGCCTCCTCGGAAGAAGAGCTGGCCGAACTGGTGACCTGGTACCGTTCGGGAGTCGATTACCTTTTCTTCCAGATGCTCAGCGAGCGGATCGAGCGGGCCCGTCGGGAAGACCGGGAAGAGGAAGCGGAGCGGCTGGAGGCGCTGCGCGGTCGCCTCCTTGCGCTCACGGAGCGGTTGGACGAGCAGTCGCGGCAGGAACTGGAGAATGCCGCAGGGTTGCTCCGTCGCCTGTTGGCGGCGCCGGAGCCCGAGTCGTTTGTCCGGGCGCACCTGCAGGAGTTCAACGAGGCCTTTTTCATCGTCCTGGGAGCCAACCTGCAAGCGGCCGACGAAGCCGGGGACGAGAGGGCGCGGGAACGCCTGCGGCAGATTGGCACCCTGGTGCTGGAGATCGCTCAAGAGAAACTGCCTCCAGCGGTGCGCCTGATCCGACGGTTGCTTGTGGCACCGGATGAAGCAACCGTGGACACCCTTCTTGCGGAGAATCGTCCCCTGGTGACGGACGAGTGGATCGCCCTGATGCGCGATCTGGCCCGAGAGGCCCAGGAAGAGAAAACGGCCGATCGGCTACGTGCACTGGCCGATCGAGCCGCGGCGTGGCTCCGCCAGGCCTGAAGGCACTGGCCTTTTTTCGATGAAAGGCTAATTCTTTCCTACCCCCTCCAGGATGCCGGACTCTTCCGGCGGGGTCAGCGCGGGAGGGGTCTTGGCGTAGAAGGTGATTTGACCTTCCACCGCGTCCACGACGATCGTATCCCCCTGGCGGAACCGTCCCTGCAGGATCGCCTCGGCCAAGGGATCCTCCACCAGGTTGGCGATGACGCGCTTCAGCGGCCGGGCGCCGAAAGCGCTGTCGTAGCCGAGTTCCGCCAGCAGGTTGACGGCGGCATCCGTCGCCTCGAGCGCGAAGCTGGCCTGCCGCAGCTGTTCTTCCACGCGTCGCAGCTGCATGCGCGCGATCTGCCGGATGTGGTCCGTGTTCAGGGCGTGGAAGACGATGATTGCGTCCACGCGGTTCAAGAACTCGGGGCGGAAAAGGTTCCGCATCTCCGAGAGGACCTTGTCCTTCATCGCCTCGTATTCTCGCAGTTCGGCGGCCTGACGGTCACTGCGCGAGGCGAATCCCCAGGTTGCACCCCGGATGATCTGCTCGGCAGCCACGTTGGAGGTCATGACGAGCACCGCGTTGCGAAAATCGACCTTCCGTCCCTTGGCGTCGGTCAGGCAGCCATCTTCCATGATCTGCAGGAGCATGTTAAAGACATCCGGGTGAGCCTTTTCGATCTCGTCCAGGAGGATGACACAGTAGGGCCGGTTGCGCACCGCGTCGGTCAGCTGGCCTCCTTCCCCGTAGCCGACGTAACCGGGGGGTGCGCCGACCAGCCGGGCGGTGGTGTGCCGCTCCATGAACTCGGACATATCGACCTTGATCAAGGCGTCCTCGGTGCCGAAGAGTACCTCCGCCAGGGCACGGGCGAGTTCCGTTTTGCCCACGCCAGTGGGGCCGAGGAAGATAAAGGAGCCGATCGGCCGGCGAGGGTCCTTCAGGCCGGCGCGCGCGCGGCGGATGGCGCGGGCGACCGTACGGATCGCTTCCTCCTGACCGACGATGCGCCGGTGCAGTTCTTCTTCGAGGCGCAGCAGCCGGGCAGACTCCTCCTCGGTCAGGCGGGTGATCGGGATGCCGGTCCACATGGCCACGATCTCGGCGATGTCATCCGGGGTCACGACGGGGAGGTTCTGATCGCTTTCCACCAGGCCCCGGCGCAGCGCCTCGATCCGCTGGCGGAGGCGATTCTCCTCCTCACGCAGGGCGATCGCTTCCTCAAAGTTCTGCTGCTCGACGGCCGCCTCCTTCCGGCGGCAGACCTTTTCGAGCTCCTGCAGCGCCTGGCGCAACGGTGAGGAGCCTCCCGAGCGGTACATTCGCACCCGGGCGGCTGCCTCGTCCATGACGTCGATCGCCTTGTCGGGCAGGTGACGGTCGCTGATATAGCGTGCGGAGAGGTAAGCGGCCGCGACGAGGGCCTCGTCGCTGATGCGCACCTGGTGGAACTGTTCGTAGCGGGAGACGATCCCCCGCAGGATGGCGATCGTCTCCTCGACCGACGGCTCCTCGACGTAGACGGGCTGGAAGCGTCGCTCCAGGGCCGCGTCGCGCTCGATGTACTTCCGGTAATCGTCCAGGGTAGTCGCGCCAATGCACTGGATCTGGCCCCGAGAAAGGGCCGGTTTCAAGATGTTGGCGGCATCCAGGCTTCCCTCGGCTCCGCCCGCACCGATGATCGTGTGGAACTCGTCGATGAAGAGAATGCTGCGGGTCTGCCGCGCTTCATCCACGACGCGCTTCAGCCGTTCCTCGAACTGGCCCCGGTACTTCGTTCCGGCCACCACAGCGCCCATATCGAGGGCGAGCAACCGTCGGTCGAGCAGCTGATCGGGCACCTGGCCGCTGGCGATCCGCTGGGCCAGCCCTTCAACGATGGCTGTTTTGCCCACACCGGGGTCGCCGATCAGCGCCGGGTTGTTCTTGGTGCGGCGGGAGAGGATCTGGATGACCCGCTCGATTTCGGCTTCGCGGCCGATCACGGGGTCAAGCCGGCCGGCGCGCGCAGCTTCGGTCAGGTCCAGCCCCAGGGCGTCGATGTAGGGGGTCTTGCTCTGGGCGGGCTGCGGTGCGGAGACCCGGGCCGGAACCTCCTGCAGCACCTGCAGGATGCGGCGCCGCACCTCATCGGCGTTCGCGCCGACGTTGTCCAGGATGCTGCTGGCCACGCTGTCCCGAGCGTGCAACAGGCCGAGCAGCAGGTGTTCCGTGCCGATATAGCTGTGATTCAGCCGGCGCGCTTCGTCCACGGCGTATTCCAGCGCTTTCTTGGCCTGCGCGGTCAGCTCGCGTTCGCCACTGACCGGCCTCTCCGAGCGGCCCACGATGAACTCGATGGCGTTGCGCACTTTCTCGGCATCCACGCCCATTTCGCCGAGGATCCGCGCTGCCACCCCCTCGCCTTCTCGGATCAGGCCGAGGAGGATATGTTCGGTGCCGATATAGCGGTGGTTAAAGGCCTCGGCCTCTTCCTGGGCCAGGCTTAATACCCTGCGTGCGCGCTCGGTAAACCGGTCCAACGGACTTGCCATCGAACACCTCCACAAGAAGCCAACTGGAGGTCAACCACCCCGGCCGCGGGCCTGGCGTAAGACTATCCACCTGCTGCCCCGGCAAGCCTGGCGACCTCCAGCGGAATCGCTCTGGATGCTCGAAGAGGGCGCTAGCCGTTTTCCTCCTCGTTTGCGCTTTCGGACGCGCTCTCTTCCAGAGGCTCGTCGCCGATGTCATGCCGGGCACGCCGAAGGCTCAGCCCGATCCGCTTGTGCACCGGGTCGATGCGGATCACCCGGAGGGTTACCCGGTCTCCTTCGCGCACAACTTCCCGCGGATGGGAGATCGGGGTATCGGAGAGCTCGCTCAAGTGGATGAGGCCCTCGATCCCCTCCTCGATGCGGGCAAAAGCACCGAACGAAGCTAGCTGGGTGATCTCGCCCTCGACCAGTTGTCCCAAGTAATAGCGTTCGGCGATGGTCGCCCACGGCTCGGGCTGAGTGCGGCGCAGGCTCAGGGCGATCCGCTTGCGCTCGCGGTCGATCCCCATCACATAGACCTGAACCTCCTGTCCCACCTGGAGGACCTCCCGGGGGTGCTCGACGTGTCCCCAGGCCAGTTCGGAAAGATGGATCAGGCCATCGGCGCCGCCCAGATCCACGAATGCGCCAAAGTTGCAGATGCTGCTCACGACACCTTTATAGATTCCGCCAACTTGGAGCGAATCGAGCAGCTCCTCCTTGCGCGACTCGCGGTACTCCTGCTGGGCCTGCCGTTCGGACAGGATCAACCGATTGCGACGGCGGTTGATCTCGATGATCTTCAGGCGAATGGGCCGGCCGACCATCTGCGTGAGCGAGTCGGGGCGCTCGCTACGATTGGGGGTCCCGGTACCCACAACCTGCGAGGCCGGGATAAAGCCCCGGACCCCACGCAGGTTCACGAGCAGGCCGCCCTTGTTGTAGCCGTCCACCACCGTCTCGATGAGGGAACCTTCCTCATAGAGTTGTTCCAGCCAGCGCCAGGTCTTTTCCTGCCGAGCGCGATCGATGGAAAGGATCGCGCGCCCATCCTCGTCTTCCGCCTTCAGGACGAAGACAAAGATGGGGTCGCCAACTTTTAGCCCGTCCAGCTCCCCTGCCTGTCGGGCCTTTCGGAACTCCCGACTGGGTACGATGCCCTCGGCTTTGGCGCCGATGTCGACCAGGATTTCCTCCTCGTCGATCTGCATGACCACCCCTTCCAGGATGTCGCCGTATTCCATCGAGCAGTAAGTGTGCTCCGGGCTTTCCAAGAGCCGAAGCCAGGCCTCCATGTCGGAAGCCGCCTCGGCGCATCCCGGAGACTCGGTTTCCTTAGGCCCGTTCCCCGGTACCGCCTGGGAGGTAGGCTGGGCTGCCGGTGCCGGAACCGTGCCGGTTCCCCTGTACGTGGCGCTCTCTTTTTCCATCCTTGAATCCCTCACTGCGATGCGGTGTGGACGAAGCAACAACAAGGGGTCGGACCGCTCGTCCCTGTTTGGATTATACGAGATTTCCCCGGAAAACGCAAGTGTTTGCACGTTGGCCTGGGATCGGGTATAATGTGTGCCATCAGGGCCGGGCCGGCCCGTCTCAGGCAGGAGCATGATGGATGCCGTCGGTCCACAGGCCAAGAAGATGGTGGTGTGTTCCCCCTTCCTTTTTCAGGAACGGGGGATTTTTTTAGGGGCAGCAGAGCGACTTGGAGGTGTGCCTTGGAAGGAGACGTGCAGGAACGGCAGATCATGTCCTCGGAGGAGGTGCAGCGGGCCTTACGGCGGATTGCCCACGAAATCATCGAACGGAACGGAGGTGCTCAGGGGACGGCCCTCGTGGGCATTCGAGCACGCGGCGTCCCCCTGGCCCACCGCCTGGCGCAGGTGATTGCCGAATCCGAGGCCACGCAGGTCCCCGTAGGGGCGCTCGACATCACCCTTTACCGCGATGACATCGCCATCCGGGCGGACCATCCGGTGGTACGCCGCACGGAGATCCCGTTCGACATCGAAGGCCTGACCGTGGTGCTGGTAGACGACGTGCTATACACCGGGCGTACCATCCGCGCCGCGATGGACGCGCTGATGGACTTGGGACGCCCACGGCGGATCCAGCTGGCCGTGTTGGTGGACCGGGGGCACCGGGAGCTCCCTATCCAGGCCGACTTTGTGGGCAAACATGTCCCAACCGCGCGGGACGAGGAGGTCGTCGTGCGCGTGGAAGAGATGGACGGGGCCACGGACGTGCGCATCGTGCGGAGGAAGAACCGATGACGGAAGCGGCGCTGCAGATGGGAAAACGGCGGCACGTGCTGGACCTGGACGATTTCGTCCCAGAGGAGTTTGAGGAAGTTTTTGCCCAGGCGGACGCGATGGCCGAAGTGCTCGCTCGTCCCATCGCGCAGGTGCCCGCCCTGCGCGGGGTCACGGTGGTCAACGCGTTCTACGAGGCAAGCACACGGACACGCATCTCTTTCGAGCAGGCGGCCAAAGCCCTTTCGGCCACGGTGGTCAACTTCACCGCTCAGTCTTCGAGCGTGGTCAAAGGGGAATCGCTCGTGGACACAGTGCGCACGCTGGAGGCGCTCGGAGCCGATGTGGTCGTCCTTCGGCACGCCATGTCGGGGGCGCCCTACCTGGTGGCGCGCCACTTTTCGGGCGCGGTGCTCAATGCGGGCGATGGCCGCCATGCCCATCCCACCCAGGGGCTGCTGGACATCTACACGATGCGTCGCCACCTGGGGGAAATCCGGGGCATCCGGGTGGTGATCGTAGGCGATATCCTGCATAGCCGCGTGGCGCGCTCGAACCTGTGGGGGCTCACGAAGCTGGGTGCTCAGGTGGTCCTCTGTGGCCCGCCTACGCTGGTGGGGCCGGCCTCCTACTGGGAGGCCGTTTTCCCGAATGTGCGCGTCTGTTATGCTCTGGAAGAAGCGATCGCCGGCGCCGATGTGGTGATGGCACTGCGCCTGCAAAAGGAACGCCAGGAGAGCGGGCTGCTGCCGACGCTGCGGGAATACATCCGCCTGTACTGCCTGACGCCGGAACGGCTGGCCCTGGCAGCTCCGCACGCGCTGGTGATGCACCCGGGACCGATGAACGAAGGAGTAGAGATTTCCCCCGAGGTGGCCACCTGCGCCCAATCGGTGATCGAGGAGCAAGTTACGAACGGGGTGGCGATCCGGATGGCCCTGCTCTACATGCTGGCCGGAAGGAAGGCCGAGGCGTAGGAGGGAAACGACCATGCGTCTGTGGATCCGTGGTGGTTGGGTGATCGACCCTTCACAGGGGCTGAACCAGGCGGCGGACCTCCTGGTGGAGGACGGCCGCATCGCTCAGATCGTTCCCCGGGGTGCTGAAGCGCCATCCTTCGTGGCCGAGCAGACCCTCGATGCCTCGGGTTGTATCGTTGCCCCGGGATTCATCGATCTGCATTGCCACCTGCGCGAGCCCGGAGAGGAGGACAAGGAGACCATCGCCACGGGGACGCGGGCCGCTGCGCGTGGTGGCTTCACCACGGTGTGCGCGATGCCGAATACCATCCCGCCCACAGACACCGCCGCCGCGGTGCGCCAGTTGCGCGAGATGGCCGCACAGCGAGGGGTCGTGCGGGTCCTTCCGGTGGGCACGATCACCAAAGGGCGCGCCGGGAAGGAACTCGCGGAGCTGGCCGAGCTGTCCGAAGCGGGTGCGGTCGCTTTCTCCGACGACGGGAGCCCGGTGGTGGACGGGCGGATCATGCGGCACGCGCTCCTCTACAGCACCATGTTGGGACGTCCCATTCTGTCCCACTCCGAGGAGCGTGATCTGAGCGCGGACAGCGACATGAACGAAGGGCCCTACTGCACCGTGCTCGGGTTGCGGGGCAATCCCGCGGCGGCGGAGGTGGCCGCTGTTGCGCGGGAGATCGCGTTGGCGGAGCTGACCGGAGGCCACATGCATATCTGCCATGTCAGCACCGCGGGCGCGGTGGAGCTGATCCGCCGGGCGAAGGCTCGGGGCGTGCCGGTGACTGCAGAAGCGACCCCCCATCACCTGACCCTCACCGACGCCTGGGTAGCAGGTGGCCGCCTGGCCAGCCAGCTTTCCCTTCCGGAAAGCGAGCCGTTGATCCCCGTGCCTCCGGATCTCCCCCCTTACCACACGGCCACCCGGGTCAGCCCGCCCCTGCGCACCCGGTGCGATCTGGAAGCGCTGTGGGAGGGGTTGCGCGATGGGACGATCGACGCCATCGCCACGGACCACGCGCCCCATACGTGGGTGGACAAGGAGTGCGAGTTCGGATATGCCGCGCCGGGGATCTCTGGGCTGGAGACAGCGCTTGCTGCGGTGCTCGAACTCCATCGGAAAGGCGTGGTCGACCTCCCGGTGCTTCTCCGGGCGCTTGCCTGGAATCCAGCGCGCATCCTGGGACTGCCTTATGGGACGCTTCAAGTTGGCCGGCCGGCGGACGTGGTGATCTTTGACCCCGAAGCGGAATGGGTAGTGGACCCGGCTGCTTTTGCCTCCAAAGGGAAGAACACGCCGCTCGCCGGGGTGCGGCTGCACGGCTTGGCGCGCTGGACGTTGGTGGAAGGGCGGGTGGTATGGGGACCGCCTGCGGCTCCCGGGCGTTGATGGGGGAAAACATCCGTTGGCCGACGATTTCCGCCTGAAAATGGGCCTGTTCCTGGGAGGGGTGTTGCTCCTGCTCGGGGGGACAGCGCTGGTCGCGCGGTGGTGGGGGCGGCTCTACCGTGAGGTGGAGGCCGGCCGTGCTGCCGTCGCGCGCCGGGTGCTCAAGAATAGCCTGGCCCCGATCGTCGCCAACCTGATCAACAAGGCGATCGATTTCGCCTTTGCCATCGTGGTGTTGCACTACCTGGGGGTGGAGGGAAACGGGCGGTATGCGTTGGCAGCGCTGCTGGTGGGACAGTACCTGACGACCGTGAGCGACTTTGGCCTGGGGATCCTGACCAGCCGAGAGGTCGCCCGCAGTCCCGCCGTGGCGAACCGTTACCTGTGGAATACGACGCTCCTCCGCTGGGCCGTGGGCGGCGTGACGCTCCTGGCCATCCCGGGGATCGTCCACCTCTACCGCCTGACGCGAGAACCCATGCACCCGCAGACGGTCGCTGCGATCTGGCTCCTGGCGGCCAGCCTCTTCCCAGCAGGCGTGGCCGCCAGCGTGAGTTCCCTCTTTACTGCCTACGAGCGCATGGAGGTCCCCGCCTTCGCCGCCCTGCTTACCAACGCGCTCAAGGTATTTGCCGGGGTGGGGGTGCTCGTGGCCGGTTGGGGCGTGGTAGGGCTTGCAGCATCCGCCCTGGGAGTGACCCTGGCAAATGCGGGCCTGTTCTTGTATCTGCAGTACCGGCTGCTCTTTTCCCCACGCCCGGAGCTCGACCTGGGCCTGTGTCGCTGGATGCTCGGCGAGGCTTTTCCCCTGCTGCTGAACAACCTCCTTTTGCTCGTTTTCTTTCGCTTCGACACGTTCCTCCTGAAGCCGTATCATGGGGACCGGGCAGTGGGCGCCTATGATGCCGCTTACAAGTTCCTCAATGCCACGACGGTGCTCCCGGCCTACTTGACCATCGCGCTCTTTCCCCTTTTTTCTCGCTACGCGTTGCAGGACCGGGCGCGGCTGGCCCAGGCCTACCGCCTGGCGCTCAAGGCGTTGTTGGTGCTTGCCTTTCCCACGGCGATGATCACCAGTGTGTGGGCACGCGAACTCATCGTTCTCGTGGGCGGGAAGGAATACCTGGAGGCCGGATCGGCGACTGCCCTGGCGATCCTCATCTGGTTCCTGCCGCTGAGCTACATCAATGGCGTCACACAGTACCTCTTGATCGCCCTGAACCGGCAGCGCTGGATCACCGTTGCCTTTCTGGTTGCCTCCGTAGCGAACATCGCCGCCAACTGGGCGACCATCCCGCGCTACGGTTTGACGGCGGCGAGTGTGATCACGATCCTTACCGAGGGGGTGCTGCTTCTTTCGTTCGGGCGGGTTGTGCGACGAGAGCTGGGCCGTCTGCCGCTGTGGGAGGTCGGCTGGCGGCCGGCAGTCGCGGCGGTAGCGATGGGGCTGCCCATGGTCGGCCTCTACCGCCTGGGTTACGGCCTTCTTGGGTCCCTCCTGGGGCTGGCGGCCTATGGAGCGATGTTGGCGGCTCTCCGCATGTGGAGCGTGGAGGAGCGGGCGATCTTCTGTGAGATGCTCCCGGCGCGGGTGGCCGGATGGCTCCGAGTGGGGAGGGAGGGCCAGGAAGCGAAAAAGGAAAGCGCCGGCCCGAGCGGCCGGCGAAGCTGAGGTGGTGGAGCTGAGGGGACTCGAACCCCTGACCCCAACACTGCCAGTGTTGTGCTCTCCCAACTGAGCTACAGCCCCGCAAGATGTTGGTGGAGGCAGGGGGATTCGAACCCCCGACCTCTACAGTGCGATTGTAGCGCTCTCCCAACTGAGCTATGCCCCCAAGCGGGACGTACAAAAAATAGTATAAGGCAAGCATTTCGCTTTGTCAAGTTGAACCCTCTGCCCGATAGGGCAACCGCAAACTCGGTTTTGAGGTAAAATGGGTTATCTAGCCAAGCACGAAAGGAGGATGGCCCATGGCGGATTGCCTCGCTGCTCCGTTGATCGAGCACTTTGCCCAAGTTGAGGACCC
>DAOTVY010000008.1:0-12462 GCA_034436115.1 Chloroflexia bacterium | reverse complement strand
TCGCCAACCCCCGAAACGACAACACCTTCGTGATCGCCGAGGTCAGCGTCGTCTTCCCGTGGTCCACATGCCCAATCGTCCCCACATTCACGTGAGGCTTCGTCCGCTCGAACTTTGCCTTGGCCATTTCCCTGCTCCTTGTCCTTTCCTTCTGCGGCCCGCTCCCGCGAGCCTATTCCACGGCGTACCCCCGCACCCGGGCGATGATCTCGCGCGCCACTTCGGGAGGCAGCTCTCGATAGTGGCTGAACTCCATCGTGTAGCTGGCCCGTCCCTGGGTCAGGGAGCGCAGACCAGTCGCATACCCGAACATCGTCGCCAGCGGGACCTGGGCCCGCACGACCTGGGTGCCGTCCCGCGCCTCGAACCCCTGGATTTCTGCCCGGCGTGCCGATAGGTCGTTCAGGACTTCACCCAGGTACTCCTCCGGCAGCACCACCTCGATCCGCATGACCGGCTCCAGGAGGGTCGGCGCCGCCCGTCGGACCCCCTCGCGCAGCGCCTGGCTGGCAGCGAGCTTGAACCCCAGTTCCGACGGTTCCTCCTCGCGATGGGCGCCGCCCAGCAGGATCGCGCGGACATCCACCACCCGGTAGCCGGCCAGGACCCCGGTATCCATAGCTTCCTGGACGCCCAGGCGCACGGCCGGCACGAACTCCGCCGGAACGTCTTCCGGTGGTGCCCGGTTCTCGAACACGAACCCGCTCCCGCGTGGCAACGGCTCCAGGCGCAATCGAACCTCGCCGTAGATCCACTTGGTTCCCGCCTGTCGGGAGAAGACCCCCTCGACCTCCACCGCCCGGGTGATCGTCTCCCGATAGGCGACCTGCGGCCGCCCGACGTTCGCCTCGACGTGGAACTCGCGCTTCAAGCGCTCGACCAGGATCTCCAGGTGGAACTCGCCCATCCCGGAGATCAGCACCTGGCCGGTGTCCTCGTCGGTCCGCACCTGGAAGGTCGGGTCCTCCTCGCTCAATGCCTGCAGCGCTGCCATAAGGCGATCTTGGTCGGCCATCGTCTTGGCCTCGATGGCGACCGAGATCACCGGCTCCGGGAAGCGCATCGGCTCCAGCACCACCGGGTGCTCGGGATGGCAGAGCGTATCCCCGGTAAACGACTGCTTGAGCCCGATGGCGGCGGCGATGTCTCCGGCATAGACCTCCGTGACATCCTCTCGCCGGTTGGCGTGCATTCGCACGAGTCGCCCGATCCGCTCGCTGCGGCCACGGGTGGCGTTGAGCACACGGTCACCCACCTGAAGCTGGCCGGCATAGACGCGGAAATAGGCCAGCCTGCCGGCATACGGATCCGTGACAATCTTGAAGACCAGGGCAGCCAGAGGAGCGTCATCCTCAGCCGGCCTGGTCACAGCCTCCCCGTTGCGCGGGTCGGTTCCAACGACCGGCGGCACGTCCAGAGGCGAGGGCAGATAATCCACAATGGCATCGAGCAGCGGCTGCACGCCCTTGTTGCGCAGCGCCGCTCCACAGAGCACCGGCACAAGCCGGCCGCTCAGCGTGGCGCGACGCAGCGCCGCGCGCAGTTCCGCTGGTGTGATCTCCTCCTCTTCCAGGAACTTGTCTGTCAGCCGATCGTCCGTCTCGGCAATCCGCTCGACCAGCTCCGCGCGCCGTTCCCGGAATTCCTCCTTGAGATCCTCCGGTACCGGCCGAACCTCCGGGTTGGCCCCCAGTTCGTCGGTGTAGTACAGGGCCTTCCCCTCGAGAAGGTCGACAACTCCCTGGAAAGAGTCCTCGACACCGATGGGAAGCTGCACCGCCAGGGGTCGGGCTCCCAGTCGCTCGCGGATCGTCTCCACGGCATACCAGAAGTCCGCCCCGACGCGATCCATCTTGTTAATGAAACAGATGCGCGGAACCCGGTAACGGTCCGCCTGGCGCCAAACCGTCTCTGACTGCGGTTCGACGCCAGCCATGGCATCGAAAACGACCACACCCCCATCGAGTACCCGCAGGCTCCGCTCCACCTCGGCGGTGAAATCGACATGCCCCGGCGTGTCGATGATGTTGATCTGATGGCCCCGCCACATACAGCTGATGGCCGCCGCGGTGATCGTGACCCCACGCTCCCGCTCCTGCTCCATCCAGTCTGTGACGGTGGTGCCATCGTCCACATTTCCCATCCGATGGATCCGCCCGGTATAGTACAGGATCCGCTCGGTGGTCGTTGTCTTGCCGGCATCGATGTGGGCGATGATCCCGATGTTTCGGATCAGTTGTAAAGGGTACAGCCTGGGCATCGCTCCGTCGCTCGCTTCCTCCAACCGGCCTAGGCCCACTGCTTCGGCGAAAAAGCAGGCCGGGTCCGAGGAAGACGAGCGGACACGCGGCCCATTACCAACGATAGTGGGCGAAGGCCTTGTTCGCTTCCGCCATCCGGTGCGTATCCTCGCGTCGCTTCACCGCTACCCCAGTGCCGTTCGCGGCATCGATCAACTCCGCAGCCAGCCGCTCCGCAATCGGCCGGCCCGTGCGTGCCCGCGCCGCAGCAAGGATCCAACGCAGGGAAAGCGCAGTCCGGCGATGGGCAGGCACTTCGACCGGCACCTGATAGGTCGCCCCGCCAACGCGGCGAGGGCGCACCTCGATCACCGGCGCGGCATTGCGTACCGCCTGCTCCAGCGCCTCGACCGGATCGCGCTTCAGTTTCTGCGCCACAATCTCCAGCGCCTGGTAGACCGCCCGCTCCGCCTTGCTCTTCTTCCCGCGCGTCATCACCTTGTTGATCAGGCTCTGCACCAGGACGCTGTTGTATTTCGGATCGGGCGGTACCGGCCTGCGTGAATATCTTGGTCGTCTCGGCATCGTTCTCCTCGCACCATCCAGGGTCCTGGCCGGCGCTCAGCCGCCATCGGCCCCGCACGTACTAACTTCCCTTTTGCTTCGGGGCCTTGGTACCGTACTTCGAGCGGCCTTTCTTCCGTCCCTCAACGCCCTGCGCGTCCAACGTGCCCCGCACGATGTGATAACGGACACCCGGCAGATCCTTCACCCGCCCACCCCGGACCAGGACAACGGAGTGTTCCTGAAGGTTGTGCCCTTCGCCCGGGATATAGGCGGTGACCTCTACCCCGTTGGTCAACCGCACGCGCGCGATCTTGCGCAGCGCCGAGTTGGGTTTTTTCGGGGTCATCGTGCGCACTTGGATGCACACCCCTCGCTTCTGGGGCGATCCCACCGGGCTGCGCGTGGTCTTGTTGCGCAGAGCGTTGTAATGGAACCGCAGCGCAGGCGCTTTGGCCTTCTTCCGGATCGGTTGCCGACCCTTGCGCACCAACTGATTGATCGTCGGCACGACGTTCTCCTCCATCCGCCGCGTAGCGGCCGCTTCAAAGACAATACCAAGAAATTATTTTATCACGATCGGCCCGAAACGTCAAATTTGCCCACCCGAACCCATTGGTGGAAGGCTGCGGCATTATAGCACGAAAAAGCATCTTGTCAAATCCGGCTTGTGCATCGTGCCTATGCTGTGCTATCATAGTGGCCGAGGGACGACGATGTGGTCTCTGTGGAGCGGACCTGTCTGGCTCGTGATCGCCGGTGCTGTGGGCCTTTTCCTGGCCAGCCGGCTCAAGACGGTGCTGCTAAGCTTATTCGCCCATACGTTCGGGGCCCCTGCGGGAACCTGGTTCTACATCGCCCTCACACTGCCGGGCTTCTTCCTGCACGAAGGGGCACACTGGCTCGCTGCCGTTCTCCTTCGCGTTCCGGTTCGCCGAGCGAGGCTGATCCCGCGCCCGGCGGCAGATGGGGGCTCTTTCGTGGCATTTGTGGAACTGGAGCGGCGTGACCCGCTGCGTATGGCGCTGGTGGCTCTAGCGCCCTTCTTGCTGGGCCTGCTGGCCCTGGCCCTGGTGACGGCGCTCTTTCCTTACGATGTGGTGGCGGCCTACCCGTGGGCCCGGCTTGGTGGGGACACGGTCTCCTGGGGAGGCGAACCAGGGAAGTTCTGGCTTCTGGGCTATTCGCTCTGGGCGATCAGTAGCCACCTGGCGCCCAGCGGGGGCGATCTGAAGCACGCCTGGAAAGGTGTGCTGATCGTCGCCCCCGTGCTCATCGTTGTCGGATGGCTTTTCGCGCGTGTTTCGCCCGACCTCCCTCAGCGATGGCAACAGGCCTGCACGCGACTGGGGGATGGGTTTGCGCTGGCGAGTGCCTGGAATGCCCTTTGGCTGCTGTTCGCGGGCGCGCTGTACCGGGTACTGAAGGGCCGATGATGCGTCGAATCCCGTTCTTGCGCCAGGAAGAGCGGCAGGGCGAGGTGCGCGTCGAGCTTGCGCGCCCAGGGGATCTTCCCGCCATTCGCCGGTTGCTCCATTCCTCCCGATTCAGCTATAGCGGCCTTGGGGGAGCGATCCGCGAAGCGGTGCGTGACGACCTCACGCTGGTCGCCTGGCAGGGGGATGCCCTGGCCGGGTTCGCAATCGTGCATACCCAGGGCCCCCAGGCAGCCTGGCTTCACGCCTTTGGTCTGGCCGAGGATGTGTCTCCCACGGCCATCGGGCTGCGGCTGCTCGAGGCACTGGTTGAAGAAGCAGCGGGGCATGGAATCGTCTGCCTCGCCTACATGGACGAACACGCCCTTTCCTGGCTTCGGCGGCTCCTTGAAGCAGGAGGGTTCGTCCGCGAGACCAGCGTGGTCGCCTACGAGACCTCGCTCTTACGTCCTCCGGCGTTCGGCAACCACGAAGCTCTGGTCCGGGCGGCTACGCAGGCGGATATTCCCGCGGTTGCCGCTTGTGACCAGCGGGCATTTGGGGCCCTCTGGGGCTACGGGGAACGGGTGTTCTGGAGCATCTTTTCTGGGGTTGCCTGTTTCCTGATTGCCGAGGTTGAGGGAACGCTCGCTGGCTACCTCCTGGCGACGCGCCACGGTGAAGCGCACGCGCACATCGTGCGCCTCGCGGTGGAACCGGCCTGGCAGGGACGACAGGTGGCCGTGCGCCTGCTTGCAGAGTCGTTCGCGCGCTTTCGAGAAATGGGCGTGCGCACCGTCAGCCTGAACACTCAGCAGGAGAACCTGCGTTCGCAGCGCCTCTACCGCTGGTTCGGGTTTCGGCCCACCGGGGATTGCATCGGGGTCTGGGTGCGCCGCCTCCGCCCGGGTTGTATGCCCCAGGAAGTCGCCTCCCCGGCCGCTAGCGCGCCTAGCAAGTAGCCTCTTCGCGCGCCCTTTGGGTGGTCAAGAAGCCTCCAGCTCGAGGGGAAGGCGGTACTGTCCTCCCGCCGGGACGGTCTCGAGGGCCGCGCCCACAAAGCCAACAAACAGCGGATGAGGACGTGTGGGGCGCGAGCGAAACTCAGGATGGAACTGCGTGCCCACGAACCATGGGTGGTCTCGCAGCTCGACGATCTCCACCAGGCGCCCATCGGGAGAGGTCCCGGCAACCAGCAGGCCGGCCTGCTGGAGGGCCTCGCGGTACCGGTTGTTGAACTCGAACCGATGCCGGTGTCGCTCGTGGACCAGATCGATGCCGTAGGCTTCCGCAACCCGGGTGCCCTGGACGAGCCGACACGGATAGGCCCCTAGGCGCATCGTACCCCCCTTCTCGTAGACGTCGCGCTGATCGGCCATCAGGTCGATGACCGGTGTCGAGGTGTGAGGATCGAACTCGGTGCTGTTCGCGTCGGGGGCGGAAAGCGCCTCGCGCGCGAACTCGATCGTCGCACACTGCATCCCCAGGCACAGGCCCAGGAAGGGGATACGGTTCTTCCGGGCATAGCCGGCAGCCGCGATCTTGCCTTCGACGCCGCGGTGCCCAAATCCGCCGGGGACCACGATTCCTTGCACGCCCCTCAGCAGGGCGTCTGGGCCACGCCGCTCTACCTCTTCCGCTGCGACCCAGCGGATGCGCACATCCACATTGTGGTACAGCCCCGCGTGCCGGAGCGCCTCACAAACGCTGATGTAGGCGTCGCGTAAGGCGATGTACTTGCCCACCAGCGCGATCTCCACTTCCGGCTTCGGCCGGCCGATCTTCTCCACCAGGCTTCTCCAGGCTTCCAGGTCCGGCTCGCGGTCTGGCAGCCCAAGCCGCTGTGTGATCAGCCGTCCAAAACCAAAGTCCTCCAGCAGCAAAGGCACCTGGTAGATGCTGGGGACGGTCACCAGAGGCACCACCGCCTCCGCATCCACATCGCAGAAGAGCGCGATTTTCTCCCGGATGCTTTCCGAGATCGGATGGTCGGAACGACAGACAATGGCATCGGGCTGGATGCCCACACGGCGCAGCTCCATCACGCTGTGTTGCGTGGGCTTGGTCTTGAGCTCTTCTGTGGCCGCGATGTAGGGCAGGAGCGTCAGGTGGACGTAGAACACGTTGTCGCGGCCGGCATCCTTGCGCATCTGTCGGATCGCTTCCAGGAACGGCAATCCTTCGATATCCCCTACGGTTCCGCCCACCTCCACGATCACCACTTCGGCGCCCATCTCCCGCCCCACGGCAGCAATGCGCGCCTTGATCTCGTTGGTGATGTGTGGGATGACCTGGATCGTCCCGCCCAGAAAATCGCCGCGTCGCTCCTGCTGGATGATGGCGGCATAGACTTGCCCGGTCGTCAGGTTGCTCGCACGCGTCAGGCTAACGTCGATAAAACGCTCGTAGTGGCCGAGGTCCAAATCCGTTTCCGCGCCGTCTTCGGTGACATAAACCTCGCCATGCTGGTACGGGCTCATCGTCCCCGGGTCGACATTGAGGTAGGGGTCGAGCTTCTGCACCGCCACCCGGATGCCACGGCTGCGCAGCAACAAACCAATCGAGGCCACCGTGATCCCCTTTCCCACCGAGGAGACCACGCCGCCGGTACAAAAAATGTACTTGCGCACCGCCTATCCTCCTGGCTTCAGAACCACCAGACGGGTCTCCTCTTCCGCCCCGGGCATCTCGCCCGCCCCGATGCGCAGTGCCTCGATGGGCTCGACTGGCTTCATGCCCATCGCCTGGAAGAACGGCTCCACACCGTCCAGGCGCAGGCGGTTTCCGGGCGTGTGATAATGCATAGGGATGACAATGCGCGGTTCGATCTGCCCTACCACCTCGGCCGCCTGTGAGGCGTTTAACGAGTGTTTCCCTCCCACAGGAACCATCAGGATCCCGACATTCCCGATCTCGGCAAGTTCTTCATCTCCCAGGGGATGCCCCAGGTCTCCCAGATGGCACAGCGTACCCTCCGAGGACTCGATCAGGTAAACGGTGTTCTTTCCCCGGTAACGACCCCGATGGGCGTCCCGGTAAGTGCGCATCCCGAGCACAAAGATCCCGCCGACCTCGTATTCCCCGGGACCGGAAATCACGAACGGCTCGCTGCGCAGCCCGCGCACGCCGGCGACATAGTTGTGGTCCGGCTCGTCGTGGGAAACGGTCACGATGTGCGCCGTAGGGCGCCCCAGGTTCAATCCGACCTGAGGACCATAGGGATCCGTGACCAGGATCCCTTCCTTCATACGAATTCGAAAACAGGCATGTCCCAACCACTGGATTTCGATCATGGGTACTACCCCGTCCGGCAGGTCGTCGCCATTCTACCGTACATCGTCGGGAATCGCAACCGAGGGCCCCCGGTCGCTACCCCTCATCTGCCTCCAATGTTCCCTGCACGTGTTCCGTCCAGACACGGCGCACAACCGCGTCCACGGTCTGCGGGGAAAAGCCGCGACGCAAGAGAAAGCCGCGCAGGCGCCGCAGGAAAACCGTTCGCTCCAGTCCAGCCAAGGAGGCCGCTCGGGCACGGGCCAGTGCCAGGGCCAGTTGGTTCTCCTCATGGCCGGCCAAGGTTTCCGTAAGCACCTGGTCGATCAGCGTACCCGCCACGCCCTTTTCCCGCAGTTCGGCCCGTAGAGCTTCGCGACCTCGGGGGCGGGAACTCTGGCGCACTTCTACCCATGCTCGGGCGAATGCCCGGTCGTCGATCAGCCCAACCTCTTCCAGGCGGGCCAATACCGCCTGCACGGTCTCCGCATCCTGTCCGCGCCGGAGGAGATACTTCTCCAGCTCGGCCCGGCTCCTCGGGCGATAAGCGAGGAGGCGTACGGCATCCCTCAGTGCGTCGTAGCGCGCCTGAGCCTGGCGGAGGGCTCCCAGCTCCTCGTCGCTCAGTTCCCGGCCAAGTCTCAGCCCAAAGTCCTGGACTACCTCCAGGCTCAGGCCCAGGGCAAACTCGCCGTCGAGATACAGGTTGGCGCGGCGTGGATTGCGCTTCTGAAGACGTAGCCCGGTGATCACGTGTGCCAAGGCGGTTCCTCCAGCAGCTCAGGCTGGCCCGCCCCTTCCGGTTGCGCTCTTACGAGCGGGTCACGTGGCGCCCGATGACCATCCGCTGCACCTCGCTCGTGCCTTCGCCGATGGTCATCAGCCGGACATCGCGGTAGATGCGCTCCACGGGGTACTCTTGGCTGTAGCCATACCCTCCGTGGATCTGCACGGCACGGTAGGCCACCCGTTCGGCCATCTCGCTGGTGTACAGTTTGGCCATCGATGCGGCCACGGTGAACTCCGCGCCCTGGTCGGCGAGCCAGGCCGCATAATGGGTCATCAGGCGCCCGGCCTGGATCTCGGTGGCCATATCCGCCAGCATGAACTGGATCGCCTGATGCTCAGCGATCGGCCGGCCAAAGGCAACACGCTGTTGCGCATAGCGGCGTGCCTCTTCGTAGGCAGCCTGTGCCAGGCCGACGGCAACGGCACTGATACCGACCCGACCGCTGTCCAGGACCGCCAGCGTCAGGTGCAGCCCTCGCCCGCGTTCCCCCAGGAGGTTCTCCCGGGGGACCCGCACCTGGTCGAAGGTCAGCGGGTGCGCGGAAGACCCCCGCAGGCCCATCTTTTTCTCTTTCGGCCCGATGGTGAGGCCCGGCCGGTCGCTTTCCACAAGCAAGAGAGAGAAAGAACGGGAGCCCGCTCCAGGATCCGTGCGCACCAGCACCACAATGACCTCTGCCAGGCTGGCATTGGTGATCCATGCTTTGGCGCCCTCGATCACCCACTCGCCTCCGTCCTCGGTCGCCTTGGTGCGGATTGCCGCCAGGTCGGACCCGGCCTCCGGCTCCGTAAGCGCAAGACAGCCGAACGACGCTCCGGAGGCCATCCGGGGCAGGAAACGCGCCTTTTGCTCTGGTGTGCCCCAGCGGACGATGGGCAAGGCCCCCAGGCAGGTGTGAGCCTCCAGCGCTAGAGCCGTCCCGCCGCAGCCGCGTGCGATCTCTTCCAGGACCAGAGCGATGCTCTGGTGGTCCAGCGGCGCCCCGCCGTACTCCTCGGGGATCACCATGCCCATCAGGCCCAAGCCAGCCAGCTGCTCGATCACCTCCGGCGCGAGGCGCTCTTCCCGATCCGTCGTTTGCGCCCGGGGTTTGAGCTCCCTTTCGGCAAAGTCGCGCACCATCTCCTGCAAGAGGGCCTGCTCTTCCGACAGCCGAAAGTCCACGCCACACCTCCTCGCGCTGAGCGCCCGGTTTTCTGGGGAGGACCAAGTCACCTGGCGGTCGGGCCGGCCTACAGTTCTTCGAGCAGTTCGCCCTCCTCTTCTTCCTCGCCTCCAGCGGTGATCGTCGGCGGGAGGACGGTCGCCGTGGCGCGGATCTGTGCCTCGATGGCTTGCGCGATCTCGGGGTGTTCTTTCAAGTACTGGCGCGCTCCCTCACGTCCCTGTCCCAGGCGCTCCTCGCCAAAGTAGTAGAAAGAGCCGGTCTTGGTCACGATGCCCAGATCGGTCCCCACGTCCAGCAAGTTGCCTTCTTTGGAGATCCCCTCGTTGTAGAGGATATCGAACTCGGCCTGGCGGAAAGGCGGAGCGACCTTGTTCTTGACCACCTTGACCCGTACCCGGCTGCCGATCGTCTCGTTGCCGCGCTTGATCGCCTCGAGACGCCGGATGTCCAGACGTACGGAGGCGTAAAACTTGAGCGCGCGTCCGCCGCTCGTCGTCTCTGGGTTGCCGAAGACGATGCCGATCTTTTCCCGCAGCTGGTTGATAAAGATCACCGCCGTCTTGGACTTGGCAATGGCGCCGGAAAGCTTGCGCAGCGCCTGGGACATCATGCGTGCCTGCAAGCCGGGCAACGAGTCGCCCATGTCGCCCTCGAGCTCCGCACGAGGGACCAGCGCCGCCACCGAATCGACCACCACCACATCGACCGCCCCGCTGCGCACCAAGGCCTCGCAGATCTCCAGCGCCTGTTCCCCCGTGTCCGGCTGGGAGATCAGCAGCTCGTCCAGGTTCACGCCGCACGCAGCCATGTACTTCGGGTCGACGGCGTGCTCGATGTCGATATAGGCCGCGACTCCGCCCATCCGTTGCGCTTCGGCGACGATGTGTTGCGCGAGCGTCGTCTTCCCGGAGGCGTCCGGCCCGAAAATCTCGGTCACGCGCCCGCGAGGAATGCCTCCCACGCCCAGAGCCAGGTCCAGGGCGATGGAGCCGGTCGGGATCACCGAAACCTCGAGCCTTTCCGATGCTTCCCCCATGCGCATGATCGATCCTTTGCCAAAGCGGCGGTCGATCTGACTGATGGCCGCCGCCAGTGCCTTGCTCCGCTGCTCATCCATCGATCGTCCCTCCTGTGCCTCAGGTCCGCACCGCTGCTGCCGCTTCCATTATAGCACATCTGTTCCATTTCCGCAAGGCGCCCGCCTACGGGCATTGTATGCCAGGTGCGCTTTTTTGTCAACACTCTATTCAACTTCGGGCAATATTCGTGTACTTTTCGCCCTTTCGCTCGTCTCCGTCGCCGGGGACTGCATGAGCCGCTCGTAGAGCGCGCGTACCCGTTCAAACACATGGGTCCAGGTCATCTCACGCAGCACCTTTTCGCGGCCTTGTGAGCCCATCCGGTGTCGCAGATCGGGGTCATCGAGAAGCCGCACGATCGCACGAGCCAGTCCCTTCACGTCGCCAAAGTCGACCAGGATGCCGTCGAGGCCATCCGCGATCACGGCTGGAACCCCTCCTGCACGTGCTCCGATCACCGGCACCCCGTTTGCCCACGCCTCCAGGTACACGATGCCGAAGGAGTCGGTGCACGAAGGCATGCAGAAGATATCGCCCGCGGCCAAAAGGTCTCGCTTTTCTTGCTCGTCGATGAAGCCCAGCCAATGGAGCCGGCCCCGTTCCTGTTCCACTATGCGCTCCAACCAGGGGCGTAGCGGGCTCAGGGGGAGGCCCGCCAGCACCAAGTGCGCACAACGGCCGGAGGCCCAGAGCTGCTGCATGGCCCGCACGAGCTGCACCGTGCCCTTGTCATAGGCCAAGGTGCCGATGTAGAACACCACGGGGCCCTCCAGATGGTGCCTGGCACGGAAGCGAGCTGCGTTCCCCCCTTGTACTGCTGTCGGGTCGATCCCAGCACCCGTACAGCACAGGCGTTCCCGCGATACTCCCAGGGACGCCAGGAGCTCGCTCTCCAGGCTTGTCTGGGTGATTACCGCGTCGGCGGATAACAGGATCTCGCGCTGCTGGCGCATCGTATAGTACCGCTGCACGCGTCGCTGTCCAGGCGCACCAAGGTGTGTGAAAGGGGTGACCACAAAGGGAATGCCGCGCGCCCGGGCGAAGGCGAGCGCCGGGGCTAACATAAAATCAAGGGTGATGTTCGCGCCGTTCACCAGGTCGAATCGTTCGCTCGTGCGCGCCAGATACGCTTCCATCTCCGGCACGCACGGGGTAAAGCGCGCCAGCCGCCGGAGGACGCGCGTTGTGTCCCACGGCAGGTCGGAGATCTCGGCCATCAGCCTCCGATAGATGCTGAAGAACAACGCACGGTTCAGGCGACGGCGGACCGGGAAGCGGAGCACCTGCACGCCCCGGACGGTTTCCACTGGGGGGCCTACCGTCCGGCGGCCGGCGGACCAGAAATGCTCCAGTTCACCAGCATCCGTGGTCACCACGGTGACCGAATGGCCCGCCTCCACCAGCCGTTCGGAGATCTCCTGGAAGAAACGTTGGGACCCCCCAACCCAAGGGGAATACCCCTGAATCACATGCAGCACATGCATGCTCGGACCCTATCGAGGTACCCCGTCTACTGCCCGAAGATCATCCGCAGCGCGATCAGAAGCAACGCGACCCCAAATACCCGCCGTAGCACCGGATCGCTCAGCCGCACGGCCAGCTGTGCGCCCAGCAACCCGCCGAGAAAGAACCCCAGGCAGACCAGGCCGGCGATGCGCAGGTCCACATAGCCCTTCTTGTAATAGGTCCACGCGGCCAGGAAGCCGATCGGCGGAACCAGGAGCGCCAGCGTCGTCCCCTGAGCCTGGTGCTGGGAAAGCCCAAACAGGTACACGAGCGCCGGCACGATGATCACGCCCCCGCCAATGCCGACTAGGCCGCTAATCGTACCCGCCACCAGGCCCAGAACCCCATACAGAATCAGTTCTACCATAGAGCCTCCAGCGAATATCCTGGTCCTCACCACCCATCTGCAGTCTATCACGAACGGCGT
>DAOTVY010000007.1:0-28537 GCA_034436115.1 Chloroflexia bacterium | reverse complement strand
AGTGGCAGGGGCTGGCGGATGCGTATGCGGCGGCGTGGCGGGACCATTTTCGGCGGTATGGGGTGGAGGGGTTTGAAGACACAGGCTGGCGGGAGCAGTTTTGGGCCGCGGGGGGAGATGCGGTGCCGGACAACGCGGCGATGCCGCTCTATGCGCCTGAGGGATATGTCAATACCGCACCGCGCACGAGATGGGAATCCTTTGATATGTGTGACCGAAACCTGCACTTGTACTGGCAATTCTGGGAACGTCGTTTTGACCAGAAGCCGATCACGGGGGTGGTGATCGGGATGGCGCCGTGGTGGGATGGGGACATCCTGGAGGCGGCGGTGGTCATCGGGTGGAAGTGGTGAACGCGGAGGCGGTGGGATGCGGAACTGCTCGCCTGGCTGGCAGGGTCGAGTTCGGGGACAGGTGATCGTCCTCTTCGCCGTGCTGGTGCCGGTGATGGTGCTCTTCTTCCTCTTCGCCCTGAGCCTGGCTGCGCTGCACGACGTCCGGGCGCATGCGGCCTATGCGCTGGGTGTGGCTACCCGTGCCGGCGCACGGCAGGTCGAGTACCACGCCTACGGCGAGCCTGACCTGGCCTTCGTCCGCGACGCGGTGAGCGAGACGGTGCGTGTCGTCTTCTCCGAGGGGCTTGCTCTGCGCCCGGCCGGCCTTGCCGAGAGCCCTCAGGCAATCGCTGACCACACGGAGGTTGCCGTCGGGTACGGGTCGCCCTTGCACCCCTGGTACAGCCCGTTTGTCCCCGATCGGCCCCACCACCACCCCACCGTTGCCGCCCGCGCGCACGTCCCGGTGCGCGTCTGGTGGTTCGATCTCACGCTCACGGTGCTTTCGGAGACGGAGGTGAAGTGATGCGCCACAAAGGGCAGGCCATGGTAGAGTTCGCCGTGGTGATCGGCATCGCCCTGCTCCTGGCCATCGGCGCCATCCAGGTCCTGCACGCTTACTATTTGACCCGGCAGACGAGAGCAGCAGCGGAAGAGATCGCCAGCCTGGCGGCCACCCACGGCGGGGATAGCGAGGAAGTGCGGGCTCGGGCAACGGAGATCCTTGACCTTCATCGCCTGGATCCCAGCCGGGCCGAACTGGAGATCGTTCCCTCGTTTGCCCCTTACCTGGAGCCCATCACCGTGACGCTCTCCTACGGTGCCGTGATCCGCTTCTACGGCCTTTTTGACCTGCCTATCCCGCCACAGCGAGTGCTCCGGCTCAGCGAGGGAGGGTAGCCCATGTCCCTGGCCCGCTACTGCTTCGCTCACGGCCAGCTCACCCTCCACTGGCGCACGGAGGCTGGCACCGGTGCGCTTCCCGCGGCTTTCACCGACGATGCCCTCGGTGCAGAGGCCCTGGCGCTGGCCGGACCCCGGGCGCGACGCGTCGCCCGCTGGGACGCTGCGGGGTGGAGCAACTGGTGGAGGCTTCTTGAGCAGATCGCTGATGGCCGGCCGGCCGTGGTCGCGATTCCGCTCCTGGAAGATGCCCCGCCTGTCCCCGAATCTTTCCCCCTTGTCTTTGCCCTTCCGCCTTCCGTCGCCGTCCGTGCGGCCGGCGACCTCCCCCGAGGAGTCGCCCTCTACCTGGGAGCCTGGTTCTGGGAAGTCGCTCCCTTTCGCCCGGACAGCGTGGAAACGCCAGTGCGGCAAGCGGGAGGCCTGGAGCCGCTCTACCGCCAGCTGATCGCCCGCGCATACCAGGAGGAGCGGCGGGCACTGCTCCCGGTCGAGGTTCCCCTTTACCACCGGAACCGGCGATTGGACCTCGGCGAGCTCCTTTCACCCATGCTCCCCCACCTGGGCAAGGAGACCGTCCTGCTCAGTGGAGAGGACAAGACGGTGCTGGATGCGCTGGAGGAGGAACTGGAGCGCCGCGGGGTTCCGGCGATCCAGGTGGACCCATTGATCGGCCTGGAACGCCTGACAAAGGCCGGGGGAGCACTGCGATGAAGGCCTTGACGCACCTGAGCGCCGGTGGCGCTGCGGGGGCGGGCCTTGCGCTCCTGGTAGGCCTTCCCCTGGGGTGGGAGCGGGCGCTCCTGGCCGGGGCGCTCGGCGCGGCCGTCCCGGAGGTCGAGTACGGGTTTTTCCGCCTGGCGAAGGAGCTTCGCGCCCACGGCTACCGGGGCGCCTGGCTGAGCGCCGCTTCCTGGCTCGGACAGGAGCGCGGGCCCTGCCACGGTCTGGAAGTCCTGCTGCTCGGTGGGGGCCTGGTAGGGCTCGCCGGTTGGGCAATGGGGCGGCCGGACTTTTCCACGGCGTACACCGCTTTCCTCGGAGGGTGGTTTTCCCATCTCCTCCTCGACCTCCTCAACGGCGGCATCCGGCCCCTTGCGCTGCTCTTGCCTTTCCAATGGGCCCGCTTCCCGCCCTGGGGGATCCGACGCGTGGTTCGCGGCGGACCCTTCGAGGCGTTTGTCCTCCTGGCCACCGGCTGGGTGTGGCTGTGGCGGCTGGTGGAAAAGATCTTTCCCTATGCCGAATCGTTGTTGGAGCGGTGGCTGTGACCCGTCCGGAATGGCTCGGCAGCGCTCTGCTGCTTTGGACAGGAAGCGTGCTCATGGCTGCGTTTCTTGCCTTCCATCCCCGGGCCCCTGCTCTGTTGGCGGAGGTCGGCCCCTGGCGCGCCTGGGGCGGGGTGGTCGGTACGGGGGCATTAGGAGCGGCCGTTGTCACCCGGCGATCCGGGCTGTGGGCGCTTGCGGCCGCCTCACTCGCGCTCCTTGCCTTGCCGGCCAGCTTGGTGCGCCCGTTTGCACCGATCCTTCTTGCTGGCGGGCTGGGGCTCGGAGTGTGGAGCCTTTGGGTCCCCCGGGCCCATCCAATGTTCCCCCGATGGGCCCCACGGCGCCGGGCTGCGCCGGGCGCGCAGGTTTCTTGGAAAGGAGGTGGTCGCCGGGGCACTTCTTTTCACCGAGAACGCGCGTTGCTGCGCAAAGCCCACCGCGCTTCCCGCTTTCGTGCACCAAGACACAACGGGATGGGAAGACAGGGTCGCCCAAAGCAAGGACAGTCACCTCTGTCGACGCAAAAGGAGCATCAGGGACATGAAACGAGGAATCGCTAGCGCTATCGTGGGCATGCTGCTCCTGGCTACGCTCGCGCCGACCGTCGGGGCCATAGGGGCCTTTCGCCCGATGGTTCCGGCAGGGGGAAGCGTCCGCTTCCGCGATGACTTTTCCGACACCTCGGGATTGGAGGAATGGACGAACCTGCAAGCACAGAACGGATTCCTTGAAGTGATGGGGACGGTGACCTGGCG
Source organism: Chloroflexia bacterium (assembly GCA_034436115.1). GTDB lineage: Bacteria > Chloroflexota > Chloroflexia > DTKN01 > DTKN01 > DAOTVY01. The sequence goes on along the minus strand of DAOTVY010000007.1, from coordinate 25,273 downwards.
ACAGGACGACTGGCAGGATTTCTATGCCGGAACAGGCCTGGGTGTGGACGTCTTGGGGTTCCCGGGGGCACTTCAGCTTTCCCGGTTTACCCCGGATGTCCGGGTGAACGACGTTTCCAGCGGGCTGCAAGCCCAGGTGGACGCAACCTTTGTCTATGTCCCAGTCGGCCGTGACCGCGATCTCCAGTACATCCTGGCGGTCTGGGCCGACGGGCGCGGCGGGGATCTGGACATCTATTTCTCGCGCTCGGGCGATGGGGGCCGTACCTGGTCGACGAGCCGGCGCCTGAACCTGGTCGACGGGACGGGGGATCAGCGCCGGCCGGCGATCACCGTGCTCGGGAATACCGTCCACGTGGTATGGGAGGATGACGCCGGCATCCACTACACGCGTTCGGCCGACTACGGCCAGACCTGGCTGACGGACGTGCTTCTCGCCCCTGGCGGGGCAGAGCCGGACCTGGCCGCGGCCTATCTTTCCTCTTACCCCACTGTCTACCTGGTCTATCGGGCGGAACAGCCCGCGGGCGACCCGGACATCTTTGCCCGGCGGAGCCGTGACGGGGGACTCTCCTGGGATCCCCCAGAGAACGTCGTCCAGGAATCGCCCACCGGCATCGCCCAAAGCGCCCCAGCCCTGCTCCTCGACGCGGCTACCGGGAACGTCTGGGTGGCCTGGGAGCATGAGGCCAGCGACGGGTGGACGGACATCCGCGCCGCGCGCCGGATGGCCGGTGGGATCTGGCCCAACGAGAATGTGGCCTCCGGCCCTCCAGGAAGTGCCCAACGCGAACCGGTGCTCTTTCTCTCGGGGGGAACCGTCCATTGCCTATGGACGGATGAGCGGAGCGGCACCAGCGACATCTACCAGGCGTATTACGACATGCTGTCCCTGGGCTGGGCCGAGATGGGTCCAGTCACCATGGCTGCTGGGGCCCGTGGGCCGGCCGCGCTTCCGTTGGGCACGAACGTGTATGCCGCCTGGAGCGCGACCGCTCCGGGTTCGTTCCCGGAAGTGTGGATCGCTTCGTACAACGGCAGCATCTGGCAGACCCCGCTCCACGCTGGCGACCCGATCCCCTACCTCACCCGGACGGACATCGTGCTTGCCCAGAGCAGCCTGGCCCCCGGCATCGCCGCGCTCTGGAGCGACGATCGTGCCGACGCTGGGGACATCTTTATCGCCACTTCGGACGGCACGTTCCTCCCCAGCGGCGTCTATACCTCGACCGTGCACGATTTTGGGGACCTTCTTGACTGGGGCGTCGTCCGATGGACGGGCGTTCGGCTGGACCACATCGCGGTCGAGATGCGCAGCGGAAACACCCCGGTGCCCGACGCCGCGTGGAGCCCATGGGCGCCTGCTTTGAACGGCTCTCCTGTCGCTTGTCCCCTGGCTCGCTACCTGCAGTACCGGGTGATGTTGAGCCGGGTCGATTCCCAGACCACGCCCATCCTAAGCCGGATCGAGATCGAGGGCCGGCCGCGTCGGGGCGAAGGAGTTTCGATTCCTATCGGGCGTTGCGTGGAGCGCTGGGGGGAGCTCACCTACGACGGTTGGGCGCCGAGCGGGACTACCCTTACAGTGAACCTGCTGGATATCAGCGGCACACTCCTGTACCGAGACGTCCCCAGCCCGTTCGACCTTTCGGGCCTTTCCCCGGATCTCTATCGCCGACTCCGCCTGGGGGTGGAGATGGTGCGCCAGGCGCAGGTGTCCCCCATGCTGGACGGGTGGGAAGTCGCCTGGGAAGAAGGGGAAACGCGCGCCGCCTTCGAGGTGGACCCCCGCAGCATCTACACGCCCACGGTGGTCGAGTTCCTTAACCGCTCGGTGTCGACCGTTCCACCTCAAGAAATTCGCTGGCAGTTTGGCGATGGGGAAAGTTCGGGGCTGCTCCATCCCACCCACACCTACACCCTGCCCGGCAGTTACGGGGTGACGCTCACCCTCTCCGGGGAATGCGGCACCGCGACGGCGACAGATCGGATTACGGTGCTCCCGCTGCCCGCGCAGCTCCCGGAGGCGGCCTTTTCCTATGGGCCCTTGTGCCCTGGGGAGGAAGTCCCCTTCTTCGACGAAAGCCGCGATGCCGTCTGGTGGCACTGGGACTTTGGAGATGGGACAAGCAGCCACCGCCAGTTCCCCCGTCACACTTTCCCTGGGGACGGGACCTATACCGTGACGCTGATCGTTTCCAACACCGTGGGAAGCGACCGCGCCGTAGAGCGGCTAGAGGTCGTGCCTGCGCCAACCGCGGCCTTTACCTGGACGGCGGAGCTGCTTACGGTCGCGTTCACCTCCCTTGTTAGCGGACCGGCGGACCTCCTGTGGGAGTTCGGGGACGGGATGACCTCCACCCTCGCCAACCCCGTGCATACTTACGCGGAGGCTGGCAGCTACGAAGTCACGCTGCACGCCGTGAATGCCTGCGCCGAAGCGATCGCCAGCTCTACCGTGGTTGTTACCTGCACGGATCCGACGGATCTCACTTTCGCTTACCGGCCGCAGCCGTTGCGGGCTGGGCAGCAGGCGACCTTTACCGCAACGGTGCGCGCAGGGGACGACCCGCTCTCCTACGCCTGGTCCTTTGGTGACGGGACACCTGCCCAGCAGGGACAGGTGGTGCAGCACGTGTATGCCGCTCCGGGGAGTTATCTCGTGACGCTGACAGCGACCAACCCCTGCGCGGAGGTAACGATCCAGGAGCCGGTGGAGGTCGCCTGCACGCCGCCCAGCGCTCCTACCTTCGATTACTCCCCGCGCCCGCTCCGGGCGGGTCAGGTCGGGACGTTCACGGCCGAAGTCGATGCCGGTGACGAGCCTGTCCTGTACACCTGGGTTTTCGGGGACGGCACCCCACCACAGGAAGGCAAAACCGTCCAGCATAGCTATAGGCTCCCTGGGACGTATGTGGTTACCTTGCGGGCGGCGAACGCCTGCGGCTGGGTACAGTCCTTCTCCCCGGTGGAGGTCATCCCCAGCCTGTACCGGGTATACCTGCCCGTGGTCCTGCGGCACGTCTACCAGGGAGATGCGTTCGAGCCGGATAACTGCCCAGCGCAGGCGCGCTTTCTTCCCCTTTCCACACCGCAACGGCACGACTTTGCTCCGGCCGGCGACGAGGATTGGGTCTACCTGGAGCTTGCTGCCGGGACGAACTACTTCATCGAGACACGCGACCTTACGGGTGGTGCCGATACCGTGATTTCCCTCTTCCGGCCCGGGCAATACGGCACGCCGCTCGCGCAGAACGACGACTGCAACCCCTACACCTACGCGAGCTGCCTCGCCTTTCGTCCCACGGCCTCGGGCCGTTACGAACTACGGGTCACGCATATCGCCCAGGGGTGGGGGCAGCAGGTGGCCTATACCCTGGAGGCACGTGTCCAGTAAAGGCCACGGGGGCGGTCGCTCGGCGCTGCCCCAAAAAAGCCCGCTCACCGGTATGAGCCGCGGGGCGGCGGGGAGACGACTCCTCCCAGCCGCCCCGCTCAAGGAGGCAGGGATGCGTGTTCGACGCTGGGGGGTTGTCGCTGTGCTCTTCTGTGCGGTTGTGCTGCCCCTTCGGCCGGCCTGGGCACAGTCGCCGCAGCCAACGCCGACCAAAACCATTGCGCCTTCCCCTACGCCCACCAAGACCCCGGCCCCGACGATGACCCCAACTCCCCAGCCCACGGCCACCTCCCGGCCGCGCCCGACCGTTCCCCCGAGCCCAACCCCTGTGCCCACGGCCACGCCTCTCCCCGCCACGCCGGTGCCCACGAACACGCCTGTGCCCACCCGGATTCCGCCCAGTGCAACCCCAACACCCTCCCCCACGGCGACTGCTACGCCCACGGGCGTTCCCACCCCTACCGCAACCCCATGGCCCACAGCAACACCCACCTGCAATCCATCGCCGACTGCCCAGACGCCCAAGGCTTTCCCCTCGCCTTCGCCGACCCATACCCTTCAGGTCGTCGTGAGGGCGACCGGGGCGCACAGGGGGCTCCTGCCGGCCGTGCTGGCTGCCCTCGGGGGAACGGGGTTGGTCCTGGGGCTATGGCTGGGGCTCCGGGGCTCGCAAGTCCGCCGCACAGGCGCAAAGTCGCCTCGTGCCGCCGGGGCAGTCGCAACCCCGCCGCGCTCGGAGAGCGGGGCCGCATCTGACCTGACGTCCCCGGGTGAAGAGGATCCCCAGTATGCCGCGCTCTGGGCGCGCTTTGCCCGACGGCTCCGCTAGCCAGTCGACGCGCCTGGCGGAACGGTTGGGCTCGTCCTTTCCGCCTCCCGCGGCTCAACGATCGGGAAAAGTCGCGGCGCCGGACGCACACAGGATAGGAGCGGCCAGGTCCTCGTGCTCGATAGCAAGACGGTCAACCCGGCCGAGTCCGGGGGATCGCATACGGCCGCATCGCCCTTACCCGTCCCTGCTCTCTTCTCCCGTGCGCTCCTCTTCGGCGGCCGGAGAAAGGGAAAGAAATGGGCTTGGCTCCGCCCGCCCCTGGCCCGCCTTCTTTCTCCCAAGAGAAAGGCCACGGGTGATCTCCCCGCGTGGAGAGAGCTGCGACATTCGATCGCCCGGGTCGCACGGAGCGGAGCCGGTTGGTCCCTCATCCGGGCAAACTTCCATCGAAGGGCACCGCTTCTCGCACGCGGTGGCTGAAGCGCAGCGTGTGGGTGTAGCCGCAGGAACGCGCCAGGGCGATGGCCTGGTCCAGATCGCGCGCCACGTCCTCGGGCCGATGGGCGTCGGAAGAAAAGACGATCGGCACTTCGTAGGCGCGACACCGACGGAGGAACGCTTCCGCAGGATAGATCTCCCGACAGGGGCGCCGCAAGCCCGCAGTGCTTACTTCGATCGCCACCCCAGCCTCTGCGAAGGCACGGGCCGCTTCCTCGTAAAGCGGCTCCAAGGCGAAGGAGGGACGGTACCCAGCCAGTTTCACGAGGTCGATGTGCGCCATAACGTCGAACAGCCCGCTCCTGGCTGCCTGGATGAGTTGGGCGAAGTAGTTTCGATATACGGCGTCAATGTCACGCCCTTCCCAGCGCTGCAGGCGGTCCAGATGGTCGAATCCCCAGGCGCCCAGCCAGTGCACCGATCCGAGCACAAAGTCGAGCGGGTAAGCGCGGAGGAGCTCGCGGAGCGCGGCTTCCGTCCCAGGGAAATAGTCCACCTCCAGCCCCAGGCGCAAGGTGACATCCGGGGGATCGGCCTCCCGCAAGAACGCGACGTACTGGCTCAGGTGGTAGCGCGGGCGGGCGCACCACCACTGTTCCGCATAGGCGCGTTCCTCGGGATCCGGGTCCACGTCCCACCAGCGTCCGGACACAACCGAACCCTCGAAAAAGTCGTGCAGATGCTCGCTAAAACCGAGCTCTTGGAGCCCCGCAGCCCGGGCGGCCTCCACAAAGGCCCCCAACCACTCCGGGCGGTAGGGGCCCCTTTCCAGGTGCACGTGGTAGTCAGCGCGGAAACCCATGCTGCATCTCCAAATGAATGGCATCTCCCGGCGGTCGGGGCCATTTTACCATGCCGAGAGCTTCCCGGCAATTCCTCGGAACACGCTTTACTCCACCCAGTTGCACAAGCGCAACGGCTGTAGTAGAATATTGTGCCAGAAATCCGTTCATGCGGAGGAGGTGGACGAACGTTATGCCAGGAACCGAGCGACAGCCTGCCGAAGCGCTGGAAGGCCTTCTAAAGCGTTTTCGCCGCGAACTGTCGCAGAGCGGACAGTTGCAGCAGTACCGCCGTAAGCAACGGTATGCTTCCAAGAGTGAGATCCGCCGGGAAAAGATCCGCAAAGCGCTGCGTCGACAGCGGCGCAAGGAACGACGGGCACAGAAACGGAGCGCACAACGCTACAGCGAGTAGTGAGTAGGGAGTTGCATGGAAAAACACAGTGGGCCGGATGTGGCCATCTTTGTTGATTTCGAGAACATCTATATCTCCACGCGTGACAAGTACGGGACCAATCCCAACTTTGAATACATCATGGACCGGTGTAAGCAGTACGGCCGGGTCGTCCTTGCCCGGGCCTACGCGGATTGGTACCAGTTTCCTCGGGTGACGAACGCGCTCTATGCCAACGGGATCGAACCGCGTTACGTCCCCACCTACTATTACAGCCAGGAGGGTGAGAGCAACGGCGAGGCGATCAAGAACAGCGTGGACATCCATATGGTGATCGACGCTATGCGCACCCTCTACGACTACCCGAACATCCAAACCTATATCTTGGTCACTGGGGACCGGGATTTCATCCCGCTGGTGAACACGATCCGCCAACACGGCAAACACGTCATCGTCATCGGGGTCGCCGAATCGACTTCCTCGCACCTGGCCCAGAGCGCGGACGAGTTCATCTTTTACCACCAGCTGGCAGAAGAGATCGGCCCCTCGGAGCCCGAGACGAAGGACATCTACGACGTCCTGGTTGACGCCCTGCACCTGGCCCGCAAGCGCAAGAATGCCTGCACACTGGCCACCCTCAAGCTGCTGATGAAGGAGCTATTGGGCGACTTTGATGAACGGCACTACGCCGATTCCCAGGGTCGCCATTTCAGCCGTTTTATCGATTTTGTGCGCGAGGCGGAGCGGAGAGGGAAGGTGCAGTTATTGACCACCGGCACAGTGACGGAGGTGTTTCTCCCCGGGGAGAACCCTTACGAACTGAGCGCTTTCGCCTTGCCCCCGTTGGAACCGGCAGCGGAGGAGAAAGCACCGCGTGAGGAGAAACGGCGCGTCCGCCGCCGGCGCCGCCCCCCGGCGGAGAGCGCAACGTAAGTCCCTGGAGGCCGCCTCTGTGGGCGCCGGCGGGGTGCAGCCTCCGGGTGGGGTGATGCCGACGTAGGGCGGAGTACCGCACCATCCCGTGAAAGGTCCATCGGAGGCCTATGGGCAGCGAAACGAGACCCGGAGGGTGCGTGCAGGCCATCGCCATCGCCGGAAGTTTCCTCTGGCTGTTCATTCTCCCCCCCTGTCTGGTGGCCATTTGCGGCACGCGTGTGGGCGGACGGTCCCTGGCACTCGGCCTGCTGATCCTCCTCACGGCCTTGCCGTTCGTTCTTCTTGCCCGGAGAGCTTCCCGCTCCCCTGGCTGGAGCAGCCTTGCCGCCTCCGTGGCCTTTCTGGCGGTGCTCAGCGGTGCGCTCGCGCTCGATGGGCTGCTTGCCCTCCTGCCCCTCCCAAACGCGAATCTGCAGGCGGTGCTCCGCGCCGTTGGACTGCTCCTCTATGGCCTCGTCGTGATCCATGGGGCCGCGCGCCTCGTGGGAATCGCTCCTGCCTGTCTACGCGAGTGGTTCGGCCTGGATCGCTTCCGTAGCACGCCTTTCCTCCTGGCCCTGGCATCGGCGGCCCTGATCACCCTCCCCTGGCCCCTCACCGGGGCCCTTGGGGACCGCTGGACGAGCTTGGAGCTTGTCCTCCGTTCGCTGGCCTACGTGCTGCCCGTGCTTCCCCTCGTCTGGGGCTTTGGCTTCTTGCTCTTGCATCGCTCCTACCGCCGTCCCTGGAGCGCCGCGCTGGCCAGCCTGGTGGGATATGTCGTCTTCCTGGTCGGCCGGGTGCGCCTCGGCCCGGGGGTTGCCCCCTCGGCCGGCCTGGATCTGGCGCTCTTGTTGCCACCAGCGCTTCTCCTGACCGAACTGCGCGCGCGCCGGGGCGGGATCTACCCGCTCCTGCCGCTTGCCTGGGCCGTCCACGCGGTTCCCCTCCTGTTCGTCGACCTGCGGGACCTGGCGCTCCAGAACCCTGCCTTGTCCCACCTCCTCGGTTACCTGGCTGGCACCGCTTTGGGATTCTTCTTGGGGTTGATCTTCTGGGCCGGGCGCCAGCTCTTACGAGGGTGGGCCAAGCGCAGAGGGAAAGAACCTGGCGCCCGCCTGGCCCTGGGATCGGCGTTGCTCCTGGCGTTGCTCGCCCTCGGGGCCTGGGGCACGCTTTACGCCCGCTTTGGCACACCCGGCTTTGCCGACGATGGTTTCCTCATTGTCCTGGCGGAGCAAGCTGACCTTTCGCCTGCCTACGCCATCTCGGACCGCCAGGCACGCCTCCAGTTCGTCTACGATCGACTGCGGGAAACGGCGCTGCGCACCCAGGGCCCGCTACGCGCGGAACTGGAGGCGCTCGGCCTTCCCTACCGGCCTTACTACCTGGTGAACATGATCCGAGTGGATGGGCACCGCCGCTGGATGGGCCATTTCCGCAACTTCCCGGGAGTTGCCGAGGTGCGGCTCAATCCGAACGTCCGGCGCTACCCCCAAGTCCTCTCGCTCTCCTCCCTGATCCCGAGCGAAGACCCCCCGGTAGGGCTCGAACCGAACCTGGAAGCGATCCACGCCGACCAGGCTTGGGAGCTCGGCGTGACTGGGGAGGGGATCGTGGTCGCCGGGCAGGATACCGGCTACGACTGGCAGCATCCGCTCCTTCGGGCCCACTACCGGGGGTGGAACGGCCAGAGGGCTGAACACGACTACAACTGGCACGATGCCTGGGAGGGAAGCCTGGAACCATCCGATCCGGACGAGCAGCATGGCACGCACACCATGGGGATCATCGTGGGCGACGATGGAACGGGGCACCGCACGGGGGTTGCTCCCGGTGCGCGCTGGATCGGTTGTCGCAACATGCGGCGTGGCCTGGGCAACCCGGGCGCCTATATCGAATGCCTGGAGTTCTTCCTCGCTCCCTATCCGATTGGGGGAGACCCGTTCCGCGACGGCGACGTCGGCTATGCGCCGCACCTGGTAAACAACTCCTGGGGTTGTCCGCCGTTCGAGGGATGCGATCCCGAAACCTTGCGCACGGCGGTGGAAGCGATGCGGGCGGCCGGCATCCTCCTGGTAGTGAGCGCCGGGAACGATGGGCCCGCCTGCGGCACCATCCACACGCCACCGGCGAACTATGAGGCGGTATTGACCGTAGCAGCGACCGACAACCAGGGGAAAATCGCCGAATTCAGCAGCCGTGGGCCGGCCGGTACTGTCCTCAAGCCGGATATCGCCGCTCCTGGGGTCAACATCCGGTCCACCATCCCTGGGGGAGGATATCGGCGCGCCAGTGGCACATCCGCGGCCGGCCCGCACGTCGCCGGGGCTATTGCCCTCCTTTGGTCCGCCGATCCCACCCTGATTGGCCAGATCGAAGCCACCCGAGCCCTCCTGTGCCGTACCGCACAGCCGCTCCCGGTCGATCAGGAGTGCCGGGCCGATGCCTCTGTCTGCGCCTGTGGAGGCATCACGGGCGTGCCCAACAATGTCTACGGTTGCGGCCTTTTGGACGCCGGCGCGGCAGTGCGCGCGGCTTTGGCGGAAGGGAAAGGCGGCTCTATCCTGTCACCCACCTGCACGGACACCCTGTATGCCATGGGGCACAGGAGCTCCCTGCGGCAAGCTCCGGGGCCAACGGTTCAGGGCAGGTGAACCCGCACCGGGTGAGGCCTCGCAGCAGTGGGCCTATTTGGCTTGGGGCGGCTAAGGGGCTTCAGCGCGATGGATGTGCAGTCCCCTCACCGGATCCCTCTCGCGCTCACCCACCCGACGGTCCTGGGGCTGTTGTGTCTCCAGGTGTGCGGGGCTGCCCTCGATGTCGGCATAGCCCTTTTTGCGCTCTTTATGGCCGATCGGGGGGCATCGGCGCGGGAATTGGGCTGGGTGCTTGGGTCGGGTTGGGCCATCGCCGTGGGTGCCTCCCTTCTCGGGGGGCAGGCAGCAGACCGCTGGGGACCGCGCCGGACGATCCTTGCTGGAACGGCGTCCGTTATGCTGGGTCTGCTTGGAGAAGCCCTTTCGCGTACCTGGTTCCCGGCAGGAGCGAGCTACCTTCTGGTTCAGGCTGGGCAGGCTGTTCTCTACCCCGCTGTATTGCGAGGGATAGGAGCGGCCACAAGGGAGCAAGCAGGTTCGGTGCTGGGCTTCCTGCACACCTGCTACTCGGCCCTAGGGATTCCTGGCGCCCTGCTTGCCGGGTGGGTTGCCGAACGCTGGGGGTGGGGAGTCCTTTATGAGGCGAAAGCGGCGCTCTACCTGGGCGCCTGCGCCGTTCTGTTCGTCCTGTTGCCCAAAGGGAATATGGCGCCGCGATCGGCGCGGAGCGAGGAAACTCGCCTCTGGTGGCCACTGTTGCGCCACGTGGCCCTGCGCTACACCTGCGCTGCGGTCATCCTGGTTACACTGTGCGGCTATGCCAGCTCTTTTTACCCCTACGACCTGCGTGCCCGCTTTGGCCTGGGCCCGGCCGTACTGGCCAGGTTTGCCGCCATCTATAACGCCGTATGCTTGCTCAGCAACTGGCCGGCCGGAATCGCCAGCGACCGGTGGGGGCGGAGGCCGGTGGCCGTGCTGGGGTACGGGCTGATGGCTTTGGCGTGGGCGTTCTTCCCCTGGGTGAGCCGGGTGGCTTCCCTTTATGCCCTCTATGCGCTCTACAGCCTGGGGAACTCTCTGGGCTACTATGCTACCCTGGTGGCTATGGAAGCGGTCCCAAGGCCGGAACAGGGACGCGCCGTGGGCCTCTTCAACGCCTGTATACAGGGCGGGGCAGCGTTGGGAGAATCGGCCGGCGGGGCCTTGTGGGGAATCGTTGGAGCCACCTGGTCGTACCTCCTGGCAGCGCTGGGTGCCCTGGCCGGGGCGCTCCTGCTGGTCCGCGTACGTCCGCCGTCATCCCCTGCGCGCCCGTCGCAGACGTAGCTGCCGCGAGAGCAACACCACCCCTCCCAGGAGCATCCCGATCACCGGCAGGCCCGTGCCGGTGTACGGCATCTGGCCGCCGGTCGCCCCGGGGCCAGGCGTGGGGAGCACTTCCGGCCCTATGCCGCCTACCCCCGGTGTGGCCAAAGCCTGTGTCGGCATGGGAACGGGTGTCCCTTCCCCGACCACCTCAAACCAGAGCAGATTCGAGGAGATGGCCACTCCTCCGGCCGCCCGAGCCGCTGCCTGGACCGCGATGCGCGTCCCTGGAGGCACTTCGGGGCGTACCAGCGCATCCACCTGGAACGACAAAGCCTGTCCAGGTGCCAGACGCCGCACCTCGAGCGACACCTCCTGCCCTTTGACCCGAGGGACTCCCAGAGGGCTAAACGCCCCCTGGAGGGCCAGGGTGTCGCTAAAGACACACTGGACCACGATCTCCTCCAGTGCCCTGGTCTCCCGCCAGTTGTGCAGCGTGATGTGGAAACGAACCGCCTCCCCGGGCCGGCCCCCCGCAGGCTCGGCTCCAACCTCAAGCGTGACATCCCCGGCGGGCGGGGGCTGGGTGGCCTCCGCCGGCGTGCCCGCAACGGCGGTGGGCATTCCCTCGCCTTCGGTGGGGGAAGGCAGCGCGGTCGTACGCGGCGTGGCGGCAGGGCAAAGGTCCACCTGCACCTGGCTATCGCAGCGGGTTAGGGTCACCGTGCGGCTTCGGCCCTGGGCCTCGACGGTGTAGGTGCCGGCAGTCAGGGCAGCGAAAACGAAACGACCTTCCGCATCGCTGGTTGTGACGGCGCTCCAGGGTGGGCAGCACGAGGAGATGCGCACCACCACGCCGGCAGCGCAAACCCGGCCGCGGATCACGGCCTGGGCACACACCGCTGTCGGCGTAGGCGAGGCCCCCGGCCGCGGGGTGCGCGGACGAGGCGTTGGGAGCGGAGTGCCCGGCAAGGGAGTGGAAACAGGCGTGGCGGTCCAGGTTGGGGTCACCGAGGGGCCTGGGGTGGGTGTCCATGTCGGGGTTGCCGACGGGCCTGGGGTGGGTGTCCATGTCGGGGTTGCGGAGGGGCCGGGGGTGGGAGTCCAGGTCGGCGTCGCGGTCGGCAGTGGCGTGGGTGGGAGGGTCACGCCTGGTGTGGGCACGGGGGTGAGCGTCGGAATCCCCGTGGGCCAGGGGGTGGGCGTCCGCGTCGGTCCGGCGTAGAGAAAGACCGGTTGGCTGCTCGCGCTGCCGCTGCCTACCCCCGGCGCCGACCAGTCCGCCCGGTTGACCACGCTGCAGTTGCACCCCTCGGCAACCTCGGTGGCCACCACGATCTGGCACGATTGGCCGGCCGGCACGCCCAGATCCCTCGCCACAAACCGCCCGGGGGAAGGATACTCGATCGACCCGCCGCTGCAGGTGTGCCAGACGCCCTGCAATGCCAGCTGTACCGGGACGGTGTCGTCGACGGTGACCGATGCCGGAGCGCCCCCACTGTTGCTCAACCCGATGCTGAAGACGACCGGGTCGCCCGGGTAGGCGCTATCGCGGTCTGCCGCCTTGGCCACGGTCAGCTGCACCGGGGCCGGGGTTGTGGGAACCGGCGTGGGACCTGGGGTGGGTGTCTCTGTCGGGGGAGGGGTAGGGCCTGGGGTTGGGGTATCGGTCGGGACCGGTGTTGGGCCTGGGGTCGGCGTATCGGTCGGGACCGGTGTCGGGGCTGGGGTCGGGGTATCGGTCGGCAGGACCGTGGGGCCGCCGGTGGACGTGGGCGTAGGGACATTTGTGGGGGTCGGGGCAAAGGCCGGCGCCCGCGCCGGGAAGAGGAAGGAATAGGCCAACGAAAGCAACGGAGCAGCGACCAGAAGCGCGCTGACCAGCAGCCCCAGGATTTCCCAGGCGGTCCAGCGCCGCACGGCCCGCTCCTGGGATGCATCGGTCCCCGAGGTGGGCTCTTCGGAGCGTCTCTGTCCGTGCATGGTTCCCTCCCGACGGGCGGCCCACTGCCCCCGCAAGGAGCCTTGGGTCCCCTAACGGCTCGGCTCCGCCGCAGTACGCGGCAGATCCAGAGCGATTCCGGAATCGGGCGTTCGTTGCGCCTATGTCAAGGCTCCGTTGTCGCACCGGGCATTTCCCGGTCCAGGCGCGCCACGACGACGAGGCGCTGGGTATCATAGGCCGTGCAGGTGATCAGGGTGAGCGTTGGGACGGGCGTTTGGGCCATCACTTCCACCTGATGCGGCCAGACGCTCTTTTTCTCGACCACCAGATACCGGAACAGGCGTGGGCCCGCATAGAGAAAGATCTCGTCCCCGGGCATCAGCTCGTCCAACCGGAGGAAAACGGCCCCGTAGAGCCCCTTGTGTCCCGAGATCACGGTATTCCCCAGGGTGCCCGGGCGAGCGCTCCCCCGGTGGTAACCCGCGGCGTACTCGGCCACCTGCCACACGCCGTTCTCGATCGTCACCTCGACCACCGGGGTATCCAGCTGGATACGCGGGATCAGGAGGCGCGTGGGGTTCTCTAACCCCGGAGCAGGCGTCGGTGGGGGAACATCGCGCGGCTGCAAGGCCACGGTGGTGCTATAGGGCACGAACGGAAGCGGCACCGAAGTGAGATCTTCCATCGGAGGTGCCAAACGGCCCTGCCAGACCCAAGTCGTGCCCTGGGCACGGACCACCGGAGACGCAGAACGGTGGAGCAGGCGGCCCACGTAGGTGTCGTACAGCGTGAACCCCAGGGCAATCAGGAAAAGGATCAACGCGAGCACGATCAAGCCGTCGATCACGCCTGCCAGGCCTTTCTTCAGCGCCACCAGGGCACGAGGCGTGGGCCGGCGCGGGCGCCGTGCCTGAAACGGGCGTAGCCGGGTGCTCCGCGTGCGCAACCAGGCTTCCTCGATCGAGGGAAAAGGTTCCGCCAGGAGGACAGACTCCAGCGACTGGACGGCAGGGCGGCGCCTGGGGAGGATAACCTCTTGGGGCGGCTTCAGTCCGGCAGGTGCGGACACGGTTCGGTCTTCGGAGGATAGCGGCTGTGCTTGCGGTACCGAGACACGGCGCAATCCAGCCACGGCCTCCATCCGCCTGCGCTGGGAAAGAAGCCGTTCCAGTTCCGCTGACGAAAACGCGCCCCTTTCGTTCATCGACTTTTCCGGACGCCGCGCTACGCCCTCGATCAGGTCTCCAGGTAGTCGCGCAGCTTCTTGCTCCTGGTGGGATGGCGCAGCTTGCGCAACGCTTTGACCTCGATCTGGCGGATCCGTTCGCGCGTCACCCCAAAGGCCTGCCCGACTTCCTCCAGCGTATGGCTATGCCCATCCTCCAGCCCGAAGCGCATCGCGAGCACCTCGCGTTCCCGTTCGCTGAGGGAATCGAGCACCTGGCGCAACTGCTCGCGCAGGAGGTTTCGGGAGGCCTCATCAGCAGGCTCCCGGATCTTGTGGTCCTCGATGAAATCCCCCAAATGGCTATCCTCTTCCTGCCCCACCGGCATCTCCAGGGAAACGGGCTCCATCGAGGTTTTGAGCACCGAAAGCACTTTCTCCAGGGAAAGGCCGATCTCGTCCGCCAGTTCCTGAGGGGTTGGATCGCGGCCCAGTTCCTGCTGGAGTCGACGGGAAGCGCGTGACAGCCGGTTGATCATCTCGACCATATGCACCGGGATGCGAATGGTCCGTGCTTGATCGGCCAGTGCGCGGGTGATGGCCTGCCGGATCCACCAAGTCGCGTAGGTGCTGAACTTGTAGCCCTTCGTATGGTCAAACTTTTCCACCGCCCGCAAGAGCCCCACGTTTCCCTCCTGGATCAGATCCAGGAGGGACATCCCGCGGCCGATGTAGCGTTTGGCCACGCTAACGACCAGGCGCAGGTTCGCCTCGGTCAGCCGGCGTCGTGCCTCATCGCCGCGCTGCAACAACGCTTCCAGCTCCGTGCGGCTCAGCGTACGATCTCCCCCTAGCTTGCGCATCGCACGTTCCCCCATACGGACCAGGGCCTCCCGGTTCTTGCGTTCCTCCGGGGACATCTTTCGCTCAGGGGGTGCTTGCTCGTCCGCCTCGAGCGCCTCTCGCGCTTCCATCCCGAGGAGCACCTCGCTGGCCAAGTTCGCCCGCGCGATGTCGCGTGCCAGTTCCATCTCCGCATCCGGCGTGAGGAGGGGCACGCGTCCGATCTCCTGGAGGTAGAGGCGCACCGGATCGTCGATGCCGATCCGTTCCGGTTCTGGAGGAAGACGTCGCGCCGGCGCGGTCGGCACGGCTTCGGCCGCCGGTGGCTCGTCGACTACCTCGATCCCGGCTTCGAACAGCTCCGCGTAGATCTCGTCAAGTTGCCCGAGATCCTCCTCCGGCCGCGGGACGGCCTTCAGGATCTCATCCGTGGTTACATAACCCCGGGAACGGCCCAGCTCCAAGAGCTGTTGCACGCGCGTGGAGGTGCGCACGGGCGCTTGCGGAAGCGGCTCTTCGAGCTGTGCCAGTTCTTCCGGACTGGGTTCCTGTTCCGGCATCTCCTTGGGACTGGGATCGACCATTGTATCCCTCAGGGCCGTGAAAGGGGCGTGGGGTCCGCCTCCTCTCCCAGGTAACGCCGCAGGTCGGGCCAGATACGGCTCGGTGGCGCGATCTGCATCCCCTGCAAGCGCTGGCTCAGCTCCGACTTTAGCCGCAACATCTCCCAGGCCAAATCTCGGTTGCCATCCTCCTCGGCCTGGGCGAGCATATAGGTGCATTCCCGCAACCGGCGCTCCAAAGCCAGGTATTCCAGCCGTTGCAGGCACTGCTCAAGGACGTCGGGAGCGCGCTCTGGATCCAGCTCCACCCGAAAGCGCTGAAACAGTTCCTCCAGATAGGCCTGGAGCGGTTCGGGAAGTTCCTCCCGGCTCCCTTCTCCGGGCCGCAGTTCCCACAGAGCACGGTGCTCCTCCCGGGAGAGGAGATCGGGAAGCTCGGGCGGGAGGACCTGTGTCAGATCCGGAAAGCGGTAGGCCAGCGCGATCAGGCAGGCTTCGACCTGCTCCGCGCGTCCCAATCCGGGAATCTCGGCCTCCGGAGGTGAAGCCGGCCGGCGGCCGGTCGCGCGCCTTTGCCACAATCGGGCCTGGATCGCGCGGTCGTCCACCTGCGCCAGGTGGGCCAGACGCTGCACATAGTGCCCCTGTTGCACCGGGTCGTGGATCTCGGCCAGCAAGGGGAGCACTTGCTCGATCGCCTCTGCTTTCCCCCGAGCGGTGCTCCAATCGGCCTCCTGGGCCAGCCGCTCCAGCACATAGTCGAGCACTGGCAAGGCTTCTGACAGCCGTTTTTCCCACTCATCAAGGTCGGCGCGGATCACCTCATCCGGGTCGCGCCCCGGGGGCAGCACCACGATCCGCACCTCCCCATCCAGAACGCGTTCCAGACGCACCAGGCCCTGCGCGGTGGGCACGGGCACCGTCTGGTCTCCCATCGATTCACGGATCACCTGCATCCCACGGAGCGTCGCCATAGCTCCGGCGCTGTCTGCGTCCATGGCCAGGTAGAGGGAGCGCGTCATCCGGCGCAGCAAGCGCACCTGGTCTTCGGTCAGCGCCGTACCCATCGGTGCGACCACGTTCTCATAGCCCGCCTGGTGGGCCATAAGCACATCGAAATAGCCCTCTACCAGGATCGCCCGCCCCGCCCGGCGGATGGCCGGTGCAGCCCGGTCGATGCCGTAGAGCGCCGAGCCTTTATCGAACAGCGGCGTCTGGGGCGAGTTCAGGTACTTGGGCACCTGGGCGTCCTCGAGCGCTCGCCCGCCGAAACCGACGATCTGCCCTTTGAGATCGCGGATGGGAAAGATGAGCCGGTGGCGGAAACGGTCGTAGGCACCGCCCCCTTCCCGTTCCACGAGCAACCCAGCGGTCACCATCTCGCCCGGCGTATAGCCGCGTTCGCGCAGGTAGCCCGACAGAGCATCCCAGCGGTCCGGGGCGTACCCGAGCAGGAACGCTTCCACCGTTTCCGGACGGATGCCACGTGCTTGCAGGTACGCGCGCGCGCCAGCTGCGGCGTCGCTGAGCCGCAGTTGTTGATGGAAAAAGCGCGCCGCAGCCAAATTCAGTTCCGCCAGGCGGCGTTTTTCCCGATCTTCCTCCTCTTCCTGCGGGGTCGGCGGGCGGAGGAGCCCCCCCGCGCGTTGAGCGAGCCACTCCAGGGCTTCCGGGAAGGTGCGGTTCTCCATGCGCATGACAAAGCCAAAGATGTCCCCGCTGGCCCCGCAGCCGAAGCAATGAAAGTGCTGCGAGTCGGGAAAGACGATGAAGGAGGGCGTGCGTTCCTGGTGGAAAGGACAGAGCGCCTTGTAGTTCCGCCCGGCCTTCTTCAGAGGTACGTACTCGCTGATCAGTTCCACCAGATCCAGCCGCGCTTTGATCTCTTCGATCGCGCTCATCGTTCTCCGTGGCACCGATCGTCCTGCGGCGCTTGAACGCGGCCGCCGTTGGGTTTAGTGCTCTCCAGCCCTGCCATCAAGGCCAGGGCGAGGCCACCGGCCGTCTGGAGCGGAACCAGGGTACGCCAGTAGTTCCAGTTCGGAAAGAAGGTCACCAAGCGGGCCGCGGCAAAGCTGGAGAGCAGATAAAGCCCCAAACAAGCCCATACCACCGTGTCCAGCCCCTGGCGCCTGTGCCCGAGGGCCCAGGCCAGGCCACACCCGACCGGGACGAGCACCGTGGAAAGGACCGCCGGCCGTGGGTCTGCTGCCCGTGGGACGGCCCACTCGACCAGCGCCATGGCGCCCCCTGCTGCGGTCAAGACCCCACCGAGTACCCGAAGGAAACGAGAAAGATGGAACCGA
This sequence comes from Chloroflexia bacterium, assembly GCA_034436115.1. Taxonomy (GTDB): domain Bacteria; phylum Chloroflexota; class Chloroflexia; order DTKN01; family DTKN01; genus DAOTVY01. Next base: position 7,788 of record DAOTVY010000007.1, on the reverse strand, counting down.
CTTCCCATGCGGCGCTCCGGCCGGGCCTGGGGGGATCGATCCACCTTACCCTGTGACCCCGGCACACCCGGAATTCTAAGCCAAACGGTAAGCGGTGTCAAGCCGCGTTGCGGTTTTGGCGCGGTGATGGTAGAATAGCAGTCCTAACGGCCGGTCGTATGCGTCGGTGGTTCAAGGAGAAAGGGCGGAGATGCCACCGTTGCGTCTGTTTTCGGGCGACGCGAACCTGCCGCTGGCGGAGGAAGTGGCCGAGCTTCTGGAGACCCCGCTCGGCAAGCTCCGCATCACGCACCTTCCCGATTCGGAAGTGCATGTCCAGATCGATGAGTGCGTCCGCGGCGTCGACATCTTTATCCTCCAATCGTGCTCCCAGCCGGTTAACGAGAACACGATGGAGCTCTTCCTGCTCGTCGATGCCTTCCGGCGTGCCTCTGCCGCCTCGATCACCGCGGTCGTCCCCTACTTCCCTTACACGCGGCAGGAACGCATGGCCCGGGGCCGGGAGGCGATCAGCGCGCGCGTGATCTCGACCATCCTGGAGACGCTTGGGGTCAACCGGGTGATCTACGTGGACGTGCACAGCCCGGCGATCCAGGGGTTCTTCCAGATCCCCGTCGACCCGCTGTCGGCGGTTCCCACGCTCGCCGAGTACTTCCAGGACGACGACCGCTTCCGGGATGCGGCGATCGTCGCACCGGATACCGGGCGGGCAAAACTCGCTGCCAAGTATGCCGAGATCCTCAACCTCCCTCTCGTCGTCATGGAAAAGCGTCGCGAGGGATCCCAGGTGCGCGTCACCCATGTGGTCGGCGACATCCGCGACCGCACCCCGATCGTCATCGACGACGTGATCGCGAGCGGCAGCGTCCTGGACGAAATCCCCGCCTTGCTTCAGGCCGGGGCGCGACCGGAGGTTTACCTTTCCATCACCCATCCGGTGCTCGTGGGCCAATCGCTGGAAAAACTCAAGAACCCGGTGATCCGCGAGCTCGTGGTCAGCAACACGATCTACGTGCCGCCGGAGAAGCGCTCGGAAAAGTTGCGCATCATCTCCATCGCACCGCTGCTGGCTGAGGTCATCCGACGCATCCACGATGGGCGGACGATCAGCCCGCTCCTGCGTCTGATCTGAAGTGCGGCCTGGCCGATGGCATTCGTCCTGTTCCAGGCCTCACAGACACCTGATGGAGGAGGTTGGGCAATGGACTTGGGACTGAAAGGCCGTGTCGCCCTGGTGGCGGCCGCCAGCCGGGGGTTGGGCAAGGCCGTGGCGCGGGAACTTGCCCGTGAAGGAGCCGACGTTGCCATCTGCGCCCGGGGCAAGGAACAGTTGCGCCGGACGGCAGAAGAAATCGCTGCGGAAACCGGTGCACGCCTGCTGGCGATCGCTGCCGACGTCACGGTGGCGCGCGACGTGACGAACCTGGTGACCACGGTGGCGGAGCAGTTCGGGCGGCTGGACATCCTGGTGAACAATGCCGGTGGGCCCCCTCCCGGTCCGTTTCTGAGCTTCTCCGATGACGACTGGCGGCGCGCTCTCGAACTGAACCTCATCAGTACGGTGCGCCTCACGCGGGCGGCTATCCCGATCATGCGGGCCAACCGCTGGGGCCGGATCATCAACATCACCTCGGTCGCGGTGAAGCAGCCGATCCCCGACCTGGTGCTATCGAACGCGGCGCGTAGCGCGGTGATCGGTCTGGCCAAGACGCTGGCGCTGGAGCTCGCGCCGGATGGGATTACGGTCAATAGCGTCTGCCCTGGCTTCACCCTCACCGAGCGGGTGCAGCAACTGGCCGAATCGCTGGCCGAACGGGAGGGCAAGACGGTGGCCGAGGTCCTGGCTGGTTACGAGCGGCAGATCCCGATGGGCCGCATGGGCCGGCCAGAGGAGCTGGCTGCCCTCGTGGCGTTCCTGGCCTCCGAGCGGGCCTCTTACATCACCGGCACGGCAATCCAGGTCGACGGGGGCTATGTACGCGGGGTCTTCTAGCCCGGGCGATCGGCCGGAGGCCCGGCAAGATGGGGAACCCATGCGACCCTGGGAAACGCTTTCCTCAACGGTTGTCCTCGATAGCCCCTGGTTCCGGGTCCGTCGGGATGTTTGCCGCCTGCCCAATGGCCTGGTGCTCGACGACTATTACCTCTGGGAAGGTCGGGACTGGGTGGCCGTCTTTGCCCTCACGATCGAGGGCACGGTGATCCTGGTCCGACAGTACCGACAGGCGATTGGCCAGACGATGTGGGAACTTCCGGGCGGGCTCATCGATGAAGGGGAAGATGTGGTGACCGCAGGCCTGCGGGAACTGCGCGAAGAAACGGGCTATGTGGCCGAGACAGCGGCACCGCTGGGCCGTATGGCGGTCGATCCTCCCAAGGCGACCTTCAGCAACTACCTGCTCCTGGCGCAGGGCTGTTACCGGACGGGAGAGCCCACACTCGACCGTACCGAGGCGATCGAGATGTGCGCGCTTCCCCCGGCCACCGTCCTGGCCTGGGTGCGCGAAGGGCGCATTTGGGCCCAGAGCAGCGTGGCCTGCATCTACCGGGCGCTCGATCATCTCTCCCTGCTTCCGGCCGCAAGGGAGGGCGAAGTCGCCCGTTGAGCGCGGAAACGACCCGGGGAAACCGACGTGGGAGAAGCGCTGCGCCTCTACCTGTGCCGCCTGCGCAGACTCGAGGGAAACGCCCGCCTCTTCCTGGTGAACGCGGTGCTGGCCGGGTTCGCCACGAGCATCTCCGGCCTCTTCTTTAACCTCTACATTGACAGCCTGGGGATGTCGCGCGACTTCTTGGGAACGCTTCAGGCGCTTTCTCCATTGATCACCCTCTTTCTGGCGCTGCCCTCGGGCTTGCTGGCCGACCGCATGGGCCGCAAGGCTACCCTCCTCCTCGGACGTGCCGGAAGCGCTTTGGTGCTGATCCTCTTTACCCTGACCAGCGCTCCCTTCATGATGATCGGCCTGCACCTGCTACGCGCGTTGTTCGATTTTCTTTACCAGATCACCGCCGGCGCCTTCATGGTGGAGAACAGTACGCCAGAAGAGCGCATGACGCTCTTTAGCGCCGGTTACGGGCTGCCCGCGCTGGTGGGTGCAGCGGGCTACTTTGCGGGCGGCTACCTTCCGGGGCTCTTTTCCCTCCTTCTGGGGCTTGCCCGTACCCCGGCCTACCGGGCCACGCTGTGGACGGTCGCGGTGCTGGAGCTCCTTTGCCTGGTCCCCCTGGCCGGGCTCACCCCCGCACGGCCGAGGCCACTGCCCGCGGCCCAAGAAAACGGGCCCAACGTGCGGCGGGTGAGCCATAAGGAACTGCGCGCTCAGGCCCCGTTCCTTCGGCGCTACCTGGCGACCATCGTCATCGCCTACCTGGGAGCGGCGCTGGTGATCCCTTACCTCAACCTCTTTTTCCGCGACCGCTTTCATTTCCGCGACGCCACGCTGGGCTGGGTCTTTGCCGTTTCCCAGGCCGTGACCGGCTTCCTGATCACGCTGGCGCCGCTGGTGGCCGACCGCTGGGGTCGCATCCGCGGGATGACCCTCACCGGGCTGGCCTCGATCCCCCTGGTGCTGGTGATCGGCTTTGCCCCCTGGCCCGCCGTGGCTGTGGGCGCCTTCTGGATCCGGGCCGGCCTGATGCGCATCGGAAACCCGCTCTACGATTCGTTCTACCTGGAGCACTTTTCCCCCAGGACGCGGGCCACGGCCAGCAGCCTGAACCAGATGGCCTTCAACATCGGTTGGGCGCTAGGCAGCCGGCTCAGCGGGCACGTCCAGGACCGTTACGGGTATGCTCCCCTCTTTTACGGGACAGCCCTCCTTTACCTCCTCTTCCTGGGCCTGGCCTATCTGTTCTTCGCGCGGGAAGAACGGAGGGAGTAGGTCCGTACCCACGGAAAGCGGCTTCGGACCTCCTCGCCCATTTGCTAGCCTTTCCCTGGCCATGGCAAAGATTCCAGCGGCAATTCAAGAGCTGGACACCGGCGAGTTCTGACCGAAGGCACGCGAAAGCACTTTTGTCGCCGACGTGGCAGATTTGCTCCCCGTTCAGTCGGCAATTGGGCTTGAACGCGCAGATGACGTGCCAGCCGTTTCTGCGGCAGAACCGGAGCATTGGCCCGAAGCATACCGGCAGTCAAGGAGCACATCGACTCGGCAGTCCAGTGAGGCACCCGGCGCACCTCAACCAGGGTCTCGCCGGCAGCCGATACTTGCTTTTGAAGCGCAAGCGCTGCTCCTTGAGACACTTGCGGTTGAGGCGGTGGACGGTCTTCGCCCGCAGGCAAATCCACCAGGAGTCGGCGTAGCCGGCCCCAGGAAAGCCCCGCTCCGGCTGCGGCGGCAGTTGGATGTGGCACTCGACGCAAGCCGTGTGATTGAAGTAGCGCGGCTTCTTGCCCGTGCACTCCAGGAGGTCCGAGTTCCGGTCCACTGAGCTGACGCGGTAACACCCATCCAGAGCATATTTCGCTGACCCCACCGCCCAAGAACAGCCGACGCCAGAATGGGTGTCTTGCCTCCCACGTTTGTGCCAGGTCAGTACCCTAGCTGCCGAGCCCGCCGGTGCATCAGCACGGGTGGCACCATGAAGAGGATACCACAAGCCAGAAGCAGGGTCAGATCCAGCCCGGCGTTGAGTGTTCCGACTCCCAGCACCGCGTGGTTCATGAGGTCCTGCGCATAAGTCAGCGGCGAGAGATAAGCCAAAGTGCGGGCGGCCGGTGCCATCTCGGCCAGGGGGATGAAGACACCGCTGACGAACATCAGCGCCCAGCGCAGCAGCGTGCTGGGCATCTGCACGTCGCCGGGATTGCGTGTAGGGATGGAGCCAAAGATCAACCCCAGGGCGGAAAAGGAGAAGGAGCCCAGGATGACCCCGGCCACTAGCAGCCAGGGCCGGGCGACGGTCGTGCGGAAAGCCACCATGCCGACGAGCAGCGAGAAGACTGACACACCTATGGCGAAGAGGGCGCCCACTGCTGCCTTTCCGAGCAACAGGGTCAAGAGCGACATCGGCGCAGCCAACAGTCGGTCGTAGGTGCCCACGCGCCGTTCCAGGGGAATGACAAACGGGCCGGCGGCAGAGGCAGTAAAAAAAGTCGTCAGCGCGAGCAACCGTGCGACCCCCTGTGCGGCGGCCATGTCTCGCTTCACCGCGAAAGAGAAGAACATGAAGAACGGCATCAGGAAGGCAAACATGATCATGCCTGGCCGCAGGTACTGCGTCCGCAGGTCTTTGACCATCACCGTCCAGGCCTGGGCCAGCTCATCGGGCAGCCGTTGCCACCATGCGTTTTTCATCGTCCACCTCCCATTTGACCTTTCATTCCCCGCCGTCGTGGCCCCTCTTCCGCCATGTCGTGGCGAATGGCCCCTACCTGCCGCCCCGTGAGTTCTAGGAAGACGTCCTCCAGGCTGGGCCCCAGCGTGCTGAGGTTGATGACCCGCAAGCCACTTGCCCGCGCATAGTCTATGACTTGAGGAAGCAGCATGGAGGGATCTTCGGTGTACAAGCGCCACTTGTCACCCATCTTGACCACCTGGGTCACGCCGGCCAGCGCGGATAGCGCCCCGCCGTGGGTCTGGCCATCCGGTTCCAGCGCCACCTCCACCGACTGGACCCGCCGGAAAGCTGCTTTGAGCCGCTCCGGGGTGTCAATGGCGGCGATGTGGCCGTGGTTGATGATGGCTACCCGATCACAGAGCTGATTGGCTTCCTCGATCTGATGAGTGGTCAGAAAGATCGTTGTCCCTTCAGCGTTCAGCTGGCGTATCAGGTCGCGGATGGCGTGGGCAGACTGGGTATCCAGCCCCGGCGTCGGTTCGTCCAGGAAAAGGAGCCGCGGCCGGTGGATAATGGCCATGGCGATGCTCAGCCGCCTGCGCATCCCCTTGGAAAAGTTCTCCACCTTGACGTTGCGCTTCTCCCAGAGGCCAAAGGACTCCAGCAGCTGCTGCGCCCGTTGGGCCCGCTCGTGGCGCGGCACACGGTAGAGCTGGGCGGTGAACATCAGGTTGTCCCAGGCGGTCAGTTCTGTGTAGACGTTAGATTCCTCCGGCACCAGGCCCATCTGGCGTTTGACCGGGTAGGCGTCAAGGGCCAGGTCGTGACCGAGAATGAGGATACGCCCGCTCGTCGGCTCAAGGAGTGTGGTCAGCATCCGCTGGGTCGTCGTCTTGCCAGCGCCGTTGGGACCCAAGAAGCCAAACACCTCACCCTCGTGGACCTCGAAACCGATCTGGTCCACAGCTAGGACACCCGCTCCGGGCTTGCCGTAGACCTTGGTCAGGTTCTCCACTACGATCGCCTCGCTCATCGAACACCTCGATATCCTCTGGGCCTTAGCGTAGCGCTCAGCTGGCCGCCTTCATTTGGGCGATGGGCTCCTGCAGGGCCTGAACCTCCGCCCGCAGCTCTTGCAGGTACTCCTCCAGCAGGGCGGTGGGTTCTGCCAGCGTAGAGACGCGGCCATGAAGGGGGATCAGACGTGTGGGCCAGCTTGCACAGGAGCAACAGCAGCTAGGGTTGCACTAAGCCCCGCATCTGCTCCATCCGGGGTAACGACCGGAGTAGTGTTCCCCATGGCGGTCGTTACACAACACATGGGCGTTCTTTATTGTGTGTTAACGTCCTCCATCTGACTTATACATATACTGTACCATGCGAAAGCCATCGTGTCAAGTAGAGATGGGCAAGTCGGCGCTATGTAAGATCGTGCAACGACGGGTTGGTCGGGAGAGCCATTTGACAACAGAACCCAAGCCACCTAACCGCTTGCGTCCATCATCCGTTTGTCTCCGATCAGGTCATGAAACGAGGACGGAAAGGCGCGAAACGGATTTTCTTACGCTGCCTGCGATACTATACCGGACCTCCTAAGGAAGTGTTGCACCTCTTGTGGCCCCAAACGTGGCCCGCTCAGCCATTTATGAGAGGAGCTCAACGTGACTGTCCGGTGAGAGGCGGGAAACGGGCTGACTGAAGCGCCCGCCCAAGGCCTTGGGCCGAGCGACGGCCTGCACTACCTCAAGCTTCCAAATGCGGTATTACGCCTCTGCAACCACTTGAATCCGCCACCAAGGAAGAACCATGCGCATCCAGGTCCAGATACCGCAGGTTGAGCCAGCACCGTACCCACCGTGGCCGGAGCGTTGTCGGATCTACGGGAACCCCACTTACCACCGCCACGGCTGGGTGATAAGCCGATCCGGGACACGCGCCTCCACCAGGTGCGGGCGCGCCGCATCCACTGCCCGGCGTATGGGCATACGCTACGGGTGTATCCCGAAGGGGATCAGCGCGCGCGACCAGATGCTCAGCGTCTGCGCGCGCTGAGGCTCCTCCTTGGGTTGCTTGGCATCAGCGATCGCGCTGTAGCCGATGTGCTCACAGCCCTGGGGGCCCGGTTGCCCCAGGAGCCAGATTGATGAGAAGGTGCAATAGGTGGGGGAGAAGGTGCGCCAGGCGCGGGAGAAACGGCTGCGGCAAGGACGGGTGCGGGTCTTGGCGGCGGACTGTACCCACGTGCCCGTCCTGGGGCAGGATACGGTGGTGCTCCAGTGGAGCGATGGCGAAAGGGAGTGGACGCTACCGCTCGAGGTGCTGGAAGGGGAGGATACAGGTGCCCCTGCATCGGGCGATGGCCGAGGGAGCGCAGGCTGTTGGGGCCGAGCTTTTGCTGAGCGACGATGCCGACCCCTACAAGACGGTGGCGGACGAGCTGGGGCTGGAGCAGTAGATCTGCCCGCGGCATGGGGTGCCGAACAGGCGGACGCGGCTGGCCGAGAT
>DAOTVY010000006.1:0-20840 GCA_034436115.1 Chloroflexia bacterium | reverse complement strand
GTAGAGGGAGGAAGAGCCGGTGTCAAACTCGATGTGGCCGTTGCTGGAGACGTAGAACTGGGTCTTGCCCACGCCGTAGAAGTTGAAGGTGAAGCCGATGGGGAAGGGACCGGCGTAGGAGTCGTCGGTCAGGCCCGGGATGAGGGTGCCGGTGGTATGGATGTCGACGTAACTGAAGGGCGCGGTCTGGCCGACATAGCCAAACCCGTCCGGGCCAGGCCAGACAGCCTGAGGGATGCTTACGGCGAGGCCGGCTGGCGCGATTCCCGTAGAGAGCGCCTGCCGCAGGGCACCTTGGCCCGGCGCTGGTCCCTGGGCTATCGCCGAAGGGCCCGTGCCCGCAAACAGGAGGAACACCCCCAGGATCGCCCAAAACCGCTTCATGATCACCCTCCTGATTCGGGAAAACCTTGCCCTCCCTGGCGTGAAAGATCCCGTATCCTTCAGAGGCCTTGCTCAGGGGAAAACCGCCCTGAAAAAGGTAACCGCTCTCACCCCCTTTCAGATGCAAGCAGCAGAGGAACCCGCTCCACACAGGGATACCGGCGCGAAACCGCTTTTCATTCTTATTATACTCCCTATGTCAAGTAGGTGCCCCATTCTTTGGCCTTCCCCCACCCCGAGCTTTGGTTGCCCACCCCGGGGCCTTGTGATAGAATGCCCGGGGAGGTGATATCTTGGAACGTCCTTTCTTGCCCTCCGGCCTACGGCGACTGATCGAGCCGCTCATCGAGGGGTATGCGGCGCTGAACCGACGGCTGTGGGTTTTGATCGTGCCGATCGGGCTCGATCTGTTCCTCTGGCTGGGGCCCCGTGTCTCCCCCGAGCGCCTGGCGGAGGCGCTCCGGGCGGTGGTGGCGAGTGTCCCCCAGGTCGATCCAGCCCAAGGTACCCAGGTTATGGAAGCGCTTCGGGAATGGGGCCAGACGGCTAACCTCTGCCATCTCCTTTCGGCGTACCTGTTGCCATTGTTCGTTCCGCGACTGGGTACTGCTGAGCCGCCCGGCTATGCACCTCCTCGGTGGGCACCGGAGCCCGCGTGGATGTTGTTGTTGCCGGTGGTAGCGCTCCTCCTCGGCCTACTCTTCTGGAGCCTGTACATCACGCCACTGGCAGACCTCGTCCGGGGCAATCCGCAGCGCGGAACCGCTCTCCTGACACGGATGCTGCGCACTTGGGGCCGGATGGCAAGGTTGCTCGCCGTGGTCGCCTTTGGCTGCGTTGTCTTCCTGCTTCCGGCGGGATTCCTGGCCAGCCTGAGTGCGCTCCTGAGCCCCGGCCTTGCCGCCCTGATGTCGTTTCTGGGTCTCGCCTTCCTGCTATGGATCCTGTTTTACCTCTACTTTGCGCCCTCAGCCGTCCCTTTCAGTGGCGTGGGACCACTGCGCGCCATCTATTACAGCCTGCAGGTCGTACGCTCGAATTTCTGGCAAAGCCTCGGCTTCGTCTTGCTCGTCACGTTCATCCGCCTGGGGACAGCCGCCCTATGGCAGCGATTGGGCAACTACCCTGCTGGGGTCGTCGTGGGCATCCTCGGGAATGCTTACATCGGCGGAGGGCTGGCGGCCGCCTGTCTCATCTTTTACCGGGAGCGGTTGCGAATGTGGCTTACGGGACGGGATCGGGGTAGACAGAACGCCCGGTATCTGGCATAATACGAACAGACGTTCGGTCCTTGGGGTGGCGCGATGGCGGATCTAGTCCAGCATAGTTATGAGGCCAAGGACATCCAAGTCCTGGAAGGGTTGGAGGCGGTGCGTCGTCGCCCCGGGATGTATATCGGCTCGACCGACATCCGGGGCCTCCATCACCTGGTTTGGGAAGTGGTGGACAACAGCGTGGACGAGGCGCTCGCGGGGTATTGCCGCAACATCGAGATCACCATCCACCCCGATGCCAGCGTCACCGTCGAGGATGACGGCCGGGGCATCCCGGTGGACGAGCATCCCAAAGAGAAGCGCTCGGCCCTGGAAGTAGTGATGACCAAACTGCACGCCGGAGGCAAGTTCGGGGAAGGTGGCTACAAGGTGGCATCGGGGCTGCACGGTGTGGGTGTTTCCGCAGTCAACGCGCTTTCGGAGTGGCTCCGTGTGGAGGTGCGGCGCAACGGGCGGCGCTATGCACAGGAGTACCGGCGTGGCCAGCCCACGATGCCGGTAACCGACATCGGGCCGGCGGAAGGGACAGGAACCAAGACCACCTTCCTGCCCGACCGCGAGATCTTTGGGCAAGTGGACTATCAATTCAAGGCGCTCGCTCAACGCTTCCGTGAGATGGCCTTCCTGACGCGTGGCCTGCGGATCCATTTTTGCGACGAACGGGTCGATCGGGAGCTGACGTTCTATTTCGAGGGGGGCATCCTTTCCTTCGTACGTTACCTCACACGTGGCCTGGAGCCGCTGCATGCCCAGCCGGTCTACATCGAGCGCACGATCGATTCCACCCAGGTAGAGATCGCCCTTCAGTACACGGATACCTACCGCGAGCTCGTGCTTTCGTTTGCCAACAACATCAATACGATCGAGGGCGGGACCCACTTGACGGGTTTCCGCGCAGGGCTGACGCGTTGCCTGAACGACTATGCCCGCCGCGTGGGCATCCTGAAGGAAAGCGACCCCAACCTGAGCGGCGAGGATGTGCGCGAGGGACTGGTAGCCATCGTCAGCGTGAAGCTGCTCGAACCGCAGTTCGAAAGCCAGACCAAAATCAAACTGGGCAACAGCGAGGTCAAGGCGTTCGTGGAGGCTGCGGTGGTGGAAGGGTTGGGGGCTTTCCTCGATCAAAACCCGCAGGAGGCGCGGAGGATCCTGGAGAAATGCCTGACCACGATGCGGGCACGAGAGGCGGCACGCAAAGCCCGCGATCTGGTCGTGCGCAAGGGCGCCCTGGACGGCTTTGCGCTTCCAGGCAAGCTCGCCGACTGCACCGAGCGCGACCCGGAGAAGGCAGAACTGATCATCGTGGAAGGAGAATCGGCCGGGGGCAGCGCCAAGCAGGCACGGGACCGGCGGTTCCAGGCCATCCTGCCCCTCCGCGGGAAAATCTTGAACGTTGAAAAGGCGCGCCTGGACAAGATGCTGGACAACGCGGAGATCCGGGCGCTGATCACCGCGATCGGGACGAACATCGGCGACCAGTTCGATCTGAGCCGCCTGCGCTACGGCCGGATCCTCATCGCCACCGATGCCGACGTCGACGGAAGCCATATCCGCACGCTGCTGCTCACCTTCTTCTTCCGTTACATGCAGCCGCTGATCGAACGGGGGCACCTCTACTTCTGCCAGCCACCCCTGTACCGGATCAACGACGGGAAGAAGGACGTGTGGCTCTATAGCGAGGAGGAAAAGGACCAGTACCTGGCACGCCTGCCCGAAGGACGAAAGGTGACCATCCAGCGCTACAAAGGGCTGGGAGAGATGAACCCGGAGCAACTATGGGAGACCACGCTCAACCCGGACAACCGCGTCCTCTATCAGGTCACCCTGGAGGACGTGGTAGAAGCAGAAGAGGCGTTCTCTGTCCTCATGGGGAACGATGTCCTTCCCCGCCGCCGTTTCCTCCAGACCCACGCGGCCAACGTCCGCAACCTCGACGTCTAGGGCTTCAGATGTGAAGTTCGACGATATCTCCGTCCTGCAGCACATAGTCGCGCTGCACGATCTGGCCCGGGAACAAAGCGCTGCCCCAGATGCGAGCGCACTTGAGCTTCTCCAGGAACTCCTTATGGATCTTGCCGGCAAGATCGGCCACCGTGCTGCCTTTCTTGAGGACAAAGGGGGCATCCAGGTCGGGTTCCTTGCCCGGCACCTTGGTATAGACGCGCACGATCCCCAAGAGGTCGAACACCGCCCGCTTCAATAGGTCCAGGTTGCGGCCGGTCACGGTCGAGATGGGCAACAGGGGCCATTCTTCTTCGAGCAGGGCACGGAAAATCTGAAAATCTTCGTCCGTGGTTTCATCGTCGCACTTGTTCACCAAGACGAGGAAGGGAAGGAAGACCGCCCCACGCGAGTCGGGGAAACGATCCCGTCGCTGCGCCGGGACGATCCGGTGCTCCTCGAGCAAGGAAACCGCTTCCTCCAGTTGGGAGAACGGATCGGTCTGGAGGTCCACCACCAGGAGCACCAGATCCGCACGACGGATCAGCTGCAAGAGTTGCGGTTCTACGAACTCGCGGCTGAGCGGAGGGGTATCGATGAGCTGCACCTGGATGTTCTCGATGGCCATCATGCCAGGAGTAGGCTCCCAGGTGGTGTATGGGTAATCGGCCACCTCGGGCGTGGCGTTCGTCAGAGCAGCGACAAGGGAGGACTTGCCCACGTTGGCCGGCCCCACGACCACTGCCTGCCCAGCTCCCTCGCGCTCGATCTGGAAGGCGCTTTCGCGCTGGGTCCGTTTGCGGGGTGCTTGTGCTTCCGCGCGGAGCTTGGCGAGTTTCCGCTTCAGGTCGCCGCGCAGCTTCTCCGTGCCCTTGTGCTTCGGGATGACGCTGAGGAGCTCCTGAAGGCAGGCGATACGCTCCGCCGTGGTGGTCGCGGCCCGGAAACGATCGTAAACCTGAAAATACTCCGGTGGAAGGTTCGTGGGCATCGCTCTTCCTCGCCGCCCTGCTACCCGGTGGCGGTTCCGGGAGTGATTATACCATACCTCGCGCGACGCGGGTATTGACAGCGCTAGGCACCTATGGTATAATGTTAGTTGGTTGCCTCAACCAACTAATTGGCCCCGTGGGGGTGGCTGTGCCTCAGCGCAACCGCTACCAGACCGGAGACCAAAGCTTCGTTCGGCAGATGAACCTTTCCGCGATCCTACGCCATCTGCGCGAACAGGCACCGATTTCCCGAGCCGCGCTGGCGCATTTGACGGGCCTGAACAAGACGACCGTTTCCAGTCTGGTGGGCGAGCTGATTGAGCGGCAGTTCGTCCGCGAGATCGGCCTGGAATCGACGGGGGCGGGGCGTCCCGCCATGATGCTCGCCCTGAACCCAGCGGCTGGGTACATCCTCAGTGGGGAAATCGGGGTCGACTTTATCTCGGTGATCTGCACCGACTTTGCTCCCCAGATCCTTTGGCGGCACACCGAAGAGATCGATCCGGCGATGGGCCAGCGCGAGATCATCCAGCGAGCGCTGGCCCTTTTGCATCAGGCAGACGAGGCCGGCCGCCAAGCTCAGGGGACTTTCCTCGGTCTGGCACTAGGTGTTCCAGGACTTGTGGACCGGGCCTCGCGAACGCTCCTCTTTGCCCCGAACCTCAAGTGGGAAAACGTCCCCTTGGGGGACATTCTTCATACCTCTTTCGGTGTCCTCCCCTTTGTAGACAACGAAGCGAACATGGCGGCGCTCGGGGAACATTATTTCGGCGCTGCCCAGGGGTATCAGGAGGTGCTCTACATCAGCGCCGGCGTGGGGCTGGGAGGCGCCGTGGTGCATAACGGCCTGGTCTTTACGGGTGTGACCGGGGTTGCGGGCGAGTTTGGCCATATGACCATGGACCCGGACGGGGAGCCCTGCAACTGCGGAAACCGCGGCTGTTGGGAAACACAGGTCAGCCAACGCGCCCTGTTCCGGCACGTCCGTAGGGCCATCCGGCAGGGAGAGCGCAGCTGCCTTGTGGAGTGGACAGGCGGCGACCTGGAGCAACTGACGGTGCCAATGGCTGTGCGCGCGGCCCGAAGCGGCGACACGGTAGCCCTTCAGGCCTTCGAACGGATCGGCCACGATCTAGGCGTTGGAATCGCCTCGCTAGTGAATGCGCTGAACCCGGAACTCGTGGTCTTTGGCGGCATCCTGAGCCTGGCCTGGGAGTTCCTCTACCCGGCCGTTCAGGAGGAGATGGAGAGGCGCGTGTTGCGCTGGAGCCGTGAAGCGACACGCGTGGTCCTGGCGCAGCACGGGTTCGATGCCTGCGTGATCGGCGGCGTAGCCGCGGTCTACCAGATGATCCTGGCGGAACCCGGAAGCGTGACCGCGCGTGTTGGCTAGCTACGGTTCCGCTGCGCAGCAGCGCGGTGGAACGCGGCAGAAAGGAGGTGTGGTGCAGAACGGTTGCAGGCTGGAGCGACTCGGGTACCCGAGATGTGAGCCCAAAGGAGGTACAAGATGAAGAAGCTCGCGCTCTTGCTGGTGCTGCTCATGGTTCTGCCGCTTGCGGCCTGCGGGCCGGCCACTACACCAGCAGCGGGCCAGCCCACGGCTGCCCCCGCGGTCAAGGAATTGACCATCATGTGGGCCCAGTGGGACCCGGCCGACTATCTGCAAAAAGTGGGCCAGCTATACGAGCAGGAAACCGGCATCAAGGTCACCGTGATCCAGGAGCCCTGGGGCAGCTTCTACAACCGGGTCGCTGCCGAGTGGGCCGCCCGCGGCACGGCATTTGACATGGTGGTCGGGGACAGCCAGTGGCTCGGTCAGGCCGCTACGCAGGGACACTACCTCGAACTGACTGACTTCCTGAAGAGCGAAGGCATCGACAAGACCGTCACCGAAGCCACCCTGACGTACTACGGCGAGTATCCCACGGGATCCGGCCGCTACTGGGCATATCCCACGGAGGGCGATGCGGTAGGTTGGGCCTACCGCAAGGACCTCTTCGAGAACCCCGAGGAGAAGGCGGCCTTCAAGGCCAAGTACGGCTACGACCTGGACGTGCCCAAGACCTGGGAGCAACTCTACCAGATCGCCGAGTTCTTTACCCGCCCTGACAAGGGCCTCTACGGCGTAGCCATCTACACCCAGAAAGACTACGACGGCATCACCATGGGCTTTGAGAACGTGTTCTTCTCCTGGGGCGCAGATTGGAAGGACCCCAAGACGAACGAGGTCAAGGGCTGGGTGAACTCGCCGCAGGCGGTCGAGGCGCTCGAGTTCTACCGCAAACTGTATGCCTTCGCCCCGCCGGGCAGCAGCAACGACTTTTTCGCCGAGTGCAACAACCACTTCACCGCCGGCGAGGTGGCGATGGCGATGAACTACTTCGCGTTCTTCCCCGCCCTCTCCAACCCCGCGACCAACCCCTATGCGGCAGTCACCGGCTTCTTCGCCGTACCGGCGGGCCCGACCGGACAGCGCTTCGCTGCGCTGGGTGGCCAGGGGTTGAGCATCAACGCCTATATCAGCCCAGAGCGGCAGGAGGCGGCCAAGGCCTTCATCCGCTGGTTCGCGCGTGAGGACATCCAGCGCAAGTGGGCCGAGTTCGGCGGCTACACCTGCAACAAGAACGTGCTGGCCTCCGAAGCGTTCCTGAAGGCCCAGCCCTACAACCCGGCCTTCGCCGATACCATGCAGGTCGTGAAGGACTTCTGGAACGTCCCGGTCTACGGCCAGCTCTTGGAGGTCGTCCAGCGAGAGCTGCAGGCCTATGTGGTGGGCGGCCAGGGGACGGCAAAAGAGGTTCTGGACCGCATCGCCGAGGAGCATGACCGCATCCTGCGGCAGGCCGGCCTGATCAAGTAGCCGCATTTCCACCCAGGTGGGGAGGCGATGCCTGCCTCGCCTCCCCACCTCTTGACCCTTCCACGGAGGAATGGACGTGGCTTTCTGGAGCAAGACCCAAGAAACCGATGGAGATCCTCCGCTGCGCCTATCACCCCATCGAAGACAGCTCAGCGATCGCGCCATCCAGTGGTTGTTCATCACCCCTACCCTCATCCTCCTGGTCGCAATGAACATCTTCCCCCTCTTTTACAGCCTCTTCTTGAGCTTCACAGACTACTCGGCGATTTCTGCCCGCGCCCCGGTTTGGGTAGGCCTAGGCAACTACCAGCGCATCCTGTCCGATAAACAGTTGTGGACCTATTTTGCCATCACCGGCCGCTATGCCCTCGCTGCCGTAGGACTGGAAACCCTCCTGGGATTCGGCCTCGCGATGGTGCTTCGCGAAAAGTTCCGCGCCAGTGGGTTCATCACCACCCTCATCCTGGTCCCGATGATGCTCTCGCCGGTAGTCGTGGGGCTGTTCTGGAAACTGATCTTCAACCCTCAGTCCGGCATCTTTAACTACCTGCTCGGCTTTGCAGCCGGTCAGGGGCCGGACTGGCTCCGGGACCCCAAACTGGCCCTGTGGGCGGTGGTCATTGTGGACGTCTGGATGTGGGCACCCTTCGTGATGCTGCTGTGCCTTTCCGGCCTGAACGCCATCCCGGAATACCTCTATGAGGCCGCAGTCATCGACCGGGCCAGCCCTTGGTTCCAGTTCTGGCGCATCACCCTGCCCCAGGTCGCTCCCCTCCTGCTGATCGCCGTGCTTTTCCGCACCATCGAGGCTTTTAAAGCCTTTGACCTGGTGATGGGCCTGACCGGAGGAGGGCCGGGCGACGCGACAGAACTCATTGCCGTGAACCTCTACCGTATCGCTTTCCCGCCCCAGTTCCAGACCGGTCTGGGGAGCGCTCTGGCCTACATCATCCTGGTGCTCATCGTCGCCATCAGCAACTTGTACATCCGCACTCTGAACCGGATCCGCGGCGAGGTGTAGTCGATGGAAACGACCTTGCGGCGCCAACGCGCCCCAATCGTACAGGCAATCCGTGTGGACAAGATCAGCGGGGCCACTCGCCTGGTGCAGGCGATCCGCATCGTGCTCGCGGTGGTCTACGCTGTCCTCTCCCTTATCCCCGTGCTCTGGATCGGGATGACCGCATTCAAATCGCGCCCCGATGCTACGGCCGTCCCGCCCAAGGTCATCTTCAAGCCAACGCTGGAGGGCTTTGTGAGCCTGCTCACGGATCGGGCCATCCTCAACGAGGCCCGCCGGCAGGAGCTGCTGGCCCGCGCAGACGAACTACCCTGGTACCAGCGCCTGATGGTGCAGCAAGGCATGGAGGTCACCGGACCCAGCCAATACGTGGGCCGCCTGAGGAACTCGGTCATCATCGCCGGGGTATCGACGGTGGCGGCGGTTGTGCTGGGGCTGCTCGCGGCTTACGCCTTCAGCCGCTTTCCCGTCCCAGGCAAGGGAGACCTCCTGTTCTTCATCCTGAGCACGCGCATGTTGCCCCCCGTGGTGGTAACGATTCCCATCTTCTTGATGTACCGCCGGTTGGGGCTGCACGATACCCATATCGGACTGATCTTGCTGTATACGGTGTTCAACCTTTCATTTTCGGTATGGCTGATGAAAGGGTTCCTAGACGAGATCCCGCGGGAGTACGAGGAAGCAGCGCTCGTCGATGGCTATACCCGCCTACAGGCCTTTTTCAAGGTCGTGCTGCCCAACTCGTTGAGCGGTCTGGCGGCAACCACCGTGTTTTGCCTGATCTTCGCCTGGAACGAGTACGCTTTCGCGTTGATGCTCACCACGGATCGGGCCCGTACCGCTCCGCCGAGCATCACTACGATGCTCGGCCGCGGAGGGATCGAGTGGGCTTCGATCGCGGCTGGCTCATTGGGCTTCCTGATCCCGGTCGTCCTGGTCACCTTCGCCTTGCGCAAATACCTCCTGCGCGGCGTGACGTTCGGGGCCATCCGGCAGTAGCGGCAGGGGGGGATCATGGCAACGATCGAACTGCGTCAGGTGGAGAAAAAGTTTGGCGATCTACATGCCGTCAAACCGATGGACCTCACGATCTACGATGGGGAGTTTGTGGTGCTCCTTGGGCCCTCGGGATGCGGCAAGACGACGACCCTGCGGATGATCGCCGGCCTGGAGACGGTCACCGGGGGGCAGATCCTCCTGAATGGGCGAGACGTCACCTGGGAACATCCCAGCCGACGCGACATCGCGTTCGTTTTCCAGCTGTTCGCGCTCTACCCCCACATGAGCGTATGGCAAAACATCGCTTTTCCCCTGCAGGCCCAGGGAGTCCCTCGCCAGGCGGTGCGCGAACGGGTGGCCGAGGTGGCCCGGATTCTGGAAATCGAGCACCTCCTCCGGCAACGCCCCCGGGGGCTTAGCATGGGCGACCAGCAGCGGGTTGCGTTGGCACGGGCCTTGGTGCGTCGGCCGGCCGCGTTCCTGATGGACGAGCCTCTGGGCGCCCTGGACGCCGAGCTGCGGGAACGGATGCGGGGTGAGATCAAGCGCCTGCACATCGAGCAGCACGCGACCACGATCTACGTCACCCACGACCAGGTGGAAGCGATGGCCATGGGGGACCGTGTGGTGGTGATGTCTGACGCGGTGGTGCAGCAGGTCGGGACACCAGCCGAGGTCTATTACGACCCCGCTAACCTTTTCGTCGCCCGTTTCATCGGCAGCCCAGGGATGAACCTGGTCCCGTGCCGTTACCTCGGAGGCGCGATCGAGGTTTCCGGCTCTGGCCGAGTACCCCTTCCTCAAGGCTGGGATACCGCCCTGCAGCGCGCTCTGGGCGCTTCCTGCGATGTCATCTTGGGTTTCCGCCCCGAAGCAGCCCACGTGACGTCCGAGGGCCCGCTGGATGCCACTGTCTACGCGAGCGAGATGGAAGGCGGCTACGCGATGATCCACTTGACCCTGGGCGGTGAAGGCGGCCCCATCGTGCACATCCGCGCCGGACGCGATAGCCGTTACCCGATCGGGACCTCGCTTCGCATCGCTCTGGACCCGGGGATGATCCGCTTCTTTGACCCCAGGACCGAACGGGCCATTCCGCGGGAGGTGGGCCGGTGAGCAACGTGGAACTGCGATCCATCACGAAACGGTTCGGTGTGGTGACCGCACTGGACGGCGTGTCCTTCTCCATCCAACACGGTGAGTTCTTCGTCCTGCTGGGGCCGACAGGGGCCGGCAAGACCACGACATTGCGCGTCATCGCCGGCCTGGAGCGGCAGGACGAGGGGAGTGTCCTGTTCGACGGCCAGCCAGTAGACCACCTGGCTCCCGCGGACCGCGACGTCGCCTTTGTCTTCCAGCAGTACTCCCTCTACCCCTCCATGACCGTGTATGAGAACCTGGCCTTCCCTCTCCGTTCGCCCTTGCGGCGCGTCCCGGAACCGGTCATCCGCAAGCGTGTCCAGGAGACGGCGGAAAAGCTTCACATTGCCCACCTCCTGCAGCGGCGCACCGCTAACCTCTCGGGGGGTGAGATGCAGCGCGTGGCCATCGGACGAGCGCTGGTGCGCGAGCCACGCATCTTCCTGATGGACGAGCCCCTCTCCAACCTCGACGCCAAGCTGCGTGAGGCGCTGCGCGTCGAACTGCAACACTTGCAGAAGACGCAGCAGAGCACGACCCTCTTTGTCACGCACGACCAGATCGAGGCGTTGACCATGGCCGACCGGATCGCGGTGCTCGACCGTGGCCGCATCATCCAGATCGGCACCCCGGAGGAAATCTACGACCGGCCAGCAACCACGTTCGTTGCCCAGCTCGTCGGGACACCTCGCATCAACTTGATGAACGCTACCCGGGAAGATGCCACCCTCTATATCGTCGGTAGCACGATCCATCTACCCCTCCCGCCGGAAGCCGCCTGGAGTAGCCTGCCCCCCTCTTTCCTTGTAGGCGTTCGCCCCGAGGATGTGCGGGTGCATTGTGAAGGCCAGTTCGAGGGCGAGGTCGTGCTGACAGAACCGCTGGGCGTCGAGACGATCCTCCACATCCGCAGCGGGGAACAGAAACTGCTTTCGATTGTCCCCGGCATCTCTGGGCTCTGCATCGGGGAAGGGGTACGGTTCGATATCTCCAAGGAGCGGCTGCACTTTTTCCGCGACGACGGAACGCGAATTGTCTTCTCGTAATTGGTGAGAGGTCGACCAGTCGCAAAAGGAGGTGGAACATGCCCAAGGTCGCGATCATCGGCGCTGGAAGCATCGTCTTCTGCAAGACGCTGATGCTGGACATCCTGGCTACCCCGGGCCTCGAGAACACCGAATTTGCCCTCATGGCCCCCAGCACCACCCGGACTTCCCAGGTGGAGGCCTTTGCCAAACGGGTGATCCAGGCGAACGGCCTTCCGGCCCAGGTCTGGATCACCACCGACCGCCGCGAGGCGCTCCGGGGTGCTGATTATGTGATCGCTACCTTCCAGGTCGGCGGCGTGAAGGCTTTCGAGTACGACTACAAGATCCCCCTGAAGTACGGGGTGGATCAGTGCATCGGGGATACCCTCGGCCCAGGGGGTGTCTTCCGCGCCTTGCGCAGTATCCCCGTCGCCCTGGAGTTGGCCCACGACATGGAGGAACTGTGCCCACGTGCGCTTCTCCTCAACTATGTCAACCCGATGGCCATGGTCTGTTGGGCCTTGGGGACGACCAAAGTGCAGTTTGTCGGCCTCTGCCACGGTGTGCAAACCACCCTTGACCTCATCGCGGGGTACGTAGGGGTCCCCAAGGACGAGATCGACTTTCTCTGCGCCGGCATCAACCATATGGCCTGGTTCCTCAAACTGGAGCATAAGGGCCAGGACCTCTACCCGATCCTGCGCGAGCGCTTCGAGAAGCCGGAGTATTACGTGAACGAAAAGGTGCGCGGAGAGGTCTTCCGCCACTTCGGCTACTTCATGACCGAGTCCACGGGCCATCTCTCCGAGTACGTCCCGTACTTCCGCAAGAACCAAAAGGCGCTCGAGCTCTATTGCGACGAGCCGGCCTTCGGCGGAGAAAGCGGCGCCTACTACAACTGGTGCGCCTTTGTCGCCCAGAAGTACGAAGGACGCGACATCCTGGCCGACGAGCCCTCGACCCTCCCGCCGCGGAGCATCGAATACGGCTCCTACGTGATCGAGGCGATGGAAACTGGGCGCGTCTTCAAGCTCAACGGCAACGTGATCAACGGTGGAATGATCACCAACCTCCCGCCGGACTGCTGCGCAGAAGGGCCCATCTACGTCGACCGCACGGGACTGCACAAGACCTTCGTTGGCGACCTGCCCCCGCAGTGCGCAGCCCTCAACCTGATGAACATCAATGTCCAGCGGCTGGCCGTGCTCGCCGCGATCCACGGCGATCCGGAGGCCGTCGTGCACGCTTGCGCGCTCGACCCCCTCACCGGTGCCGTGCTCACCCTCAAGGAGATCCGCGACATGGTTGCCGAAATGCTCGAAGTCGAAGGACAGTGGTTGCCGCAGTTCCAGGGCAAGAAGGTGCGCCCCACCCCGATCATTTCGATCCCCAAGGATGTCAAGCGGGCCGAGGTCCCCATCGACCCCGCTCTGGCGATCTTTGCGCGCTTTGGTGAGTTGTCCAAACCCGAATGAAGGAGGAGGACCATGGGACGACCGATCACGCTCTTCACTGGGCAGTGGGCCGACCTGCCGCTCGAGACATTGGCCAAGAAGGCCAGCGAGTGGGGCTTTGACGGCCTCGAACTCGCCTGCTGGGGGGACCACTTCGAGGTCGACAAGGCGCTGGAAAGCGACCGCTATGTCCGGGAAAAGCGAGAGCTGCTCGAGCGCTTCGGCCTGAAGTGCTTTGCCATCAGCAGCCACCTCGTGGGGCAGTGCGTGTGCGACCGGATCGACCATCGCCACAAAGCGATCCTCCCGCCTCGCATTTGGGGCGATGGAGATCCCGAAGGGGTACGCCAGCGCGCGGCGGAAGAGATGAAGAACACCGCCCGTGCGGCCCGCCTCTTCGGTGTGAACATCGTCAATGGATTCACTGGGAGCAGCGTCTGGGGCATGTTCTATTTCTTCCCACCGACCAGCCAGGCAGATATCGATGCGGGCTATAAAGACTTTGCCGCGCGCTGGCTGCCTATCCTGGACGTCTTCCAGGCCGAAGGGGTGCGGTTCGCGCTCGAGGTACATCCTACGGAGATCGCTTACGACATCATCACCGCCCGCCGCGCTCTGGATGCGCTCGGGAACCACCCGGCTTTCGGCTTCAACCTCGACCCGAGCCACTTCATCCACCAGTTCATCAACCCGGTCTTTTTCATCGAGGAATTCCCGGACCGCATTTTCCACGTGCACGTCAAGGACTCCCGGGTGCAGCTGAACGGGCGTAACAGCATCCTTTCCTCGCACCTCGACTTTGGCGATCCCCGGCGAGGCTGGGACTTTGTCTCGCCCGGCCGTGGCGATGTCAAGTGGGACCACATCATCCGTGCCCTCAATCGCATCGGCTACCAGGGGCCGCTCTCTATCGAATGGGAGGATAGCGGCATGGACCGCGAGTGGGGCGCCCGCGAGGCGCTGGCCATGATCCGGAGGGAAGACTTTACTCCTTCGGCCGTAGCGTTCGACGCCGCATTCGCGGCCAAGAAGTAGAAGGTGTGATGCACGAGGAGGATGCGATGAGCGAAGAGGTCGGCTTCACCACAATGGCCGGAGCTCGCGCTGAGGGACAGGCCCCGGAGATCGGTGTCGGTATGCTGGGCTATGCCTTCATGGGGAAGGCCCACACGAACGCCTACAAGAAGTACCCCTACATGATCTACCCGCCCGTCGCCATCCCACGCCTCGTCGCCATCTGCGGGCGCAACGAGGCAATGGTCGCCGAGTCCGCGCGCCGTTACGGCTATGAAACCTACTACACGGACTGGCGCAAGATGCTCGACGATCCGCGTGTGCAGCTGTTCGACAACGGAGGCCCGAACGATGCCCATGCGGAACCATGCATCTACGCCGCGCAGGCCGGAAAACACATCCTCTGCGAAAAGCCGCTGGCTCGCACTGGCGAAGAGGCCGCCCGGATGCTGGAGGCCGTGCGTAAGGCAGGCGTGAAACACATGGTCGCGTTCAACTACCGCTTCGTCCCGGCCATCCGCCAGGCGCGCCAGCTGATCGAGAGCGGAGCGCTGGGCAAGATCTATCATTATCGGGCCGTCTACCTGCAGGAATGGATCATGCCGCACTACAACATGCCCAAGATCTGGCGGCTCGATAAGCAGGTAGCTGGAAGTGGGGCGCTGGGCGATCTGGGCGCACACATCATCGACCTAGGCCGCTTCCTGGTGGGCGAGATGGTAAGCGTCAGCGCGATGACCCGCACCTTCATTACCGAGCGCCCGCTCCCGGGTGGCGGCACCGGCAAGGTCGATGTGGATGATGCCTTCGTCGCTGTGGTCGAGTTCGCCAACGGGGCGATCGGCACCCTGGAGGCCACGCGCTTTGCGGCCGGTCGGAAGAACCACGAGGTGCTCGAGATCAACGGCGAGAAAGGTAGCATCCGCTTCAACCTGGAGCGCATGAACGAGCTCGAGGTCTTCTGGGTGGGCGAAGAACCCAAGGAGACCCAGGGGTTCCACAACGTCCTGGTCACCGAAGGGTACCACCCCTGGTGGGGGCATTGGTGGCCGCACGGGCACATCATCGGCTGGGAGCATACTTTCGTGCACGAGATCGCCCACTTCCTCGATTGCATCGTGAACAACAAGGAGGTGGGCCCCTACGGGGCGACCTTCGAGGACGGCTACCGCGCGGCCGTCATCTGTGACGCCATCCTCGAATCGGCCGCCACCAAGCGGCAAGTGGATATCCGTTATTAGGCAAAGCCCCGGCGGGGTGGCGGTGCCACCCCGCCGGGCCTCTCTTATGTCTGGCCGCCAGCCCCAAGTCCTTGGGGACCCGTAAGGAGGAGCGATGATCCGTAAACGCTTGCCAACTCTGATCACTGGCCTCGGCTTGATCGTTGCGCTGATCGTACTGCGACTCATCCTGCCGGCGGTTTTGCACGGCACGGCGGCGCAAGTCGCGGCTTTCCTGACCGTGTTCCTTGCCATATTGCTGGCCTTCATCTTTTTCGGCGTGTTCCTCACGTCGCTGGGCCTGAGCGGCAGAGTCCACCGGCGGGTCTACCGCGTGGTCGAGGGAATCATCATCGCTGGGATCCTGCTGGGAGCCCTTGGCATGTTCCAGCCCTGGCTTCGTTTCGGGTACCAGCGTGGCTTTGCGGTACTCTTCTACTCCACCTTGGCCTTCATCGTCTGGAGTCATATCACCCCGAGGAATGGGTAGCTTCCCAGCTTGACCATGAGAAGGAGACTCACCATGCCACTCGTCGACCTGCGCCCCCAGGCCGTCCGGCGTACGCCCGAAGAGATGGTGCAACACCTGAAGCGCTTTCGGCTTGAACTCAAGTTTTCCGCCGGAATCTGGTACTTTTCCCCAGCGGCCAACCGCTTCCACGCCACCTACGGCACGGAGCGAGGCATTGCTGAGCGCCTCGAGGTTGCCGCTCGCCTCCACGATAGCGGGCTGGTTGGCCTGGAAGCCCATTACCCGAACGAGATCAACGAAGAGAACCTGCCCCTTTGGCAGTCGTTCCTCGCCGATACCGGGATGCGCCTGGTAACGGTGGTCCCTCTCCTGTTCTGGGATAAGCAGTTCGAGTGGGGGTCGCTCTCCAACCCCCTGGAAGGCCCCCGCCGAGCAGCCATCGAACGCACCAAGCGGACCCTGGAACTGAACCGAGAGCTCGGGACGGATTTCGCTGTGGTCTGGCCGGGCATCGATGGCTACGAAAACCCCTTCGGGCTCGACCTGGTCGCCATGCGAGACCGCTTCGCCGACGGCCTGGCTGAAGCGATGGATGCCGTCCCCGGCGTGCGGGTAGCCTTCGAGCCCAAGCCGTATGAGCCGCGCGGTCGAATCCTCTTCGGCACCACCGCGGAAGGGATGCTCCTGGCCCATATGGTAGAGCAACGCCTCCAGCACCCAGAGAACCGGCGCCTGCTGGCCGAAGGGCATGCCCTCTGCTGCCTGAACCCAGAAATCGGCCACGTGCTGATGGGGTACGAGGACCTCTCGAGCGCCTATAGCTGGCCGCTGTCCGAGGGCCGGCTGGCACACACCCACTGGAACAGCCAGCCTTTGGGCAACTATGACCAGGACCTCAACGTCGGCGTGGTCTCTCCGGAACAGACCGAGGCGCTCCTGTACACCCTGAAGATGCACGGTTACCAGGGGTATTTCGGACTGGATCTCAACCCCGAGCGCATGCCGGTGGAAACTGCGCTGCGGATCTCCATGGATGCCATCCGGGCAGCAAACCAGCGCATCGAAGAGCTGGACCACGAGGCGATCGTCTACGCGCACGAGCATCCCGACCGGGCCCGAGGCTGGCTGGAAGCGTATCTGGTGCGCGCCCGCGCGCCGCATCCACAACGGCTCGCGCCCCTGCCGCCTTGGCCTGCAGAGGGCTCCTGGTCGTATGCCTAGCGCCTTTCCGTTCGCCTCTGGGCAAGAGGGGGCGCACCGTTGTCTCTTTTGGAGGTGAAAGTGACTCCGGGAGAATACCTGCTCGGCATCGATGTCGGAACCACTGGCAGCAAGGCCCTGTTGATCGATTCCCGGGGCGAGATCCGCGGTTCGGCCACGACCGAGTACCCGATGCATACGCCACAGCCCTTGTGGGCAGAACAGGATCCCGAGGATTGGTGGCGTGCCACGGTGCGCAGCATTCGCCAGGTACTCGAGGCCTCACAGGCACAACCTCAGCAGGTCGCCGCGGTCGGGCTCACGGGACAGATGCACGGGCTGGTGCTTCTGGATCGCGCAGGCAAGGTCCTGCGGCCGTGCATCATGTGGAATGACCAGCGCACAGCGCTCCAGTGCGCCGCGATCACGGAACGGGTGGGACTGGAGCGCTTGCTGGAATGGACCGGAAACCCCGTCCTTCCCGGGTTCACGGCCCCCAAGATCCTCTGGGTGCAGGAGAACGAGCCGGAGGTGTATCGACAGATCGCCCACATCCTTCTGCCCAAAGACTATGTACGATTCCGGCTCACCGGTGCATTGGTGAGCGAGGTTTCCGATGCCTCAGGGACTTCCCTGTTCGATGTCCGCCGTCGCGCCTGGTGCACGGAAATGCTCGACGCGCTTGCGGTTCCGCGGGAATGGCTGCCCGAGGTGACCGAGTCGCCGGTGGTCAGTGCGCAGGTACACGCCGAAGCCGCACGGGCCACCGGCCTCCTCGAAGGCACGCCCGTGGTCGGCGGCGCGGGCGATCAGGCAGCACAGGCGGTTGGCACGGGGGTCGTGCACGAAGGCATCGTCTCCGTGACGATCGGCACGTCGGGGGTGGTGTTTGCGGCCTCCGAGCAGTACCGCGTCGAACCCCAAGGGCGCCTGCACGCCTTCTGCCACGCTGTGCCTGGGAAATGGCACCTGATGGGCGTTATGCTGGCTGCGGGGGGATCCTTGCGCTGGTACCGCGATGCTTTGGGCGAAACGGAGAAGGCAGAAGCACAGGCAAAAGGACGCGATCCCTACGATCTGCTCCTGGAACCTGCGGCACGGATACCCGCTGGCTGCGAGGGGCTGCTTTTCCTGCCTTACCTGAGCGGCGAGCGTACCCCCTATCCGGATCCGCACGCGCGGGGGGTCTTCTTCGGGCTCATGCTCCGCCATACCAAAGCCCACCTGACGCGGGCGGTGTTGGAGGGGGTCAGTTATGGCCTGCGGGATTCGCTCGAGCTCATGAAGGCGCTGGGGCTGCGGGTGGAACAGGTGCGCGCTTCCGGCGGAGGAGCCCGGAGCTCCCTGTGGCGACAGATCCTGGCCGATGTCCTGGGGACCCAGATCGCCACGGTGAACGTGACCGAGGGGGCGGCCTACGGCGCGGCTCTGTTGGCCGGAGTCGGTGCGCAGCTCTACCCTTCGGTCGAGGCAGCGTGCCAGCAGGTCGTGCGCATCACCGGGACGACGGTGCCAGGGCCGGCCTCCAACGTCTATGGCGACTACTACCCACGCTACCGCGCCCTTTATGCCGCACTAGCTCCCGAGTTCCGCGAGCTTGCCCGAGTCGTGGAACGACATTGGATGGGCAATAAGGAGCGGTGATGGAAGGCAAACCGGTCGTCTGCGTAGGCATTCTCGTGGCCGACGTGGTGGGCCGGCCCGTGCGTACGCTCCCCGAGGCCGGCCGGCTCGTCCTGGTCGAGGAGATGGGACTCTACACCGGCGGCTGCGCGGCCAACACCGCAACCGCACTTGCCCGCCTGGGCATTCCGGTCGAAATCATTGGCCGCGTGGGGCACGATCCGTTCGGGGACTTTCTCGTGCGGGAGCTGGCGCACCGCGGCATCGGGACCACGGGGATCACCCGGGATCCTGATACAGGGACTTCCGCCACCATGGTCATGGTCGATCCCGACGGAGAGCGGCGCTTTATCCACTATATTGGCGCCAATGCGCGGCTCACGCTAGAGCAAATTGCCCTGGAGCGGATCCAGGATGCGGCGATCGTCCACGTGGCCGGTGCCCTGGTCCTCCCGGGCCTGGATGGCCCCCCCACGGCATGGCTGCTCCAGCAGGCGCGCGAGGCCGGAGCGATCACTTTCCTCGACACGGTGTGGGACGATACCGGCCGCTGGATGAAGCTGCTGAAGCCCTGCCTGCCTTATGTGGACTATTTCGTCCCCAGCCTCGCCGAAGCCCAGGCACTGACTGGACGACAGGCACCCGAAGAAGTGGCTGCTGCCCTCCTCGAGGAAGGTGTCGGAACGGTGGCGCTCAAGATGGGGGCCGACGGCTGTCTGGTCCAGTCGAGAGATCGCCCGGCGCTCCACGTACCGGCGTTTGAGGTGCCGGTGGTCGATGCTACCGGAGCGGGGGACGCCTTTGCTGCTGGGTTTATCGCCGGGGTGTACCTGGGATGGCCTCTGGCGGACACTGCCCGGCTTGCCAACGCCGTGGGAGCGCTGTGTGTCACCGGCGTAGGAGCCTGTGGGAATGTTGCCTCGCTTGAGGAAACGCTGGCCTTCATGCGGTCGGCACACGTGCGTGACCGGTAGCGGGTGGAGAGAATGCCATGGAAAAGCACGGGTATCGCTTTTCGTTCGGGCCGTGGAACATTCACGAGGGCGCGGATCCGTTCGGGCCACCTGTGCGGCCTTCGCGCTCGTTTGAGGAAAAGCTGGCCACCTACCGGGAACTGGGCTTCGACGCGGTGCAGTTCCATGACGACGACGCGGTCCCCGGGCTGGACGAGCTCTCCCCAGCCCAGATCGTCGCCAGGGCTCGCCAGGTGCGCCGCATGCTGGAGGACAACGGCCTGATGGCCGAGTTCGTCGCTCCCCGGCTGTGGGAGCACCCGATGACCGTCGACGGTGCCTTCACGGCCAACGATCCGGAGGCACGCCGCTATGCGATCGAGCGGGCAAAGAAAGCGGCCGACATCGCGCGGGAGCTGGGCACCGACCTGATGGTCCTTTGGCTGGCCCGCGAAGGCACCTACCTCCGGGAAGCCAAGGATGCCCGCCAGGCCACCCTGCGATTGCTCGAAGCGGTGAACACCCTCCTGGAGTACGATCCCCACCTGCGTATCGCGATCGAGCCTAAGCCGAACGAGCCGATGGATGTGGCCTACATCCCCACTATCGGCCATGCACTGGCGCTGGGCGCCCAAAGCGTCGACCCTGCGCGGGTTGGCGTGCTCGTCGAGTCCGCCCACGCCCTGCTGGCCGGCCTGGACCCAGCGGACGAGATGGCCTTCGCTCTGGCGTTCGGGAAACTGTGGAGCGTGCACCTGAACGATCAGAACGGGCTCAAGTTCGACCAGGACCGCGCCTTTGGCGCCGTGGACCTGCGACGTGCCTTCAACCAGGTCCGGGTCCTCGATGAGAACCGGTATTGGGAAATCGGGATCGTGGGGTTGGACGTCAAGGCCATCCGGACCCAGCCGGCCGAGGTCGCCCTGAAACATTTGCGCAACAGCCTGCACCTTTTCCTTCGCCTGGTGCAGCTCGTCCGATCGCTGGACCGCGAACGGATCCAGCAGCTGATCATGGCCCGCGATTACGAAGAGCTGGACTGGCTGGTCCTCAACCACCTGATGGGCGGGTAGGGCCGCACGCGGCGCCGCGGTCTTTTCCCAAGCAGCCCGCCGCATGCCACGGGCGTTGCGGCGGCACGGCCATATCAAGGTCGCTTGGCAAGAGGGGAAGTTAGGGGGAGCGATTTGACAATAGGGCCATCGGATGCTTCTATAGGGGCTTGAGAAGAACCCAAAGCATCAGGAGGCATCCGATGGCGA
>DAOTVY010000005.1:0-82792 GCA_034436115.1 Chloroflexia bacterium | reverse complement strand
ACCAGGCTGACCAGGTCGATCCCCAATGCCTTAAACATCGCTTCTGCACCTCGCTTGTCGCTTCAGTGCGTTCAGAACGGAAAACGGCCTTCAGGCACTAGTCCAAGACGGCGCCTTTTCCAGGGGTGGGCCGATCCCTAGGTAAAGATGATCGCCAGGGCGATCACGAAGGCATAAATGGCCACCGCCTCGGCCAGCCCAATACCCACGATCATCACCCCCTGGATGGGGCCAGCCGCCTCCGGGTTGCGCCCAATCGCTTCCATCGCTCTGGCCACTGCCATACCGATCCCCAGAGCGGGTCCGATCGAGCCGATCCCCATAGCTAGCGCTGCAGCGAACTTGACGTCCATGGTCCTCTGCCTCCTTTTCCGTTCTCTCAGTGCGCGTGCTCTTCCGCGTGGGCCCCGCCTACAGCCAAGACGATGTAAACGGTGGTCAGCACGGAAAAGAGCAATGCCTGGATATAGTAGAAAAAGGCCTCAATGCCGAAAAAGATCGCCGGCAGGGCGATGCCGACCAGGTTAAAGATCACGGCCAGCAACACGTCGCCGCCGTAGAGGTTGCCGAACAAACGGGCGCTCAGCGAGATCACCCGCGAGAGTTCACTGACCACGTGGATGGGAAACATGATGAAGCGCATCCAGATCGGAGCATCGGTGGCCAGGTGCTTCAGGTAACCGATCGGCCCGTGGGCAGCGATCGCCAGGCCCTGGACGGTCACGATCGCGACGATCGCCATGCCGGCGGTCACCGCCAGGTGGCTGTTCGGAGCACGAAGGAGCGGCACTGCCTCGCCGGGCTGCTCACGGCCAAGAAGCCAAACCAGGCCAAACGGTTCCGCATGCGTCCCTTCGCCAGATTCCGTGGCCTCGGCGTGCGCTTCCCCGGCCGTGGCGGGGACCGCTTCCGGCGCCTTGACCAGGATGGTGCTGAAGCCGGGGAGCAGGCTGAACCAGTTGGCGAAGATGATGAAGACAAAGAGCGTACCGACCAACGGGAAGATCATACGGCCCAGAGGGCGCTTCTTGAAACGGGCCCTGCCGGCAGCGCCTTCCAGGAGGTTGATCACATACTCGACCGCCCACTCCACCAGGTTCTGCCACCCGCGTGGCCGGCGGATGCGCTCCTCCTCCGGGATGCGGGACAGGCCACGAGAAACAAGGCCGGCAAGGATGACCAGCACGACCATGGCGAGGAAGCTGCTGAACACGGTGTTCACAATGGGGATCTCCCGTCCCCTGACGTGGAAGATCATCACCGGCTCAGGCCTCGGGCGCGGAATGTGCATGTGCGCCTGCAACAGGGCCGCCTTGTTATGGAGCACTTTCCAGCCGATCAGGTAAAGCCCGACCAGCACGCCTAGGAAGCCCAGCACGATGAGCCAGGTGCGCCATTTCTTCATCGACTAGCCTCCATCCATCGTCAGGGAAGCCGGCCGGCAACAAGCACAAGCAGACGCCCAAGTCCCGGGCGGGCCGGCCAGCAGCGGCAGAAGTATAGCACAAGAAGGCCTGTTACGCAAATCGCAAAGCCCGGGATCGGTTGCCTATCCAGATCGGGAGCTACCCCTAAACGCGGCAAAACTGTGCTATAATGGCAACGAAAGGAGGCGTGGAGTTGGGATCCCCCATGGTCGCACGCGGGAAACCGCGGGTCGCGTTTTGCATCGGATTGACCTGCGCGGTGCTCCTGGTTTGCTGGGGGAGCGCTGCCTGTGGGCCAGCCAGAACGGGTGAACCGACGGCTGGCCTACCGCTGGCTGTTTTTCCCCAACCCCCTGCCCCGACACCGAGGCCGCTCCGTGTGGCCTGTGAGGGCGGAAGGGAACCCGCCCGGATAGCCCAACGGCTGGTTGCGGAACTGAGCGGGATGGGCCACGCCGTGGAAAACCCCTGCGCGGTCGCTTCGGCCGATCCCCGGCCTCTACCCGAAATCGAGCATGCGGACCTCTATCTAGGATATCACCCACCAGCCGGCTGGACCACCTTTCCGGTCAGCGTCACGCACTTTGTCCCCGTGGTCTCGTTTTGGCTCCCGATCACCGACATCCGCTATGCCGACCTTCAGCGCATCTTCGGTGGAGAAATCACGGATTGGAGCGCCTTTGGCTGTCCCTGGGAGGAGCCGATCGTACCACTGGCCGTGGCGCACGACCCCCCGGCGCCGCTCCTTCCGGTAAGCGGCACGGTGTTGCCGGATGTGGACGCGCTCGTGGCCACTTTCCGGGACGTCCCCGGGGGGATTGCTTTGCTTGCTGCGTCCGCGGTCGACGTGCGCGTGCGCGCCCTACGGGTGGACGGCCACGACGCCCTGCTCGCGCGGGAGTCCCCTGTAAAGGGGAGCCTGACGCGCACCCTTTCCCTTGCCGTCCCCCGGGATGCGCCTCCCGAGTTCCGGGAGCGCGTAGCCGCCTTTGCCCGCAAGTATCGAGCGAGTCCCCCGGAGCCCGGGATCGAGATCGCCATTGTCGGGGATGTGGTGCCGGGGCGGATGGTGGAGCGGAGCATCCGCGCCTACGGAGGCGACTACACGCGTCCCTTCGCTTATGTCGCAGACACGCTGCGGAGCGCCGACCTGACGATCGCCAACCTGGAGGGGGTGCTTTCCGACGAGATCCCCCCGCCCGAGGACCCCACGACCTTCTTTTTCGTTGCCTCCGGCCGCTTCTGTGAGGGGCTGCGGTATGCCGGCATCGACGGCGTAAGCCTGGCCAACAACCACAGCATGAACTTTGGCGCGGCCGGCTTGGCGGACACGCTCGCCTTGTTGGACCAGGCCGGCATTGCGCACTTTGGCGCGGGAATGGAGCTCGCCGAAGCCCGCCGGCCCGCCTTCTTTACGGTGCGCGGGGTCACCTTCGCTTTCCTGGGGTATGACGCCGTCTCCCACGAACTGTATGGAGCGGGCGAGCAGCGACCGGGCACTGCCCCTGCCGACCCCACCTTCATCGTTGAGGACATCGCCCGTGCCCGAGAACAGGCCGATGTCGTCATCCCGTACTTCCACTGGGGATGGGAATACACGGCTGAGCCCTCTCCCTGGCAACGGGAACTCGCCCACCGCGCGGTAGAGGCAGGAGCCGATGTGGTTCTCGGCAACCATCCCCACTGGGTGCAGGCATTCGAACGCTACCAGGGTGTCCCCATCCTCTATTCCCCAGGGAACTTCGTGTTCGACCAGATGTGGTCCCTGGAGACGCGCCGCGGTGTGATTTGGCGGCTGGTCTTCCGCGGGAAGCATCTGGTTCAGATCCGCCTGCAAGCGGTGCAAATCGAAGATTACCACCAGCCTCGCCTATTGCCTCCGAGCGAGGCCGAGGAAGTGTATCGGATGATTCGGGCAGCCAGCCCGGGGTGGCCCGAAGAAGAAGGAGTCCAGCGATGAAGACGATCCGGAAAGAAGAAGTGGTAGACCGTATAGCCGCACGCATCCACGAACCCAAGACCACCGTCTGGCGCGTCCTCGACACGTTCATCGACGTTGTGGCGGAGGCGCTGGCGAACCAGGAGCGGGTCCACATCGCGCGCTTCGGGACCTTCGACCTGCGGCATTACCCACAGCGTGTGGGTGTACACCCCAGGACGCGAGGCCCATTGCTCTACCCGGAACGCTACGCGCCCTCCTTTCGTTCGAGCGTTACCCTGAAGCGGCGGGTCCGGGTGAAGCCATCCTAAACGGCCGGTCTGCTCCTCTCTCCTCGAAAGGCGTTGTTCGCCCCCCGCAGGCCTCCCGTGGAGAGGCGCCGGTTGTTGCCGCTTTGACAGGATGCGCTTCCGCTTGTACAATGAGTAGGATTGCGCATACGGAGGCATCGGGATGCCTTGGCGACGCCCGGTCTTTCCCTTTACCGCGCTCGTAGGCCAGGACCGGATGAAGCGGGCCCTGATCCTGAACGCGGTCAATCCCCGGATTGGGGGGCTCCTCATCCGCGGCCAGAAGGGCACCGCGAAATCGACCGCAGTCCGGGCCCTGGCGGAGCTCCTGCCCGAGATCGAGACGGTGGCCGATTGCCCTTTTAGTTGTCCCCCCGATCAGCCGGAAAGCATGTGCGACCGTTGTCGCGCGCGTTGGGAAGCCGGGGAAACCCTTCCCCGCCTCAGCCGGCGGATGCGCGTGGTCGAGCTCCCGATGAACGCGTCCGAAGACCGCCTCGTCGGTTCCTTCGATCTCGAGCAGGCGATCACTGAGGGGGTGCGGCGGTTCGAGCCGGGATTGCTCGCCGAGGCCAACCGCGGATTCCTTTACGTCGACGAGGTAAACCTGCTGGACGACCACCTTGTGGACCTGTTGCTGGATGCCGCCGCTATGGGGGTCAACACGGTCGAGCGAGAAGGGGTCTCTTACACCCACCCGGCGCGCTTTATCCTGGTCGGCACGATGAACCCGGAGGAAGGGGAGCTACGTCCTCAGCTGCTCGACCGCTTCGGCCTCTGCGTGGAGATCTCCGGCCTCACGGACGTGGAGGAGCGCATCGAGGTGATCGCCCGCCGAACGGCTTACGAGCGAGACCCGGTGGCCTTCGCCGCCGCCTGGCGCGAGGAGGAGGAAGCGCTGGGGCGTCGGATCGTGGCCGCGCAGGAACGCTTGGCGCACGTCCGGCCTTCGGTGGAAGACCTGCGACGCGTCGCGGAATTGTGCCTGCAGATGGAGGTGCAGGGCCACCGGGCAGATATCACCATCGTGGAGACAGCGATCACCAACGCGGCTCTAGAAGGGCGGCTGCACCTGACTGCCGAGGACCTTCGTCTGGCGGCCGAACTGGCGCTCCCTCACCGGATGAAGCGCCATCCGTTCGAAGGCACCGGACTGGATACGGAGCGGCTTTCCCAAATCCTGGAGCGCCAGGGTTCGTCAACGCCGAGCCCGGCCCCCGCGGCACGGGACCCGCTCGTCTCGCCCCCGGTCCCCACACCGCCTCCGAGTTCTCCGCCCCAGGCCGCGGAAGCGCCCACTGCGATCCTGCGCGGTGGTTCGTCGGATGCGCTCTACCGCGTAGGGCTCCAAGCCGGAGGGGTCGTTTTTCGCCCCGGGGAGATCTTTCGGCCCCGGCGTCTCGAAACGCCCGCTGACCGGCAGGTGCGCGCCCTCTCTGGCCGCCGCAGCCTGACCCGCACCCGGCGGCGCCGTGGGCGTTATGTTACCCACCGTCTTCCGGAAAACGGGCATATGAGCGACCCGGCCTTCGATGCTATGCTGCGCGCCGCCGCACCCTACCAGCGGTGCCGCGAGCACAATGGCAAAGCCATCGTGTTGCGCCGCTGGGACTTCCGGCAAAAGGTGCGTATGCACCGGGCACGGAACGTCGTCCTTTTCGTCGTCGACGCGAGCTGGTCGATGGCCGCAGAAGCCCGCATGGAGGCGACCAAGGGGGCGATCCTCTCTCTGCTCATGGATGCCTACCAACGGCGCGACCGGGTTGGACTGGTCGTGTTTCAGAAAGAGTCCGCCTACCTGCTTCTGCCTCCCACTAACAGCGTGGAGATCGCCCGCCGCCGCCTGGAAAACGTCCCTACCGGCGGCAAGACCCCTCTGAGCCGAGGCCTGCTCCTCGGGTACCAGGTTCTGGAACAGGTGCGCAGACAGGACCGGGAAGCGATGCCCCTTCTGGTGCTCATCACCGATGGGCAAGGGAACGTCTCGATGACGCGGCTCCCTCCCCAGGAGGAGGCCTGTCGCGTGGCGGAGCAGATTGGCCGGCGAGGCATCCGTTGTGTGGTGATCGACACCGAACACGAAGCTTTCAACCGGGGCCTGGCCCGCAAAATTGCCCAGGCCGCCGGGGGCGAATACTACTGCCTGACCGAGATCCGGGCCCAGAAACTGGCCCAGACCGTGCGGGAGCAGCTCCGCAGCGAGGAGCCTCTCTGCGCCCCTCGGGGCCGGGGCTTGGGGCCGGTGCTTCGGTAGGAACGAAATCAGGAGGCAACCAAACCGATGACTGAACAGGAAACCCCATCTGCACCGCAGCACCGCGTTGGCGAGGAAGGGCTCTTGCCCCCGCTTTCCAACCCTTCGGAATCTACCTTGCCCGACCAGGCAGCAGAAGAGGCCCGTCTCTTCGAGCGGCCAAAGAGTTGGAAAGAGCTGAGACCGGGCATGTGGCTCGAGGGAAAGGTCACGAGTGTCGCCGTTTACGGGGTCTTTGTGGATATCGGCGTGGGACGGGAGGGACTGGTGCATATCTCCCAATTGAGCGACCGCCCCGTCTCCAACCCCACAGAGGTGGTCCAAATCGGAGATGTCGTCCCTGTGCGCGTGCTGGAAGTGGATCCACGCAGCAAGCGCATCAGCCTGACGATGCGCGAGCAGACGCAACAAGCGTTGGACCCGGAGAAGCTGCGCGCGCTGACCCCGGGAACGATCCTGACAGGCACCGTGACCAGCCTGACCCGCTTTGGCGCTTTCGTGGACATCGGCGTGGGACGAGACGGGTTGGTTCCGCTCTCCCAGTTGGGACGCAGCGGCGCCCAGAAGGCGAGCGATGTGCTCCAGGTCGGCGAGCGCGTACGGGTGCGGATCGCGGATGTGGACCCAAAAAGCGGCCGCATCCGGCTGAGCATGCGCAACGTCTACGATCCGGAGCAGCTGGCCCGCCTACAGCCGGGGATGATCGTGCGGGGACGGGTAACCAGCCTGGCCTCCTTCGGTGCCTTCGTCGACCTGGGCGTGGGGAAAGACGGGCTGATCCATGTGTCCGAGATGGGGGACAGCTCGGTGCGCCACCCAAAGGACGTGCTGCAGGTAGGGGAGGAAGTCGAGGTACGCGTGGTCGACGTGGACCCGGAGACCCAGCGCATCAGCCTAAGCCTGCAGCTGGAAGAAGAGCCCGAATGGGTTCCCGAGCCTGAGCCGCCCGAAGAAGAAGCCCCGGCCGGCGAGGCGACGCTGGAAGACCTGGTCGCCCGCTTCGCTGCCCTCCGTCCATCTACGCGTGTCGAGGCTCCACAGCCGAGCGACCGCGGGGAGCGAGAAAAGCGGGCAGTGCGCGATGCCCTCCGGCGCACCCTCCAGGGCCCACGAACCTAGGTCCGCCGCCCCTGACCTCGGCCACCGCCTCGCGGCTGGGACGACAGGGAGGAAACGATGCCCCGTCGATGGCCGGTCCCGAGCACCTTCTCCATCGTGGCCTGGGATCCTCTGAACGGGGACCTGGGCGTTGCCGTGCAAAGCAAGTTCCTGGCCGTTGGGGCTTATGTCCCGGCGGCCCGGGCGGGCGTGGGAGCCATCGCCACGCAGGCATACGCGAACCTGTCCTATGGCCCGCGCGGTCTGGAGCTGCTCGCCCAGGGACTCTCGGCGCCCGAGGTGCTAGAACGGCTCATCGGAGAGGATGAGCTCCGGGCCCAGCGTCAGCTCGGCATCGTGGATGCGAGCGGACGAGCAGCCGCCTACACGGGAAGCGAGTGCTTCTCCTGGGCCGGCCACCTGGTGGGGGAGGGCTGGTGCTGCCAGGGGAATATCCTCGTGGGCGAGGGAACCATTCAGGCAATGGCCAACGCGTTCCTAGAAGCCCAGGGCGAACTTGCGGAACGCCTCCTCGCAGCCCTCGCCGCCGGCCAAGCCGCGGGGGGCGACCGCCGGGGCCAGCAATCGGCCGCCCTTCTTGTGGTGCGCGTGGGAGGAGGCTACGGGGGGCTGAGCGACCGCTATATCGATCTGCGCGTGGACGACCACCCGCGCCCGATCGAGGAACTGGCCCGCCTGCTGAAACTGCACCGCATCTATTTCCAAAGGCCCCGCCCGGAAGATTTGCTCCCCCTGGAAGGAGCGCTCCTCGATCAGGTGCGGCAGGAGCTGGCCCGGCTGGGGTACCACCCGGGGCCACTTGGAACGCCCCTCGATGAACGGACCCGGCAGGCGCTCTTCGAGTTCGCCAGCCTGGAGAACCTGGAAGAACGGCTCTCCCAGGGCCCATGGATCGACCCAGTGGTGCTGGACTTCCTGAGAGAGAAGGGCAACCCGGCATGAGCGTACCGGTTGTGTGCTTCGTCGGCAAGTCTGGCAGCGGCAAGACCACGGTTCTGGAAAAGGTGGTCGCCGAGCTGGTGAGCCGCGGTTACCGCGTGGGGGCGGTGAAACACGACGCCCATGGCGGAGAAACCGACCAGCCGGGAAAGGATACCTGGCGACTGCGCCAAGCGGGGGCATGCCGGGTCGCGCTTTCTTCCCCTCAAGGCTTTGTCCTCTTTGGCACGCTGGATCAAGAACTGGCCCTCGAAACGCTCGTCTCGCGCTACCTCCAGGATGTGGATATCGTCATGGCGGAGGGATTCAAGCGCAGCGCGCTTCCGAAAATCGAGGTCTGCCGCTCGGAACGCAGCCGGGAACTGCTCTGCCGGCCAGAGGAACTCCTGGCCGTGGTGAGCGATTTTCCCCTGGAGGTCCCCTGTCCGCAGTTCACGCTTGAGGATACGGCCGGCCTGGCCCGCTTGCTCGAGGAACGTTTCCTGCACCGGCCCAGCGTCGTGGTTCGGGTGGACGGCCGGGAGATCCCCCTGAAGCCCTTCCTGCAGCGGTTGATCGCGGGGACGGTGCGTGGGCTGCTCGCCGGCCTGAAGGGCGGCGAGGGCCGGAGAATCGAGCTGGACCTCGGGGGACCGGAATAGCATCGGCTCCGGGCACCGGGATGGACCCACGATGGACTTCCCTCCCCTCACCGGGATCGTGCTGGCCGGCGGGGCCAGTAGCCGATTGGGAACGGATAAAGCGCTCCTCCGGCTCTGGGGCGCGGACGGACCGACCCTCCTCGAAGCAACCGTGGCCAAGCTCTTGAGCCTGTGCCACGAGGTAATTGTGGTTGCGGACCGGCCTCGCGGGCGGCCACGGCTCCGTGCACGCACAGTGCTCGATGCCTTCCCTCAAGGGGGCGTCCTCGGGGCGATCTACACTGGCCTCATGGCTTCCCATACCTTCCACGCTTTCGTCGTCGCCTGCGACATGCCTTTCCTGAACGACGCGCTGCTCCGCTATATGGCCGCCCAGGTGCGGGATTACGATGTCCTCATCCCACGCCTTCCTCTGAGGCCTGAGACAGCCCACGGAAACCCGGAGCGCGTCGAGCCGTTGCATGCCATCTACAGCCGTGCCTGCCTGGAGCCGATCCGGCAGGCGCTTTCGGCCGGCGAACAGCGAATCGTCTCCTTTTTCCCCCAGGTCCGGGTGCGTTACCTGGAAGCGGACGAATGGGCGCACTTCGACCCCGAGGGTCTATCCTTCCGGAACCTGAACACCCCCGAGGACCTGGCCTACGCCCAGGCGCTCCTCCAGCACAGGGAGCCGATTTGACAACCCGTGCCTCCCGGGATATAATACCCCCCAGGGGTATATGAGGAGGCAACATTGGCCACGGCGAGTCGCACACTGGGGCAACGGGTACCCTACGTCGACCGAGCAGCCTGCCAGGCTTGTGAAAGGTGTCTGGCGCGGGCTGCCTGCCGCACCCGCGCGCTCGATCCGATCGACCCTGGGGAAGTCCCTACGGTGGACCCGGCACGTTGCCACGGGTGTCACCGGTGTATCCCGGCGTGCCCCTTTGGGGCGGTCACGGTGAGGTGAACTCATGCCAGTAGTCCGGTGGGTCGAAAAGCGCCAATTCGTGGGCACGGACAGTACCCGCCACGCGATCGTGATCTCTACCCCCGACGTGGACAATGGCACCGGGGTCAAGCCATCCGACCTTCTCCTGCTGGCCTTGGGATCGTGCAGCGCGGTAGATGTCGTAGAGATCTTGCGCAAGAAGCGGCAGGCGTTGACGGGGCTGTTGGTGCGCGTGGAGGGTGAGCAGGATCCGGACCCGCCTTGGGCCTTTCGGCGCATTACCCTGACGTATGAGGTGCGTGGCCGTGGACTGTCCCGGCCGGCCGTGGAGCAGGCTGTCGCGCTGGCGGAGGAGAAGTACTGCTCCGTGCGGGCGACGCTGGACAGCCGGGTGGCGATCCAACGTGAGATTCGGATTGTGGAGGAGTAAGGTGCGTCGCGCCCTGCGGGCCCTAGGCGGGTTCATGGCCTGGATCGCTGTCGGCGTGTTCGCCCTGGTAGCATTTCTCCTGCTGCGCACCCCGGCGGGGCCGCTGCGGAGTTGGCCGGACCTGGAATCCCATCTGGGGACGGGGCGGCCCGTCGTGGTCGAGGTGTACAGCAACGGCTGAAGCGCCTGCCTGCTCAGCAAGCCCGCCGTCGACGGGCTGGAGCGCGACATCGGCGAGCAGGCACGGGTGTTTCGCGTTGATCGCGCGAGTCCGCTGGCCGAGGAGATTGCCCGGCGCTATGGGGTACACGTGCTCCCGACTCTGCTGATCTTCGATGGCCAGGGAAAGCTCGTTGCGTTCCAAGAGGGCCGCGTCGACCGCCGGGCGGCGGCAGCGGTCGTGCGGGAGCTGTCCCAGGAGGGCGGAACGGGCTCCTGTACAGCCACTCCCTCACCCGCGCCGGGCTGCGAGGCACCTTGAACGCATAGCGCGATGGGATAACCGCTCTACGGAAGAAAGCTGGTCAGCCAAGCGGTTGGAGGAGGCCAATGCCGATCTATAGCTACATCTGTGCGCAATGTGGGGCCGAGTTCGACAAACTGGTGCTGTCCGCATCGCGATTGAAAGACGTTGTCTGCCCGGTGTGTGGGAGCAGGGAAGTGGAACGTCGGCCGGCTGTCTTTGGGGTTGGCGGCAGTCGGGACGACAGCGGCGCTCGTGCATCCAGCAGCTGTGCTCCCACGGGTGGCTGAGGCGTACGGTGGTAGGAGCCGTTGGCTCCGTCGACAGCGGGCACCGAGGAGGTTTTCCGCGATGACACTGGGCCTACCAGACGAGCCTCCGGAAAGGCTTCGTCTCCCCGAAGAGACCCGACAGGAGGTGCTCCGCCGGCTGCGCCGGCTGGAAGGGCAAACGCGGGGGGTGCAGCGGATGGTGCTCGAGGAGCGGGATTGCCGCGAGGTCCTGCAGCAGATCGCCGCCATCCGGGCGGCCGCGCGCAGCCTGGGAGCGCTGGTAGTGGAGCATTACCTCCTTTCCTGCCTGGAGGAGGGCCGCGCGGCTCCCGAGGAATCGCTGACGGTGTTGCGCGAGGCGATCCGCGGGATCGCGCACTAGGAGCGAAGATGCGCGCATTTTGGATCTTCCTGGGGTTGCTGTTGCTCTGGTTCTTGCTGCAGGTGGTGATCCTGCCCCGCCTGGGTGTCTCGACCTGAGCCAGGCCGGCTTGCGGCCCGGAGGACCGCGCCCAGGACGAGGACTCGGAAGCCCCGTAAAGTCCTGCAGCCCCCAGACGGCATACGCCCGCGCAATTGGGACAGTTGCCCCGGGAGCCGTTCCGTTGTATAATCACCGCGGCCCCAGGGTAGGGCGCCGTCTGGCGGAAGGGCCTACCCGGAAAGGCTTTCCGCACAGGACGGTGGCGGTTCCTGAAGATCGTTGGGCACCCCTTCTTTGCGGATCGCTTTCCGTAGCGGAAATGGCAACGCCGGATCGCCGGTACGGCTTTGCCACAGCCATTCACTGGCCTTTCCTTACCCCTGGCCATTCCGCGGAGTGGCCCTCCGGCGCGCCTGTGACGCTCGCCGGAGGAAGAGACAAGAGGAGGTATCCGATGCCAAAAGCTCGCTGGTTGCTCACCGTGCTGGCACTGGCAATCCTGGTTGGAGGATTCCTTCCAGGCGTAACTTCGGGAGTCTCCCAAGAAGGAACCGATGCCAGCGCGGTCGAGCAAAACCCCACAGAGGTGGTGGTCGTCCGGCTCTACTTCGCGAACCGCGAC
This sequence comes from Chloroflexia bacterium, assembly GCA_034436115.1. Lineage (GTDB taxonomy): Bacteria > Chloroflexota > Chloroflexia > DTKN01 > DTKN01 > DAOTVY01. The sequence continues at coordinate 71,041 of DAOTVY010000005.1, read as the reverse complement.
GAGCTGAACGCGATCGCCGCCGAGTACGACGTCTGGGAAGTGCACCACGATCAGGGGTACGCGGTAGTGTTCCTCACACTGGCGGAGTACCAGGCCTTGCTCCGTCAGGGCTACCGGATGGAAATCGATGAAGAAAAGACGCGCGAAGCGCGCAATCCCCTGGGCATCCCGGGTTACCCCTGCTATCGCACGGTGGAAGAGACCTACCAGACGCTGCAGGATTTGGCGACCAACTATCCCTCCCTGGCAGAACTCGAAGACATCGGGGATTCCTGGGATAAAGTTACCCCTGGTGGGCCGTCCGGATACGACATCTACGCCCTGCGTATCACCAACGAGGCCATCACGCCCCTGGACAGCAAACCCACCTTTTTCCTGATGGCCGAAATCCACGCCCGTGAGTACACCACCGCCGAGACCGCCACGCGCTTTGCGGAATACCTCCTGCAGAACTATGGCACGAACCCTGAGATCACCTTCTTGGTGGACTATTCCCGCGTCTACGTCGTCCCCATGACGAACCCCGACGGGCGCAAATTCGCCGAGCAGGGACAGCTCTGGCGCAAGAACACCGACAACGACGACGGCTGCACGACAACCTACGGCACCGACCTGAACCGCAACCACTCCTACCGCTGGGGTTGCTGCGGAGGTTCCAGCGGCAACCCATGCGCCGAGACCTATCGCGGCCCGTCCCAGGCCTCGGAGCCGGAGACCCAGGCGATCCAAAACAAGGTGCTCAGCCTCTTTCCCGACCAGCGCGGCCCGGGCGATAACGACCCCGCCCCCGCTAACGCGACCGGCATCCTGATCACCCTCCACTCCTACAGCGAACTCGTGCTCTGGCCCTGGGGCTGGACCTACAGCCCCTCCCCCAACGACGCCCAGTTGCAGACCGTCGGGCGAAAACTGGCCTGGTACAACAACTATACCCCGCAGCAGTCGAGCGACCTCTACATCACCGACGGCACCACCGACGACTGGTCCTATGGCGAACTGGGCATCGCCTCCTTTACCTTCGAGATGGGCACGGCCTTTTTCCAGGCCTGTACCACCTTTGAAAGCACCATCTGGCCGAACAACCGTCCGGCCCTCCTGTATGCTTTCAGCGTCGCGCAGACACCCTATTTGACCGCCTACGGCCCTGATGCGCTGAACGCAGCCATTGCACCGAACCCGGTCCCGCGCGGCACCCCGGCCACCCTGACGGCCACGATCAACGACACCCGGAGGCGCTACGATCCCGCGCAGAACATCGCGGCGGCGGAGTATTTCGTCCTGCCGCTACACGGCCAAACGCCGCCCGGGGATCCGGGCACGGGAATACCGATGAGCCCTCAAGACGGCTCCTGGAACTCGAGCATCGAGAACGTGGTGGCGACCGTGGATACGGCATCGCTGGAGCCCGGGGAGTACATCATTGCCATCCGCGGGAAGGATGCCGGCAACAACTGGGGGCCCTTCACCGCGGCTTTTCTCACCGTGGAACCGGAGCAGTGCGAACCGGTGCATATCCTGTCCGTGACCACGGATACCCTGGGTTGCTGGGTCTCGTTCGCCGCGGACCTCTCGGGCACGCCTCCGTACAGCTACGAATGGGACTTTGGAGCGGTAGGCAGCTCCAGCGCGCCCACGCCGACGGTCGAATTCCCCGCCTCGGGCACCTACCCCTACACCTTGACGGTGAGTAACTGTGAGCCTCCGGTGCAGGACATCTACACGGGGAGCGTCACCCTCTCCTGCCTGCCCGGATGCGCTCCCGTGCAGGGTGCCACAATCGCCTTCGCCCCGCCCGATCCACTGGTCTTCCAGACGGTCGCTTTCACGGGCAGCGTGAGCGCGGGCGATGCACCGTTCACTTTCACCTGGGGCTTCGGGGATGGCGCTTCAGGCACGGGGGAAACGACCACCCACAGCTACGCTCGGGCGGGCCTTTATACCGTCGTGCTGACCGTGACCAACTGCGCGGGAACCGCCTCTTCGATCGCCACGCAGCCCGTGTGGATCTCGCCCTACACGATCTACCTGCCTGTCATCGTCCGTAACGCGGACTGAATCGCCACCGATCTGGCCCGGCCGATGCGGCCGGGCCAGATCGTTTTAAGTCCTTTCCGAAGCACCCCGGTAAAGACTGTCCTCAGCGCTTCGGCCCGGAGGGATGACGGTCCTCCCGGGCGTTGGAAGCCGGCCGGCGAAGAAAGGCGCATGCCGGATTGCAATTGCCTGACGCGAACAGGCTATGGTATCATGGCGGGGCACGGAAATGCGCAGGTAGAAAGGGGGAGGCGTGGCCCGTCTGAAGCCCAGCCGGAGCCCTATAGAGCTGCTTGCAGCAGGTGTCTTTGCCGGCCTGGCCACCTGGTCGTTGCGGACCCACCAGCCGGCGCTGGATTCCTTCCTTTTCCTGGCCGCTGCCGTGTTGCTCTTTCTCCGTGCGGTCCCCTGGCCCGAGCGCCTGAACGCGCTCGGCGATGCCCCGGTCCAGGAGCGACCGTTGGGGAGACGAGCCTGGATGGCCATCGGCGGGGCGGTCGGGCTGGGCGCTTTGGCCTGGCCGGCTTTCGCCGGAAACCGCGTGCGCCCTGCCGGAGCCGCGTTGCTTTTGGCGTCGCTCGGCCTCCTCGCCTGGGGTACCTGGGAAAAGCCTCCACCGACCCCGGTTCGTCCAGCGCCCCGCTGGCGGTGGCCTGTGCTGGCGGGCATCCTGGTTCTCGCGGCGTTTTTCCGTCTCTACCGGCTGGATGGACTCCCCTCGGACCTGTTCAACGACCTGGCCCACAACTACCAAGAGACAGCGCGCATCCTGCAGGGAGACTGGATGATCTACGCCACCAGTTTCCCGGGCCGGGAACCGCTCCTGTTCTACCTTGCGGCGGCGGTGGCGCGTGTAGCCGGCCTGAGTTTCTTCTCCCTGAAGTTGACTACGGCGCTTTTGGGCATTGCCCTCGTGCCCGCCGTTTACCTCTTGGGCCGGGAGGCTTACGATGAAGCGGTCGGGCTGGTCGCGGCCCTCCTGGTAGCGGTGGCCAAGTGGCCCGTATTGATTCACCGGGTCGGGTTCCGGGGCACGCTGGCCCCGTTGACGACCGCGCTGGCTGGCTACCTCCTGCTGCGGGGGTTACGCCGGGGCCGAAGGAGCGATCTCCTGTGCGCCGGCGCAATGGTGGGGCTGGGGCTCTACGGTTACACGGCTTCCCTGGCGGCAGTTCCCGCGGTCGCGCTCGCACTGGGGCTTTTTGCCCTGGCCGGTGGTTCCCGCAGGCTATGGGAGCTCCGTCGCTCTTTACTCCTCGCTGTCTTGGTCGGGCTGCTTGTGGCCTTGCCCTTGCTTCGCTACATGCTCCTGGACGGTAGGGAGGTGTTCTGGTTCCGGCCGTTGACCCGTGTGAGCGACCAGGAGCGCCCGCTGCCGGGGCCGGTGCTTTCCATCTTCGTGAGGAACCTCGCCCGGACAGCCGGCATGTTCCACGTCCGCGGCGACATCGTCTTCCGCACAAACGTCCCAGGCGATCCGCACCTGGACCCGGTGACAGCTGCCCTCTTCCTTCCTGGCCTGGCGCTGGTGGTGTGCCACGCGCGGCGGGGCTACAACCCGCTTGTCCTGAGCTTCTTTGTCCTGATGCTCCTGCCAACCACGCTCTCGCTGGCGTTCCCAGAAGAAGTCCCCGGCGCGGTACGCAGCGCGGGTGCTATCGCCACGGTCATGCTCTTTCCCGCGCTTGCGGTGGTGCTGTCGTGGGAACAGGTGGCGGGTCTCCTCCCGGAGCGGTGGCGGAACCGTGGCTGGATCGTGCTTCTCTGCGGCCTGGCGCTGGCAACCGCCGTGCCGAATGCGCGCCTTTGCTTCGTGGAATACCCACGACATCTGCCCTATGGAAACTACCCCCTTTTTCGGGAGATCGCACGCGTGATCGACGACCTGGCGGACGATGGCGCAGTGCTGCTCAAGGACGTTCCCTACTGGAGCGACCGGGATGCCATCCGCCTCCAGACACGCGATCATAAAGAGTGGGGCATGCACGGGGAGATCCTGCTGGCAAGCGACCCGTGGGACTTCCAGGCCCTCCGTAGGTTGGGCCCGCAGATCGCGATCATCTTTCATCCGGAGGACGAGGCCAACCGCAGACAGATCCGTCAAGCGTTTCCGGGTGGGATCGAGCTCGTTTTCCGGGACGGCGAGGGCCGGCCACAGTTCACCGTTTACATCTTCCGCACCAGCGCGCCATAAGGGCGGTTCGCGTTCCTCCTCGCTTCGGTGGTCCAGGCCGGCTTCTCCAGGGTGTGAAAGGGGACCGATCATCCAGGGCAGGCAAGGTCCCGTCCTGTCGTCCTCAGCGAATCAGCGGCTTAGTGCCCGGTCGCCGGGAAGTAGTTGCAAAACCGGGTGAATTCTGGTATAATGTAAGTTGCTACAGAGTGTCGTACTTCAGGCCATCGTGCAGGGGCAGAAGGAAAGGAGGAACCGGTGCGGGTTGAGGCTGCCCGGGTCTCGCGCAGTTTGTCGCTCCTGCGTCTGGCCTTAGTCGTTCCCTTCCTCTTCCTGGCGGCCGATTCGGCGTGTGCCCTGAAGATCAAGCTCCCGCTGGTGATCATCCTGCTCCTGCTGGTGGTGCCACAGGGGCTGGTGCGGTGGCTCCGCCCGGACGTGTGGGAGAAACGGTACGCGTTGGCAGCCATCGCCTGCTCGGATCTCCTCCTGATCTCGCTGTTGAACGGGCTGGCCGTGCTCTTCGGGAGCGCTCCCTTCTTTTTCCCGCTCTACATCCTGACTACGGTGGAGGCCACCTGCTGGTGGGGATGGACAGGAGCTCTGTTGAGCGGCGTTGGAGGGGCACTTGTCCTGGGGATGCTCTACTTCCGCCTTCCCGCAGAGCACGCGAACCTGGGGCTGGCAGCTGCTGCAGTGACCCTGGGCTGGTCGATCGTGCTGGGCTACTTGGTTCAGTGGATCCTGGGCCAGTGGCATACGAGCCACCAGCTGGCGCTGCAGGTCGCCCACCAGGAGGACACCCTGGTCCGTACCCACGAGCGCATGCAGCGCTGGGAACGGGCCCTAAGACGGCTGCATCAGGCCACCATACCCCGCGCGTTGTTTCAGATCGCCCTTTCCGAGGCCATGGCGGGCACCGGGTCGAGCCTGGGCCTGGCCGTGGCCCGCGATCGCAGGGAGGGCTGGCGCGTGGCATGCGCCGAAGGCTTCCGACTGACTCCAGACACCATCTGCCTGCGCCTTGGAGAACGCGTGGTCGCAGCACAAGGCGATGCGGTATGGGAAATCCGGCATCTCCTAAAGGCCCCGATCCTCCTGCAGAGCGAAGGGGCGGAGGAGTTGACCTTTGGGTGGATCTATGTGGGCCGTCACGAGGGCCCTCCTTACACGGAAGGCGACGCGATCTGGCTCCGCATGCTGTGCGGTTATACCGCCTTGGTGCTCGACAATCTGCTCTTGCGGGATGAACTGGGGCGTATCCAGGAACAAACCGATGGCCTGGCCCGGGCGGGCTGGAGCCTGGCTACCCTGGCCGACCCGGAAACGGCGCTGGAATTCGCCTGTCGGAACGTGATCAGCGCCCTCGACCTCGACCGGATCGCCCTATACCTGCCCGGTCCCCAAGGGGAACCCGGTTGCTACATCCTTACCTGCCCCGCAAACGGTCCTGCCACGACGGTCTGGAACCCCTTGCAGGGACGCGGCCTGAGCCTGCTCCGCCGCCTCCTGGGTAGTGGAGCACCTCTCCTGATCAACCGCCGCGCCGAGTGCTCCGAACTGTTCGAAGCGATGGGATGGGACGAGTCCCTTCAGTCCGCCGCCTGCTTCCCGCTTTCCATCCCGCAGCAGCGTCCGGCGATCCTCTGTATGCTTGCCACCCGGGCGGGGGCTTTCCCGCCCCACGTCCAACAAAGCCTGGCGATCTTTTGCGGCGAGGTGGCGCTGGCGCTGGAAAACGCTTGCCTCCGGCAGACCACTGCGGCATTCCAGCCGGAGGAGGGGGGAAGCGGGCTTCCTACGGAAAGGCAGACCCCTGCCCGGATCCAACAGGCGCTAAAGGCCGGACCAGGTTCTCTGGAACAGTCCTTCCACTAGTGCCCGCAGCCACGCGAGCCCCGACCTGAAGATGCGAGTATTCCACAGCGTCTTCGTCCCACAGGAGCCCAAGCGGAGCGCCCGTCGTTGCTTCACCCCAAGCCTCGCAAGCGGGCAAGAAAAGGATTGCCGAACACCTTCGCCCAGGCCTTCCCCTTCCGGCGAGGTGGGCACGGGGAGACCCCAGAACGGTTGCCTTCTGGACACCGTTCGCAGCCGCAATCCGGCCAAAAGAAAATGCCCTGTCAACCACAGGGCAGCCATGTGCGGTAGCGGTCCCAGGACAACGCGTCGCCTAGGGGCAAGCAGCAATCGCCAGGAACTGCTGTTCCAGCAGGATGGTCATATAGAGCAGCAACGCAGCAACCGCGCAAAACAGTCGCAGATCACGGTTGTACATTTCGCCCACCTTCGCGTTGGACTACAGTTTGTAGTATAATGAAAGCCCGCCCGCGGGACAAGGAGCCAAGATTACAATTCGATGACAACGGCGCAGATCCTTGCCTCGCAAGCGAGAGTTGACATTATGGAAAAAGTGTTATATCATAGCTCTAAACCGCATGAAGTTGAAAGGACCGCCAGGATGGGCATCGTGCGGACGATCATGGCGTTGGTCCTCTTCCTTCTAGGGAGCATTTCCCTGCTACTCGGGCTAGGCACGATCTTCTCCCGCGAATACCTCGAAGCGCTCCGGTCGTTGACCCGGGAATCCACCCATCTGGGAGCCAAGGCCGCTCGCGACGCTGCGTTCCTTCCGCTTCTGGAAGGTGCCTCTCGCCTGGTCGAGGCAGTTACCCGTATGGTGCAAACGGCGGTAGGAGTTGGGGCATTCCTCTGTCTGCTCGGAGCCGGGCTCTGCGCGCTAGGCTACTGGATGCTCAGCGAGATCCGGTAGGGAGAGGAAGAGCATGGAGGGCTCCAGCCATTCCGAGACGGGGAGCGTGCTGCGGGCCTACTTGACTGCCCTGCAGGCAGCGCCGGAGTTTCTCGAGGCTCGGCAACGGTTCATGCCCCTATGGCTTCTCCCCCTCGTGCCCCACCCGGCGCCTGTGGCCGAGGAAGAGTCCCCCCGACGGGTGGCCCTGAGTCCGGAAAACGCGCTGGAGCGCTTTCCGGCCCTCGTGCTCCTCGGAGACCGGGGAAGCGGCAAGAGCGACCTCCTGAAGCGCCTAGCATTGGTCTATGCCGAAGCGTTCTCGACGCGAGCGCCGACCCCTTCGGATGCTGCCCGCCTGCTCCCCTTCTACGTCGATCTTTCCGGATACACCGGAGGGAGCATCCCCGAACTGCTGTTAGGGATCCTGCGCCGCTACGGAGCCCCGCACGCGGATTTGGCCACGTTGGAAAAGATTCTCCGTAGCCATTCGCTTCTCCTGCTCTTCGATGGCCTGGAGGACATCGCCCCGGCCCACCAGGTCGAGGGATTGGCGGCGATCACGGGCTTCCTCGCCAAGCTCGGGGGCGGACACCGCTACGTGGTCGCCTGCCACACGGGCGATTTCCCCTTGTTCCAGCCCTGGTTTTCGCGCGCGACGGTGCTGTCCATCCGCGAGCTGGACGACCTGTTCGTGCGCAGGTACCTGGGAGGACTGCTCCCGGAATCGCTCGCGCGACGCCTGTTCGAGGATCGGGACCTTTATCCACTCCTGCATAACCCGCGTTGCCTGGTCATTCTCTCCCAGGTGGCACACGAGCACCACCAACGTGGCCGCTTTCCAGCCAAAGGGCTGCTGCTCCTGGAGCTGGTCCGCGCTTTGCTGCGGACGACGCTTCCTGAGCTCTTCGATGCGGGTAAAGAAGCCCGCTGGCTGCGTTTTTTGGCCCACTGGGCGTGGCTGATCTTCCTCCGAGGGGCGGAAACGATCCCTCGTGAGGAGGCCTTGGACCTCCTGGCAAAGGCGATGTCCCCTGCGGCCGGGGAAGCGGGCCTTCCCCATCCGACTCATTTCGTGCGCTGGCTGCAACGGGCCGGGATCCTGACGCTTTCGCCGACCGGGGAAGGGTTCGCCTTCCGCCAACCCTCGTTGCGCAATATCCTGGCAGCCTGGTACCTGGAAAACGAGCCTCAGCCTCTGAAACCGGGCGAACCCCATTTCCAGGAGGCCTTACTCCCCCTCTGGTACGGGATCACCGCGGACCGTAAGGCGCTGGCGGCCCAGCTGGTGCAGGAAGGGCAAAAAGGGGTCTCGCTGCTCGTTCGCTGCCTGGTGGAGGCCGAAGATCCCTCTTCGTGGAGCACGGTGCTCGCCGAGTATCTGGGGGGTCGTCCGGCGCTGCACGACATGGCCGGACGTGCGCTGGAGGAGCTGGGTTACCTGGACGAAGCAGCCGCGCAACTGGAAGAAGCCCTCTCCCTGGGGCTAGAGCGCGCGGATCTCGCCTTTCGTCTTGGCCAGATCTACGAACGGAAAGACGACCTAGAGCGCGCGCGCCGGGAGTACGAACGCGCTGCGGCCCTGGACCCCGCTGTCCCCGTCTATCGCCGACACCTGGGCGTGGTCTGCGGGAAGATGGGGGACTATGAAGAGGCCACCAACCGGCTTAAGGAGGTGGTGCAGGAGCATATGGCTGCCTGCGCCCGGGCCTCCTTCGACCTGGGCCAGGTCTATCAGCTCCAGGGGCGGTACGGGGCCGCCCTCGAGGAGTTCCGTCGAGCGGTCACCCTGATGCCTCAGGTGGTCGAATACCGCAACAGCCTGGGGCTGATCTACGGGCTTCTGGGCGAGCACGAACGAGCGGAGCAGGAACTGCTGGCCGCGTTGCGTCTGGCACCCGACGACCCCTGGGCACACAACGAGCTGGGGGTCATCTACGAGCGGCAGGGCCGTGACGAGGAGGCCTTGGGGTGCTTCATGCGCGCCTTGGACCTCGCACCGGACGAGCCGCTCTACCATCGCAACGCCGGGGCGACCTACCATCGGCTGGGGCGCTCCTTCGAGGCCTTGCAGGAGCTGCAGACGGCGGTCGAACTCGACCCCAATTATGCCGACGCCTACCACGTGCTCGGGCTAGTCCACCAAGCGCTGGGCCGTCACGAGGAGGCGCTCCACGACTTGCGCCGGGCAGTGGAGCTGCAACCGGACCGGGCCATCTACCACCGTCACCTGGGGATCGCTTTTCGCCGGCTCGGCCGCACCGAGGAAGCAACCTCGGTCCTGCGGCGAGCGGTGGAGTTGGCACCCGAAGAGCCGGCCGGCCATCAGGAACTGGCGGAGGCCTACTGGGAGCAGGGGCGCGTGGAGCAGGCGCTGGAAGAATACCGCTGGGCCCTGGAGCTCGCTCCCGGCCAGTCGGTCTACCACCGGGACCTCGGGGTCGCGCTGCGCCGGTTGGGGAAGCTCGAGGAGGCCGAAAAACACCTGACCACCGCGCGGGAGCTGGACCCTTCGGACCCCCGCAACCACTACGAACTCGGGCAGCTCTTTGCCTTGCGGGGCCAGGCAGAAGCCGCGCTCGCCTGCTACGAGGAAGCCGCTCGACTCGATCCGCACTCTCCCCTCTACCTGCTGCGCGAAGGCGAGATCTGCCGCCAGCTTGGGCAGCTCGAGCGCGCCGAAGCGTTGCTCCGACAGGCCCTCGGTATGGCTCCGGAGATGGCCGAGATACACGCCGAGCTTGGGAAGGTCTATTCGGCCCAGGGGCGCGATGAGGCCGCGCTCGAGTACTTCCGGCGCGCCACTGTCCTGGCCCCGGGCGTCGCCGAGTACCAGACCTGCCTGGGCGGCGCCCTGCGCCGCCTGAGACGACGGGATGAGGCCGCCGTCGCGCTCCACAGTGCCACCCGCCTGGAGAAAGGCTACGCCCCCGCGCACTATGAGCTTGCGGAGCTCCTGCACGACGAGGGGCGACTGAAGGAAGCACTCGCCGAGTACAACCGGGCTGTGCGCCTCTTGCCCCAGGACCCTTCCTACCGTCTGGCGCTGGCCCGTACCGCGCGGGAACTGGGACGCTTCAGCGAAGCCACAGAACACCTGGAACGGGCCATCGCCCTTGCCCCACAGGACGCCGTTGCCCATTTCGAACTGGGCCGGGTCTACCAGGAGGAAAAGCGCCTGGAAGAGGCACTGGACAAATTCGAGCGCGCCCTCGCTCTCGATCCCAAGCAACCGGTCTTCCACTATCGGCGCGCTCAAGTCCTGGCCAGCCTGGGTCGCAAGGATGAGGCGATCGCTGCCCTGCGGGAAGCGATCCGGTTGCAGGAGCGGTATGCGGAGGCTTACCTCCTCCTGGGCGATATCCATCTGGAACGCGGGGAGGTCCAGGAAGCCCGTGGGGCATACCAGCGCGCCGTCGAGGCTGCCCCCGACCGGGCCGACCACCACGCCCGCTTGGGGAAGTTGTTGGTCCATCTGGGGGAGCTGGAAGAAGCGCGCCGGGAGCTCGAGCTTGCCCTCGAGCGCGACCCCGAATGCGCTGCGGCCCTCAATGCGCAGGGACACCTCCTGGAACGCACGGGCAACCCAGATGCAGCGCTTCAGGCCTACCAGCGGGCATTGCAGCTTGCGCCCCAGGAGGGCACCTTCGCCTACGATCTGGCTGCCTGCCTCGCGCGGCAGAAGCGCACGGCCGAAGCGATCGTGCACCTGCGCTCGGCCCTGGCGGCCGAACCCCAGCGGGCCGACTGGCACCATGCCTTGGGCCTATGCTACGCCCAGATGGGAAAGTGGGCTGCCGCCGTTGGCCATCTGTCCCGGGCCACACAGCTGGAGCCCACCGAAGCGCGTTATCACCATGACCTGGGCATCGCGCAGCAACGGCTGGGCCTGCTCGAGGAAGCCTCCGCGTCGTTGGAGGAAGCGCTCCGCTTGGATCCTTCCCGCGCGGCCTGGCAAGAGGAACTGGGGACAGTCTACCTGGAGCGGGGATGGGTACGCGAGGCGCTGGGCGAGTTCCAGGCAGCCGTCGCCCGCGAGCCAAAGAAAGCCCGCTACCGCTATTCTCTCGCCCGGGCACAGGAACGCCTGGGCCAGCGCCAGGCCGCACTGGACACGCTGCGCGAGGCCCTACGGTTGGATCCGAACCTGGCTCCAGCCTACGACCTGGCCGGCCGCATCTTGGAAGCCCAGGGGCGCCTGGAGGAAGCCCGGGAGCTGTATCGTCGCGCGGTAGAGAAGGCCCCCCGGGTGGCAGCCTACCGGGTCCATCTGGGGGGCGTCTTGCAACAGCTCGGGGCCGGCCAGGATGCCCTGGTTCAGCTCCAAAAGGCGATCGAGCTGGAGCCCGACGCTCCCGCCTGGCAGCTGGAAATGGCGCGCGTGCTCCGTGCCTTGGGCCGCACCGAGGAAGCGCTGCCTTATGTGGCCCGCGCGGCGGAAACACGGCCGGCCCCCTGCTATGCGGCACTGCACGCTGACTACCTGCTTTCGCTCGACCACGTCGAGGAAGCCGGTAAGGTTCTCGCGCGAGCGCTTGCCCGGTCACCTGAAGATCCAGCCCTCCTGCATATGCAAGGACGGTGGCACCAGCGCGTTGGCCACCTGCAGGAGGCGCTGGCCGCTTACCGCCGCGCCGTCGACAAAGCCCCCCAAGAGGCGGGCTACCGCCTGGATTTGGGCATCGTGCTCCGTCAGGGTGGGGAGGAAGAGGCCGCGATCGGCTCTTTCCAGGAGGTACGCCGCCTGAACCCGCGCGACGCGCGGGCGATCTACGAACTGGGGCGCACCTACGCCCAGCAGGGACGGATGGAGGAAGCGCTCGCCGCCTACCGAGAGGCGCTCGCCTTAGCCCCCGGGGAAGCGCTCTATCACGGCACCTTGGGCAGCGCGCTATATCACGAGGCCGCCCGCGAGATGGAACTCCGGGGAACCGGACTGCTCGCCCAACGGCACCCGGAACGGCTCGAGGAGGCGGTCGAACACCTGGAACAGGCGCGGCGGCTTGCCCCACAGGAAGACCGCTGGTCATACGACCTGGGGACCGCGCTCGGGCTTTCCGGACGGCACGAGGAAGCCTGCCGCGCTTTCCAGCAGGCGCTCGCGATCGCCGCCGCGCGGGCTTTTCGCCCTAGCCCGACCTGGATCACCCTCTTGGACGGACGCCCTGTTCCGAACATCGAAGCGCTCTACCGCTGCGCTCTGGGCAAATCGCTCCATGCCGTGGGAAGGTCGGCCGAGGCACGGGAAGAGCTGCAGCGGGCCATCGCTTTGGCGCCCCAGGACGCCGAAGCGCATGCGACGCTCGCCCAGGTGCTGGAGGCCGAAGGGAGGTTGGAGGAAGCCGCCGCCGAACTGCAGGCGGCGATCGCCCGGGATCCTCAGCGTCCCGTACTGCGCTACCGCCTGGGACTCTTGCTGCAGCGAATGGGGCAGCCGGAACAGGCAGCCGAAGCGCTCCGGGAGGCCACCACCCTCCAGAGCAGCTTTGCCCCGGCTCACGCGGCCCTTGGGGATGCCTACCTGGCGCTGGGGCGCGATCTCGAAGCCGGTAAGGCCTATCAACGTGCCATCCAGCTGGACCCCGTGAGCCCGCAGCACCATTACCAGTTGGCGCGCTGGGCGTACCGTCAGGGCCGCTACAGCGACGCCGAGCGGGAAATGATCCAGGCGTTAGGCCTGTCCCCAGAACAGGCCAACTGGTACGACGAATTGGGGCAGATCTATCTGGCACAGGGGAAATATCAGGCGGCGAGCGAAGCCTTTCGCGCCGCGCGCGAGCGCGATCCCGATGAGCCGCTCTACGCTCATCACCTCGCAACCGCCCTACTGCACCTGGAACAGCTGCCCGAGGCAATCGCCACCCTTCAGGAAGCGGTGCAAAGGTCGCCCGATCGCGCGGACTGGCGGGACGACCTGGCTGGCCTCTACCTCCGATCGGGGCGCTTCCGGGAGGCCCGGGCCGAGCTCGAGCGTGCGGTGCAGATCGACCCCCAAAACCCTGCCCTTCAGTGCCACCTCGCCGCCGCCCTGCGCCTCGAGGGGCGCCTCCAGGAAGCCCACGAACTCCTCACGACCCTCCTCAAGGCCCGGCCGGACCACGCAGAAGCACACTTCGAGGTGGGCCTGACACTCGCTGCGGGCGGCGACATGGCCGGTGCCTTGCCTGCATTCCAGGAAGCGGCAAGGCTCTCCCCCCAGGAGCCTCGCTTCCTCGAGACGCTCGGCCAGGCACAGGAACAGGCCGGCCGGATCGAGGAAGCTCTGGCTACCATCCAGCGATGGATCGAGGTCGATCCGGGCAACCCGATTGCTCACGAACGGTTGGGGAACCTCCTCGCCCGGCAAGGGAACTTGCGCCAGGCGCTCAAAGAGATGCGCACCGCCTCCCAACTGGCCCCGAACGAACCCCGCTATCTGCGACAGGCGGCAGCCATCTGTCGCCAGTTGCGTTGGTTCGACGAGGCACGTGCAGCGCTCAGCCGTGCCCTGGAATTGGCACCTCAGGATTCCTCTACTTACGTAGAACTCGGCATGCTCTTCCTGGAGGAAGGCCAGGTGGACCAGGCACGCAGACAGTACGAACAAGCGATCTCCCTGGACCCCCGCAACGCCGAGGCGTACTACCGCGCCGGTGTGCTCTACCGACGCCAGAAAGACTATGACCGGGCTGTCGAATACCTCCGTCAGGCGACTCGCCTCCGCGCAGGGTACTCCGAAGCGCTGGTGGAACTGGCCAAAGTGACGACCATGGCCTTCATGACGCGCCATTTTCGGCGCCCGGCCACCTAAGAGGCTCTCCAAGCCGAACGCGTGGCCGTCCGCAGCTAGCCGTCGTCCCCGGATGCAGCGATCGGTAACCACACGGTAAAGGCGCTTCCCTTCCCCGAAGCGCTCTCGACGGTGATCCGACCTCCGTGCTCTTGCACAATCCCTAGACTCACCGGAAGGCCTAGGCCCGTTCCGCCCGCCTTGGTGGTGAAAAAGGGCTCGAACAGGTGCTCCAAAACTTCCGGCGGCATCCCAACCCCGGTGTCCGAAAACGTCACCGCGACCTCCTGCCCCACCCGCTCCGTACGGATCTGGAGTGTCCCTCCCTTGGGCATCGCCTGGGCCGCGTTTTGGAGCAGGTTCAGGAAGACCTGCTTCATACGGCTTGCATCCACCGCCACCAACGGCAGGTCGGCGCTATAGCTTTCCTGGATCGCGATCCCATTCCGTTCCAACCGGGTCCGGGTCAAGGCCATCGTCTCTCGCAGCACCTCGTTAATGTCTGTGGGGACCCTGCGCGGAGGTAACTGACGCGCAAAATCCAGCAAGTCATGGATAATCTGGCCTGCCCGACGTGCTTCCGCCAGGATCTTCTCCACGTCGGGCCGATGGGGAGAATCCGCTTCCATCTCTTCCAGCAAGATCTCGGCAAACCCGATGACACTGGTCAGCGGGTTGTTCAGTTCGTGAGCGACCCCAGCAGCGAGCTCGCCGATCGCGGCCAGGCGCGCCGACTGTACCAGCCTGGCCTGTGCTTCCCGGAGACGGGTCATTTGCTGGTGCAAATCCTGGTAGAGGCGCGCGTTCTCAATGGCAGCTGCCGCCTGGTCGGCCAGAAGTCCCAGGATACGCAGTTCCGCCTCGTCGAACTCGTGCGGCGACTGGAAAGCCACATTCATGACCCCTACCACTCGGTCGCTCGCCCGCAGGGGTATGCCCACGATCGCACCACCCCATGGCCAATCCCGATATAACGGATGCGCGTTCACATCCGGGATGACCAGTTGCTGGCCGGTGCGCGCAACCGTTTCCGTGAGCCCTCCTGGGCGCGGCCAGCCCAGTGGCTCCACACTCCCGTCGGAAGAAAGCGCCGCACCGAAGGTCAGGCGCTCTCCATCGTAGAGGAAGATGTGCGCATCGTCTCCGGACACCAGATCTAGCGCGATTTCCAGGATCGCTCGCAGCACCGGGCCAAGCTCCAGGCTCGAGGTCAACCGTAAGCTGGCCTGTCGCAGCGCTTCCAGTTCCGTGCTGCGCCGCCGTTCTCGCTCAAAGAGCTGCGCGTTTTCTACCGCAACCGCGGCGTGATCGGCAAAGAGGGTCAGGAAGTAGAGATCTTCCTGGCGGAACGCCCCCTTTCGGCTGGCGTTGTCCAGCGCGATCACGCCCGTAACCCGCCCTCGATAGCGCAACGGAGCCACGATCGCGGACTGGATCGCCCGCATCTCCTCGATCTCCCCGTCGTAGCGGATGGCCGGGTCGCGGGCATCCGAGATCAACAACGGCCGGCCCTCGCGTGCCGCTTTCGCGGAATACCCCTCACGCTCCGCAAAGCTCACTTGCCGAATGCGGGGATCCGTGTATCCTACCAGAGCCCGCATGCGTAGCTCCCCGGTCCGTTCGTCGCGCAACAGGATCGAACCCTTCTCGGCGGCCGGGATGGCCTGGATGGCAGCTACCAGCACGTTCTCCAGCAAGGGCTCCAGTTCGAGCGTGCTGGTCAACGCAGCGGTCGCTCGCGCCAATGCCTCGGCCCTCCGGCGTTCTTCCTGCGCGCCGGCCAGGATCCGCGCGTTGCGCAGGGCGACAGCCAGATGCGCGGCCAGCAGCCCGAACAGCTCGAGGTCGTCCGAGGAAAAAACACCGGTTGGCGCACCGCGTACCCCCAGCAGGCCGAAACGCTCGCCCTCCCAACCGATCGGCGCTGCTAACACCGGCCCCGCGCCCTCCTCCCTGCGCAGCACGCGCGCCCGGCTGGACAGTCCCTCTTCCCAGAGCCCGCAAGGGTCTAGCGAAGAGGCCGCATCTCCCGTAGTGGCCACCAGCTCCAGGGCACCCGTTTCCTCAGCATAACGGTAGAACCATGCGGCACGAGCACCGAGCAGCTCTTGCACCGAGCGAACCATTCCCGCAACCAGACACTCGGGATCCTGCTCCGCCATCAGCTCCAGGCTGATGCGTTGCAGTTCCCGCAGGCGGGGCAATAGCCCCCTTCCGCGGCCTTTTCGGGCTCCTTTTGACATCCCCGGCATCCCCCTTGGGGGCTCCTAGCCTACTGCTGCAGGGCACGCGACAGGCGCATCCCCCTTCGCTCCAGCAGCTTGCGGCGACCCAGTGGACCGGAAAGGAGATAAGTCTGGATGAGCTCCTGCACCCCCTCGACCAGGAGACGCGACAAGGAGGGTTCGTCCGCAAACATCGCGTCCGCCCCTGCCCCTGCTGCTTCAGCAGCCGCAAGCACACGGTCGGCTCCGCCAAAAGCCTGTGCCGCTGGAGACGCGGTGCGCTGCAGGAACACGGCAAGCGTCGGGACTTTACTCCGAAGCCAGGCTTCCTGGAACTCGGCCAGCGCGGCCGCCAGTACCCCGGGGGGTTCGTGGAGCTCCGGCCGCAGCTCGGGGTTGCCGACCAAACCAATCACGGGCAGCTCAAAGCGTCCGGCGAGCCGCACCAGGCGGGCGGCCTTGCGCCACCCACTGGATCCGATGGCGCGCCGGCGACCTGTCCCGAAGAGAGAGCGATTCCCGAGACCCGCGGCCAGGAGAAGCACCGCAGGCCCCTCCCCCTGAAGCCGGGCCAGACCAGCCCGCAAACCCGGTGCATCGCTCGCCCCCCGGTCCCCGTGAAGTTCGAGCGCTGGGCCGAAGAGTTGGCCTAACGGGGCAGGAAGGTCCCAGAACAACCCCCTGCCCCGGCCGGGCAGGCGCAGCGCCAACCCAGCACCGCCGCGAAGGAAGTCCAGTGCGCCAGCCAACACCGCGCGCTGTTCCCGTCGCGTCACCACATTGTCCGCCCATCCGGCCTGCAGGAGGCGCCGTGGATGGTCAGCGCACTCGGGCGGGAGCCTCCCCGCCTCACGCAGCGCCTCCGGCAGCAGGAGCCCCAATGCGGAGCCGCGTTCCGCAAAGAGCAGGTCGGCCCGCAGTGCCAGCGCCGCCAGCGGTCCATAGCACGGACCAGCGACCAAGACGAGCCAGGGCACTTTCCGCTCGGCCAGCCGGGAAAGTGCCATCCAGCAGGCACGCACCCCGCGTTCGTCGGGACCGCCCTGGGCCGCCGTCAACACCCAGAGCAATGGCCGGCGCTCCTGGAAAGCCACCTCCGCCACCTGCAGTAGCGCTCCCACTTCTTCCGGCCCCCAGCGCGCCGTATAGTCCGTCACCGCCACCGCGACCGGCTGTCCAAAAAGCGCTGCCCGGCCCACTCGGTTGGGAGAAGGGGGCAGATCGGGCAACGGAGCAAACGATCCCTCGTCCACGAGCCGTTCCAGGCGGGACGACGCTTCCCAAGGGAAATGAAACTCGCACCACGGGCAGACCATCAACCCGACGCGCAACTCCTCCAGCGCCGTATCTTCGCCGCAATGCGGGCAACGAAGATGGACCTGCCCGGGGATCTCACCCGGCGGCCACGAGGGTAGCACAAGGGAACGGCGCGTCAAAAAGGACCTCCTTCGCCATCAGGCCTTTCGGCCCTATGGTACACGACCTGCATGGCACTGTCAAGTACTTTGCGTTTTGCAGGCCGCCATGGTAGAATGCGACCCGGGAGAAGCGCGGACGGACAAGGAGGTCCGATGGCCATCACCAACTTTGATCAGCTTTTGGACGAGGCCCGACGGGTAGGGCCGAAACGCATCGCCATCGCCGGCGGGGACGAGCACGAGGTACTGCTGGCGGCTCAGGAGGCCACCACGCTGGGCATCGCCCATTGCATCCTGGTGGGCAACCTGGAAAAGATGCACCAGGTCGCGCGGGAGCACGGCATCAGCCTCTACGGCATGAGCATGCTCGACGAGCCCGACAGCCAGAAGACCATCCGCCGTGTGCTCAGCCTGGCCCGGGAAGGCGAGGCCGACGTGATCATGAAGGGCAACGTGAGCACCAGCGCCCTGCTCCACTGGGTGCTCAACCGCGAGATCGGTCTGCGCACCGGCCGGCTCCTCTCACACGTTGGCGTCTTTGAGGTCCCAGGATACGACCGCTTCATCTTCATTACCGACGGTGGGGTGAACATCTCTCCGACCGTGGACCAGAAACTGGAGATCATCCAGAACGCGCTGGACGTTGCCCATCGTCTGGGCATCCCCGAGCCGAAAGTAGCCCTTATCGCCGCGACCGAGCTCCTCAGCCCCCATATCCCCGCTTCCCTCGATGCCCTGGCCCTGGCCAAGATGGCGGAGCAGGGGTGGATCGAGGGGGCCGTGGTCGACGGCCCCCTGGCCCTCGATACGGCCGTTTCCCCCGAGGCCGCGGCGATTGCCAAGGCGCGGGGGCCGGTGGCCGGCCACGCCGATATCCTGGTGGTGCCCGACGTCGACACCGGGAACATGGTCGCCAAGGTCATCACCTTCTTCGTGCGGGGTCGGATGGCCGGAGTGGTCATGGGCGCCAAGGTTCCCCTGGTGATCAGTTCCCGCGCTGACCTGCACGAAGTGAAATTGGTCTCGATGGCCCTGGGGGTCGTCCTGGCGGCCAACCAGGGGGTGCGAGCGAGATCGGGGTAGTCCATGGACGCCTTGTCGCCGATCCTCGCGCTGGACATCGGCTCCGGCACGCAGGATCTGCTCCTTTATGATCCAGCGCAACCTCTCGAAAACTGCGTCAAGATGGTCCTCCCTTCGCCCACTAGCATCCTGGCCGGGCGGATTGCCCGGGCTACGGCGGCTGGCCAGGACATCTTCCTTGAAGGTCCGCGCATGGGCGGAGGTCCGTGCGTTTCCGCCATGAAGCGGCATCTTCGGGCGGGCTACCGCGTGTACGCCACGCCGGAGGCCGCTCGCACCATCCGCGACGACCTGGAAGAGGTGCGCGCCTTCGGCGTACAGGTCGTGGAAGAAGCTCCGGCGGGAACCCTGCGTCTGCGCACGGGGGACGTCCAGCTCGAGGCGCTGCGCGAAGCGCTCGCGCTCTTTGATCTGCCTTGGCCTTCTGCGTTCGCCGTGGCGGTGCAGGACCACGGGGAGGCACCCGGGCTCAGCCAGCGACGGCTGCGCTTCCGGCAATGGGAGGAACTGCTTTACAACGGCGGAGCGCTCCACGCGCTGGCCTACCGGAAGGTCCCGCCCCATCTGACACGGATGCGAGCCGTGCAACAGGTGTTGCCGGAAGCCCTGCTTATGGATACCGGATCGGCGGCCGTCTGGGGCGCCTTGTGTGACGAATGGGCGGCGGAGCGGCGCGAGCGGGGCCTGGTGGTGGTCAACGTCGGCAACCAGCACACCTTGGGGGTGCTGGTACAAGGCGCGCGCATCTGGGGCCTCTTCGAGCACCATACGGCGCTGATCGACTCCGCACGGCTGGCTTCCCTCGTGGAACAACTGCAGGCCGGGACGATCTCGGGAGAAGAGGTTCTGGCCGAAAACGGCCACGGAGCCACCGTCGATCCCCGCTATCCGGCCGCAACAGGGGTGTTCCAGGATGTGACAGTCACCGGGCCGCGCCGCGAGTTGGCGCGCCCCTTGGGATACCATCGGGCTGCGCCGTACGGAGATATGATGCTCGTGGGCGCCTTCGGCCTGGTCTCCGCCGCCCGCTACCTGGCTGGGCTCGGAGAACTGCCGCCGGGATAGCGCGCTACGGTTGCAAAGGACGCCGGAGGAAGCCAGGGCGCGGCACCCCGCCGGTGGGCAGACGATCCGATTTTGCCCAGCGCCGAAGTGGAATCGCCACCGGCAATCCGTGAGGTAGTTCGGTACCGGCACGGCCGAGCGCCCACGACCTCTGCGAGGAACTGTGCCGTAGCCCGTTCTGGCCCCAGGCGGATCTCCCTGCTTTGCGAGCAACGGCTACCCACAGGAGCGCGTGCCCTGGCAGCGGTTTGACAAAGCCCGACAGGTGTACTATGATGCGCACGCAGCGTCGGAGAAAACCGACTTGACGAGGTGGCCCATGGCAAAGACACGCTGGTTGCTCCTTTCCCTGGCATTTCTGCTCGTGATCCTCGCCGTCCTCGGGGCCTGTGAGACGGTGGGCACTCCGCAGCCGACCGCGACACCGGGCACCCCCGCGCCCATCCAGGAAACCCCAGCGACACCCGGCACCCCAGGTGCCTATCCTTCCCCCGAGCGTGCCCCGGCTTTCTATCCCTATCCGACTCCGTAAATGTCCCGCACGCGTGCCTGGTACTGGCTGTTGCTGTGGGGCGGGGGCCTTCTGGCCCTCGCCCTATTGCTGTACGGCCGCCAGGAACGGGTGGACTGGGATACGCTGCAATGGCAGGGGCCCTTCCCGGCAGGCGACCTCTACCGCAAGCGGCGCCTGGCGCAGGAAATCGTCCCACGGCGGGATGGACTGAGTGCGGTGGAGGTCCAGTTGCTGGACCGGCCGGGGAGCGGCCGGCCGGCCGTCCCGCTCCTCCTGCAGCTCTGTCGCGACGCTGCCTGCGCGGAAACTGTGGCCGCAGCCACCATTCCCCCGGAGGCGCTGAGCAATCCGTCGACGATCCTCCGCTTCCCCCCCGAACGGGACTCGGCCGGGCGCTCCTACTGGTTGGTCGCCAGCGCTCCCTGGGCGGATGTCCCAGCCCAAGGGACCCTCCGTGCCGATATCGTCGACCGATACCCCGAGGGCAGCCTGTGGCGGGACGGCCGGCCGACCGAGGGCGACCTGGCCTTCCGCACCTACTACAGCGTTGAGATGCCTGGCCTGCTGCGTGAAGCGATGGCCGGCACGGTGCGATCCCTGAGGTTCCTCCCAGCCCTGTTCCTGCTCTTCCTGGCGCCGGGCTTGCTCCTGGTGCGCTGTGTACCCGGTGCAGGAGACGATCCGATCGAACGCCGGGTCCTCGCCCTGGGGTTGAGCGTGGCCTTCTGGCCGGTCGCGTTGCTCCTGCTCTCGCAAACCCCGCTTCGCTGGAACGTCCTCGAAGCCCGCCTTGCCGGCGGCGCGCTGGGGGCAACCGCGCTGGGGCTTGAGGTGTGGGACGTCGTACGTGGTCGAATGGGGTTCCGCAGGCAGTGGCTTGGGCCGGCCCTGGGACTACTGGCGCTCGCAGGATTGGGCTTGGTGCTGCGCAGTCTGCAGGCGGCCGACCTTCCTGGGCCCCTGTGGATGGATGCGGTGCACCATACCCTGGTCGCGCGCCGGATCGTCGAAGGAGGTGCCATACCGGCCGACTATCTTCCCTATGTCCGAGCTCCGGCGACCTACCATTACGGCTTCCAGAGCCTGGTGGCACTGCTGCACGTATGGAGCGGCGAGCCGCTGCCGCGCGCCCTGCTGATCGTAGGTCAGACATTGAGTGCGCTTGCCGGCATCGCCCTCTACCCCTGGGGGAAACGCCTGGGCCGCTCCCCGTGGGCCGGCCTTGTGGCGGCAGCCGTCCCTACGGCGTTCACATGGATGCCCTCCTATGCCCTTTCCTGGAGCCGCTACACCCTGGTCGCCGGCCTTTTCCTTCTTCCGGTGACGACGATCCTTTTCCGGCGCTGGGCAGAACGTGCGCGTTGGCACGCCGGGCTCTGCCTGACCGTTGCGCTGACCTGCGCGGGCCTCCTGGTGACCCACCTTCGTGTGGCGGCGCTGTTTGCCTTTTGGGCCTTGCTGGATGCACTGGCAACAGCCGTAGGAAGCCGGTACGCACCCCAGCCGATGCTGCGGCCGGCCTTGCGGGCGATCGTTGCCGCGTGTGGCGCGATGCTATTGACCGCGCCCTGGTTGATCCGTTCCATCCGGCTGTTGTGGGTGCCGGCCGCGCGAACCTGGCCCGCTGCAACGGACGGTCTTTCCTTCTACTATGCCTCAGCGGGAGCCGGTCGATGGGCAGCCCTCTTGGGATTGTTGGGGGCGGCCGCCGGACTCTTCTGGCGGCGGCGAGAAACGCTCGTCCTGCTGGGGTGGAGCGCGCTGCTTTTCCTGCTCGCGGGCGGAAAGTTGCCTGGCCTAACCAGCGGCGGCCTGTTTGACAGCACCTCGGTGAACGTGGCGCTGTACCTGCCCGTGGCCCTGGGGACAGCACTGGCCGTGGGAACCCTTGCCCGCGTCGCGCTCCAGTTCCCTCGCAGCGCGCAAAAGTGGCTCAGGCAGACCGCCCTGGTGGCCCTGGTGGCGGCCAGCCTCTGGGGAGCACGGGGCCTGAAGCAGGTGGTCAACGCCCAGACGGGGCTGCTCACCCAGGCAGACGTGAAAGCGATGGCGTGGATCGAAGCGAACACGCCGCCGGATGCCGTATTCCTGATCAACTCCTTTGAGTGGATGGATCACGTCTTTGCGGGGAGCGATGGCGGCTACTGGATTGAGCCGCTTACCGGGCGGCGGACGTGGCCGCCCCCGGCCCTCTACGGTTTGGGGGAGTCCTCCGAAGTGGCGCAGATCAACAGGGTGGCCCGCGCGGCCATGGGAAGCGAGGGGGAAACCCTCCATGCGCTGCTACGGGGAGCAGGAATCACGCACGTCTACCTGGGGCGATTCGGGGGTGCGCTTGCGCCGGAAAAACTGTGCCGGCCCTTCTTCCGGCCGGCCTACGCGCAGGATGGGGTGTGGGTGTTCGAGCTAGAACCCTAGCCTCACTTCGGGAGCGGGGGGACGGGGATTCCGGTCAGACGCTTCATCCGTCCCTTGGACAGGCGTGGTGCGCCGGCGCGGATGGCCTCCTTCCGGCGTTCCTCCAACCGCCGCATCCGATGCCGGTGTTTGCGCATGACCATCTTCTTGCGTTTGTTCATGGCCCCCTCCTGAAAAAAGCACCTTTCGTGTCACAAGGGGCCGGCCTTGGCTGGCCGGCCATCGCGGTGCATTATAGCCTTGGGACCTAGGGTTGTCAAACCCGATTTGACGCCCCGCGAGAATGGGGCTATAATGCGGCTGTTATAGGGACGGGCACGGCAGTCTGCCTGTACATAGAATCATGGCTCTGAGGGATTTCGATGCCGAAGCGAACCTACCAACCCAAGTACCTACGCCGGCTGCGCAAGCATGGCTTTCGTGCCCGGATGGCCACCCGGGGTGGACGGAAGGTTCTCAAGGCCCGGCAGTTGAAGGGCCGTTGGCGCCTGACCGCAAGCGACGAGCCAAGAGGACGGAAGTGACCGTGGAGGGCCGTACCCGCCAGCTATGCCCGGAGGAGACCGTCGGGTGCGGCCATCGAGCAAGAACGGGTGAAACGGCGTTATCGCCTGCGAGGGAAAAGCCGCTTTGCCACGATCCAGCAACAAGGCAAACGTTGGGTGCACAGCTGGTTGATCCTGGGGGGATTGCCCAACGACCTCGGGTTCACCCGCTGTGGCTTTGTGGTCAGTCGCCGCTTGGGGAAAGCGACGGAGCGCAACCGGATCCGCCGCCGCCTGCGGGAAGCCGTGCGCCAGCGTTACGCCCAGATCCGCCCGGGCTGGGACCTGGTGTTCATCGCCCGGGCGGGCATCGGCAAAGCGGACTTTCGGGGGATTGGAACAGCCGTCGAGGCTCTCCTGCGGGAGGCTGGCCTCTGGCAGGCGCCGGAGAATGGGGCGCATGCGTAGGCTATTCCTGGTTCTGATCCGCGTTTACCAACGGACGCTCTCTCAAGTGCTCCCTTCAACCTGCCGTTTCTATCCCTCGTGCTCCGAGTACGGCTACCAGGCCATCGCTCGATACGGCGTCCTCAAGGGAGGATGGCTGGCCATCCGGCGCATCTTTCGCTGCCATCCCTTTCATCCCGGAGGGTACGATCCGGTTCCGTAAGGGCAGGGGGTTCTGCCCGATTCGCTACGATGCCGCTCCCCAAGCAGCCGGGACGGCTCAGGCCAGGACAACAGGAGGGGTCGATCGTTGGGTGCTATCTGGAACGGTTTTGTACTGGCGCTAGAAGCAGCGCTCAAGTTCTTCTACGATATTCCGCCTCATAATGCCGGCGTGGCGATCATCTTTTTCACGATTGCCATGAAGATCCTGATGCTCCCCCTGAGCATCAGCCAGATGCGCTCCGCGCGCGAGATGCAGAAGCTTCAGCCCAAAGTGCGCGAGCTGCAGAAAAAGTACGCCAAGGACCGGGAGAAGCTGAACCAGGAGATGATGCGCCTTTATCGGGAGCACGGCGTGAACCCGACGGCTGGCTGCCTCCCTTCGCTGCTGCAAATCCCGATCTTCTTTGGCGTCTATTACGCTATCCTCAACCTCAGCCGCGTCCCCACTCTGGGTTCGCTTGTGGGCCGATGGGCCGGACTGTCCTTCGCCCTGGGCACCGCACCAACCGAGGCACAGTTTCTGGCAGGGCTCACGAAGGGGTTGTTCGCGGACAAGCCCTTCCTGTGGCTTCCCAACATGGGAAGCCCCGACCCCTGGCACCTGCTCCCAATCCTGGCGGGGCTCCTCCAGCTGGTGCAGCAGCGCATGATGACCCAGAAGGATAGCGATCCTCAGCAGCAGGCCATGAACAACGCGATGATGTTCATGCCGCTCATGATCGTTTTCATCGGCTGGAATTTCCCTGCTGGCCCGGTACTCTACTGGGTGATGCAGAGCCTGCTCAGCGTCGTCCAGCAATATTACACCTCCGGCTGGGGGGCCCTGCGGGACTGGCTCCCCTTCTTGCCCGAACGGAAAGCCCCAAAGAAAGAGCGCAAGCCCAGGCCGGCCCCTGAGACGAGCCAGGCAGAAACCCGCTCCGGCTGGTTCTGGCGCATGATGGAGCGCGCTTCCGCCCTCCAAGAGGAACGGAAAGCCCGCTTCGAGGGGACGTCGCTTCCGGGGGAAGGGCAATCCCCTCAGGAAGCCCCATCCCTTCCCCCGGCGCCGGAGAAGCGCCGCTCCCGCCGATGACCGATCCGGACGCCGTCCCCACGAGGAGGCACAGGATGAAACAGCCGGTCACCATCCGAGCGCAGACGATCGAGGAGGCGATCCGTCTGGCGCTGGAGCACCTTCAGTTGTCGCGGGAAGAGGTCGAAATCGAGGTCCTGGAAGAACCCGATCCGGCGGCGGGAGTCGAGGAAGCGCTCGTGCGGGTCGTGCCCAAAAGAGCCACCGGACCACTCCCCCCGGCGCCAGCCATAGGAATGGACCCACTGCGGGTCGGACAGGAGCTGCTCTCCGAGCTGCTTCGAAGGATGGGCTTCCGCGCTCAGGTCACGATCGGGGACTATGCCGTTGCCCAAGGCGAAACACAGCCTGTGCTCGATGTCACGACCACCAGCGAGCGGGACTCCGGCCTCCTCATCGGCCGCCGTGGCGAGACCTTGCAGCAGCTCCAGTTCCTGGTCAACCTGATGGTCAGCCGTCGTATCCAGCGCTGGCCATCGCTGATCATCGACGTTGAGCACTACCGTCGCCGCCGCAGCGCTACGCTCCGGGAGCTCGCTGCCCGCATGGCGGAACGGGTTTGCCAGACGCACGAGCCAATCACGCTCGAACCCATGCCGGCCTACGAGCGGCGCATCATCCATCTGGCATTGCGGGAAAACCCGCTCGTGATCACTCAGAGCACCGGCCAGGGGGACAGCCGGAAAGTGGTCATCTACCCAGCCGGATGGCAAGTGCCTCCGAACTCCTCGTCATAGGACACATCACCCGCGACCTCCTGGAGGAAGGTGGGTATCGACCCGGAGGCACGGCACTGTATGCTGCCGTGACTGCGAGCCGTCTGGGATGGCATGCGACCGTCTGGACGGCCACCGCTTCAGAGGTCCCGCCCCTTCCGGGAGTGACGGTGGTGAGCCTGCCTTCGCCGAACGACACCACCTTCTGTAACCGCTACGACGGCGGGCGTCGCGTACAACAGCTCCTTGCCCGCGCTTCCTCCCTCTTGCCTGAGCGCTTCCCGCCTTCTTCGGCCGCGGTCGTCCTGCTGGGGCCGGTCGCGCAGGAGGTCCCACCGGCCTGGGTGGAGCGTTTCCCCCAGGCGCTTGTGGGCGCTTGCCTGCAGGGCTGGCTGCGCGCCTGGGACGCTTCCGGCAATGTGTGCTCGGCGCCATGGAAAGCATCGCGCCGCTGGCTCCCCCGCTTTGCCGTTGTTTTCCTCAGCCTGGAGGACGT
The DNA here is from genome assembly GCA_034436115.1 of Chloroflexia bacterium. Taxonomy (GTDB): domain Bacteria; phylum Chloroflexota; class Chloroflexia; order DTKN01; family DTKN01; genus DAOTVY01. The sequence goes on along the minus strand of DAOTVY010000005.1, from coordinate 45,146 downwards.
GGGCGGGCGGCGCTCCCGTGCTCGCTCCTACGCGGCCCGGGCACCGTTGCTCGTGTTGACCGAGGGCAAGGAAGGTGCGACCCTGTTTCACCGGGGACACGCCACCTCGATCCCAGCCTTTGCCGCCGATGAGGTGGACCCCACAGGCGCCGGGGATGTGTTTGCCGCTGCTTTCATGATCCGATACGCTGAAGGGGCATCTCCGCTCCAGGCGGCGCGATTTGCCGCGGCCGCTGCCGCGCTGAGCGTCCAGAGACCCGGGGTGGAGGCGATCCCTGATCGGCAAACGGTTGAGCGCTATCTGGGGGAGGTCCGCTGATGTGGGCCATGCGGCGTACCGCCTTCGAGTGGCGGAGCTTCCGGCGCATCGGTGCCGTGCTGGTACGGCACGGGCTGGGGTGGCTGGCAGAGGCAGCCGGTGTGCCGCGTTTCCTGCGCCGCGCGACCAGGCCGCTAGCGCAACCCGTGCCCCTTCCCCCCTATGCGGTGCTGGGGCAACGGCTGCGGCGTGCCCTGGAAGAGTTGGGGCCAACCTTCGTCCTGTTAGGCCGCTACCTTAGCACGCGCCTGGACCTCCTCCCCGATGCCCTGTGCCAGGAATTGGCGTTGCTGCCGCCGGCCGGCCCAGAGGTGCCACCGGAGCAGGTGGCCGCGATCCTGCGGGAAGAACTGGGCAAGCCCCCGGAAACGCTCTTTGCCGCCTTCGATTGCAGCCCCCGCCGCCGCTCCTGGACGGAACAGGTCCACGCGGCCCGCACCAGCGACGGGCGCGAGGTATGGGTGCACGTCCCCAACCCCGAGATCCAGGCACGTTGGCAAGAGGAGTTGCCGCAGCTCCTTGCGCTTGCGGAACGGATCGACCAGCGGTTGGGACGGCGATGGCGCATCGGAGAAACCGTGTACGAGTTCGTGTTGAGTGTGCGCCAGGAGATGGATGCTGCGGAGCAGGCACGAAACGTAGAGCGCTGGAGAGGAGCGTTCCCGGAGCACGAATTTGCCGTGCCGGAGGTTGATCCCATCCGTAGCTCCTCGCGCGTGTTAACCCACTCGGCTCTCCAGGGAGAAGCCCTGCCCACGGCTGTGGTGGAACATCCCGAAGAGGCAGACCAGCTAACCGAAAGGTTCTATGGCTTCTGGGGCCGGGCGATCTTCGAACTGGGCCTGTATCCAGCACCCCCGGCGCTCGGTGCTCCGGTGCGCCTCGCAGACGGTCGCCTGGGCCTGACCGCCTTCGCCCCGGTGGGCCATCTGGACACGTTCGCCCGTCGCCTGCTCGCCCAGCTGCTCCGAGAGATAGGGAAAGAACGGATGGAATCCGTGCTCTCCCTGGGGGCCGAGCTGGGCTTCCTGGACCGATACCTGCGATCCACCACGGCCCTACAGGCTGTACGCCATCTGTCGGAGCGCTACCGCGGCCTTCCGGCAAACGAGGTACGGCTCGAAGCGGTCGCCCGCGACCTGTTCGCCCTGGCCGACCGCCAGCTCGTTCTGCTCCCGGAACGGTTTCGCCTGCTCCTATGCACGCTCATCGCGATCGAAAGGTATGGGGAGCGGCTCTCCCCGCGCGTTTCAGCAGCAAGCTGCCTCGCCAGGAGCCTGGAGGAGGCCAGGACACGGGAGGGAAGATGGCCGGCCTACCGCGGCCAGCTGGTACAGGCTGGACGGGGATGGCTGGAGATGTTGTCCTCCCTCCCAGAATCGCTTCGACACCTGCTCGCCCGTGCCGCCCAAGACGACCTGCTCGTCGGTGTGGAACTGGAGGGATGGCAACGCCCCATGCGTCGTCTGGAGCGTATGGTGTTGCGGCTGGTATTGGCGGTCCTGTGCGCCGGCATGGCCTTCGCCTGGGCGCTGCTGGTCACCGCCATGCTCCCGGGGCCATGGAGGCCGTGGGGTTGGCTGGCAGCCAGCCTGACGCTCCTCCTGGTGGCCGGGTTGATCCTTTTCCTCCTGATCACCTTCTTCCGGCAAAGCCTGCGCTAACACGGCTGCGGGGCGCTTCGCTCAACAACCCGCACCAGATTCCCTTCCGGCCACAAAACCGCGTCAGGCGGACTTCAATGCACTCCGACTACCGTGGGATGAGCGCCGCCACGATCGGCAGGGTCAGGGCGCCTAAGAAAAAGCTCGCAAAGAGGGCACTTGAGGCAAACTCGACATCCAGGTGATACTGGTTCGCATAGGCCAGACAGAGCATGAGGGAAGGGAGCGCCGACATCAGGATGGTCACCGAGCGGATCTCCCCGCTGAGCCCCAGGAGGCCTGTCAACACTACCGCCAGGAGCGGCGCCACCAACAGCTTGATCATGCTCGTCGCCAGGATGCCCCGGATATGTCGCCCGAAAAAGTCGCCCCAGGAGAGGGTGATACCGAGGGAAAGCATAATGAGCGGAACGGTCGCCTGGGAAAGCAGGCGGAGCATCCCCAGGAGGACTTCCGGCACCGCTTCATTGAGGAACAACAGCCCGATGAGAAAGGCCACAAAGGGGCCAAACTTGAGCACGGCTAACAGGTTTCGCCAGGAAAAGCGTTCCCCTTCCCCATAGTGCGAGGCAATCACGACCGCTACGGTAAGGATCGGGATCAGGGTGCCCACTTCGCTGTAAAAGACCGCCGCGGCATAGCCTTGTGACTTTTCGCCGAACAGGCCACGCACCAACGGATAACCAAGGAAAGCGGTCGAGCCAAGCATCGCGGTAATGATCAAAGCTCCCGCCGTGCGCCGTTCCAACCGCAACCAGCGGGCCGCGAGGAAGGCCAGCCCGCCACAGGCAGCGATCACCAAGTAGGCGACCAGAGGAACCTTCACCAGCTCCCGCCAGCTCTCGCGCTGGATGTTCCGCACTGCCAGGAACACCGTGGCAGGTAGCGTCAGGTTGGTCACCAGGCTGTTGAGGAGGACGGCGTGCTCGTTGCGCAGGATCTGCACCCGCTTGAGCAGGGCACCGAAAAGAATCAGGAGCACAATCTGCGCCACCACGACCAGGATGTCCCGCGTCATGGTCATCTCCTTCAGCGTCCATCACCTGCGGGCCATTCTAGCATAACCGCTGGGCGCTGTAAACCGTTTTGTTTGCCGCGGCCCGCGGGTTGTAGTAGAATGTAGTCATCGGGGTGAGGCCACGACAGGACAGCCTTGCGTGGACCGAAGAATGGAGGAGGGATCCGTTGAATGGACGACTGCAGCGGTTGCGCACCCGCTTACACGAGCGGCAGCTGGATGCGCTGCTCGTGACCCAGCCGGAGAACCGCCGCTACCTCACCGGGTTTACCGGTTCCGCCGGTACGGTCGTGGTGACGCCGGAACGTGCCCTACTGCTGGTCGATTTTCGCTACGTGGAGCAGGCCGGCCGCGAAGCCCCTGGCCTAGAGATCGTTCCGGCGAAAAACCGCCTCGAAGAGGATCTGAAGCCCCTCCTGAGGGAGGTCGGTGGCCGGCGTTGGGGTTTTGAGAGCACCCACGTGACGGTTGCTCAGCACGAAAAGTTGCGGCCACTGTTCCAGGAGGCCGGGATCGAGCTGGAAGGGGTGGAAGGCCTAGTGGAGGGGCTCCGGGCGATCAAAGAGCCCGAGGAACTTGCGCTCGTCCGGGAAGCCATCCGCGTCACCGATGAAGCGTTCGAGCATTTCCTGCGCTGGGTCCGCCCGGGCGTGACCGAAAGGGAGGCCGCCTGGGAATTGGAGAAAACCATGCGGGAGAACGGGGCAGAGGCCCTGGCCTTCCCGATCATCGTCGCCTCGGGCCCCAACGGGGCCATGCCCCACCATCGGGCCGGGGACCGCCCCTTGCAGCGGGGAGAGCCGATCGTCATCGATATGGGTGCGGTCTACCAGGGCTATCAGGCCGATATGACCCGCACGATCTGCCTGGGGGAAGCCGACGGCCGCTTCTGGGAGATCTACCGCCTGGTGCGGGCAGCCCAGGAGCGGGCGGAAGCGGGGATACGCGCCGGGATGCCCTCCGCGGAGGCAGACGGGCTGGCCCGCGAGATGATCGCTGCTGCCGGTTACGGAGAACAATTCGGACACGGGCTCGGGCATAGCATTGGGCTCTCCACACACGAGATGCCCCAGTTGAGCCCAAGGTTCCACGATCCGCTGCCCGCGGGTTGCACGGTCACCGTGGAACCGGGCATCTATCTCCCTGGGTGGGGCGGAGTCCGTATCGAGGATGTGGTGCTGGTGCGCGAGGACGGCGCGGAGGTGCTGACCCGATCGAGCAAGGAACCGCTGGTAGAGGTCTAATATCGCACCAACGGAGGTGGAAGCGATGCCGGTACTGGACACGGGTGAGCTGCGTAAGGGGCTCACGATTATCGTCGACGGCGAACTGTGCAAGATCATCGATTATGAACACAACAAGCGCGGACGCGGAACAGCGAACGTGCGGTTGACGTTGCGCAACCTGCGCACCGGGGCGATCACCGAGCGCACCTTCATGGCCGGGACCAAGTTCGAACAGGCCTTCCTGGACCGTCGCGTGGTGCAGTACCTCTATCACGACGGGTCGACCTACTACTTCATGGACACCGAAACTTACGAGCAGCCGGCTGTACCGGCCGAGGTGCTGGGGGACGCGGTCTACTACCTGCGCGAGGGAGAGTCGGTCGAACTGGTCACCTACGAAGGCGAGATCATCGACGTCGACCTGCCTCCGGCCGTGGTGTTGCGGGTCGCCCACGCAGAAATCGGCGTGCGGGGGGATACCGCTGCGGGCGCCACCAAGCCGGTGACCCTGGAGACAGGGCTCGTGGTCAACGTGCCTCTCTTCATCAACGAGGGCGACCTGGTCAAAGTGGACACGCGTACCGGACAATACCTGGAACGGGCGAGCTAAAATGCCACCGATCCTGACAGTCCGCGAGCTAACGACCTACCTTCGGGAGCTTCTGGAAGGGGACGAGCAGCTGGCGGACCTGTGGGTGGAAGGCGAGATCTCGAATGTGACCCGTTCCTCGGCTGGTCACATCTACTTTACCTTGAAAGAGGCCGAGGCACAGGTGGCCTGTATCCTTTTCCGGGGATATGCAAGCCGTCTGGATGCCCTCCCAACGGACGGCGAGGCGGTGCTTGTCCACGGCCGGGTTTCCTTCTACGAAGCGGGCGGGAAGTTGCAGCTCTATGTGGACACGATCCGGTCGCTTGGAGTCGGCCCGCTGTACCTCCGCTTCCAAGAACTGAAGGCTGCTTTGGAGGCCGAAGGCCTCTTCGCGCCCGAGCGGAAGCGGCCGCTCCCGCGTTTTCCTCGCTGCATCGGGGTGGTCACTTCCCCAACTGGCGCGGTCATCCGCGATATTTTGAATATCCTGAAGCGCCGCTATCCGCCGGCACGGGTGATCCTTTCCCCGACCCTCGTGCAGGGGAAAGAAGCGGCCCCGCTGATCGTCGCGGCCCTGGAGCGGCTTTGGCGTTTCCCCGTCGACTTGATCATCGTTGCCCGAGGGGGAGGTTCGCTTGAGGACTTGTGGGCGTTCAACGAGGAGATCGTCGCACGGTCCATTCGGGCCTCTCCGGTGCCCGTGATCAGCGGCGTCGGGCACGAGACGGATTTCACCATCGCCGATTTCGCCGCCGACGTGCGCGCGCCAACACCTTCCGCCGCGGCAGAGATCGCGGTCCCGGATGCGACGGAGCTGCGAAAGATGCTCGCGGAACGACGCCGGCGACTGCGGCAGGTCCTCGAGCGGCGCCTGGTGACCGCGCGACAGGCCCTGGAAACACAACGACGTCACCTGCAGCGCCTGTCCCCGCTGAACCTGGTGGTACAACGCCGTCAGCGTGTGGATGAGCAGATCGATCGGGCAACGGTGCGGCTGCGTTACCGCCTGGAAATCGCGCGGGAGCGACTGGAGGGCCTTTCGGGCCGCCTGGCGGCGTTGGACCCACAGGCAACGCTTCGTCGCGGCTATGCGATCGTGCACCGCTGCGTTGACGGTGTCGTCGTCGTCAGCCCCGCGCAGGTGGCCCGGGGAGATCGGTTGGATGTCCGGGTTCGGGACGGGTCGTTCGAGGCCGGTGTGCTTTGAGCCACCGGAGGAGCCTCTCGATGGACCGGCCACAGGTTGAGGAGAACCTTTCCTTTGAAGAGGCGTACAACCGCCTGGAGCAGGTGGTGCGCCGTTTGGAAGAAGAAGCCCTCCCGCTCGAGGAAGCCCTGGCGCTCTACGAACAGGGCATCGCCCTCGCGCGCCACTGCCAGGCGCTCCTCGATCGGACGGAACTGCGCATCACGCAGCTCATCGAAGAGGGAAACGAGCTCCGCGAGGAACCGTTCGAGGCCGAGTTATGAGCTCTGCCTGCGGAGAGAGCGATGAAGGCGCACATGGGCAGCATCACCGATGTGCCGGGGATCCGTGTCGGGCACGCGACCGATGAGCGGGCCTGTACGGGGTGCACGGTCGTCCTGTGCGAGCAAGGGGCAACGGTCGGCGTCGCCATCCGGGGTGGGGCCCCGGGGACACGGGAGACCGACCTGTGTCGGCCAGCCCATCCGCTCGTGACCCGCGCCCACGCCGTCCTCTTGTCCGGCGGAAGCGCCTTCGGACTGGCGGCGGCGGAAGGGGTCGTCCGCTACCTCCGGGAACGGGGCATCGGCTATGAAACGGGGGTGGCTCGTGTCCCCATTGTCCCTGCCGCCATCCTCTTTGATCTGGCCGTGGGGGACTCTTCGGCCCATCCGGATGCCGCGATGGGGTACGCCGCTTGCCAGGCGGCCGATGATGGACCTGTTCCCGAAGGGAACGTGGGAGCAGGGACCGGGGCGACGGTGGGAAAGCTGCTGGGAATGCAGCGTTGCATGAAGGGCGGCCTGGGGACAGCGAGCGCGGATCTAGGGGGAGGGGTAGCCGTCGGAGCGCTCGTGGCTGTGAACTGTCTGGGGGATGTCGTGGACCCCGCGACCGGCCAGATCATCGCCGGCACGCGCAAACCGATGGGCCGGGGCTTCGCCGATACCCAGGAGCTGATGCGCTCCTATGCAGGCCGGGTGTTCCTTTCCTTCACCCACACGGTGATCGGGGTGGTCGCCACGAATGCGGCTCTGGACCCCGTTCAGGCCAACTTTGTTGCTGAAATGGCCCACGACGGGATCGCTCGCGCTGTCCGGCCGGCCCACACCCTTTTGGACGGCGACACGCTCTTCGTCCTGGCGACCGGCAAGGCCCAGGCGGACGTCTCCCTGGTTGGAGCATATGCCGCCACGACAGTGGCCGACGCGATCGTGCGCGCCGTGCGCGCCGCCCGCGGGATCCCAGGCATCCCGGCGGCCGCCGATCTCTCCCCTTGAAGCCGCCCAGCCCTCGACGCGAGAACGGGGGCTCCTCCGCTACGATGTCCAAGCCCTTGGATCGCGTGCCGCCAGGAAGGATCCTTCCTGGCGGCACGAAGGCAGCGCGCCCTTTTCCGGGGAGAGTCGTTTTTACTTCCGCTGGGAAATCTGTGCGACGTCCTGGGCGATCCGGAAGAGCACCACAACGATCTCCAGGTAGAGCCGGGCAAAAATGAGCAGGATAAAGAAATAGATCGGGGAAAGGATGAGCGCCAAGATGCCCAAACCTACTCCTTGCCGAAAACCTGCGATGATGAAGAAAAGCGACGCCAGGCCGACCACTACTATCAGGATGCCGTAGAGGATGGACACAATGGTCGGAGTGATAAACCCACGGAAAGAAAAATCGAACAGCCGGGCGAAAAAGCCCGTGGGCGGCCCCGCTACCGGCTGCGCGGGGACGACTGGCGGGGCCTCCGTTGCTGCACCCGGCCGGAGCGCCCGGCCACAGTTCTGACAAACGACCGCGTCATCCGGATTGCTCGTCCCACACCATGGACAGAACATGGCGGTTCCTCCTGTTTCCTCATTTCGCACCCCATTCGTAGCCGCCCCGTGGACCTATAACCACCTCCTTTCACCGGTGCGCCCCGGCTGCGCAGATCCCGCGGACTAGGCCTGTTCGAGCGCCCTTTCTGCCTGGGCGAGCAGCTCTTCCGGGCCCCTGACATCGCCCCGGAAGCTCACCCAGGCGCAGCGCACATGCTCCGCGAGAGCAGTCCCATCCGGTCCCTGCAGTCCCGCCCGTCGGATCTCCTCGACCAGCCGCCCGGCCAATGCCCGCGCCCCGTCCTCGTCCGTTTCCGGAAGGATGGTCGCTACGATGCTGGAGCGGTAGTGGCCGGGAAGGTCGGCATGGCGAACGGCCGACCTCAAGAGGGCGGCAAAATCTCGCCACTGCGCTTCGCTCAACGGCAGCCGAGGATCCACCTCCAGCAGGAGCACACTCCCCTGGCGCTCGTACCTTCGGCACCGCGCGATCTCCTGCTCCAGGGCACGCATCACGAACTTGGGGCCTGGTAGCCCTGTGCGCGGGTCGATCAGGGCAAACTGACTGGCCCATTCCCGGAAACGGCTCTGCTCGATGCGAGTGGCGATCAATGCCGCCACAGACTCCACCAGGCGTAAATCGTCCTCTCCGAACTCGCCCTCGATCTTGTTCACCAGTTCTAGCACGCCCATCGACACGCCGCGCAGGAGGAGGGGCGCACACAGCACCGAACGTGTGCGGATACCGGCGTACGAGTCCACGTCCGGGTGATAGCGTGGGTCCTGCCGGGCATCCACCGCGAGCAGGGAACGTCCCTGTGCGTGGACCCACCCCGCGATCCCTTTCCCCGGGGGGATACGACGTACCGGAAGATCGGCCGTCTTCCCGCCCAAGAGGAGACGAAGGACGAGTTCGCCGCTCTCCTCATCTGCCAGTAGGAGCGATCCGGCTTCGACGCCGACCACATCGTTGATCCGCATCATCACGGTCGCGAGTACCTGGTCCAGGTCCAGTTCCGAAGTCAGGGCCAGACTGGCCTCGTTCAGCACGGCCAGCTTGCGCAGGCGCAGCTGGGCAGCCTCGTGCCAGCGAAGGTTCGCCAAGGTGAGGGCGAACTGTTGGCCCACGGTGCCCAGGATTTCCAGGTCGCGGTCCGGGTCCGCACGCCGAGCTTCGGCAGCCACCTCCAGAAGGCCCCAGCGCTGGCCCTGATGCCAAAGCGGAACCACCGCGCTAAAGGGATACGCCATGGCCTGGCTGAGAGGTCCACCGTGCTCGCTCTGTCCTGCAGTCAGGATGGCTCCCGTCACCCGTTGGAACGGCCGGAGAGAGGGGTCATTCCAGGTCAGGCGGCGGCGGGTCAGCGCTGCGGCGATCGCTTGGGGCAGGCCACGGTGGACCAAGGGGATCAGTTCGGAATCGTCGGCCATAAAAAGGATGCCCGCATCCAGGCGCATCGCGTGCAGGGTATGATCCAGGATCCGTTGTAGGAGCTGATAGAGGTCCACCGCCCGGCCAGCTGCACGGGCCACCTCCCGCACGGAGCCGAGTGCGGCCAGTTCCTGCTGGAGCCGCTCCATCCATCCCGCCTGAAGCCGCGCCTGATGCCCTTTCTTCAGGTTGAACGCCACCCGCTCGGCCATCTCTTCCGGCACGATGGGCTTGCTCAGGTAGTCATCGGCTCCCTGCCGCAAGGCAGCGATCACGCTGACCTCGGAAGCAGTCGAAAGGGCGATGACTGGCACCTGGGGACGTTCGCGCTTCATCTGGGCCAGGAGGTCCAGCCCGTTTGCATCGGCCAGTTCCAGGTCTACGATCACCAGGTCGGGGGATTGTTGTCGCAAAAGGCTCATGCCCGCACGCCCGCTCGCGGCGGAAAGGATCTCGTAGCCCTGCTTCTCCAAGATATGGCGCATCTGGCTCAAGATATGGGGATCGTCGTCGATGACCAGGACATGGAAGGGTCGCGGAGGTTCCTGGGGGCCTTCCATGGGTTCCACCTCCATGATGCCTGGTGTAGCCCGCACTACTCCCTGCTGCTTCTGGGCGCCATTCTACCCGAAAGGAAGGGACATGTCAATGGGTGGCCCGAGAGTCGTCCCTGTGCCGGCCCCTTGATCCAGCGCCCATACGCGCTTGGGCCTCGAAAGCCTCCTCTCCTCCTGAGGGGAAAAGCAGTTGAGGGCGGGAAGCTTCCCGCCCTCTTTCGTCCGCATGTTCCGGTCGATTGCGCTGGCCTTCCCCCGGAGAACCAGCTTAAGGCTCGAGCACCCCCTCCGTCTCCCCTTCCACCGCGATGACCACTTCCCGCACCGTAGGGAACTCCAGCAGGGTCCGGGTGATCTGTTGGCGGATCGCCCACACCCGGGCCGAGCCTCCACCATAGGCCTTCATCTCCCGGGAAAAGTTGGCGAGCGCCACGCCGTCCTGGATCGTGAGCCCCAGGAGGCGGACACGGCACCCCCAGTCCGGGCCGCGGCCGGGATAGCTGAGCACCTGATCGGGCGTCGGTAGCGCCGTGCCCAGCCCCGCCAGATCGTACGGCGGAGGTCCCCAGAGCAGCTCTTCCAACGCTGCCGTGCCAATGCGTACCGTCTTGGGAATGTGTACCTGGACAGGGGTGGGCTCCTCGCCCAGGAGGAAATAGAGCGTAACCGTGGTGACCTCGGGGTCTTCCCAGTTCAACACCGTCAGCGGTTGGCGGGCCAAAACGGTCCCATCGGCCCGGCGGAGTTCCAGGGTGGCCGGTTGCGTAGGGGGCATCGGGAGCGGGGGAACATCCGCCTGCCACCAGAGGCTTTCGATCAGCAACCCGCGTCCGTCCTCCCCGGCCCGCAGCGGGTAGGAGCGCTCCAGGACCGTCCCGTCCTGCCACCGCAGAGAGGCCACGACTTCCTCCCCAGGCCGGCCGAGGCGCGCCAGGATGTGCAACGGCAGCGTCGCCCGGGCACCGGCTTGCGGGATCTCGATCGTCGCCGGTGCGGCCGAGGGAATAAGGCGTACCTCCACACTCGCCCGGAGCACAACCGTGCCGTCCTTGGCGCTGATCTCCGCGACCTCGACCCGTCCCGGTCCCGCTGTGGCCACGGTGAAGGGGATGCTCCCGACGAAGGTCCCGGGCTGCCCCATCTCAGCAGCGACCATGATCGGCGCACTGCCCACCACCTGGCCGGCCATGTCGTAAACCCGCCCGAGAAGGGTGGATTCGAAAGGGGACACCGTGACCGAGCCGCGAACCTCCACCGGGCTGGTTACCTCATCCCCGGGCCGGGGAGCGATGAGGGTGATGATGGCCTCCGGCTGGGTCGGTGCAGGGGTAGCGGCTTCCGTGGGCCGAGGGCTCGGCTCCACCTTGGGCGTCGGAACGGGGCTCGAGGGAAGCGTGGCAGGAACTGGCTTTGGACCGCAGCCGCTCAAAAACGATAGCACAAGCACCGCACAGAGAACAGCGAGCGGACGACGCATGCTGACTCCTCCTCTGTCTTCGAACACCTCCAGACAGCCTCATGATACCCCATCCCCAGGGGCCAGGCGGTTGCCTGTGAGACGTTTCCTGCACGCTTGCCCTACTTCCGGCTTCTAGAGGGAAGAAAGAAAGCCGGCTCGAGCCGGCATGCTGCGCGGCTGGGGAGACTCGAACTCCCGACCCCTTGCTCCGGAGGCAAGTGCTCTATCCACTGAGCTACAGCCGCACATATGCTATTATATCACGGCTGCCGGGCCAGTGCAAACGTGCGCCGCCGGCCGCTTGTGGTATAATACGCTGCGGCGTGTAGCGGAGGTTGAGCCATGACGCGAGCATCCAGGCGGGGACGGGCTGTGCCGGTGCGCCGATCGTCGGCGGGAACGGGCGCCGGTTGGGTCGTGATCGTCCTTGGGCTCTTGATCCTTGCCGGCCTGGGCATCTTGACCGTGCAGCTCTACCGACACATTTACCTACCGGTACAGGATGCCGCACGACGCATCATCGCTACCCGCCCACCGGTTACCGGTACGCCGCCACCAACCCCCAACCCGCTACAGGACCCCGTCAACGTCCTCTTGATCGGCGTGGATCGGCGTGAGGGAGACGAAAGCACCCGCAACGACGTGAACATCGTCGTCCACATCGATCCCCTCCATCGGTTCGCCAGCATGCTTTCGATCCCACGGGACACGCGGGTGTACATCCCCGGGCACGGCGCCTACAAGATCAACGCTGCCTACAGCCTGGGCGAGCTCTACCACAAAGACGAGGGAGGGGGCCCGGTGTGGGCCAAGCGTACGGTCGAGCAGTTCCTCGGCATGCGGATCGACTATTACGCCGAGGTCGATTTCCGGGGGTTCGAGCGCATCGTGGATCTCCTGGGCGGGATCACCGTCGATGTGCCCTGGCCTCTCCTGGACAACGAGTACCCCACCGAGGACTATGGGTACATGCGGATCTACATCCCGGCCGGCCTGCAGCATATGGACGGGCGCACGGCCCTCCAGTACGCGCGCTCCCGCCATGCGGATAGCGACCTGGGCCGCAACCGCAGGCAGCAGCAGGTCCTCCTGGCGCTCCGCGAGCGGATCCTCCGCCTGGACCTTCTGACCGACCTGAACCGCATGGACGCGCTGTTCCAGCAACTCGGGGATACCCTGGAAACGGATATGTCCCTGGACACGCTGTACGCCCTCGCCCGCCTGGCACCCAAGATCAGCCGCGAAAACATCGCCTCCTACGCGCTCGATTGGACCGTCTTTTCCGAGATCTCTGGTACAACGGACCTCGAGCCGTGCATTCCGTGCGTGGCACAGATCGTGCAGGAAATGCAGATGAACCCCGTCGTCCGACGGCTCAAAGAGGAAGGCGCTCGGATCGAGGTGCGCAACGGTACCTGGGTGCCCGACCTGGCCAAGAATACCGCCAGTTACCTCCGTGCCCGAGGCTTTAACGTGGTGTCCATCCTGCAGGACAACCGGGCGGGGAACTATACCCACACCCTGATTCTGGACGACCGTGACCTCCCCTTCACGCGGAACCAGCTGGTGGAGCAGCTTCGCACCGATCCCGCGTATGCCATCGTCTTTCCCGACTATATCCAGCTCGGGATCCAGCCGCCGGAAGGGTCGGACATCCTGGTCATCCTCGGAAACGATTACCAGCTGCCCCAGGAGTAGGCGGCGCGGAGAGCGGCCAGATCCTCACCGGAACCCCCTCGGCTGCAACGCCTCCGAAAGACCGCCATCGGCGGGAGGAATGGTCGAACCTTTCGCGTTTTTTTGACATGCCCATCGGTTTCTGATATCATCGCGCCATAAGAAGCGGGACTGGGAAGGGGGAAACGATGGGTCTCCGGAAAAGGGGATGGGACCTCGTTCATGGCAGCGAAGGCTCGGTTGCACACCCCGACCTTTTGCAGTACAATGGGATGGAGGATCGTGGTGGAGGCCCGAGCGTGCTCCTGGAACTCCGCATTCGCAATTTCGCCATCATCGAATCGCTCAACCTCTCCTTTGCCCCCGGCCTGAATGTCCTCACCGGAGAAACTGGGGCCGGCAAGTCGATCATCATCGACGCCCTCAGCCTGCTCCTCGGGGACAAGGCCGACCGTACGGTGGTGCGCACGGGGAGCGAGCGAGCCGAGATCGAGGGGGTATTTGCGCTGGATGAAGCTTCCCTGGAGCGCATCGGGCCCGTGCTGGAGGAGTACGGGCTCTTGCCGGAAGGGGAGGAAAACCTGATCCTGTACCGCGAAGTGGGGTCCACCGGACGCGGCCTGGCCCGGGTCAACGGCCGCGCGGTGAACGTCCACCTGCTCCGCGAGATCGGGGAGCGCTTGGTGGACATCCACGGACAGAGCGAACACCTCTCCCTTTTCCGGGTGCGCAACCACCTGGAATTGCTCGACCGCTACGCGGGAACGCTTGCGCTCCGCCAGGAAGTCGCCGAAGGGGTTGCCCGGCTGCGCGCGGTGCGAGAGGAGATCCGACTCCTGGAAGAGGAACGCGCTCAGCGTGCCGAGCGGGCAGATGCGCTTCGTTTTCGGCTCCAGGAGATCGCCGGGGCCCGCCTGCGGCCTGGAGAGGAAGAGGAGCTCCGTCAGGAGCGGCAACGATTGCAGAACGCCGCCCGCTTGCTCGAGGCGGCCGAGCGGCTGCATGCGTTGCTCTACGGCGCCGAGGGCCGGCCGGCCCGGCCCCTGGCCGGAGGGATCCTCGATCTGCTCGGGCTGGCGCAGCGCGAGATGGAAGCCCTCGTACACCTGGATCCCACGCTCGCTCCCCAGCTCGGGGTGCTCAATGGCCTGGCCGACCAGGTGAGCGACCTGGCCCATTTCGTTCGCGCCTACCGCGACCGCTTGGACCTGGACCCCCGCCGACTCCAGGAGGTCGAGGAGCGGTTGCTCCTCATCCGGGAACTGGAGCGCAAGTACGGCCCGTCGGTGGAAGAGGTGCTGGCAGCTGCGGAGCGCGCACGCCAGGAGCTCGCTACCCTTAGCCACGGCGAGGAACGTCTGCAAGAGCTGCTGCAGGAAGAAGATCGCCTGCTGCACAGCCTGGGGCAGGCAGCTGGACACCTTTCGCTCCTCCGCCACCAGGCCGCCGATCGGTTAGCCAGGGCAGTCGAGGCAGCACTCGCAGAACTCCATATGGGCGGGACGGCCTTCCGCGTGCAGATCGAACAGACGCCCATCCCGACCGGCCTGTGGGTCGAAGAGCACCCCGTTCTGGCACCAGGACGGTACGCCTTCGACGCCACCGGCATCGATCGAGTCGAGTTCTTGATCGCCCCCAACCCGGGCGAAGAAGCTCGTCCGCTGGCGCAAATCGCGTCCGGGGGGGAGAGCTCCCGGCTCCTTCTTGCGGTGAAAAGTGTCCTCGCTCAAGCCGACGCCACGCCGATTCTCATCTTTGACGAGATCGACATCGGCGTGGGCGGCCGCAGCGGCTTTGTGGTCGGCGAAAAGCTCTGGGGCCTGTCGCGGCACCATCAGGTCATCTGCATTACCCACCTGCCCCAGATCGCGGCATATGCCGACGCCCATTTTTCCGTCGGCAAATCGGTCCGGGCGGGACGTACGACGACCTTCGCCACCCGCCTGGAAGGGGAGCTGCGGCTCGAGGAGCTGGCGGTGATGCTCGCTGGACCCGAAGTGTCACCCACCCATCGCGAGAGCGCGCGGGAGATCTGGGAACACGCCCGCAGGCACCGGATGGGATAGGAGGAAAAGAAACCGTGTCCGTTCGATTCCGTCGCTGGTGCGACATTGCCCTGGAAACGATGTGGCTGTTGGCCATCGTACTGGTGACCCTCTATTTCAATATCTACACCAAGGACAGCCGCATCTTCGAGCCCCAAAAAGCGCTCGTCCTGCGATCTCTCGTCACCCTGATGCTGGCGGTATGGGCGGTGCGGACGTTGGAGGAAAAGCGGGAAGAACTCTCCCATACCGCCTGGTGGCCCAGGGCGCTCCTGGGCATCGGCCTGGGAAGCGGGGCGGTGACCGTGGCGCTCCTGGTTGTCCGCCTTCTGACCTGGAAGGATCCCTTGCTCGGTATGCTGACCTGGGAACCGGGAGCGACTCGTCTCTTCGAGGTTGGCCCCACTCCGTTCGGCGCGCGGCTGTTGCAAGCCAGTCTGGAGGCCATTGGCTCCTTCTTCATCCTCTTTGCCGCGGGGCTGGCGCTGGCAGCGGCCGGCTTTGCCTTGCGCCGTTCCTGGCGTGAAGCGCTGCAGACGAGCCTGGTCGTGCCCGCCCTGGCCTACGGAGCCGTACACGTCGTTGCCACCATCGGCTCCGTCTTCCCGGAAGCCAGCCTCTACGGCGGCTATGTCCGGCAGCAGGGGACACTGACCGTGTTCGCGTACATCGGGCTCTTCTTCATCCTGGCGTTCAACCTGCGGCGGCGGGAGCAGCTGAACCGGCTGCTGACGGTGATCCTCCTCTCTAGCATCCCAGCAGCGCTCTACGGGATCGTGCAGAAGCTCGGGATCGACCCCTTGCCCTGGATGGGGGACGTGGAGGCCCGCGTAGCCTCCACGATGGGGAATGCCATTTTTATCGCCGCCTACCTGATCATGGTGCTCCCACTGACCGGCTACCGCTTCCTCTCCGCCTGGGAACGCCTGCGACGCAGCCCCCCCCCGGAGAGGACCCTGGGAGGGAAGAGCCCGATTCCGGGCAGGAGCTATCCGATCCTGCTTTCCGTGCTCGTGGCCATCGCCGTGCTGGGCGGGACAGCCGGAACAGCCCTCTTCTACTCTGCAGAGGCAGCACGCCTGGAGCGGAGCGGTGTCACCGCGTCCGAGATCGCGGCGCGCATCTGGCGGCCCTATGGGCATAACCTGCTGCTTTTCCTCATCACCGCCTCCCTTACCCTCGCGCTGCCGCTCGTGGTTTACCTCTTGTTGACGCTGGCCCGGCGTTCGCTGCGGCCCTATGCGCACCTGGCCGCCCTGTCTATGGCCGTGGTGGGTGCGGCGGCCATCGTTGGGGTGGCGTCCGTGCGGACGAACGGCTTCGTATGGGCCGGGTACCTGGCCGGCCTGGGCGCTTTGGCGTTGCTCAGCCGCTGGCAGCACGCCCGCGAGCCCTGGGGGCCAGACGCCCTTTGGGCCGACGCGTTTTCCATCCTGATCCTGCTACAGAGCCTGGTGCTGTTCCAGGTCATCAAGCTCTGGTTGCCCACCCAGCCGGAGCCGACGTACTGGTGGTTCTACCTGGTCGCCCTGGCCTTGTTCCTGGGATCTTGCTACCCAATGCTCGTGGCCCAAAGCCGCGGACGGAACGGCTACCTGGCCCAACTCCTGGGCTATGGCCTGCTCGCGCTGCTCCAGACAGCCTGCATCGTCCTGACGCAGAGCCGCGGGCCTCTCCTGGGGCTACTGGTTGGCGTGTTCTTTGCTTTCCCCGTGGTCTGGCTGTTCCGCCGTCGCGCCCGCGCTGCCCTGGCCACTTTTCTCGCCCTAGCGGCCCTGGGCCTGATCCTCCTGGCCATCTTTAACCTGCCGAACACACCGCTGGTGGGCAAAGTGCTGATGCGGAATCCCGGTATCGCATCCTTCGTCGAGCAGCGCCTGGAACCGCTCAAGAAGGTGCCCTACCTGGGACGGTTCGGCCGGCTCGCCGACGCCACTTCCGGCACCGGCAAGGTGCGCGTGTTGATCTGGTTTGGGGACGAGATTGGAACGGGCTCCGTGGGGATGATCTTTGCCCATCCTCTGCGCACCCTCATCGGATATGGCCCGGAATCGATGCACGTTGCCTACAACCCCTACTACCCTCCGGAGCTCGCCCACGTGGAAAGGCGCAACGCCTCGCCCGACCGGGCGCACAACGCGGTGATCGATGAACTGATTACGTTGGGCGCACTGGGACTGGCCGCTTACTGGTTCTACTTCCTGGCCTTCTTTATCCTCGTCTGGCGCCTGCTATGGAAAGCGCCCGAGGCATCCTCGCAGGCGCTCGCGGTAAGCCTCTTCAGCCTGGGGGTGGCTCACTTCTTCGAAACGCTCTTTGGCATCCCAATCGTCTCCACTCGGATGTTCATGTGGCTGGCGATGGGGGTCGCCGTTGCGCTCAGCTTCATGCCGCCCTTCCGGGAAGCTCCCCAGGAGCAGGCCCCCGAGGCCGCCGTTGACGGACCACGCGCCGGACACCGCAAGGCCCGTCGGCGCAGCCAAACGATGCTCGCGGCGCGTGGCATCCCCGGGAATTGGGGGATGCTCTACACCGTGCTCATTCTGGGCGCTCTCCTCTTCACCTCCCGGATCCACCTGAGGCCGATGTACGCCGATATCCTCTTCTGGAAATCCCAGCAGATGCAGGCCCAGGCAAGCGCCTTTCAGCAGCAGGCGGACAAGGAAACGGACGAAAAGCGCAAGAAGACCTACGCCGAAGAGGCGGTCCGCTATGCCGGCCAAGGCCTGCTTAGCCTCCAGCGGGCCATCTCCCTGATCCCGCACGAGGACTTTTACTACCTCTCCCTGGCCCAGCTCTACCTGGGAGCCGCTGAGGAAAGCACCCTGGATGCGGATCGCGAAGCGCTCTTCGAGAGCACCCGCATGGCCATCGAACGGGCCCGCGACCTCTCCCCGTTGAATACGGACCACTACCGCAACCTTTCGGCGCTCTACCAGGGATGGTTCCAGGCCACCCAGCAGCCGCAAAAGCTCGTCCGGGCGATCCTCTACGGCGAGCAGGCGATCTCGATGACGCCCAACAACGCCGATCTGCGCAACCGGCTCTCGCAGATCTACCTCCTGGCAGCTTATTCATCCGATGCGGCACGCGCGGCGGCCCTGCCCCTGGCGAAGGCGTGGCTGGAGGGGTGGGAAAATGCCCATCGCACCTCCGGCGGCCGGGCGGGGGACACGCACCTCCCCATCGTGGCTCGCTACCGCGAGGAGGCCCTGAGCCGGCTGGCGCAGGGCCAGGAACAAGAGGCCTTGACCATCCTGGCCGCTGCCGAACTTCAGTACTCGCTCTTCCTGGATGACCAGTACGGCGACACCTACCAGTGGCTCGGCGATCTCTACTGGCTGCGCGGGATGTACCAGGAAGCGGCGTTGATGTACGGCAAAGGGCTCCTCCTGAAGCCGGCCCTGCTTTCCCAACAGCAGTCGCTCGCCTATGCCGTCTGGGCGCGCCAACATCCAAACGAGGCCAAGAACCCGGTCGAGGCACGGATCAAGCCGCTCGTCGCCGCTGGAGTGGATGAACCGGTAGTCCAGGCGCTGCAGGAGCTGGGCCAGCGTGCGGAAGAGGAACTCCGGCATCCGAAGGTCCGGGCCTCGCGCGCCAAGACGCTGCACAACCAGGCCTTCGATGCCTACCAGATCCTGGGCTACATCTACATCCTGCGTAAGGAGCGGGCCGCTGCCATCGCCTCCCTCCAGCAGGCGCTCCTGCACAAGGACGCCTACGAGGTGCACAAGAACCTGGCCCTCCTCTACTACGAGACCGGCCAGCTGGAAGCGGCGCTGCGCGAAACGACAACCTCTTTGAAGATGGCCCAGGAGAAGGGGCTCACGGACGACATCGAGGCCCTCCGGCAGTTCGCACAGGGCATCCAGCAACTGCAGGATGCCGAAGCGCGCGCGGCAGCGAACCCCGGTGACTATGCAGCCCAGTGGGAGTTGGCCCAACTCTACCGGAAGGCTGGCCGGCTCCGGGAGGCGCTCGACGTGGCCCAACGCGCGCTGGAACTGGCCCCTCTGGAAAAACGGAGCGAGATTCAGGCTTTCATCGATGCGCTTCAGCAGGCGCTGGGGATCTCCCCATGAACACCGCACGTGCCCTGCTCATCCTGATCACGGCGCTTACCGGAACGCTTCTGGCCACACCGGTGGTGCGCCGCCTGGCCCTGCGCCTGGGGGTCGTCGACCAGCCGAGCCCCCGCAAGGTCCATCTGAAGCCGATCCCGCTTCTGGGCGGGGTGGCCATCTATCTGGGCTTCCTCCTCGCCCTTGTCTTCCTGGGGGAGCAACGGTACTACATCCGTGAGGCCGTGGCGATCGTCGTGGGGGCTACCCTTTGCTCCTTCTTAGGCATCTGGGACGACCGCAAGGGGCTTCGGCCGCTGTTCAAGCTCCTCGGGCAAGGGATAGCCACGGGGATCCTGATCCTTTCCGGCGTTTCCGTGCGCGCGTTCCCCTGGCCTTGGCTGAACCTCGCGGTCTCTTTCCTCTGGGTCATCGGCATCACGAACGCCCTGAACCTGCTAGACAATATGGACGGCCTTTCGGGGGGCGTGGCGGCGATCGCGGCCGGGTTCTTCCTCCTTCTGGCCGCCGGAAGTGGCCAGTACCTGGTCTCGGCGCTCGCGGCCGCCCTGCTGGGCGCCTGTGTGGGCTTTCTACGGTACAACGTGAACCCGGCCAGCATCTTCATGGGAGATGCCGGAAGCCTGTTTATCGGCTTCTTGCTGGCCGCGTTGGGCATCAAGCTGCGCTTTCCCTCCCCACCCTTCCCCCACAATGCGGACCTGATCACCTGGATGATCCCCGTCCTGGTGCTCGGCGTGCCCATCTTCGACACGACCCTGGTCACGATCTCCCGGCTCCGACGGGGGAAAAACCCGCTCACTACCCCGGGAAAGGACCACCTGTCCCATCGTTTGGTCGCCGCCGGCCTCACACCCCGCGAGGCGGTGCTCAGCATCTATGTGCTCGGATTCGGTCTCGGCATGGTGGCGGTGCTCCTTTGCACCCTAATCCTGCGGGCCGGCCCGGGGCCGATCTCGGTGGGGGAGATCATCACCGGCTACGGAATCGGCGGGGCTACGCTTCTGGGCGCCTTGCTGGCCCTCGTTCGGCTCGAGCGCGACTGGAAGGACCCTGCGGGTAGGGACACCCAGCAGCCGGCGGAAGCCGGTGGGAACCCGAGCGACGCCCACCGCGTAACAAGGAGGTGAAGCTTCGGCTTTTTTCAGCCAAAGGCGCCCGTTGGGCAAAGCCTCGTGGGTCCCCACGAGAGAAACGGAGAGGAACGATGAGCAAAAGGACCGCCCTGAAGCTCGCCCTGCTGGCTGTGGCCGCTCTGGTCCTGGCGGGATGCATCCAGATCCGCGAAGAGATCACCCTGAAGCCGGGGGACCATTGGGAAGTCCTGATCGGGTTGACCGTGCCGGCCTCCACGGTGGAGTTGATCGGGGAGGACCAGCTGAAAAGCTCGGAGACCGACTGGGAGAGCCAGCGGCTGGAGTACGAAAGCAAAGGGGTACAGGCCCGGATGGAGGTCAAGAAACAGGATAACGGCGACTACCTCTATTCCGTCACGATGGCCGGCCAGGGGTGGGAACTGTTGAACGAGACCGCCTTCGACGGCAATGCCACCATTCGCACCCTGGAAAACCAGCACATCCTGTTCGAACTCGATCCGGGCACCTCGGACCTGTCCTCTTTGACCCAGATGGGCGGCAGTATGACGTTTGTGCTCCGGGCCAACAAGATCTACTCGTCCAATGGCGAGGTCAAAGGGAACACAGCAACCTGGACCAATCCTACGAGCGTGATGCGGGCTGAGGTCGGGACCGCAGGCGGAGGGGCCCCCATCGGGTTGATCATCGGTCTGGTCGCGTTGGCGGTCCTCGTCTTGCTGGTGGTCGTCGTGCTGTTGCTCTACCTGCGCGGCAGGCGGCTGCGCCAGCCCCCGGCCCCGATGCCCCCAGCGGCTCCGCCAAGCGTCTGAAAAACCGGCCTCGTTTCCTGGCTGGCGGGCCTTCCGGCGGGCAAGGGGCCGAAAGGCCTGCCAGGCCTCGAGCTAGAGCGCCTCCCAAATTGCTGGCAAGGGGTGCAGGGCCTTTCTCTGGATCTCTTCTCCTTCCCGAAGCGAGGTTCGGGGCGGGAAAACGTAGCCGCCCCGAACAGTTCTCCTCCTCCCGGGGACAGCCCAGGGGCTGAAAGTTCGCTGGGTTTGGGCCCTTCGGCGGCTCTAGAATCTTCCGCCGTGGCGCACCCACTCCCACGGATCCACCGGGACTTCGCCCAGGCGGATCTCCCAATGGAGGTGGGGGCCGGTCGCCAGGCCGGTTGCCCCCATGCGCCCAATCGCCTGGCGGGCCTCTACGACCTCGCCTTCTTCCACCAGGATCGCGGAGAGATGATAGTAGGCGCTATGCACTCCCCACCCGTGGTCCAGGATGACCGCGTTGCCCCGCACCTGGAGCCTTTCGGCCACCACCACCCGGCCTCGCGCCGCGGCCACAACCAGGGTCCCTTCCGGGTTGCTGATGTCCACCCCGTTGTGATAGCTTACTGCTGGCCCGCCGTTGTACGAACGAAGGGTGCCAAAGGGGGAGGAAATCTGGCCCCGCGTGGGGGTGATAAAGTCGCCACTCCACAGCCGCTGCGGGGTCCAGCTATTCCAGATCGGCTCCAGTCGCTCCCACTCGGCCCGGACGATTTCCGGATCCAACAGCGCCGCGCGGTCTGGCTGCAGGTAGATGGATTCCCGTGGATACCGGGCCGGGAGCAATTCGACGGTCGCCGTCTGGACCCCCGTGCGGCCGGTGCCATCCTGCCAGTGCACGGCCACTACTCGTTCTCCTGCCGACGCATCCACGGGTACGCCCAGCAGCGCCACAAGCAGCCGCCCGCCATCCTGCGAGACGAAATGCAACGTCGTTTCCCCAAGCGTGCCCTCGGCCGTGACTGGCCAGGGGCTGAGCAACCGGATCGCCAGGGTGTGGCCGGGCTCGAGCTGGGTCGGATCCACCCGCAGCTCCACCGCCTGGGGCAGCGCCGTCGGCACGGGGCTCGGTGTAGGAGTCGGGCCGGCCGTAGGCAGGGGAGTAGGGGTGGACGTGGCCGGAGGGATCGAGGGGACTACAGTCCGAGAAGGGAGTGGCGGGACGCTTGTCGGCGGTGCCCCAACGCAGCCGACCAGGCAGCCCAGCACTAGAGCGAACAGAAGCCAACAGCCGCGCACGAACGCCTCCCAAAATCGCCGCTATGCTAGCACGGAAACAGGAGGGTGTCAACCTTTCCAAGCGTGCCCGGTTGTGCTATAATCCAACCATAGCATGCAATTTGACCGTCTGGAGGAGGTCAACACGAATGGACATCTTTTGCTTGCAGGAAAACCTGCGTCGCGGACTGAGCCTGGTGTCCCACGCAGTATCTGCCCGGAGCACATTGCCTGCCCTTACGACCGTTCTGATGGAGACGGACCGGGGCCGTCTGAAACTCGCGGCGACCGACCTTTCGCTGGGGATCACCTGCTGGATCGGTTGCCAGATCCGTCAAGAGGGCGGGATCGCTGTCCCGGCCCGGTTGCTCAGCGATTTCGTAAACAGCCTGCCTAACGAACCCGTCCACCTGGAGCTCGATCCCCGCACCCGCACCCTCCACCTCCAATGCCTGCGCTATGAGGCGGACATCAAGGGGATCGATCCCGTGGAATTCCCGACCATCCCCACACTCGAGGAGGCTGAGCCGCTGGCCGAGGTTTCCCCAGCGCTGTTGCGGGAAGCGATCGCCCAGGTGGTTTTCGCCGCGGCCATCGAGGATACCCGCCCGGCGATGACCGGCGTCCTGACCCGCATCCGGGGAAGCCTGGTGACCCTGGTCGCCGCGGACGGCTACCGGCTCGCCTGCCGCTCTTTCGATCTGGAACGGCCAGCCCGAGCCGACCTGAACGTGATTGTCCCGGCCAAGGCGATGAACGAGCTGGGGCGATGCCTGGCCGATCAAGAGGAACCGGTACAGATCGTCCTGACCCCAGGCCAGAACCAGATCCTCTTCCATACCGATCAGATCGATCTGGTGTCCAACCTGATCGAGGCGCGATTCCCGGATTATGAGGCGATCATTCCCAAAAGCTACACCACGCGGGCCATCGTCTCCACGGCCGAGTTCCAAAAGGCCGTGCGCATCGCTTCTTTCTTTGCCCGGGACGGCGCGAACATCATCCGCCTGGAGCTACTGGCTGGGGAAGCGGCCGGCCGCATGCTGGTCTCCGCCAGCGCGAGCGAGATCGGGAGCAACGTCTCCGAAGTCGATACCTTGATCGACGGGGAAGGAACCCGCATCGCCTTCAACGCCCGCTACCTCCAGGAAGCGCTATCGGCGCTGAATACCTCGGAGGTCGCGCTGGAGTTCCAGGGGCCCGACCGGCCGGGCGTCTTTAAGCCGGTGGGCCGGACCGATCAGGTGCACGTCATCATGCCGATGCAATTGGAACGCTGGTAAGCCCAGCTCCGCCTGAAGGAGAAGGTATTTTGGAAAACGTCCAGGACCTTGCACAGCGCATCCGGGAAAACGTCGCCCGGGTGATCGTTGGCAAAGAGGCGGTGATCGATCTGGTGCTGGTGGCCCTCCTATGCGAAGGGCACGTCCTGATCGAGGACGTGCCCGGGGTGGGCAAGACCACCCTAGCCCGCGCGGTGGCCCGTTCCTTGGGTTGCACCTTTCGCCGGATCCAGTTCACCCCGGACCTCCTCCCTTCGGACGTCACTGGCATCAACTACTACAACCAGAAGACGAACGCTTTCGAATTTCGCCCCGGCCCGATCTTCGGCCAGATCATCCTGGGGGACGAGATCAACCGGGCCACCCCCCGGACCCAGTCTGCCCTCCTGGAGGCCATGCAGGAACGAACCGTGACCATCGACGGGGAAACCATGCCCCTTCCCCGGCCTTTCCTTGTCCTGGCCACCCAAAACCCGATCGAGCTCGAAGGCACGTTCCCGCTTCCGGAAGCGCAGCTGGACCGCTTCCTGCTCAAGATCGACATCGGGTACCCCTCCCAGGAAGAAGAAGAAGCGATGCTCTTGCGCTACCAACGGGAGGACCCCCTGCAGACGCTGCAGCCGGTCGCCCAGGCGGAAGAAATCCTCCACGCCCAGCGGGTCGTCCGCGAGGTACGCGTGGAGGACTCGGTGCGCCATTACGTGGCCCGCCTGGTGCGCGCGACCCGCGAGCATCCGTCCATCGAACTGGGAGCCAGCCCGCGGGGGACCCTGTTCCTATACCGCACCGCACAGGCGCGCGCTGCGATCGCCGGGCGCCCGTTCGTGACTCCGGACGATGTAAAAGCGATCGCTCCTTATGTCCTGGTCCACCGACTGATCCTCGACCCGGAGGTGCGCCTGCGCGGCAAGACGACCCGTGACGTACTGGCCGAGGTCCTGGACAGCGTGCCGGTCCCGGTGGAAGGCTAACGCCTGGGCGGTTCGATCGCGATGTTCTCGCCTGCCTGGCTGGATCTGATCTTTATCGTCCTACTGGTCGGCTTCCTAATCCGTTCCCACGTCTTGGTGGCCCTGGGACTGCTGCTCATCCTGACGATCGCCATCGCCTGGGTATGGAACCGCTACGCCCTGGAAGGCGTGGCCTTCGAACGTCGCTTTTCCCAGACGAAACTGTTTCCCGGGGACGAGTGCGAGATGGTCATCTCGCTGACGAACCGCAAGTTGCTTCCCCTGGCATGGGTACGGTGGGAAGACCGGTTTCCGGAAAAGGTGGAATTGCTGCGCGGCCGACTTCACCCTTCCGCAGTGCCTGGCAGTCGGGTCCTCTCCCGGGGCACAACGGTCCGCTGGTACCAGCAGGTGCGCTGGCGCTACCGGCTCCGCTGCCAGACGCGCGGCTACTATACCTTCGGTCCGGTGTCCCTTTACGCGGGCGACGTCTTTGGCTTTTTCCAACGGGATACCGCCTCCGAGCAGACCGACCACATCCTGGTCTACCCGAAGGTTGTCCCCCTGGACGAATTGGGCATCCCGGCGCGCTACCTCCTGGGGGAAACACGCGCGCCGCGCCAGCTCTTCACCGATCCGGTGCGTACGGTCGGCGTGCGCGATTATCGGCCCGGGGATCCCTTCCGGCACATCCATTGGCCGGCCACCGCCCGGCGGCAACAACTTCAGGTCAAACAGTTCGAGCCGGTGGCCACGCTCCAGATGGCGATCTTCCTCGACCTGGACACCTTCGCCCACTACTGGGAGGGGCTGAGGACAGAGATCACGGAACTCGGGATTTCCGCCGCGGCCTCGGTCGCCCGGGCCGCGTTCGAAGCCCACTATGCGGTGGGGCTCTATGTGAACGGCGTGGCCGCGGAATCGGACCAAACGGTGCGCATCGCGCCGAGCCGTAACCCCCAGCAGCTACAGACGATCCTGGAGGAATTGGCCAAGCTGGTGCCGTTTTCCACCTGCCGGATGGCTCGCCTCCTTCCCACCGTGTTGCCCCGCCTGGCCTTGGGGACCACTCTGGTGGTAATCAGCAGCCTGGCACAGGAGGGGTTGCTCCCTGTGCTCCTGCGCCTCCGGGACCGCGGAAGGCGTATCGCCCTGCTTTACCTGGGGGATGAGCCCCCCGCCATCCCCGGGATCCAGGTTTACCGCCTGGGGCTGCCGGCCGCTTACGCCCGACCGGCTGGCCGGCCGACCCGCATCCGGGAACAGGCTCCCGCCGCGAGGTGAACGATGCGTCTGGATTGGACGCGGTTGCTCATGGTGCTCTGCACGGCGGTCATGGAGGCCTCCTGGGCCTACATCCTCCTCTATGTGCTCACGGTGCGGCCGGTCCCCACGCTCGCGGAGCCCGCGCTCGACGCGATGGCCGTCCTGGGACTGCTTCTGGGAGGCCTGTTCCTGGGAACCGTGCAGGAGTGGCTTGGGCTTCGGGGAAAAGTTTCGCGGGCGGTGCTGGTTCTTTTGGCGCTGTGCGCTGCGATCTGGATGGCCAAGGGCGGCACGACCGGCCATTACGGCCTTGGGGATGGCGCCGGCTGGTCGGCCTGGTTCCAGACGCTCGGAGACCTCGACCACCCGCTCTTCCTCCGCAATCTGATCGCCGTGGTCGCCGCGTTGCTGCTCGTCTGGCGCGGAGCAACGCTCCAACGCCTGGAATTGGAAACGCCGGCCCGTTCCTTCCGCGTGGGGCTGGTGGTTTCCGCCTTCTTCATCTTGATCGGCTCCCTCTTCCTCCTCGACATCGAGAGCGCCGGCCCATCCCTGGTGCGGGCCATCTCCTCCTTCTTCTTCTTCGGCCTCCTGGCCGTGGCCGTGGCCCAGCTGCGCCGCGGGCGCTCGGGTGCGGGCGAGCGGCCGGGTGCGCGCTGGTTCCTGGTTCTCCTGCCCACGGTAGCCGGGATCCTGGCCCTCGGGATCCTGATCACCTCGCTCTTCTCCCCGCAGGTAGGAGAACTCCTGCAGACCGGTTGGGACCACCTGGTTGGGGCCGTACTGTGGCTCCTCACGCCCCTGATCGTGGCCGGCTACGCGCTTGGCCAGCTGGTGGTCGCCCTTTTCCCCAAACCGCACCCCGGAACGGCCACGCCGGAACCGTCCCTGGAGATCCCTCAAGTCGTGCCGGGAGTCCCCTCGGAGACCAGTCCCCGACTCGTGATCGACCCACGCCTGGGCCACCTGACCACCGGGGTGGTTGTGGCGCTCGTCGTCGTGGCGATCGCCTACGCGATCTGGCTCTTCCTCTCGCACTCTCGTCCCGGCGACGAGGTCAGCGAGGAACGCGAGTCGCTGTGGGGTTGGGAAGAGGTGGGACGTAACCTGCAGGACTGGCTGCGACGCCTGCGCCGGCCCGCGGGCGACGCGCGCAGCCTGCGCGAGTGGCTCGACCGCCTGCAAGGGCCGCCGACGACCGTCGCGATCCGTCGCTTGTACATTCAGCTCTTGCTCTTGGCGCTGGAACGGGGGGTAGAACGACGGCCCGGGCAGACTCCCCACGAGTACCTCCCCGACCTGCAGCAGGCAATGCCCCAGGCGGCGCCCCAGGAAGCTGCCTTGACGGAAGCCTATGTCCACGCGCGTTACGACCCCTACCCGGCCCCGTCGGATCTGGTGCGCCGAGCGGAGAATGCCTGGGAAGTGATCGTGCGCCGTGTGGCCCAGGAAACACCCAAGAACCGAACAGGAGGTCGTTGAGCCATGTCACTTGCCCCGAGCAACCGTCGGCCGCTATGGCGGGATCCCATCCTGCTGGTGCTCGCTGCGCTCATCGTGGTCGCGCTCATCCCGCTGGCATTCCTCGGTTCCCGGCTGGCACGGGGAAGCGGGGCGAACGGTGCCGCCACCCCCACTTCCGTACCGACCCAGAACCTGCTCCCGACCTCGACGCCCACCCCCACGGCGACTGCTAGCCCTACTCCCACTCCGACCCCCACGGTGGTGGAGGCTCCGCTCAGCGGCCAGGAGGTCGATCCCCAGCAGCTGCTCCGACCGCCGGTCGTGGTCATGATCCCCTCCGATTCGGAGCAGTACGGGCTGTCCCAGGCCTCCGTGGTCTACGAGGCGCGGGCGGAGTACAACATCCCCCGCTTCATGGGCATCTTTGAGCAGCTACAAGCGGAACAGATCGGGCCGATCCGGAGCGCGCGCCATTATTACGTCCAGTGGGCGTGCCCTTACGGACCCCTCTTCGTCCACTGGGGAGGCAGCCCCCAGGCCTATGCCCTGCTGGCAGAGCTGAACGGCGTCTGCCTCTACGAGCTGGACGGCCAGGCCTACGAGGGGGTCTACTTCTGGCGCGGGTACGATCCGGTGATCCCCTGGAACAACGGCTTTTCCAGCAGCGAGCTCCTCTATGAATACCTGGATGGAAAGCCGCTCCTCCTCCGCTACCAGGGGTATGCGCACAAGGACGATGCCCCGCCGCAGACCCGCCCGCTTACCGGCACGATTTCCCTTTCCTTCATCTACTCCGTCCGCTACACCTACGACCCGGAACAGAACGACTACCTGCGCTTCTACAAGGGCGGGCCGCACGTGGACCAGCTGACCGGTGAGCAGCACCGGGTGAAGAACGTGGTGGTGATCTTTGTCCCGCAGAGCAAGATTCCGGGCGACGAGAAAGGCCGGCTGGAGGTGGAAACGACCGGCTCCGGGGAAGCGCTCTTTTTCCTGGATGGCCGGCTGATGCAGGGGCGCTGGGAAAAGCTAGCCCCGGAGGCCGAGATGCGCTTCTTTGACGCCTCCGGCAAGGAGATTGCCTTCAACCGCGGGAACATCTGGATCGAAGTGCTGGGCCCAGGCGACCCGGTGGACTATGCACTCGGCCACGTGCCAGAGTAGTCCTGGGTCCGGGAGGAGCCAACCGGTGGCGTGGACCCGCTACACTCCGGTAGCGATTCTCCTTCTGGCGGCTGTGCTTGTCGCCGGCTGTGGCGCGCCTACCGCCACCCCGCCTCCAACCGCAGCACCCACGCCGCGGCCCACGGCGCCCCCAACCCCGACGCCCGAGCCCACGCTTCCTTATGCACCGGGAGAATCGCCGCTTACCGGTCTGCCGCTGGACCCGGAAGCGGCCCGTTATCCTCCCCTGGCCCTTCTCATCCCCTCGGATGCAGACTCTTATGGCCTCTCGCAGGCCAGCCTGGTCTACGAGGCCGTCACCGAGGGGAACGTCCCCCGGTATCTGGCGATCTTTGAGCAGTTGGACGCCTCCCAGGTGGGGCCGATCCGCTCTGCCCGGCCCTACCACATCGAGTGGGCTTGTCCCTACGGCGCCCTCTTGGTGCATTGGGGAGGGAGCCCACCGGTCTTTCCGATGCTTGCGCGCAGCGATTGCCTGGCGAACCTGGAGGCCATGACCTGGGAGGGTGGCTACTTCTGGCGCACAACGAACGAACCGGTCCCCTGGAACAACCTCTTTACGAGCAGCGAGCTCCTGTATGGCTACCTGGAGAACTGGGAAATCACACGGTTTCTTTCCTACAGGGGATTCCCGCACAAGGAAGATGCCTCGCCCGAAAGCCGGCCCGTCAGTGCGACCATTGAGGTGACGTTCGATTACCCGGTGCGCTACGCTTACGAAGCAGAGCAAAACGAGTACCTTCGTTTTTACCAAGGCCGGCCACAGATCGACCGCCTGACCGGCGCACAGCTTCGCGTAAAAAACCTTGCCATCCTTTTTGCACCGCAGCGCCCCATCCCCGGAGACCAGCAGGGAAGGATACAGATCGAAACCACCGGCCAGGGGAAAGCGCTTTTCTGCCTGGACGGGCGGTGCACCGAGGGAACCTGGTCCCGCGCCGGGCCAGAGGAGGAATTCCGCTTCCTGGATACCGGGGGACAGGAGCTCCGGTTCAACCGGGGCAACATCTGGATCGAAGTGCTCGCTGTCGACCAGGAAGTGAGCTATACCGTGATCCCCGCTCGGTAAGGCGCGCGTGCAACGGGCACGGGCAGCCGGGCGTCTCATGGCCGGAGCGGGACATTTGGGTTGCCGTAGCCGCAGAAATGCTGCGGGTACGCACCCAAGGAGGCAGGAAATGACACGCTGGATCGGTAGGTTGGGGTTCGCCGTGGTGGCCGTTACCTTCTTGGTGGGGTGCGGGCTTGTCCCCGTAGGAGCGCCAAGCCCGACCCCCCAGGTGACGCCGGCCGAGATGTTGCCGCGTGTGCTGGCGGATCCAGGCGCTTTCCAGGGGCAAAGGATCACCGTGGAAGGCGTTTTGGAAGCGGAGGGAAAGGGGCGGGACGTCCGCTTCTTCCTGCGCGCGGTGGGCGGTGGCCGGCTCGAGGTAACCCCGTGGGCCCCCCTGGAAGTGGTGCGGCCCCCGGAAGGAGGCGCGCAGCCGAAGAGCATGCCGGAGTTCGTGGGCCAGCACCTGCGCCTGACAGGGACGATCGTGAAAGGAGGTGAAGGCTGGATCCTGCAGGTTGAATCGTGCGAAGAACGATGAGTCCAGGCGCCTGAGGGAAACCGACGCCGCCTGGGGAGGAATCGTCGATGTCCCGCTCCATCGCTCGTAGCTGTGCTTTGGTGACCCTGTTGCTGCTGATGCTCGTGGGACCGCGCGCGGCCGCCCGGCCGTCCGATGTCCCCCAGGGGATGCCTCCCCACCCCAGGGTGTGGGAGAAGATCCTTAAGGGAGAGCTAGCACTCCCTCGCTTCCTGGCCGACCCGGTGTGGGCGCGCGCCCAAGGGATCGACACGCCCCGTGGAAAGCCCAAGAGCCTTACGGGTACCCTGAACGCGCTCGCGGTGGTCGTCCAGTTCAGCGATCACCCCGGCACGGTGGCGGCCTCCTTCTTCGATAGCCTGATCTTCGCTGCCCCTGTGAGCGGTCGCGGCTCCGTGCGCGACTACTTTTCCGAAGTTTCTTACGGCCAGGTGGATATCGTCACCGTGAACCTGCCCAGCAGCCTGGGCTGGCGGATGGCGCCGCAAACCTACGCCTACTACGTCGGCTACTGCGGCTCGAACTGCGGCTACTGTATCGATTCCCCTTATCCCAACAACTGTCAGAAGCTGGCCGAGGACATCGTGGATGCGGTGAACAGCGTGGTGAACTTTTCCCAATACGACAACGACGGGGATGGCTACGCGGAGCCGATCATGCTGATCCACGCCGGTCCTGGAGCCGAGTTCACGGGCAATCCCCACGATGTCTGGTCACACTCCTGGAGCCTGCATAACCCCCGAGTCTACGACGGGGTGACGATCGCCGACTATGTGATCATGCCCGAGTATTGGATGAGCGTCAGCCCCTCGACGAGCGACATGACGATCGGCGTCTTTGCCCACGAGATGGGACACGGCTTCTGGAACCTGCCCGACCTCTACGACCGCGATTACTCCTCCTATGGGGTCGGAGACTGGAGCCTGATGGCCAGCGGCTCCTGGAACGGTCCCAACAGCGGCGGTTGGGGAACGGACGGCAGTTCGCCTGCCTGGCCGGATGCCTGGTGCCGCGTCCAGATGGGCTTTGTCGCACCCACCAACATCACCGACAACGTGACCGGAAAGACGATCCCACAGGCCCATAACAACCCGCCTCCGGCGCAGACCGTGCTCAAGATGCGCTCCTCGGCCCTGGCCAGCCAGGAGTACTTCCTCTTGGAGAACCGGCAAAAGGTCTCTGGCTCCTACGACGAGTACATCCCCGGAGGTGGCCTCTTCATCTGGCATGTGGACGAGGCGATGTGGAACTACTCCCTGCAGAACGACTACGAGTGCACCCTGGATCCACATTGCAACTGCCCGGATGCCTACCATTACCTGGTTGCCCTGGAGCAGGCCGACGGGGCACGTCATCTGGAGTTTCGTACCAACCAGGGCGATGCAAACGACCCCTTCCCGGGAGGCACGAACAACCGCAACTGGACCATAACCACCCATCCGGAAAGCAGCTCCTGGTATGCCTGCACGAACAGCTGCATCGGCGTGACCAACATCAGCAACTCCGGAGCCACGATGACCGCCGACCTCCAGGTGAGTTGTGGGGCACCGCCCTCCCACTGGATTTACCTGCCGCTGGCTTTCCGGCGTTACTGGTCCGGCGGCCCCACCCCGACGCCCACGCCATCCCCAACGCCGCTTCCTTGCCCGAACCTGGGCAACGGCGACTTTGAACAAGGGCCCGTTATCTGGACCGAGTACTCCCAGAATGGTTGGGACTTGATCCTCAACGGTGGCTGGCCAGGCTCGGTACATCCGCACAGCGGCATCTGGGCGGTCTGGGAAGGCGGCGACGACAACGAGGTCTGCTATATCGAACAACAGACCCTGGTGCCTGCCGGCGCGCCCTATTTCCGCTACTGGCACTGGATCGCCTCGCAGGACTACTGCGGCTACGACTTTGCCTACGTGCGCGTCAACGGGCTCACCGAGGATCAGTACAGCCTCTGCTCCGCCAACAACACGAATGGCTGGGCCATGCACGTGGTCAACCTGAGCGCCTATGCCAACCAGTGCGTGACGGTGCAGATTCGCGTGACGACCGATAGCTCTTTGAACAGCAACCTCTTTATCGACGATGTAGCCTTCCAGTCCACACCGCAGGGTGGCCAGGTCTTGCCGCTGCTTTTTGACCCGGACACGGCTTTGCCACGCTCGGACCTGCGCTAGACAAGTGTACGGCGGCGACGGCGTTCCTGGGGGTGGCCCAACAGGGTCACCCCCAGGAACAGAGGGATGGACCGGGCAGCACAAGGGGATGCGGCGGTGCTGGACACGTATCAACTCCAGACCTTCCTGGCCGTTGCCGAAACGGGGAGCTTTACGGCGGCCGCGCGCCGGCTGCACTTGACGCAGCCGGCCGTCAGCCGGCAGATCCAGCTGCTCCAGGAGCATCTGGGCGTGCGGCTCTTCCGCCGCGCCGGCCGCCGTATGCTCCTCACCCACGCGGGCGAGCGCCTCCTGGAAACGGCGCGCCAGGTGACCCGGCTCGCGCAGCGCGCCGAAGAGGAAATGGCCTTGCTGCGCGGCGAGGTGACAGGGCGGCTGCGGATCGGGGGAACGGGCTCTCCGGCCTGGCACGTGCTCGCCCGGCTGCTCCCTGCCTTCCGGGCCGCTTACCCTGCGGTTGTGCTCCAACTGGAGCCACTTCCCCCAGGACAAAGCAGCCTGGCTTTGCGCGATGGACCGCTCGACCTGATCGTTGGCGAGGAACCAGCCCAGGAACGCGGGCTCTCGAGCATCCTGCTTCAGGGGATGGAGACCGTGCTGGTTGCCCCACCAGAGCCCCGTTGGGAACAGCGCAAGCGCCTCCCGCTGCGCAAGATCTCCGACCTGCCCCTCATCCTCCCGGCCCAGGGCAGCCCGCCGCGGAACTTCCTGGAGGAGGTGTTCCGTTCGCGCCAAATCCTCCTGCCAGTCCCACCCCGGGCGCTGGAGGTGGCCGACCCCGGCATGGCCCTGCCGTTGGTCGCTGCCGGACTCGGCGCGGCCCTCTTTCCCCATCCGGTGCTGGAGATCACCCGGGCACCGGTGCATCTGATCGCGCTCTGGCCCAGTTTCTCCTGGACGATCTACCTCGTGCACCGGAGCCGGCCCCTGAGCCAGGCCGAGGAGGCGTTCGTGCGGTTCGTTGAGGAACAAGGACGTGTGTTGGTGCGCTAGTCCAGAGCCTGCGGAACTGAGGCTATGCAAAAGTGCGCGCGCCCCCGTTGGCGGTCCTTCCACCGGGGGCGCGTGATTGTGGACGGCGCACGCGCGCCTTCGGCGTTTGACGCTGGCTTTTCCTTCGGGTAGAATGCCCAGGGCCGGTGACAATTCTCGGCACGGCCGGCCAAGGAGGGTTCGTTGGACATCCGCAAGGCACAGCAATTCATAGCGGCCCGGGGAGATGCGCTCAGCCAAGCACGGGGGGTAGCGCTCCTGGAAGGCACTCCCCCGCCTCCCCAGGTACTGCACGACCTGGAGGCGCTGGCTGGCCCCCACGGAGGATGGCCGGCCGGACTGGAGGCCGGAGCAGAAGAAGCCGTCCCAGAAACGGTGGAGATGCTCTTTGCCCTGGCTGACCTCGGCCTCATGCGGCACCCCTTGGCCTATCGAGGTTTGGCCTTTCTCCTCGGACAACAGGGCGCAGACGGAGGCTGGCAGGATCGTGTGCCGCGGAGCGATCCGCTCCCGAGGTGGCAGCGACAAGGGGAAGAAGCGGGCCGCCTCTACCTAACCGCCTGGGTGAGCTCGCTGCTGGTTGCCTACGGGCAGGAAGAAACGGATGCAGCGACTCGGACGCTCGACATGCTCCTGAAGTGGCAGCTTGAGGGCGGCGTGTTTATCGGTTTTCCGCGCCATACGGCCTGGTACGCCTTGCCGCTTCTGGCCCGGCGTTTGGGACAGCGCTCTGGCCCGGCGCAGAACATCCTGAGCACCTTGAGTCGGGCGGTCGGCCAGGGCGACTGGTACGCTTCGATGTTCGCTTCCCTGCTACACAACCTGCTGCTCGCCGGCTACCGCCTGGAGACGCCGCTGGTGCGCCTGGCGTGGGAGCAGCTGCTCCTGCGGCAGGAGAAAGATGGCTCTTGGGCCAGCGAAGAGGGCGAAGCGGATGCCGTGCGCACCACCCTGGAAGTGTTGTGGTGCTGGCGACAGATTGCCCCTCAGCGCTAACGGAACCGTCTCACGCTGCTTAGGGAGGACACGCTTGAGTGGAGCGGACGCACGGGGTATCTTCCTTTCCTTCGCCTACGTGCTCGCGGTGTTGCTCGGCTGCGATCTCGTGCGGCGCTTGCGGCGGATTTCCGCCGATGCCACGCGCAAAGTGGTCCACATCGCCGTCGGCATGTGGATCTTTCCCACGCTGTTCCTTTTCCGGCACTGGGCGTGGGCCTTGCTTCCCCCGCTCGTCTTTGCCGTGCTCAACGCGCTTTCGCTCCGGTTCCGTCTCTTCGGGGCGATCGAAGTAGGGGAACCGAGCTGGGGAACGGTCCTCTTTCCTGTTTCGGTAGCCCTCCTGCTAGCGATTTTCTGGCGGATTGGCCGGCCGGAGATCGCTGCCTCGGGGGTGATGGCCATGACGTGGGGGGACGCGATGGCCGCAGTCGTGGGCCGGGCCTTCGGAAAGCGCGGGTATTCCCTGTGGGGAAAGCGGAAAACCTGGTTGGGTAGCCTGGCCTTCCTCAGTTGGTCCACCCTGGCCATCACCCTGACGCTCCGTTTCCTTGGGCACTATGTGCCGCCGACCGCATTCGGGCACGGCCTTCTGGCGGCCCTGGCCGGCGCCGTAGTGGAGGCGCTTTCCCCGCGTGGCACGGACAACCTCACCGTGCCGCTCGCAACTGGCGGCGTGCTCTTCGCCTTGTTGTAGAAGGAGGCATCCCCCATGCCCCTGTTCCGCCGCCCTCCCGCTGCGGAGTACCTCCTGGTCGGGCTCGGAAACCCCGGCGAGGAGTACGCTCGTACACGCCATAACGTCGGTTTCCGCTGCCTGAGCGTGCTCGCAGCGCGCCACCGTCTGTTCTTTCGGCAGAAGCACGCCCAGGCGCGGCTGGCTGTGGGGGAGATCGCTGGCCGCAACGTCGTCCTTGCCCGGCCCTACACCTATATGAACCGCAGCGGCGCGGCCGTGGCCGGCCTCCTGGCATGGCTCAAACTCCCCCTCGAGCAGCTCCTCGTGATCTACGATGACCTCGACCTCCCCTTGGGGACGATCCGCCTGCGGCCGCGGGGCAGCGCCGGCGGACACCGCGGCCTGCGTTCGATCATCGAAGCGCTCGAGAGCGAGCAGTTCGCGCGCCTCCGCGTGGGCATCGGCCGACCGCCCGACCCTTCTCAGGACCCGGTGGATTATGTGCTGAGCCCTTTCACACCGGAAGAGGAAACTACCCTTGCGCGCGTCCTGGAACGCGCTGCTGACGCGGTGGAATGCTTCCTGAAGGAAGGGATCGAAGCAGCGATGGCCCGCTTCAACCGACCACCGGAGGAAAGCGCATGAAGGCGTTTCGCGTAGCCCCTGAGCTCTTCCAACGCTTCCCAGGCCTGACCATCGGGGTCGTGGTCGGACATTCGCTGCAGCTCCCCAAAGACCCCGACGCGATTGCTGATCTTCTGGTGACCGCACAGGAGCGGTTGCGCCGGGAGTGGGGCGGCCGGCCACCCCAGGAACATCCACGCATCGCGCCGTGGCGGCGAGCCTTCCAGGCGCTGGGCCTCTCTGGGGTCAAGTATCCAAGTTCCATTGAGGCGTTGGTGCGCCGGGCGCTTTCCGAGCGGGGCGTCCCCTCCATCCTCCCTCTGGTTGACCTCTACAATGCGGTTTCCCTCACCCACGTCATCCCGATGGGCGGCCACGACCTGGACGCGCTCGAAGGTCCCATCTTCCTGGGTCCCACTTGCGGGGGAGAACGCTTTCGCCCCTTGTTCTCGGATGCAATGGAGATCGTCAGCCCCGGGGAAATTGCTTACCTGGACGGGGAGGACGTCCTCACCCGCCATTGGGTGTGGCGCCAGGCGCACAAGGATCGCATCACGCCCCAGACGCGAACGGTCTTTATCCCCATCGACGGTTTGCCCGAAGTCGGTCCCGCGGTCGTGCAGGCCGCGGCCGCGGAGGTCGCGGAGTTGTTGGTCGCCCACTTTGCAGCCCAGGTACAGGTCGCCTTCGCGACCCAGGAGGAGCCTGAAATCCTCCTGGCCAGCAACTAGCCCCCACTCGGTCCGCGGCCTTGGCTTTCCTCCTTGGATCGCCGGCGGGATGCGCACAGAAGTTGGGGGAAGAGGTCTGGTCCCAGCAAGCCTGTCCACGTACCCAGATCCCTGGGCAGGGTAGAGAGAACCGGAGGTCCGCTAGAAACCGCCTAGAGCGGCAGCACAGCTCCCGCCGCCAGGCGCCGCGCGGCCGTGGTCATTTCAGCGGAACGACCTGGAGGTCGTCGAAGAGGATCCGCACGCCACCATCGGAGCGCGTCCCCGCAAAGAGCCCCACGTCGCCTTCTTCGAAAGCCTCGTCCTGTACCCGGCCGAGAAGAACGCCGTTCACCCGAAGCGAAAGCTCGTGCTCCTGGCAGAGGACGGTGATCCGGTTCGGCAAAGCGCTCCAGATCGCCTGGGCCGGGGTCCAGGGCACCAACGCGACCCATTCGTCTGAGACCAGTTTGTAGATCGAGTACTCGCCGACGCCGCTCAAGGAGAAGGAGTAAAAGTTGTCACCGTCGAGATAGCGGCAGATGACCCCATAGTCACTGTCGAACGGGCCGGCCGTTTGCTCCGCCACCACCTGAATGGCGACATCGGAAAAACTCCCTCGCAACCGACTCCAGGCAATCATCTCCGATCCCAGCACTTCGATGCGATACCGGCCATCCTCATAGCCACGATCCACCGTGTCCGAGCTCCCGACCGACCAGTCTCCGGGCTGCTCGAAATCCTCAGAGAGCACGCCCAGCCGGTTGACCCATTCTTGCACCTGGAACTCCAGCTCCTGCTGGAGCTGGCCGTCCAGGCACACGGCCACCCGATAGTCGCCCGGAACGAGCGGAACAGGCTCAGCCAGGAAGGTGAGCAGCGGCCGATCGCGCAGGTTCCGCGTGGTCGTGAGGAGCGTCGTGCGATCCACCACCTCGTCCCCAGGGAAATACCAGTAGGCCTCGAGGGTCGAGTAAAGGCCCAGGTCGCCCCGGGCGGCAAGATACACCACCTCGTAGGGCATGAACGTATTCGTCCGACGGAGCGGCTGCCCCTCGCTATCCACCAGCCAGGCGAGCCCGAGCTCCCCAACCTGCGAGGGGATCGCTCCCGGAGGGGCCACGATGCGAAAAGCCAGCCGTTGAGCCAGCTCGCTCTCGGTGTCCCCCTCGGGTAAGATCTCTACCCGATAATCGCCGATCGCCAGGGGCGCATTGGGCGAAGCCGGGAGCGAGAGGGTCGTCCTCCAGATCCAGGGAAAGGCAAACTTGCGTCTTCCTTCCAGGCGTTGCTCGCTTGAGATCTCCTCGCCCATACAGCCCGTGTGGTACCAGCGGACCAGGAGGCCTTGGCCAGGAGGCAGGCGCCAACGGAAGTGTAACTGGAGCGTGCTATCGGGGTAAAACGCAGGCAGGCCTGCCGCAGCTTCCGGGGCCGCGCCAAGAGGCTCCAGGGCAATGAGCTGCAGCGTGGGCCGGCGCGGCCAGAGGAAAAAAGCCAGCGCACCAACGAGGAGAAAACCTCCGACGGCCACACCGATCAAAAGCCATAACCGCCTTCTTCGCGCGGTGGTCCGAGGAGCGGAGACCAGAGTCGAAGTGGCAAACGAGGCCACGAGCACGCCGCAGTTCGGACAGACCAAGGCATCGTCGGGTACGGGGCGATCGCAGTTCGGGCACTTCATGCTTGGAGCTCCTTGCCTGGGTAGATCGCTGAGAAGGGACAGAGGGTGACGTTTCTTCCCGGTTTGCTCCGGCTGATGGCTTTAAGCACCGCTCGAACGCCCATACTTGCGCTCGGGCGGATCCGATTCCCGCCCTCCCTCGGAGAGGAATCGCAGCGGTGCGACCTGCCCCTCCTGGGAGAGCCCTGCTTCAGGCAGCCCTCATTGTACCACGGGCCGGTGCGGACTTCAACGTTGCCAGTTGACATCAGGTCGGGTATAATACCGCCATCCACCCCGGCGGACGGCACTGCCGGGCCGTGCGGGGAATCTATATGTGCCGCAAACGGCTGCCGGCGAGGAGGAGGCCATGGCCACACCCCCCAAACCCGTACGGATTACCGATACCATCCTTCGCGATGCCCACCAGTCGCTCCTGGCCACACGGATGCGCGTGGAGGACATGCTCCCGATCGGCCCAAAGCTCGACCGGGTTGGCTTCCACTCCCTGGAGATGTGGGGCGGTGCCACCTTCGACAGCAGCATGCGTTTCCTGCGCGAGGACCCTTGGGAACGGGTGCGCCTGCTCCGCCAGGCGATCCCGAACACCCCCTTCCAGATGCTCCTGCGGGGCCAGAATGTGGTGGGCTACCGGCACTACGCGGACGACGTCGTGGAGGGCTTTGTCTATCACGCCGCCGAAGTGGGAATCGACATCTTTCGCATCTTTGATGCGCTGAACGACTTGCGC
The DNA here is from genome assembly GCA_034436115.1 of Chloroflexia bacterium. Lineage (GTDB taxonomy): Bacteria > Chloroflexota > Chloroflexia > DTKN01 > DTKN01 > DAOTVY01. Next base: position 6,627 of record DAOTVY010000005.1, on the reverse strand, counting down.
AACATGGAGACCGCCTTTGCCGCGGTGAAGAAAGTCGGCCGGCATGTCCAGGGGGCCATCTCTTACACGATCAGTCCCGTTCACGACATCCCTTCCTACGTGGAGATGGCGCGTCGGATGGTCGATATGGGAGCCGATTCGATCTGCATCAAGGACATGGCCGGCCTGTTGTCGCCTTATGCCGCCTATGAACTGGTGCGCCGCCTGAAGGAGGCGCTTCCCCAAACCCCGGTGCAGGTGCACACGCACTATACGAGCGGCATGGCGACCGCGACACTCCTCAAGGCGATCGAGGCCGGGGCGGACGTGGTCGACACGGCCATCTCCGCGCTGGCCCTGGGCACCTCTCAGCCCCCAACCGAAGCCTTGGTGGCCTGCCTGCAGGGCACCCCGTGGGACCCGGGGCTGGACCTGGAACTCCTGGCCGAGATCGCCGACTATTTTGCCCGGGTACGCGAGAAGTACGAGAAATACGAGGGACAGCTCCGGACGGTCGACGTGCGCGTCCTGGCCTACCAGATCCCCGGGGGGATGCTCTCCAACCTGGATGCCCAGCTGCGCGAGCAGAACGCCCTGGACCGCTACGACGAGGTGCTGAAGGAAGTGCCCCGCGTGCGCGCCGAGCTGGGCTATCCCCCGCTGGTCACCCCTTCCAGCCAGATCGTGGGCACCCAGGCGGTGCTGAACGTCCTGATGGGGGAGCGCTACAAGGTCGTGCCGAAAGAAGTGCGACAGTACGTGCTCGGCTACTACGGCCGGCCGCCTGCGCCCATCGACCCCGAGGTACAGCGCAAAATCGCCGGAGAGGAACAGCCGATCGCCGGCCGGCCGGCCGATTCCCTGCCGCCTGAACTGGAAAAGGCGCGCCAGGCGCTGGGCGACCTGGCCACCTCGGAAAAAGATGTGATCTCGATGGCCCTTTTCCCGCAGATCACCCCCGAGTTCTTGCGCTGGCGCCGCACCTTCACCGATGTCCCGGGACAGGTGATCGCCGCCATCGCCGCCGCGCTGGCCTACGAACCGCCCGAGGCGGCCGCTCCGGAGGCCCGGGCGACCGCCCAACCATGGAAGTGGGCCGGCCGGCTGGAGGCCATCCGGGCGCGCTCCTTCCGCGCCGGATAAGGGAGGAGGGTACCCCGTGAAAGAGTTTCGCCTCAAGGTCAGGGACCGCACCTACGCCATCACCCTGGACCGCGACCGGATGACCGTGGAGGGCTTTTCCCTCAACTGGGAGGTCGTGCGTGCCCAGGGGAATCGCTTTCGGGTGGCCATCGACGGCATCTACTACGATGTGGAGCTGCAGCCCGGAGAGAACGGGCAATTACAGGCCATCGTGGACGGGGTTGCGTACCCGGTTCAGGCGATCGGCCTGCTGCGTGGGCGGGCGGCGGTTGTGGAGAAGCGGCCCGAAAGGGCCGCCCCGGCAGCCGCGGAGGGAGCCCTTTCGGCGCTCATGCCCAGCAAGGTCATCGCCGTCCACGTGAAAGTGGGGGACAAGGTCCGCGCCGGACAGGTCGTGTTGGTGCTGGAAGCGATGAAGATGGAAAGCGAGCTCAAGGCGCCCCGCGACGGCACCGTCACAGCCGTCCACTGTGCTCCCGGCGACAGCGTGAACCCCGGGGTGCCCCTGGTGGTGATCGAGTAGGGCGGGCGCACCCTGGCCTGTGGTGGAGGAATCCGAGATGAAGACGACCGCAGAACGGATCGAGGAATTGCGCCAGCGCCGACAGGAGGCCACATCCGATTCCCCCGAGGCGATCGAGGCCCAGCATCAGCGGGGTAAGCTGACGGCACGCGAGCGGATCCAGCGGCTGCTCGACCCGGGCTCGTTTGTGGAAACCGATCCCTTCGTCGTCCACCGCTGCTACGACTTTGATATGCAGAAACGTCGCCCGCTGGGCGATAGCGTGGTGACCGGCTGGGGAACGGTCGAGGGCCGGCGCGTTTGCGTATTCTCTCAAAACTTCGCCACCATCGGCGGAACCCTGAGCGAGGTGGCGGCAGAGAAGATCTGCAAGGTGATGGACCTGGCCATGCGCATGGGCGTGCCGTTGATCGGCATCAACGACTCCGGCGGCGCCCGGATCCAGGAGGGCGTGGTCTCGCTGGACGGCTATGGCAACATCTTCTACCGAAACGTGATCGCCTCCGGGGTGATCCCGCAAATCTCGATCATCGCGGGCCCGTGTGCTGGCGGGGCGGTCTATTCCCCCGCGATCACCGATTTCACCTTCATGGTCAAGGGCACCAGCTACATGTTCATCACCGGTCCCGAGGTGATCAAGGCGGTTACGGGAGAAGAGGTCACTCCGGAGGAACTGGGCGGCGCGATGGCCTGTAACAGCAAGAGCGGGGTGGCCCACTTTGCGGCCGAAGACGAGGAGGAGCTGTTCACGCAGGTGCGCACGCTGCTCAGTTACCTTCCGAGCAACAACATGGAGGATCCCCCTTACCGCCCTCCCACCGACGACCCGGAGCGGGAAGCGCCGGAACTGGACGCGATCGTTCCCGACAGCTCCAGGAAACCCTACGATATCCTCGAGGTGATCCGCGCCGTCGTCGACGACGGGACCTTTTTCGAAGTCCATCGCTACTGGGCGCCGAACATCGTGGTGGGCTTTGCGCGCCTGAACGGCTACCCGGTGGGCATCATTGCCAACCAGCCGGCCCATCTGGGCGGCGTGCTGGACAATTTGGCCTCGGTCAAAGGGGCACGCTTTGTGCGCTTTTGCGATGCCTTCAACATCCCCTTGGTGACCTTTGTCGACGTCCCCGGGTACCAGCCGGGGACGGATCAAGAGTGGGGCGGCATCATCCGCAACGGGGCCAAATTGATCTTTGCCTACGCCGAGGCCACGGTGCCGAAGCTGACCGTCATCACGCGCAAGGCCTACGGCGGCGCTTATGTGGTGATGTCCTCCTTGAGCCTGCGCTCCGATTTCAACGTCGCCTGGCCCACGGCCGAGATCGCCGTCATGGGGGCCGAGGGGGCAGTCAAGATCATCTTCCGGCGGGAACTCCAGGCAGCCCCCGATCCCCAGGCGCGCCTGAACGAACTGGTCGCCGACTACGAGGCGCGCTTTTCCAATCCCTACCAGGCGGCCTCCCGCGGTTATGTCGAGGACGTGATCGAGCCCCGGCGGACCCGCCCCGTGCTCATCCGCGCCCTGGAAATGTGCCAGACGAAGCGCCAGTCGCTTCCCCCCAAGAAGCACGGCAACATCCCACTGTAGCAGGGCAAGAGGAGGAAAAGATGCTCTTCGATGTGATCATCCTGGGTTCCGGGCCGGCCGGCCTCACGGCCGCCATCTATGCCGCCCGCGCACGCCGCTCTACCCTCGTCCTGGCCGGAAGCAGCCTCGGTGGCCAGGCCGCGATCACCGATATGGTGGAAAACTACCCTGGCTTTCCCGAAGGCATCCACGGCGCGGAGCTGACCCAGCGCATGCAGCAACAGGCGGAACGGTTCGGGGCCCGGGTGGAGCTCGACGAGGCGACAGCCGTGGACCTCTCCCAACACCCGTTCCGGATCACGGCTTATGGCGGCGAGTATCAGGCCCGGGCGCTCGTGATCGCCACCGGGGCATCTCCGCGAAAACTGGGCGTCCCCGGGGAAAAGGAGTTCACCGGGCGCGGCGTCTCCTACTGCGCCACCTGCGATGGGTTTTTCTATCGGGGCAAGGAGGTCGCCGTGGTCGGGGGCGGCAACAGCGCCGTCGAGGAGGCGCTGTTCCTCACCCGTTTTGCTGACCGCGTCTACCTGATCCACCGGCGCAACCGCCTGCGGGCGGACGCGATCGTGCAGGAGCGCGCCTTCGCCAACGACAAGATCACCTTTATCTGGGAACACCTTGTGACCGAGATCCTGGGCGAACAGGCGGTCACCGGGGTGCGGATCTGCCATTGCGAAACCCATGCGGAGCGCGTGCTCCCGGTCTCGGGGGTCTTTGTCTACATCGGCATGGTGCCCAATACGCAGCTCTTCCAGGGACAGTTGGAGCTGAACGAGTGGGGCTATATCATCACCGACGGAGCCCAGCACACCAATATCCCTGGGGTGTTCGCCGCGGGAGACGTCCAGGAGCTCTACCTGCCCCAGATCGCGACCGCAGTCGGAAGCGGGGCGCGGGCGGCGATGGAGGCCGATCGCTTCCTGGCCGAACTGGAGCACCGGGCCTATCCCTCGCGCCATCCGTGAGGAGATCGGTCCAGGAGGGAGAATATGTCGCGCCGACGCGCACGGCCCTCGCCACTTTATCTGCTTCTGTTGCTCCTGGTGGCGGTCGTTTTGGGCCTCTACCAGGCGGGCTACCTGGGCTGGCTGGGGCTTTCGCCGCGTGCGCCAGTGGTGCAGGCGCCGGCCGGCACCTGGTTTCAGGTCTATTTCACCGCTCCCGACCCGGCTGACGCCGCAGTCCACTCGGGCGGCATCGACGCCCGGGTGGCGGCCGATATCGATGCCGCCCAGCAAAGCGTGGACATCGCCTCCTTCGACCTGGATCTGCAATCGATCGCCCGGGCCCTCCTCCAGGCTCATCAACGGGGGGTGCAGGTGCGCCTGGTGATCGACGACGAGAACCTGGCGGACGAAACCGTGTTGCAGACCACGCGCGAGCTTTCGTCCGCTGGCATCCCCATCGTCTACGACCGGCGCCAGGCCTTCATGCACAACAAGTTCGTCGTGATCGACCGCCGCGTCGTCTGGCTCGGCTCCTGGAACCTGACGGACAACGACACCTACCGCAACAACAACAACTTCCTGCGTCTCGAGTTGCCTCCCCTGGCGGAAAACTATACCCGGGAGTTCGAGGAGATGTTCCTGGAACAGGCCTTCGGTCCTCGCTCTCCCCAAAACACGCCCTATCCCACCCTCCTTCTGGACGACGGCACCCGGATCGAAACCCACTTCGCACCGGAAGACGACCCCCGCTCGGCGATCCTGGAGGCCCTGGAACGCTCCAAGACCGAAATCCTCTTTATGGCCTTTTCGTTCACCGATGAGGAGATTGCCCGGCAGCTCATCGAGAAGGCACGGTCGGGGGTTGTGGTGCGGGGGGTATTGGAGGCGCGCAACGCCGCCGCCGAGTCCAGTGTTTACGACCTCTTTCAGAAGGCTGGCCTGGACGTGCGCCTGGATGGAAACCCGCGTGTCATGCACCACAAGGTGTTCGTGATCGACTCCCGGGTCACGATCACCGGTTCCTTCAACTTTACCCGGAGCGCAGCGCAAGAGAACGACGAGAACCTGGTGATCATCGAGAACGCCGACCTCGCCCGCGCCTACCGCGAGGAGTTCGAGCGCGTCTACCGGGTCGGAAAGACGGAGTGAGCAATGCCCGAAGGGGGGACCAAACGCTTCCGCCGACACCTGCGCGCCTTTTGGCGCGAGTGGCGAATGGTTGTGTTGCTCGCACTGCTCATCGTCGGGGGAGCCATCCTCTACCGCTTTTTCCTTCAGCCGCGGCCGCGCACGCTCCGCTCCGCGCCTCCCTACCGCATCTACTTCACCCAGGGGGATGCCGGGGAGCCGACAACCCAGGGGCTGACCGCGGAGATCGTGCGGGACATCAGCGGTGCGCAGAAACAGATCTCCCTTGCCACCCCCGGCCTGGACGAGGAGGCGATCGCTTCCGCGCTGCTCCAGGCCCGGCTGCGGGGCGTCGAGGTGCGGGTCCTGGAAGACCCCGCGCGCCAGGAGGAACCGGCGGTCGCCGCGACCCGCGCGCGTCTCGAAGAGGGAGGCATCCCGATCGCGCTGCACCCCTCGCCGGGCGGCCTGGGGGAATCCTTCCTGGTCGTCGACGAAGCGATCCTCTGGGCCGGCTCGGCCGAATTCTCCCGCGCGGGTTTGCTGGAAGATGCTGGCTACCTCCTGCGCTGGCCGATCCCCTCGCTCGCCGAGGCGTTCGTGCACGAGTTCAACGAGATGTTCATCGATCGGGCCTTCGGCCCGGGCTCGCCGAAGGAAAAGCCGATCCACGTGGCGATCCCGGACCGCGGGACGGTCACAGTCTACTTCACACCCGAAGAGGATCCCCTAAGCGAAATCCTGCAGACGATGGCCCGGGTGCGCTCGCAGATCGTCTTCCTCACCGAACGCATGGACGATCCCCGCCTGGGCGAACGGATGTCGGCCGAGGCGCTGCGTGCACCAGTGCAGCTGTGGGGCGTCTACGACGAACAGGGGGGCATTGCGCCCGACATTCTGGAAGCGTTCCGCAAAGGACGCTCGATGCTTGCACCGTACCGCGGCGTCGGCCGGCTGCGGGAGAACGTGCTCACGGTAGACGGGCAGATGGTCGCCCTGTTCTCCCAGCCTCTGGATGCGCAGGGCCTGGCCACCCGCGATGGCTTCGTGATCGTGGTTCAGGACTGGGACCTGGGGCAGACGTTCGGCCGGGAATTGGCTCGCCTGTACCGGCAGTCGCAGGGCGGCCCCTGACCGCCGCAAGCAGGAGCAGGGATGCGGAGCCAGGAAACCGAGAAGAGGGACCGGGCGCGGATCCTTGGCTCCACGACCCGCCCAGCCCTCCTCTTCGAAACCGTGGGCGAGCGGATCCGTTGCCTGACGTGCGAGCGGCGTTGCCTGCTTCCCCGGGGCGGGCCTGGCTGGTGTCGCACCCGCCG
>DAOTVY010000004.1:0-6253 GCA_034436115.1 Chloroflexia bacterium | reverse complement strand
TGCAGCCGCTGAGCGATCAGGTCCAGGCCGGCCCGGTGCTGCTCCAGGAGGCTGCGGGCGCGCTGGTAGGCTCCTTCGACGATCCGGCGCACCTCCAGGTCGATCAGCCGGGCGGTGTCGTCGCTATAGTCGCGCTGCTCGGCAATCTCGCGCCCCAGGAAGACCAGCTCCTCTTTCTGCCCGTAAGCGATCGGCCCGAGCCGCTCGCTCATGCCGAATTCGGTCACCATGCGCCGGGCCATCTTGGTGGCCCGCTCGATGTCGTTTTCCGAGCCGGTGGTGGTATCCGCAAAGATCAGCTGTTCGGCGGCATAGCCGCCCAGGTGGTAGGCCAGATCGGCCAGGATCTTGCGACGTGGCATCAGGTAGCGGTCCTCTTCGGGGAGCGACATGGTGTACCCGAGCGCCAGGCCCCGGGAGACGACCGAGATCTTGTGCACCGGATCGCACTCTGGGATCAGGTGGGCGACCAGGGCATGGCCGGCCTCGTGGTAGGCGATGATCTTCTTTTCCTCTTCGCTGATCCGCCGGTTCTTGCGCTCCGGGCCGGCGACCACCTTCTCCGCCGCCTCTTCCATATCCTGCATGGTGATCTGGCGTCGGTTGCGGCGTGCCGCCAGGATAGCCGCTTCGTTCACCAGGTTGGCCAGGTCTGCTCCCGAAAAGCCGGGCGTCTGGCGCGCCAGCACTTCCAGGTCGACGTCGGGCGCGAGCGGCTTGCCGCGACAGTGCACCTTCAGGATTTCGATCCGGCCGCGCATATCCGGCCGGTCGAGCACCACCCGTCGGTCGAAGCGGCCCGGGCGCAGGAGGGCGGGGTCCAGGATATCCGGACGGTTGGTGGCCGCGATCACGATCACGTTGGTATTCGAGTCAAAGCCGTCCATCTCCACCAGGATCTGGTTCAGGGTCTGTTCGCGCTCGTCGTGGCTGCCCCCAAGGCCCGTCCCGCGCTGCCGGCCCACGGCATCGATCTCGTCGATGAAGACGATATCCGGGGCATTCCGCTTGGCCTGATCGAACAGATCCCGCACGCGGGAGGCCCCCACGCCGACGAACATCTCCACGAACTCCGATCCGGAGATGGAGAAGAAGGGCACGCCGGCCTCCCCGGCCACGGCGCGTGCCAGGAGGGTCTTCCCTGTCCCGGGAGGGCCCATCAGGAGCACGCCCCGCGGGATCCGCGCCCCCAGGGCAGCGAACTTTTCCGGATACTTCAAGAACTCGACCACCTCGCTGAGCTCTTCCTTGGCTTCGTCCACCGCCGCCACGTCGGCGAAGGTGATCTTGGGCTTATCCCCGGTAAACAGGCGTGCGCGGCTCTTCCCGAAGGAAAGGGCCTGGTTGTTGGTCCCTTGGGCCTGGCGGAGGAAGAAGAAGAGCATGAACAGGAAGACCATGGGCAAGATGAAGTAGCTCAAGGGCCCTGCGACGCTGCTCCAAAACGAAGGGCCCTTGACCTCGATCGTCGGCATATCGTGCACGTCCACGCCGGCATCGTGCAATAGCGCGAAGAGGCTCTCCTGAGGCTCCTTGCGCGAGGTGGCCCGATCGTTGTTGACGTACTCGATGTCCAGGCGCTGCTGATCGCTCCCTACGACGATGCGCCGAATCTTCTTCTCGCGGGCGTCGGCCAACACTTGGTTCAGCTGGATTTCCCGCCGCTGCGAAGGCGGGTTGACCTGATTGAACACCAAGGCGATCGCCGCGACGATAATGATCAAATAGACCAGCCCCGTGATCCACCGGTTACCCATGCTCAGAAAACCTCCCGTACCATCGTTCTTATCCATTATACCAGAAACCGGGGAAAACGCCAACCACAACATAATCAAGCCGTTGACGGCAAGGGGGCGCTGTGGTAGAATCGGCATCGTCAGAAATGTCCAGGAGCGTTCCCGATGTCCTCACGACGTGTGGTACATACCAATCGAGCCCCGGCTGCCGTGGGGCCCTATTCCCAGGGGGTGATCGCGGGTGGGTTCCTGTTCACTGCCATGCAGATCCCTTTGGACCCGGCCTCGGGCGCCCTGGCAGCGCCGGACGACGCGGCCGGCCAGGCACGCCAGGTGCTGGAAAACCTACGCGCCATCGTGGAGGCGGCTGGAAGCGGCCTGGAGCAGGTGGTGAAAGTCACCGTCTACCTCCAGGACATGGCCGATTTCCCGGCCGTCAACGCTGTCTATGCCGAGTACTTCCCGCACGATCCCCCGGCGCGCGCGGCGGTTGGGGTGGCTGCGCTCCCCCGGGGGGCACGCGTGGCGATGGAAGCGATCGCGCGGCTTCCCTAGGGGCTTTTCTCCAGGGGGCCGCGCGTCAGGTGACTCTCCGGTGACCCTCGGGGTCCATGAGACCGCTTGCGGAGGATTGCAATGGCCCTGCTCCTGACGCGCCAGGATGTGGAAATGCTGCTGCCGATGTCGGAGGCCATGGCGGCGGTGGAAGAGGCTTTCCGACAACTCGCGCTTGGGCAGGCGGTGATGCCGCTGCGTTCGGCAATCCCGGTGCCTGCCCACAACGGTCTGAACCTGGCCATGCCGGCCTACATCGGAGGCGACCTGGATGCCCTGGGCCTCAAGGTTGTCTCGGTCTATCCAGATAACCCCACCCGCTACAACCTGCCCACGGTCATCGCGACGGTGCTCTTGAACGACCCCCGCACCGGCGCTCCCCTCGCGCTCATGGATGGTACCTGGCTCACCGCCATGCGCACCGGTGCCGCGGGGGGCGTGGCCGCCAAGTACCTGGCCCGTCCCGATGCCGAGGTGGTGACCATCCTGGGGGCTGGTGTCCAGGGACGCACCCAGCTCATGGCGGCCTGCGCAGCGCGTCCCATCCGGCGTGCCTATGTGTACGATGCCCTCCCCGAGCGGAGCCGCACCTACGCTGCCGAAATGGCCCCCAAGCTGGGAATCGAGGTGATCCCGACGGAGGATCTCGAGCGGGCCATCCGGGAAGCGGACATCGTGGTGGCGGCCTCGAACGCCCACGAGCCGATCTTCCCCGGTGCCTGGCTCCGTCCGGGGACGCATATCAACGGGATCGGTTCCCATACACCGACCACGCGGGAGCTGGATACCGAGACCGTGCGGCGGGCGCTGGTGGTGGTGGACCAGCGGGAAGCGGCGCTCGCCGAGGCTGGCGACATCATCCTCCCGATCCGGGAAGGCGCGATCACCGAAGCACATATCCACGGGGAACTGGGACAGATCGTCGCGGGACAGATTCCGGGACGGACGTCCCCCGAGCAGATCACGCTCTTCAAGTCCGTGGGGTTGGCGATCCAGGACGTTTCTACCGCGGCCCGGCTCTACCGTCTGGCCCGCGAACGGGGGGTTGGCCAGGAGATCCCGCTTTAGGGGCCTCCAGGTCGGAGGGTCGAACGGTGGGCTTCTGGCGGTATCTGGCCGCGACGCTGTGGGCCTACTTTGGGCTCCTGTTCCGGGCCTTCGGAAACCGCTTCGGCCAGCCGGAGACCTTCCGACGCGCCGTGGCCTGTTTCACCCGCGCGCTCGCCTATGCTCCCGCGGACGCCTCGCTCTACCTCTGGCGGGGCACGCTGCTCTGGCGGGAGCTCGGGGAGCACCGCGAAGCGGAAGCCGACCTCTCTCGGGCCATTCAGCTGGAGCCCTCGCTTGCCCGCGCCTATCTGAACCGTGCCTTTGCTCGAGCCTACGCTTTCCCTCCCGACCGTGCCGGAGCGGCAGCAGACCTGCGCGCCTACCTCGAACGCGCAGACGACCCTTACTGGCACACTGTGGCTGCGGAGCTTCTGCGGGAGCTGGAGGAGCAGGCCCAGTAGGCCGTGCGGGCTTGGGTCAGGATGCCGGCCTGCGGCGCAGGGGCCGTCGCGGACGACGCCGCCGTTCGCCCGCTCCGTCTCCAGCGGGCCTCTCCTCCGGGGTCTGTGTGGACGCCGTGGGCGGGGCGGTGGCTGCCGGAGCAGGGGCCGGTGGTGCTTTCGGGCGAACGCGTTTGCGGCGTGAGGCTCTGGGCTCCTCCCAGCAGATGATCTGCGGCTCATCCGGTATGGTGGCCAGCCGCTCGGTGATGTCCACATAGGCCGGCTGGCAGTGAGGCAGGCGGCCCTCCGCTTCGAGGCGCGCTGCCTGCGCGAGTTCCGCCAGATCCGCTTCCACGCGTAGCTCTGGCCGCACCTCCACGGTCACCGTTTCCTTGGGGATATTGACCGCGACCACCTTGCCGCGCCCGCGGAGCGTGGCTACCTCGTCCCCTACCGTGGGCAACCGATCTTTGATGTCCCGGTACTGCTCGTGCTCGTAGCTCAAGCAGCAAAGGAGCCGTCCGCAGACGCCCGAGATCTTCATGGGGCTTAAAGGGAGGTCTTGCTCCTTGGCCATGCGCACCGAGATCCGCAGGAAATCGCCCAGGAAGGTCGCGCAGCAGAGCGGCCGGCCGCAGATGCCGATCCCGCCCAGCAGGCGCGCCTCGTCGCGCGCGCCGATCTGGCGCAGGTCGATACGTGTCCGGAACAGACGCGCCAGGCGTTTGACCAATTCGCGGAAATCGACGCGATTCTCGGCAGTGAAATAGATCGTCAGGCAGCGGCCGTTAAAGGTGTACTCGGCGGCCACCAGCCGCATCGGCAGGCCCAGTTCGGCCACCTCTTCCCGGGCTCGCGCCAGGGCCTCGGGCTCCCGTTGCCGAAAGCGCTGCATGCGCTCCAGGTCCTCCTCCGTAGCCAGGCGCACGACCGGTTTCAGTTCCCCGCGCACCTGCTCTGGGGTGACCTCGTGTGCCGATACGACCACCTGCCCGACGTCCTGTCCGCGGGCGGTTTCCACGATCACCCAACTGCCGGGAGCATAATCCCCTTCGGTCACTTCAAAGTCGTACAACTGTCCCGGGTGTCGCAGTCGGACACCAACCACTCGAGGCACGCAATCCTCCTCCGGAAGATCCGGTATGTTCGTCTCGGTCGCTTCGCCTCAGACGACCGCAGGCAAGCGCAGCAGAAGGTCCTCCAGCACCAGGCGTACGTTCACCTGTTCCAGCAGCCGTTGCCGGGCAGCGCGCAGTGCCTGCAAAAAAGCGAGCGTCGCCTCCGTGGCAAGCCGGCGGGAAAGGGCCTGGAGATGTGCCAGGCGGTCGCGGTTGACGACCAACTCGTCGCACCCCTGGCCGGCCAGGAAGAGATCCCGCCACCACCCTTCCCACTGCTCCAGGAGCGCGAGGACGGCTGCCTGTTCTCCCCGCCGCCACCGCCGCTCTTGGGTCTCGGCGAAGGCAAAGCGCTCCAACAGGCCGGCCTCGATCAGCCGTTCCATCGCGGCGATCTCTTCCTCGCGGCGCGCAAGCACCGTCGGGTCCTGCAAGGCGCGTACCGCCCATCCGAGCCGCCCCCGGCTCAGGCGGGCAAGGAAAGCGGCTTGCTCTTGGGGTGCTCCCCATCGCTCCACAAGTGCCTGGTGAACCTCCTCGCGCCCGAGCGGGCGCAACGGCAAGTGCTGGCAACGGGAAACGATGGTGGGCAGGAGCAGGTGTTCCGACAGGGCCACGAGAAGGAGCACGGCAAACGGGGGAGGCTCTTCAAGCGTCTTCAGGAGGGCGTTAGCTGCCTCCATGGTCATCGTTTCGGCATCTTCGATGAGATAAACCTTGCGCGTCCCGGCGAAGGGCCGTTCGGCCATGGTCGCGCGCAGTTCGCGCACCGCCTCGATCCCCAGGGTACGTCGGCCGCCCTGCGTTTCCAGGCTCAGCACGTGCAGGTCCGGATGCGTGCCGCGGGATACACGAAGGCACGCCGCGCAGGAACCGCAGGGCGCGCGCGGTGTATCCAGGCACAGGAGCGCCTGCGCCAGCCACCGGGCAAGGGTGCCCCGGCCCACCCCTGGTGGCCCGGTCAACAAGTAGGCGTGGGACAGATATCCCTGGTGCAGCTGCCGGGTCAAGAGGTCTACGGCCCACCGATGCCCGATGACGGGGTGTTCGGGGAGCGAAGAAGCCTCCTCCGTCGTCCTTTCCGGCCAGCCGGATGTTTCCGACAGGGCCAAGAAGCCACCCTCCAGCGAACGTTCGCTTCCAGGTATTATACCGCCGCGCGTTTCCCAACGCAAACCCGTGACTGTCCGGTAGACGGTGGGAAGTAGTCGCCGATTGAAATCGTCCCTGGGGGGGCCTCCGGCCGGGCGGCCGCCTGCGCGGCCGCTACTCCCGGAATCGGGTATAATCCTCTGTGGCCACTTCGGTTGGCCGGAGAGGAAAAGCCATGCGCTTACGGGTACGGATCCCG
>DAOTVY010000003.1:0-91358 GCA_034436115.1 Chloroflexia bacterium | reverse complement strand
CAGTAACCACCCCGCCAACGAAACCGCACCCGCCCTCTTCGGCGAATACGTCGTCTGGCAACGCGAGCAAAACGGCCTCCCCCAGATCGTCTCCCTCAACCTCGCCGGCCAACGCCCCCCATTGCCCAGCCCCTGAAGGAGGTACCGTGCCCCTGGCCCTGTGGGAGAACGTTGGTAACGCAAGCGTCGGCGCCCGCGGCTGAATCGTGAGGAGGATGGCGCGTGAAGCTGGTCCCAGACCACATCTGAGGTGAAGACGTACCCTGCTCGAACATGGCGGGATGGGTGCGCAAGCCCCACCAGAGATCCGGAGCCACCGCCACGCACTTACGCGATATGGACGCTTGCGCGCCCATCCTGCCGACGGGTTAAGGGTGGCAAGAATTCCCGGAGACTAGCTGCTGGACATCCGCTCGGCCGGCGCACCTAGCTCACCAACGCTCGGCAGCGCAAAGGCGAAAGTGCTCCCCTGCCCGGGTGCACTCCGCACCCAAATGCGTCCTCCGTGTTGCTCAATAATAGACCGCGCGATCGCCAATCCCAGGCCGGTCCCCGGCACCCCTGCCGTCTGCGGGGACTTGATGCGGTAGAATTTTTGGAACAGCTGTTCCTGATCCTGTGCGGCGATCCCGATCCCGGTATCCGCCACCGAGAGCACGATTTCCCTACCTTTGCGGCTCAGACGGACGGTCACGCTCCCACCGGCAGGGGTATACTTGATCGCGTTATCCAGCAGATTGGCCACCACCTGGCGCAAGCGCGCCGCATTTCCCCGGATTGTGCCCAGGGCCCCTTCGATCTCGGTGCGCAGGGTCAGGCCGGCCTGTTGCGCCTGCAACAGGAAGGAATCGACCACCTCCAGCACGACCTCCTCCAGGTGACAGGGGGACATCTCCATCCCGATCCCCGCCTCGATCTCGCCCAACTCCAGAAGGTCGTTCACCAACTGCGTCATCTCCGCAACCGTCGCCTGGATGCGCCGCACGGCCTCCTGCTGTTGCGGCTTAAGGGAGGGATCTTCGGCGATCAGATCGGCAAAGCCGCGCAGTCGGGTCAGAGGGGAACGGAGGTCGTGTGAAACGGTGGCCACAAACTCGCTCTTGACGCGATCCAATTCCTTGAGATAGGTCACGTCGTGCAAAATGGCCACCCAACCGACCTCGGTAATGGGTGAAATGGTGGCGTTCCGCACGCGGCCGTCCTCCGTCACCAACTCACCGACCACTGCCTCTGTCCCCTTGAGAGCGCGCTCAAATAGCGAGACCAATTCCGGGTGCGGGATCGCCTTGTCCACAGGCTGTCCGACCACTTCCTTCGCCTGCACCCCAAGCGCTTGCTCCGCCGCTGGGTTCAGCAGGATCACTTCCCCTTTCCCATCGACCGCCACCACGCCATCCATCGTCCCTGCCAGGATCGCCGCGAGCTTCCGCCGTTCACTCGAAGCCGCGATGTAGAGCTCGGCGTTTTCCAGGCAGATGGCCGCCTGCTGTCCCAGCTGGCTGAGGAGCGTGAGATCGGCATCGTCGAAACGGTACGGCTCGGGGTCACTGAGCACCATGACCCCGAGCACGCGTTCGCGGGGCAAGAAAGGGACAGCCACCGCAGAGCGGGCCTTTTCTTCATCCTCGTGAAAGGTCAGCCATCGCGGGTCCTTTAGCGTATCGTAGATCACACTGCCACGTCGGTTCCGCGCTACCCAGCCTGCAAACCCTTTCTCCAGGACCTTAGCCGTGCGTAACCTGGCCTGGTCCGACTCTACCGAGCGCGTCAGAAAGGCTTCCCCCAGCTGGCCCTTCTCGTCGATCAGGAGGATGCTGCCCCAACGGGCCCCCACCGCTCGCATCGCTCGATGGAGGATCCGGTCCAGCTCCTGCCGGGGATCCTCGGCAGCGCTTAGCTCCACCAGCGTTTGACGTAACAGCTCCGACCGATCGCGCTCCTCCAACAGCCGGTCGACGTTTTGCTGCAGGTTGCGCGCCAGCTGGTAGACCTCTTGCCCCACTTCCTTCACCTGGTTTTTCCCTTCCCAGAGGTCGAGCGAGAGCGGTGATAGGCGATGGAGCGAAAGCACGAACGCGACCCCCGCGAGCCCCGCCGCAAGGCAAAGGAGCAAAACCTCCCAGATCTGTGTGCGTCGGAAACCGGCAGCTACGGTCAGCGCAAAGAGGACGAAAACCACGGTTCCCGACACTACCAGCAGCAGCTTCTGCCTGTGTTTGTCCAATGGGGCCTCCTTTCCCGGTAGCGAACGGGATCGCTACGTCCGTAACGATCCTCTTTCTGCCACCTGGTAGTCCGTTCCCAGTCCAGAAAACCCGAAACTGGGCTCCCGCACAGGAAGGTCAGACTCGGCGCCACAGTTGGGCCGCCAGTTCCCGCGACCGGGCGGTGATTGCCTCCTCGTCGAGCGTAAGGAGCTCCCGGTCCCACATCAGGATACGACCGGCACAGATCGTTCCCACCACAGCCGACGCGTCCAGGCCGAACAGGACATGCCAGGGGAGGTTGTCGGCTGTAAGGGGGGTCGTCGGATGGTAGTCCAGCACGACCAGATCGGCAGCCGCTCCTTCAGCGAGCTCGCCAAGCCTCACGTCCGGCCAAAATACCCGCGCGAGGGCGCTGTTTTCCCCATAGGCCATCTGGAACACCCGATCCCCGGGCATGGCCCTGGGATCGCCAGAGGCCAACTTATGCACCAGGTAGGCGGCTTTCATTTCGCAAAACATCGCGTTAGAGAAGCCATCGTTTCCCAGCACCACCCGGACACCCGAGCGCCACAGTTTCTCTACAGGTGCCACACCCACGGCGTTGTTCATGTTCGACCGAGGCTGATGGGCCACCCACGTGCCCGTCTGCGCCAGAAGGGCGATCTCTTCGTCGTCCACATGCACACAATGGCACGCCAGGGTCTTCGGCCCCAGCACACCGGCGTCGTGCAACCGCTGCACCACGCGTTTTCCGAACCGCCGCAGCGCATTCTCCTGATCGGCGATATCCTCGGCCACGTGGATATGGAAGCCCAGCCCCAGTCCTGCCGCCGCGCCGACCGCCTCAGCGAGTGTATGCTCGCTCAGCGTCAACGAGGCGTGTAGGCCGAAGGTGGCAGCCAACATCGGATCACGGTTCTCCTGTGCAAAGCGGATATTCTCCTGGATCCCGGCTCGGGCCCGTTCCGGTCCATCCCGGTCGCTCACCTCGTAGCAAAGGCAGGCCCGCAGCCCGCTCTCGCGCACAGCCTCGGCGATGAGGTCCAGCGAACCCGCGATCGCGTTGGGGCTGGCGTGGTGGTCCAGAAGCGTGGTCGTCCCGTGGCGTACTGCGTCGATCAGGCACACCAGCGCCGAGTAACGGATGTCCTCGGGCGTCAGCGCGCGATCCAGGCGCCACCACAGCCGCTCCAGGATCTGAGGGAACGAGGCCGGGGGCTCGCCAGGGAGGGCCATGCCTCGGGCAAAGGCACCGTAAAAGTGGGTATGCGCGCAGATCGCCGCGGGCATCACCAGCCGGCCGGCCAGGTTCCGCCGCTCGATCCCGGGGTAGCGCGCTTCCAGCTCCCCGCTGGCGCCCAAGGCCTCGATCTTACCATCCCGGATCAGCAGGCCGCCATCCTCGAGCAGGCGGGGCTCCGCCCCCAGCGTCGCCACCCGCCCGTGCAACAGCAACAAGCCAGTCGCGCGTTCCATCCCTGCCCTCCTGCAGCCCCAGAGCTATGGGCCAGCAGCACCCGTGACGGGTAGGAACGGAAAGGACTCCCGTACCCCCTGGAGCACGAGCCACATCTCCAGCGCGGGCCGCAGCGAGATCTCCCCCGTAAATGGTGCTCGCAAGACGCTTTCCTGTAGCTCTCCCTCGAAGGAAAAGCGCAGCCGAACCCGCCCGTCGTCAAAGCGGAACCCACCCGCATCCAGCCAAAGCGCCATCTCCCGCCCCTGCTCGCGGCGCCGAATGAGGTCACCCGCGAGCCACAGGGCATTGTCCTTCTCCCGCAGAAACGCCGCCTCTTCCAAAAAGAGGCGGGGCTTCTCACGATATGGATGCCCGACATGCACACAGAAGGTGGCACAGTTGCCGCATTCGTTGCACCAATCGGCCAGGTGCAGGATCTGCCTCTCCTGCACGATAGCCACCTCTTCCCAGCCAGCTACCACCAGCTGCCCCTCCTGGCAGCGAAGCACCGGTAGCCTCCGGCGCAAGGGCGTGATGCGGTAGGCCAGGTTGGCCCGATTGGGACAGACATCCACACAGCGGTCGCATCGAGAGGAGCACTGCAAGCAACGAGACGCTTCCTCCTGTGCCGTCTGCGGATCCAGAACCGTTTCCACGACGGCGAATCCCTCGCGCGCAGAAAGGGGCAACCGCCCAGGCTCTCGCCGGGATTCCTTACGCGCCCGCATGCGGCCCACGCGCTGAAGCGCCGCCCTGTCCAGGGCCGCGGGAAGGGGGACCGGTGCACGCAACGGGATGCCCAACCGACGGCAGATCGCCTCGGCCGCCCGGCGCCCGTCCGCACACGCTTCTACGATCGTCGCCGGCCCCCGGACGATGTCCCCACCAGCAAATACGCCCGGTATAGAGGTCTCCCCGGTTTCCGGGTCGACCGCCACCCTGCCATCCGCTCGTAACGCCATCCGGCTTCCCTGGAAGAGGGTCGGGTCCGGCCGCTGCCCTACGGCCAACACCACGGTGTCCGCAGGAAGTTCGAACTCGCTTCCGGGCAGCGCCTCCGGACGCGGCCGGCCATCGGGCCCCGGTGCCCCAAGGCGGTTGCGCAGGCACACCAGCGCCACGCAACGGCCTTCGTGGTGGAGCACCTGCACGGGAGATGCGAGCTCGACGAGCCGGTTCCCCTCTTCGAGGAGCGCCGCAACCTCTTCTGGATCCGCGGGCATTTCGCTCTGCGTGCGGCGGTAGACCACCGTCGCCGGATGCCCTGTCAGGCGTCGCGCGGTCCGGGCGACGTCGATCGCGCTGTTCCCGCCGCCGATAACAAGCACCTGGCCCCCCGTGACCGGCCGTTCCCCGCGGCCTACCCTCCTCAGCCACTCCAGCGCCCCGTACACACCCGGACCGTCTTCCCCAGGAATCCCCAGCCGGGCATCGCGCGGAAGCCCACACGCTAAGTAGGCCGCGTCGTACCCTTCCTCCAGCAGGCGTTCTGGGGGGCCAGCCACTGGATATCCACAGCGGATCTCGACCCCCAATTCCGCGATCCGAGCGACATCGGCCTGCACGGCCTCGCGGGGCACCCGGAACGCCGGGGCAATCGCCGGCAGGCCCCCGGCCTGCTCGCCCGCTTCGAACACCGTGACCTCCACCCCGCTGCAGGCAAGAAAAAAGGCCGCCGCCAATCCCGAAGGCCCCCCGCCTACGATGGCTACCCGCCGGCCCACCCGAGCGGC
The DNA here is from genome assembly GCA_034436115.1 of Chloroflexia bacterium. GTDB lineage: Bacteria > Chloroflexota > Chloroflexia > DTKN01 > DTKN01 > DAOTVY01. The sequence continues at coordinate 85,959 of DAOTVY010000003.1, read as the reverse complement.
CAGTGGGATCCCCACGCGACCGCGTTCCGCAGCGAAGCGTTTCAGCGCCCGGATGGCTACCGGCTCCTCGTACACATTGCGCGTGCAACGCCGTTCACAGGGATGGGGGCAGGCCAGGCCGGTGATCCGGGGCAGGGGGTTGTGTGCCAGCACAGCCTGCAGGGCGCCATCGGCATCCCCACTGGCGATGCGGGCGGCATAGCGGGGCACATCTTGACCCAGGGGACAGTGGGCCACACAAGGCGCAGCGATGCAGTCAAAGCGTTCCAGGGGGGAATCGACCTTCGGCAAGCCGCATGGGTGATCGTCCTTGCGATAGCGTGGATCTACACGCGCCTGGACGGCGGCCTCTTCCAATTGCGCCAGCGTGTCCCGAGCGAACTCATCCAGGGTCCGTGCCCCCCGCCGGTCCATCTCGGCCTCGATCGCCTCCAGATACTGTCCCAGCCTGGTGTATCCACCGGGCTTCAGGAGGTCGGTCACGACCGTAACCCAGCGCGCTCCGCAGGACAACACAGTGGCCACGTTCCGCGCATCGATGCCAGCAGAAAAGGAGACCAGCAAACCTCCGGAAAAATCGCGGGCCAGCCGACGGAACAGCTCCAGCGCGATCGGATAGAGCGGCCGGCCGGACAGATAGATCGTCTCACCCGGTAAGACCCCACGGTGGTTCGCCACCGCGAGCGTGTTGCTCAGCTTCACCCCGAAGGAAAGCCCCCGCGGCGCCGCCACGGATTGGAGGCGGCGAATGCACTCCACTGCTTCCGGGTACTGAAGGTCCTGCCGAAACGGCTCTTCCGGGACGGGGATTTCGCGGAATCCCAGCCCGTGCAGGATATCCAGCACCTCTTCGCGTCCCAGGAGCGTGGGGTTCAGCTTGATGAGCGTGTGAAGCCCCCGTTTTTCCAGGAGATAGCGTCCGATCCGTTCGATCTCATCGGGTGGGCAGCCGTGCATCGTAGAAAGGGTGACACTGTTACAAATCTGGGCCGGAATATCGACGTCGGCGAACTGGGGAAAAGCATGCTTCAACACCTCGCGGATCTCGTCCAGTTCCGCCGTGGCGTCCGTCAGGCGTTCCATGAAACGCGTCACGGGGCCGCTTTGGATGCCCGCCAAGTCGTAGCCGACGCTCATGTTGAACAACGTACCGACAGGCGCGTGGCCCTCGTAGCCCAAGAGCCGGTGCAGGATGTGGATCAGCGCCCAGGCCTTGATGTATTCGGTGGCAGAAGCCTGCAGGCTGAGCTCCTGGGACCACTCCACGTTGTACCCCTCGTCGGGCACGTCGATGCAGGGCCGGGGAATCTCCAGGCGGTCCAGGATCTGCACCGTCTTCAGTTCGATCACCCGTGCACCGCAGAGCCAGGCACAGACGATGTTGGGAGCCAGTTGGGTATGCGGGCCGGCAGCCGGCCCAACCGGTGTCAACACTTCCCGCCCGAAGACACGCGTGGCATAGGGGGCATCCACCCGCGGTCGGAAGAAATGCTCACGGGGGATCCCAAAGATCGAGCCGTTGTGCTCCAGCTCGCCAAGCACCCACCGCAGCAGATCCTCGAACGGCATCGGCCGAAACGCTGGGGGCACCTTCCTTCTCCTGCCTGAACCGGGACGCCGAAGGAACGTACCAGAAACGCTCGTTCCCACCTTGCAGCATAACCGTAGAGGCGCCCGCTGTCAAGACCATTGCCGGCATCGCCGGGTTGTGCTACAATACCATCGCGAAAGCTGGGCAAAAGGTGGATATGCGGGATGTCGAGCGCCTCGATTCCTCCCCTGGTCCTCGCGGGCATTACGGTCTATGTTGGATTCCACAACCTATTCATCTACTTTCGTCGTCCTAGTCAGCGCGAGCACCTCACGTTCGCTGTTTCCTGTCTGGCGATGGGCCTGTACGATGGCTTTGCCGCCGGGCTCTACAGCGCGACCTCTGTGGCCCAGGGGATCCTTTGGCAAAGGCTGCAGATGGTCTCTATCTCGCTGGTGAGCCTTTCCTTCCCGCTCTTCATCCTGGACTATTTCGCCGACCTCAAGCCCAGAACCCGTCGCATCGCCCTGTGGCTGATCCCCTTCTTCCTCTACTTTTTCCTGAGCGCCGTGCTAAGCCTGGTCGATCGCACTGGGCACGCCTGGCGCCCGGACCGTCCACTGGTCAAGACCGTGCACCTCCCCACAGGGGGAATGGTGACTTATTTCGAAGCTGCGCCCGGCATCGTTGCCTCTCTTCAGAGCCTGGTGGGCCTGGGGTTGTTCGTGTTCCTGCTTGGCTATGTCGGGCGCATCTACTTGGCCGGCCATCGGGACCAGGCCAGGCCGATGCTCCTTGCGCTGCTCCTGTTTTTCGTCGGCGCGATGAACGACACGGCGGTCTCCAGCGGCCTATACCGCTCGGTCTACCTGATGGAATACGCTTATATGGGTATCGTGTCGTTGATGACCGCCTCCTTGACCGGGAAAGTCGTCCGAACGGCGGCCGTCGAGGAAGAGCTCCGCCGGAGCCGGGAACGTTTCCGCGGCCTGGTCGAGGCAACCAGCGACTGGATTTGGGAGATCGACGCCGCGGGGCGGTACACCTATGCCAGCCCAAAGGTCGAGGAGTTGTTGGGCTACCGTCCTGAGGAGGTGATCGAGCGAGCTCCTTTCGAACTGACGTTCCCCGAAGAGGAGGAACACTTTCGCGATGTGCTGCAGGGCACTCTGCGCGCGCGCCAGCCCTTTGACCGGATGGAACACGTCGCGCGCCATCGGGACGGCCGGCGGGTGATCCTGGAAACGAGCGGGGTGCCGATCCTGGACCCCTCGGGCCAATTCCTTGGGTATCGGGGTATTTCACGGGACATCACCCAACGAAAGGAAGCCGAGCGAGACCTGGAACAGCGACAAGCTCAACTACAGGCTTTGCGCCAGGTAGGCCTGGAGTTGACCGCCGAGCTTGATCTTACGCGGCTGCTGGAATCCATCGCTGCGCGCGCCGTAGAACTGCTTGGGGCCTCCGGAGGCGGGCTATACCTCTACCGACCCGACCTGGATGTCCTGGAATGGAGCATTGGCGTCGGGGAAGGTCTCCCCCCCGTGGGAACGCTGCTTCGGCGTGGGGAGGGGCTCTCGGGCACCGTGTGGGCCGAAGGGCGGCCGCTTGCGGTGGAGGATTATGCCCGGTGGGAGCGGCGAGCCCCGGTCCACAACGGCCTCCCAAACGTATCCACGGCCAGTGCACCCATCCGGTGGGGGGAAGAGTTCCTCGGTGTATTGAACGTGGTCGCGCAACCCGGAAGAACCTTCACCTCTGGGGACGTGGAATTGCTCTCCCTCTTTGCGTCACAGGCAGCGGTAGCCCTTCACAACGTCCAGACGTACCGGGCCGCGCATCGCCGGGCAGAGCGCCTTGCCGTGGTGAACCACGTGGCGCGGGCTGTGGGAGCAGTGCTGCAACTGGACGAGCTGCTCGAGATTGTTTACCGGGAAACTACTTCCATCTTTCCGGCAGATTCGTTCTTCATCGCGCTCTATGACCCAGAGCACGAAGAACTGGAGTTTCGCTTGCTTGTGGACGAGGGTGAGCGCCATCCTCCGGAGCGCGGTCCCGTTGGCGTGGGGCTGACCTCGCTGGTGGTCAAGCGGAAGGAACCGCTTTTGATCCGGAACCTGGCGGAGGAGAAGGATCGGCTCCCGGCGCCGCTCCTCTGGGGGACCATGCGGCTTCCCCTGTCCTGGCTGGGCGTACCGATGCGAATCGGCGAACGCTTGGTCGGGGTTATCTGCGTCCAGTCGTATGCCCCCGGGGCCTATGACGAAGAAGACGAGCAATTGCTGGGTACGATTGCCGATCAGGTGGCGGTGGCCGTCGAGCGGGCCCGGCTATACGAGGCAATCGCGGAAAGCGAAACGAAGCACCGCCTGTTGCTGGAAAGCATCCGCTCCCCGGTAGTGGCGTTGACCCGCGAGCTCACCGTGCTCTACTGCAACGAAGCCTATGCCCGCCTGATGGATTGCTCTCCGGCAGAACTGGAAGGACGGCATCTGCTCGAGTTTGCTCCCTCCTTCGCCAGAACGCGCTCCTATGCCGCCTACCTGCGGGTGCTGGAGAGCGGCCAGAGCGAATCGGTCGAAAGCGAGCTGGGAAGGGCGATCCTGCGCGCTTGGATATACCCGACACCCTGGGGCATCCTGGCCATTGCGGAAGACATCACCGAACGGCGCCGACTCGAGGAGTTGCTCCGGCAGACCCAGAAGATGGAAGCTATCGGGGCGCTCGCCGGAGGGATTGCTCATGATTTCAATAATCTCCTCACGGGAATCCTGGGATATGCCTCGGTGCTCCAGCAGGAAGTGGCGCCGGATTCCCCGCTATACCGCGATCTAGGCGCCATCGTCGACTCGGCGACTCGGGCAGCGGATCTCACGCAACAACTGCTGACCGTTGCCCGGTCCTCCCCGCACACGGAACGGAAACCCCTCGACCTGAACGCCGTTGTCCGGGAGGTCATAAGCCTGCTGGGACGGGCGCTAGAGCCTACGATTGCCATCCGGGTACGGCTAGCCGCGGACCTGTGCACCGTGCTGGGGGATGCAGGCCAGCTGCACCAGACCCTGCTGAACCTCTGCCTGAACGCCCGGGATGCGATGCCTAACGGCGGCGAACTGACGATCGAGACGGCGAATCTGGAGCTGAGCGAAGAGGAAGCGCGTTGTTTGCCGGACCTTCGCCCTGGACGATACGCGTTGGTCAGCGTTACCGATACCGGCATGGGGATGGACGCCTCCGTGCGGGAGCGCATCTTCGAGCCTTTCTTCACCACCAAAGAGCACGGCCGCGGGTTAGGATTGGCTATGGCCTATGGCATCGTCCGAGCGCACGAGGGAACGATCCACGTCTACAGCGAACCCGGCCAGGGCAGTACCTTCAAGGTCTACCTGCCTGCGCAAGGGGCATTCCCCATCCCGGCTGCGCAGCGCCCCCTAGAGTTTCCTCAGGGACGCGAAACGATCCTGGTTGTGGACGACGAGGAGAGTGTCCGTGCGGTACTCCGGCGCATGTTGGAGCGTGCCGGTTACACCGTGCTGGACGCACCAGACGGTAGGGCCGCCATCGAGCTGTACCAGCAGCGGGAACCACCGATCGACCTGGTGATCCTCGACCTCACGATGCCGGGACTCGGAGGGCAGGAGACGCTGTGGTGCCTGAGAGAGATCAACCCCGACGTACGGGTGATCGTGTCGAGCGGTTATAGCGAAGGTGGCCGCGCCGGGGAGATCCAGTCCCTTAGAATCCATGGGTTTCTCCAGAAGCCTTATCATTTGGCCGCGGTCCTACGCAAGGTGCGGGAAGTGCTGGACATGCCGAAGGAACCACGGGCTACCACCGGATAGCGGCCCGGCGCTTCATATCCGCTCCTTGGGCACCAAGCCCCCAGGGCCTTCAAATATGGTACTCTGGTACTATTGACATCTGGGACTTCCGGCCTATACTAAGAGAGGGATACAGCGGGAGCAATGTTCCCCTGGTGAGAAGCAGAAGGGTGCCCTGGGCACAAGGAGGTGCATTTCGCCGTCGCTCCCCTTTCTCGGGAAAGCGGAGCTCCCCTCAAGATGTGAAAAGTGACATTGGAAGGAGAAACAAGCGATGAAAGCAATCCAACGGTTCCTGGTACTGGCCATCGTGGTTCTGCCTGTCGGGATCGTATCCCCGGCGCTCGCATGTCCGCCCCCGCCGCCACCCGGCACAACCCTGGAGGCGACCGTCTCCATTGTCCCTCATCTGGCCCGGACCTACCACTGGACGATCGACAAGTCCGTAACCCCGCAAACCTGGAACCTGTTCCGTGGAGACAGCGGGACCTCGCGGTATACGGTCGCCGTAGTCCGTGATGAAGGGACTGATGTGGCCTGGGTAGATGGGCAAGTCTGCGTGACCAACGGCGGTGACGTCGCGACGGAAAACCTGCGGATCGTGAACGACCTCAGGAACGGCGTGCCGCCTCCCAACGATCTGATCGCCACGGTCGAGGTAGACGTCAGCGCGCACCCAGTGATCCAGCCTGGGGAGACCTGGTGTTATCCGTACCGCATCGATATCCCCAGCGAGCACATTCACCCTGGCGGGACCTACAAGGTCACCGCGAACGTCACCATCACGAACCACGCGGGCCACTGGGGCGATCCGTTCGGCCCAAGCCCAAGTGCCACTGCGAACCTCCCGACGACCCCCACACCGATCTACGACACCGTCCACGTAGATGACACCAACGGCGGATCCTGGGAGTTCAACGCCAGCGGTTCCGTGTCCTACGACGGAACCTTTGTCTGCGACGCGGACGCGGGCCAGCATGACAACACGGCGACCATCCGCGAGACCGGACAGTCGGACGACGCCTCGGTCACCGTGAATTGCTACGCATTGCAGGTAACCAAGGATGCCCGGACTTCCTTCACGCGCACCTACCACTGGACCATCGACAAGTCTGCCGATCGAAGCGAACTGACCTTGGCGGTCGGCGAACAGTACCTGGTCCATTATCAGGTAGACGTTGACGCCACCTATACCGATAGCGACTGGGCGGTCTCCGGAGCCATCACCGTGTCCAACCCCGCGCCTGTTGCAGCGACGATCCTCGGTGTCGCGGATCTGGTATCCCCGGCAATTCCAGCCACCGTGTCTTGTGGGGTATCGTTCCCTTACGCCTTGGCAGCCGGGGGCACCCTGGTGTGCGCCTACAGCGCGAGCCTGCCGGACGCGTCCAGCCGCACGAATAGTGCCACGGCCACGCTGCAGAACTATGACTACGACCATACGATGAACCCAACCCCGGCCGGCACGACAGACTTTTCCGGGTCAGCGCCGGTCGTGTTCGGCAACCCAGCAGAGGTCGATGAATGCATCGAGGTAAGCGATACCTACGCCGGCTTCCTGGGAACCGTCTGCTACCCCGACATTCCCACCACCTTCCAGTACAGCCGCTGGATCGGACCGTTTGAGACCTGCGGTCAATATACGGTGGTGAATACGGCTTCCTTCATCACCAACGATACCAGTGCCACGGGCAGCGATAGCTGGACCGTAAACGTCCAAGTCCCGTGCGAGGGTTGCACACTGACCCCAGGCTATTGGAAGACCCACTCGCGTTACGGTCCTGCCCCCTACGATGCTACCTGGGCCTTGATCGGAGAGGACACCGGCTTCTTCTTGAGCGGTCGGTCCTGGTATCAAGTCCTGTGGACTCCACCCAGCAGTGGGAATGCTTACTACATCCTGGCCCATGCGTACATCGCGGCCCGGCTGAATATCCTGAACGGTGCCGCTTCTACCCCAGAGGTAGACGCGGCCATCTCGTGGGCAACGGGCTTTTTCGCCACCTATCAGCCCTCTGACCGACTGTCGAAGCCGGTCCGCACCTATGCGATTGCGATGGCCTCCTTGCTCGACCAATACAACAACGGCGCCATCGGGCCGGGCCATTGCTCGGAATAGCGGCTGAGACACGCTCAGGGCGGTGGATCACCTCCACCGCCCTGAGCTTTTTCTATCCACGCTTCAGGCACCCGAACCTTCTTTCCCTGCGTTCGAACTCCCCGGCCCCTGGCGGGAGGCTAGCCGCGGGTCGGATCCCGGACGAGCAGCGCGAGCAGGACGGTGACGGCTGTGACCCCGACGGCTCCAGCGATCAGAGGTGCGTCATAGCCTTTCCAGTCGTACAGCAGCGCGGCCAGATAGGGTGCAGGGAAGCGAGCGAGGCTTTGCACGGTGAAGATGACCCCCATAGCCCGTCCGCGTTCCTCCTTTCCGAAGGAGGCTGCCAGCAGCGTAAGCTGGGCCGGCACCCAGAGGGCAGCCGTCACCCCGAGCAACGCATAGGACAGGGAAACCCCAAGGAACGTGGGCCACAGGAGCCAGGTCAGGATGCACCCCACGCCCAACCCCTCCGCAAGCACCAAGAAGCCCTTGCAGCCGTAGCGCTCAACCCAGCGTCCTACCGGGAGTTGGAACACTGCCCAGCTCAGGGAGAAAAAGGCGTTCACCCACCCGAGTTGCCCGGTGGTATATCCCAGGTGATCGCGCAGGATGCCAAAGAGGAGCGAGCCGGCAAGGCCCCAGGCAAAGGCATCGCCTGCAAGTGGCACAAGGAGCCTCCACAGCCGGCGCAGGCCGCCCAGCACCTGCTTCGGCAATGCCCGTAGGGTCCGCCCCAGGCTGCGACCTGTCTTTGAGGCCGGCCGGGGATGGGTCTCGCGCAAGAAGCGCACCAGCGCCACTAGCACCACGCTCTCCAGAAAAAAGCCTGCGGCGATGATGGGCAAGTATCCCCACCGCTGGGCGACCCACCCTCCCAACACCGAAGAGAGCACGCCCGGGGCAACATAGGCGAACATCGTCAGGCTATAGGCACGCCCACGCCCTTCCCGAGGCACAGATTCCGCGGTCAGTGAGGATCGGGCCGCCTGAGCCAGCAGCCCCATGCCTGCCAGAACCACGCCCGGCACCAGCAGCGGCCACCACTTCCACCACGCGGCCAGCACGTAGAATCCGAGGGACAGGGCCGTGAACAGGCTCGCGAGCACGAGGATCGGCTTCCGACCCACGCGGTCGGCGAGCCATCCCCCGAGGAGCTGCATGAAAGAGGAAACAATCCCGCTCCAGCCGCCGAGGCTTTCCAGAAAGCCCAGCAACCGTATCGAGGCGCCCAGCGAGAGAACGAATGGCTGCCAGACGGGCGCCAGTCCTCCGCGGTAGATCCCGCCCAGGAAAGAGGCAAACGTCTGAACACGGATGTTGGCAGAAAGAGCTGTGGCCGGAGCCGAGCCTTCCGCACCCTGCGTGTCCTGTGTTTCCCTGTTCGGATCCACAGCGGCCGCTCTCCTTGATACGGAGCCCGTCAGCGCTCCATCGCCCCATAGTGGTAGAGCACTAGCGCCGCCGCTACGATGCCGGCTGTTTCGGCACGCAGGATGCGCGGCCCCAGGGACACAGGCCGGATGCCGTAGTCCCGCGCCAAGTCGACCTCAGCGGGCGAAAACCCACCTTCCGGGCCGATCAGGAGCGAGACGTTGAAGGGGCGCTCGGGCAAACGAGCCTCGTCCAAGACCTCGCGCAAGGGTCTGGTCTCCTCTTCCCAAGGGATCAGGCCCAGGCCTCTCTCGAGCCGGATCCGTTCACAGGCGGCCGGCAAGAGCATCAGCGGTTGCAGCGGTGGGATCCGGCCGCGGCCCGACTGCTCCGCGGCTGCCCGGATGATCTTCTGCCAGCGCTGCAACTTTCGCCGGGAAAACTGTGAGGCATCCTGCACGATGCAGCGCTCGCTCAGCAGCGGCACGAATTCGCTCACCCCAATTTCCGTGCCCTTCTGCAGGGCCCACTCGAAGCGTTCCCCTTTGAGCACGGACTGATACAGGGCCACTTTCACCGGAGGTTCGGTCGCGGTGAGGCGCCTTTGCTCGATCCGGCCGATCACGCTCCGTGGCCCCACCTCTTCGAGCGACACGTCGAATTCCCACCCGGAGTTGTCCAGAACGACCACCCGATCCCCACAGCGAAGGCGCAGGACCACCGCGATCCGTCGAACCAGCTCGGAATCCTCGATGGTGACTTGCTCCCCCTGGAACGACTCGGCGGGCAAGAAGAAGCGGTGCATGGACACCTACCGTTTCGCCACAAGAGCCAGCCATTCATCCTCGGGAAGCCGCTCCACCACCTCCAGGCCGGCCGCACGCCAAGCCGCTTCCACCATGTCCCCCTGCTCCCGAAGGACACCCGAGCCGATCAGATAGCCTCCGGGGATAAGCGCGGCAGACACCCGATCCGCGAGCTCCACCAGCGTTCGCGCCAGCAGGTTCGCAAGCACGAGTGCGAACGGCCCCATCCCGTGCTCCAGGCTGCCCTGGCGCACCTGCACCCGGTCGGAAACCCGGTTGCGGCGCACGTTCCGCACAGCTGCTCGCACCGCCACCGGATCGATATCGAGCGCAAGGACCCACCCAGCCCCCAGGCGCGCCGCAGCGATCGCCAGGATTCCCGAACCGGTCCCCACGTCCAGCACCCGCGCACCCGGGCGGAGAAAGCGCTCCAGCGCCGCAAGACAAAGGCGCGTCGTCTGGTGCAACCCTGTGCCGAACGCCATCCCCGGATCGATCCGCAGGCACACCTCGGAACGGCGCGGACGATACCGCCGCCAGGACGGCACGACAACCAGCCGCGTGCCCACGTGCATCGGGCCCAGGCCGGCCTTCCAGGCCTCCGCCCAGCTCCTCTCGTGGATTCGGCGTACCTGCAACGGCCCGATGGTGGCAAGCCGGCCCAGGAGCTCCAGCGTGGCACGCAACTCCTCTACAGACGGTTGCGCTTCTGCCCCCGCGGGAAGATAGGTGCGCACCCACACCGGGCCGTCCGGGATTGGCTCCAGGGAAACGCCGTCCGCGGCCGGCCGGGTGGCTTCCTCCAGGACAACGCCTCCCTGATAACCATAGCGGGCAAAGAGGTCGCTCACTTCCTCGACCGCCGCGCGCTCCACTTCTACGCTTAGTTCGAGCCATTCCCCTGAAGAACCCGTCATCGTGGACAGAACCTACAGCGCCGGGCCCCTACCCGCCCGGCAGCAGAAGACACCGCCTACTACGCTTCGATCTTCGACCGGGCCTGAGCCAGCAGTGCACGCGCTCGTGGGAGGTCTGCGCCCGGTTCCAGGCCGAGCGCCAGGAAATAGCCAGGGTCCAGCATCGTGCCCACGAAAGCCGCTTGAGCCGTCTCCAGGAAGAACTCCTGCGGCGCACCTGCCTCCAGCCGCGCGCAGGTCCGCTGGACCGTTTCCGCCAGCGCCGCCAACTCCACTTCCACGGCCGCTGGGTCGACCTGCGACCACGATTCCCCCAGCACCACCTGCACCCCAACCCCATCTGTCCCCAGCAGGGCAGCCATCCTGGCCCCGGGGAATTCCAACAGGGACGTCAATGCCGCTTCGATCGCGTCCATACCCCTCTCCTTCTGGCTTTACATTTCCCGCCGGCCCTCGAGCGCACGGCTCAGCGTGATCTCGTCCGCGTACTCCAGTTCACCCCCCATCGGGAGACCGTGAGCCAGCCGGGTGACCCGCACGCCCATCGGGATCAGCTGCTGCGCCAGGTACATCGCCGTGGCGTCCCCCTCCAGGCTGGGGTTGGTTGCCAGGATGACCTCCTCCACCGGCTGGATCCGCACACGCGCGATCAGTTCCCGGATCCTGAGGTCCTCCGGACCAACACCCTCGACCGGCGAAATGGCGCCATGCAAGACATGATACAGGCCGTTGTACCGCCCGGTGCGCTCGAGTGCGACCACGTCCAGCGGCTGCTCCACCACACAGATCCGTGTGCGATCGCGCGCCTCGTCGCCACAGATCGGACAGGGGTCGGTTTCCGTCAGGTTGAAACAGCGGGAGCAATAGGAGATCCGCTCCCGCATCTCCAGGATCGCCTGCGCCAGGGCCCGGCTCTCCTCCTCGGGGGCGCGCAGCAGATAATAGGCCAGACGCGATGCGCTCTTGGGCCCGATCCCCGGCAGCTTCACCAGTTCGTCCACCAGGCGAGCCACCGCGCGCGGAAGGTAGCGCTCTAGCTCCGACCTCAAGGTTCTCCTCCTCGGGTGCAGCCCCCTCTTATAGGGTGGCACCTGGGCGAACCCCGCACCGGGAAGGCGCAACGTCTCCGCTACATCCATCCTGGCAGCCCCAGGCCGCCCAGCAGCGTTCCCATGCTCTGTTCTGCCAGCTCCCGCGATCGCTCCACCGCCTGGTTCACCGCGGCGAGGATCAGGTCCTGGAGCATGGAGACGTCGGTGGGGTCCACCACCTCAGGAGCAATCGCGATCTCGCGCAGTTCCTGGTGCCCATTCATCACCACGCGCACCGCGCCCCCACCCACGGTCACCTCGACCGTTTTTTCCGCCAGTTCTTCCTGGACACGTCGGAGCTGCTCCTGCACGCGCTGCATTTGTTGACGCATCGCTCTTGGGTTGATCGACACCTTACCCTCCGGACGGTTCACCCTGGTCCGTCGCTTGGACATCGACGATCCGGGCGTTGAAGATATTCGCGGCTGCTTGGACCCGCGGATCCCGCTGCGCCTGTTGGCGTTCCGCCGCCTGCCGCCGGCGGTTCGCCGCGGGGTCGCTTTCCTGAAGCACGCAGCGAATGCCATAGTTCCCGCGCAACACCCGACTCAGGACCTCTTCCACCAGCCGACGGTTCTGCACTTCCTCGACCTTGCCCTTGTGGAAGGCGTAGCGAAAACCCAGCACGACCACCTGCCCTTCGACAGCCACCGGCTGACAGGCGGAACTGTGCAGGAGTGCCTGAACGGAGGGGTTGCGCGGTCGCACCCCTTCCACGACCTGGGGCCACACGGAGCGCACGTACTCCAGGTCCACCGGGCCCGCGGGCGGGGATGCAGGCGCGGCCTCACCCCGACGTACCGGCTCTACCTCGACCGCGGGTCCCTCCGATGCGCGAGCCATTGTTCCAGCAGGACGTGGGACAGCGGGAGGGGTCCCTCGCGGTGGCGCGCCTGTCCGGACCGGCGGCACGTCCGTGGAGAGCGTTCGCACAGCGGGCGGCACCTCAGGAGCCGTGGCCGGAACTGGCAATACCGATTCCACCATCGCCAATTCCAGGGGCAGCTGCCCGTACCATCCCGTGCGCAGCTCGGCATCCAGCTCGCTGAAGCGGCGCAGCCAAGCGGTCAGGTCCGTAACCTTCGTACGGGGGACCTGGGCACGCATCACCTCCACCATTTCCTGCGGCACCTCCAGCTGCTCTGCTGCCCCCTGGGTCACGGCCAGGAAAAGGAGGTTGCGCAGGTACGCCACCAGCTCGCGGTTGAACTGCCGGAGGTCCACCCCCTCATCGGCGAGCTGCTGAATCAGCCGCAACCCGCGGGGCAGGTCTCGGTCGATCAAGGCTTCCACGAAATGAGCAACTTGCTCGGTGCCGCGCAACCCCAGCACCGCCTGCACTTCCGCGACGTCCAGCTTCCCTTCCCGCCCGTAGACGAGCAGCTGGTCCAGCAGGCTTTCGGCATCGCGCACGCTGCCCGTGGTACTCCGGGCGATCCACTCCAGGGCCTCGTGGGTGGCCTGCAACCCCTCTGCCTGGGCGATCGCCTCCAAACGCCGCACCACATCGGACACGCGGACGCGGCGAAAGTCGAAACGCTGGCAACGCGAAAGGACGGTCGGGGGGATGCGCTGAGGTTCGGTGGTTGCCAGGATAAAAATGACGTGCTCCGGGGGTTCCTCAAGGGTCTTGAGGAGCGCGTTGAACGCCTCCGGGGTCAGCATATGAACTTCGTCGATGATGTAGACCTTGTAGCGAAACTCCGCCGGGGCAAAGCGTACCCGCTCACGGAGGTCCCGGATCTCGTCGATGCCCCGGTTCGAGGCGGCGTCGATCTCGATCAGGTCGACGGCACGCCCTTCGTTGATCGCCTGACAGGCAGGGCAGATGTTGCAGGGCCGGCCGGCCGGCCCCGGATCCCCGGTGCAGTTCACCGCCTTGGCCAAGATGCGCGCCGTCGTGGTCTTGCCGGTGCCCCGGGGGCCGGCAAAGAGGTAGGCGTGGGCAATCCGGCCGGCGATGAGCGCACGCTGGAGCGTCCGGGTCACGTGCTCCTGCCCGATGACCTCCTCGAAGCGCTGGGGACGCCATTTGCGGTAGAGGACCTGCCCACCCATCTCGGCCTTTCCTCCGGCCAGAACGCCGGCTTCCATCGCCATCCGGCCCTATTCTACTACACCCGCAGCCGCAGCGCAAACCACAGTTGCTGACCGAGCACAATCGGGTATATAATTGGCGCACGTCGCCATCCGCGGCGTCTCGAGGAGTCGACATTGCGCGTGGCACTTGTGCACGACTTTTTCTGCCAGTACGGGGGGGCCGAGCGCGTCCTGGAGGCCCTGCACGCCCTCTACCCGGAAGCCCCGGTGTACCTGCCCTTCCACGACCCCCGCACGGCTCCGTCCTCCTGGAGGGGATGGGACATCCGCACCTCCTTTCTGCAGCGGTTCCCAGCCTGGCATCGGCTCTTTCGCCTCTACCTGGCCTGGTACCCGCTGGCCTTCGAATCGTTCGACCTGCGCGGCTATGACCTGATCTTGAGTTCAAGCAGCGCGTTTGCCAAAGGGGTCATTCCGCCACCGGGTGCCCGCCACATCTGCTACTGCCACAACACGGCGCGCTTCCTCTGGACGGCCGCCGCTTACCTGGAGCAGGAGCGCCTGGAGGGCGTGGTACGCCTTCTCCTTGGCCCCACCCTGAGCCGACTGCGCGTCTGGGACCTCTCTACGAACGAGCGCGTGGACGCCTTCATCGCCAATTCGCGCACCGTGGCCGCACGGATCGCCCGATTCTACCGGCGCGAGAGCACAGTGATCCACCCGCCCGTCGCCGTTGCCTCTTTCCCGGTGGCCCGAGAGCGTGGCCGCTACTTCCTCACCGGCGGCCGGCTGGTCCCGCACAAACGCTTCGACGTGGCCGTAGAAGCCTGCACTCAGGAAGGGCTTCCGCTGATTGTCTTCGGCGAAGGGCGGGATCGCCTCCGCCTCCAGCGGCTGGCCGGCCCCACGGTGCAGTTCGTGGGACGCGTGTCCGAGGAAAAACTCCGGGAGCTCTACCTGGGCTGTCGCGCGTTCCTTTTCCCCAGCGAGGAGGACCTGGGGATCGCCCCGATCGAAGCGATGGCGTGCGGCCGCCCGGTCATCGCTTACGCCGCTGGAGGTGCTTTGGAAACGGTCGTCCCCGGCCATACAGGGCTCTACTTTTCTCCCCAACAGCCCGATGCTCTAGCCAGGGTCTTGACCGGTTTCCACGACGACGACTTTGATCCGGTGTCGATTCGGGGCCACGCCGCGCAGTTCGATACTGTCATCTTTCAGGAACGGGTGGCGGCATACGTGTCGGCGACTCTGGGAGCGCCTCCTCCTCCCGGCTAGCCCAAGGCCACGTGCCGTCCGAAGGAGATCGCGATGTCCGTTTCCGAACTGTGGTCTTTGCTGCGCCGCCGCTGGTGGGTGATCGCGCTGCTGACCGTCGTTTCCGGGGCCGCAGCCCTCGCCTACAGCTGGACCCAGCCGCGCGTCTACCGGGCCCGTGCGGAGGCCGTGGTGCTGCCGAACCGGGCTGACTACGGGCTGAGCATGTTCCTGGAAGCGCGCATGCGCACCTTCCGCGCGGTCCTGCTGTCGCTCCCCCAGGCGGATCCCGAGCTACCGGACGATTTGGGAAGTCGTCTCCACGTACAGCTGGTGCCCGAGGAAGGACGTGTCGCGCTCGAAGTGGACGATACCGATCCCGAGCGGGCTGCCCGGTTCGCAAACCGCCTGATGCAAAGGCTACAGGAATGGGTGAACGAACATGCGCCCGCTGTCGGCACCAGCCGCTTATACGTGGAAGTGCTCGCCGAAGCCCGGGCGCCGGGAGCGCCGGTCTCCCCTCGCTACAAGGTGAACACGCTGGCGGGAGCGATTCTGGGGGCAGTCTTGGGCTTGCCGCTGGCGTTCGTATGGGACTGGCTGGACGATCGGCTGGGCAACCCCGCCCGGGATAGCAGCCGGTTGGGGCTCCCGGTTTGGCCGGCTGTGCGGCTTTCCACCCCCGGCGTCCCCTTGGGGGAGGAAGCGGAGGCAAACTGGCAGCACCTCTATGCGCATCTGCGCTTTGCGCGAACACCGGACGTCACCAGGGAGTGGCAGACGCTGGCGCTCTTGGCCGCGGCACCGGGTTCTCATCCGGGGAACTTCCTGGCCACCCTCGGCCGCGCCATCGTCCAGGGCGGGACCACGGCCCTGCTTGTGGATGCCGACCCGACACCGCCGGGGGCTCACGAGGCGTTCGGCGCTGCGCCTTCTCCAGGGCTGTCCGAGCTGCTGGAGCGGGGGCAGCCGCTTTCCCTCAGCCCACTAGAGGTCGGCCCGGCCGGCCTCTGCCTGTTGCCCTGGGGAGCGGATCGATCCGCTGCCGAGCGGGCAACCCTCCTGCGGCGCCTGGGAAACGCGCTTCCGGCCCTCGCCCGCGCTGCCGAGTGCTGCCTGGTCCGGTTGCCTGGGCCGGATGTCGAACCGGCCGCCCTGTTTGTAGCCTCCCGCGCCGACGCCCTTCTCCTGGTGGGGCAGGCAGGCTGTTCGCGCGTCCGCGACGTCCGCCGTGCGCTACAGAGCCTAGGCCCGCTGCGGGGACGGCTGCTCGGGATTGCCCTCTGGAAGGAGGGAACCCCAAGTTGATCGACCTGCACTGCCACCTCCTGCCGGCCGTTGACGACGGCCCCACCACGCTGGAGGAAAGCCTGGCGATGGCGCGCTTGGCCCGCGAAGATGGCATCCACACGATCGTTGTCACCCCCCACGCCCGGGAATGGGAGCAGCGGTGCCCCCATCCGGATCTGCCTACAGCCCTGGACGAAGCGATCCACGCCCTTCAACAGAGGTTGCGGGAGTCGGGCATCGACCTGGAGTTGGTCCCGGGGATGGAGGTGGACCTGGACGAGGCGCTATCCGTACGGCTCCAGGATGGGCGTGCCCGGCCGCTGGGCTGCGGGCCCTACGTCCTCATCGAGCTCCCTTTCCTCGGCTACGCGCACTACATCGACCAGGCGATCTTTCAGGCCCAGGTGGCCGGCTGGCGTCCAGTGCTGGCGCACGTGGAACGTTATGTCTACTTTCAAAAGCAGCCGAAGCTTTTGGAAGCGCTGGTGCAGCGAGGCGTCCTGGCCCAGATAAGCGCGCCTTCCCTGCTGGGCGATCTGGGCGCAGCGGCGCGTGCAACGGCACTGCGATTCTTGCGGCGCGGCCTGGTGCACTGCCTGGCGACGGATGCACACGGCTCCTTCGGCGTGCGCGCCCCGCTCCTTTCCTCGGCCGTCTCTTTGGCGGCCCACTTTCTGGGAAAGGAACGCGCCGAGGCAATGGTGAAGACGGTGCCGGAACGCATCTTGGCCGGCAAGAGCGTAGACGAGGTCCTTGCCCCCCTGGGGCTCGGCTAGCGTCGAAGCACTCAAGTGACGAGGAGAAGCGTATGGAAGCCGTTTCCCCGGAAGCCCTGGCGATCCACCGACAAGCCATCCTATGCGATGCGCACTGCGATACCCTGCTCGCTCTGGAGCACGGAGGCCGCACACTCGGGGAGCGGAGCGCGCACGGCCATGTCGATCTTCCCCGCCTGCTGGAGGGAGGCGTGACCGCCCAGGTGTTCGCCGTCTTTGTGGAAAGCCCCTACTACCCAATGCAGGCGGCGCGACGCACGCTGGCCCTGATCGACCTGTTCTACCGTGAACTCGAGCGGAACGCGGCCTCCTTGTGCTTGGCTACCCGAGGGGAGGACATCCGGCGCGCCAAGGAGAACGGGCAGGTTGCCGCCATCCTGGGACTGGAAGGCGGCGAAGCCCTGGAAGGCGACTTGGCGCTCTTGCGGATCTACTTCCGACTGGGCGTGCGGCTGGTGACCGTCACCTGGAACCGGCGCAACGCGCTGGCCGATGGGCTGGGCGAAGCGCGCAGCGGCGGAGGACTCACAGCCTTCGGGGTGGAGGCCGTGCGGGAGATGAATCGCCTGGGGATCCTGATCGACGTTTCCCATCTCGCGCCGGCCGGCGTGCGGGATGTCCTGGAGGTCAGCCAGGCACCCGTCATTGCCTCCCACTCGAATGCGCGCGCCGTGTATGACCATCCCCGCAACCTGAACGACGAGCAGGTGCGAGCCATCGCGGAGAAGGGTGGGGTCGTCTGCGTCACTTTCGTCCCCGGGTTCATCGCCGAACGGGACGCTTCGCTGGAGCGGCTCCTCGATCACATCGAGTACCTCCTGCGTCTGGCCGGCGAGGAGCACGTCGGCCTGGGGAGCGACTTTGACGGATTTGGGTTCGGCGCACCGGCGGAACAGTTTCAGGACCTGCCCGATGTGAGCCACCTCCCGCGACTCACGGAGGGCATGCTCCGTCGGGGCATTTCGCCTCAGGTGGTCGAGAAGGTCCTGGGAGGCAACTTCCTGCGGGTGTTCGAGCAGGTCGTTGGATAGCATGGCCACGGCAGCACAACACCTTCTGGATCATGTCTGGCACTTGGCCGGCGAAATCGGGCCCCGGTCGCCTTCGCACGGGGACGCCCTCGATCAGGCGGCGGACTATATTGCGAGTGTGCTCGCGGCCTATGGCTATGCCGTACAGAGGCAGGAGTACGCCTGGCGAGGACGGCCTGTGTACAACCTGATCGCGGAGCTTCCAGGGACGCCGCAGCGTGAAGAAACGGTGATCTTGGGTGCTCACTACGATACTGTTCCCTGGACGCCCGGCGCGGATGACAATGCGAGCGGCGTGGCGGTGTTGCTGGAACTGGCGCGCCTGGCGCGCGCTTTGAAGCCCGGGCGTACGGTGCGCTTTGTGGCTTTCACCCTCGAGGAGCCACCCGCGTTCTTTACCTCCCGCCAGGGCAGCCGGGTATACGCCCGCAGCCTTCATGAGCGCAAAGAGCGGGTCGTGGCGATGGTCTCGTTGGAAATGTTGGGCTACTACCGGGACGAACCGGGGAGCCAGCGCTTCCCGTTCTTCCCGATGCGCTACCTCTACCCCACAACCGGAAATTTCCTCGCCGTGGTGGGAAACTTGCGCTCGCGGGAGCTGGTGCGCGAGGTTGCGGAAGCGTTCCGTCAAGGAAGTACGCTTCCCGTAGAGACGCTCGCCACAAGCCCGCTGGTCCCTGGGGTTGCCCTGTCCGATCACAGTGCCTTCTGGCACTACGGCTACCGGGCCGTCATGGTGACCGACACGGCGTTTTTCCGCAATCCCAACTACCATCGTCCTGAAGACCGTCCCGAAACTTTGGATCCCGCACGTATGGCGGCCTGCGTAGAGGGCCTCTTGGCGGTGGTAAAGAAGCTGGCACAAGCAGAGGCACCCCGGAGCGAGGGGGTGGCAAAGGAGTCCTGATGCTGCGTTCCAGACGTGCTGCCTTGCTGGTCATCGCCCTGAACTACTTCATTCTGACCATGGGCTTTAACACGTGGCAGTCGCTCTTCAACAACTTTGCCGTCGATGAGCTGCACATCCGCGCCGAGCAGATCGGCCTGGTGCAATCGATCCGCGAGATTCCCGGTCTCCTCGGATTCCTGGTGAGCCTGCTGGCGCTGTTCCTGGCGGAGATGCGCATTGCCGGCCTCTCGGTGGTGCTGATGGGCCTGGGGATCTGGCTCACGGCCACCGTGCACGGCATGCCCGGGTTAATCGGAGCGACTCTCCTCATGAGCACGGGATTTCACTTCTTCTCCGCCAGCAATGCCTCAGCGGTGCTGTTGGCGGTGGACACCGACGAGGCCCCACGCCTGATGGGCCGGCTGAACAGCATCGGGGCCCTGGCCACGGCATTGGGGACCGTGCTCATCTTTGGAACGCTAGGGACATGGGGCTACCGAACCTTGCTCGCGGTAACGGGTGGGCTCGTGTTTGTGTTCGGTGCGTTGCTGTTGCCGTTTGGTCACCAACCGCGCCGCGTCCGCTCCGGGAAGCAGCTACGCGCGCTGCGTGGAAGGTACTGGCTCTATTACGCGTTGCAATTCCTGTGGGGAAGCCGGCGCCATATCTTTACCACGTTTGCGATCTATCTTCTGGTGAAGAACTACGCGGTTTCGGCGCAAGCGATCGCCGTCCTCTCTTTTCTCAATAGTCTGATCGGCACCTATCTCCACCAGGCCCTGGGCAAGATGGTCGCTCGCTTTGGGGAGCGCCGGGTGCTCACGGTGAACTTTGTCCTGTTGGCAGCAATTTTCATTGGCTACGCTCTCGTCCCACAAATGCGCGCCCTTCACTCTCCGCCTTTCCTCCTTCCCGCGCTCGCCCTGGGTGGGCACACGCTCTTTCCCGCGCTTCCCTCAAGCCCGGCGCTCTTGATCCTTCTGGGCCTTTTCGTCGCGGACAATGTCCTGTTTGGCTTTTCGATTGCCCTGGAATGTTATCTCCAGCGCATCGCCGTTTCGGCCGAAGATATCACCCCGAACGTTTCGCTCGGCCAGACGATCAACCATATCGCCGCGGTGATCATCCCCGTGGTGGGGGGCGTGGTCTGGGCAACGGTGGGACCGCGGTACACCTTCATCACGGGCGTGGTGATCGCGCTGGCGGCACTGGTTATCACCCAGTGGATGCAGCCGCGAGCCGCGGGCAGCACGCTGGTGTGTCCAGTCCGCACCTGCCCCTCAGGGGAGGGAAACGAGCGCGGTCGGGTGCGCCTGTAGCCAGGCCCGGGCGTGATGGCTCGCTGCCCCCCAAGGCTCGCGATCCGCCGCCTCCAGAAAAGCGCGCGCCGCCGAGGAGCCATCTCCTGCGGCCAGGTAAGCCAAACCCAACGCCTCATAGGCTTCGGCGGATGTCGGGTCCATTTCCACTGCCCGCTGCAGGGCAGTGATCGCGTCTGCAGGTTTCCCGCACTGGGTCAGCCAGCGACCGTAAGCCCGCCAGGTCTCCGGTTCGTTGGAAAGCCGTAGCAAGAGCTCCTCCACCGCCTCTTTTCCCTTGTCGCAAAGGGACCAGCCGCTCTCCAGATAGAAGCGGGCACGAAGGAAGGCGAGGAAAGGTTCCGCCTTTCCCCCTGCAGCCGCCAGCCAGGCCTGGGAAATCCAGGCATCCGCCTCCTCGTAGAGGCCTTCCTGCTGAGCGAGGCGGGCGAAATCGAGCATCACCAAGGGATCCTCCGGGGAGATCTCCAGAAGGCGTTCCAACTCGCCGCGCGCCGCACGCAGCCACCCGCGATCCAGATAAACCCGAGCGAGCAGATGCCGCACCAGCGGGTCGCCGGGAGCAAGGATGCGTGCTTGGTGCAGCGCACGGAGCCCTTCCGTTGCTTCCCCGCAGAGGAAAAGGGCATAGCCGAGGTACGCCTGGGAGGTCGCCTCGGCAACGGGTTCCCGGCCCTGTTCCAGGAGGTAGGCTGCTCCGCACCCATCCTGCTGCCCGATGAGGACCTGGGCCAGGGCGAGCGTCGGCTTCTCGCTTTGGGAAAGCGCATCCAGCACGCCGGCCAGCTCTTCTGCCCGACGGGCCGCTTCGCCGGCCGGCATGCCGAAAAGGAGCTCTGGCGAAGGGGTCCAGGGGAGGTCTTCTGCGCCACCGGGGTGGAGCGCTGCCCGCCATTGGGCCAGAGCGGCTCCCGGGTCGCTGGGCGCCGCGAGCGTCCCGAGCCGTAGATGGGCCCAGGCCCTCCACGGTGGAGGTGCATCGGCGGCAAGCAGGGCGAGGAACTCTTCCCGGGCGTCCTCCATCGAACGCCGCCGGTAGGCGAGCTCCCCACGTAGGCCGTGGATCAGGAAGCTGTCCCCGGGCACGAGCCCTTGTGCCCAGATTTCCTGGGCGACCGAGAGCTCGCCGCGGTTCGCCTCCAGCCAACCGAGGCAGGCCCAGGCAGTCCTATCGTCCGGCTGGAGCTGTACCGCTGCCCGAAGCCGCTCCCGCGCCTCGTTCTCCTCCCCCCGGAGCAGGGCCAGCAGCCCCAGCCGGCCCAAGGCTTTCTCGCCACCGGGAGAAGAAAGCGCCTGGAGAAAAGCGACCTCTGCCCGGAAGAATCGCCCTTCGGACAGGTACCGCTCCCCCTGTTCCAACAGGGTAGGGACAGGCTTTCCTGGCCGGCCTAAAGCAGCCAGGTCGGGGTAAAGGAGGCCGAGCAACAACAGAAGGCCGGACAAAAGCAGGGCGCGACCGTTGCGCGGCAAGCGGCTCATGCGGCTATTTCCCGATAGACCTCGAGGTAAGCGTGCGCGATCCTTTCCTGGCTGTAGTGCGCGAGCACCCGCTCGCGGCCACGCTTTCCCAGCGCTTCCCGCAGGGAGGCGTCCTCCAAGAGCGCACGCATCCGGGCCGCTAGCGCTTCCACGTCCCCTTCCGGGAAAAGGAGTCCCGCCTCGCCCACCACGTACGGGATTTCCCCCGAATCCGAACCGACCACCGGGATGGCACACGCCATAGCCTCGATCAGCACGCGGCCGAACTGCTCTTTCCATGCCGGTGTGGTGCGGGAGGGTAGCACCAGGACGTCCAACTCCCGGTACAGTGCCGGCAACGCAGCCGAAGGAACCCGCCCATAAAACTCGATCCGGTCCTCGAGGCCCAGGGCCAATGCCCGTCGACGCAGCTCTGGTTCCAGCTCACCCGAACCAATCAGGCGCAAATGCGCTTCTTTCGGCAACCGCGCCATGGCCTCGACCAGGTCCAGTACCCCTTTCTGGCGCACCAGCCGGCCGACGTACCCTATGGTGAAGTCCCTGCTCGCCCGGCGCGTGGGGACTGGGGAAAAGAGCTCCACATCGACCCCAAACTGGGGAATCACCGTAAGCGGTCCCCGGTAGCCCTTCTTGCGAAGGAGGGACGCTGCTTCCCGGTTGCCAGCAACCGCGTGAGCCGCGTGGGCCAGGTTGTAGCGCTCAAACCAACAGAACGGCGGTGGGAGAGCCCGCGGGATGTTCGCCCAGTTGAAAAAGAGGCAACGTGCACCCAGTCGCGTCCCCCATCGCATGCCCTGGTAAGTCGCCAGGTTGAACGATTCCTCGTCCAGGTGAAGGACGTCCGGCCGCTCGCTAGGCAACAGTTGCCCCAGAGCACGCCAGTAGTACAGATGGAAGTGACCGTTCCAGGCGATATCGCGAACGAGCAGCCGGTAGCCCCGCGGGGGAATCTGCTCCAGAGTGACCCGCCCGACGCCCGGCTCCAACCAATAGGGCGGAACCACCGCGACCAGCTCGATTCCCGGGTCTTGCGCCAGCCACGCCAGCTGGCGCTGATAACTCCCCAGGACCAGCGCTTTGCTCAGGATGAGGACCTTCATCGGCCGTCCGATTCAGAGCCTGCCCGGCCTACATCCGTGTGGGTGCCTCGATCCCCAGCAGGCGCAGGCCGTTGCGGATGCCCTGGGCCACCGCTGCCACGAGGCCCAACCGCGCCTGGCGCACCGCTTCCGGCGCTGCCAGGATCGGCAGGTCGCGCCAAAAGCGGCTGAAGTCGCGCGCGGTCTCGTAGAGCCAGTCCGCCACCACGTGCGGCGCATACTCCTCCGCTGCCTGGCGAACGGCGCGCGGGAAAGACGCCAGATGCTTGACCAGCGCCTGTTCCTGAGGCTCCACGAGAAGGCCCGCGTCGTAGGCTTCGGGGACGCCGCCGCCCTTTTCCAGCACGCTACAACAGCGCGTATGCGTGTACTGGATGTAGGGGGCGCTGTTGCCTTCGAAGGAGAGCATGCGATCCCAGTCAAAGACCACATCGCGTCGGCGATCCTGATAGAGGTCGTTGTAGACGACTGCCCCGATCCCCACCTGCCGGGCGATTTCGCGCTTTTCCTCCTCGCTCAGCACCGGGTTCTTCTGCTCAACGATCGCCAGCGCACGGGCTTCCGCCTCGTCCAGCAGCTCGTCGAGGAAGATCACGTCTCCTTCGCGCATGGAGAAGCGGCTCCCATCGGGTTTGACAATCGTCCCGAAGGAAACGTGGACACAACGCGAGGCGAGCTCCGCATACCCCATCCGCTCCAAGAGCCGCCGGAGTTGGCGGAAATGGAGTTCCTGTTCTGCCCCCACCACATAGAGGATCCACACGGGGTCGTACTCGCGATACCGGTGGAGCGCCGTGGCCAGCTCCCGGGTGAGGTAAAGCGTCGCCCCATCGCTTTTGCGCAGAAGCGTGGAGCCCAGGCCGTCCTCGGTCAGGTCGAGCACCACTGCCGGGCTGTCCGGTGCCTGGTAAGCCGCTCCCTTCTCCACCGCTTCCCGAATGGCATCCTCCAGCATGGGCTCGTAGAAACTCTCGCCCCGGTAGAGGTCGAAGCGTACCCCCAGCCGACGGTAAGTCTTTTCGAACTCCTGGATGGTCAGATCCAGGAAGCGCTGCCAAAGCGCCCGCGCTTCCGGATCTCCGGCTTCCAGACGGGCGAACCAGCGGCGGCCTTCCTCCTCCAGGGCAGGGTCCCCCTGGGCTTCACGGTGGAAACGGGCATACAGCTCGACCAGGTGATCGATGGGCCTCCGCTCCATTTCCTGCTCGTCGCCCCAGGCTTTATAGGCGTAGATCAGCTTGCCGAACTGCGTCCCCCAGTCGCCCAGGTGGTTGTCCCCGATGGTGCGATACCCAAGGAAATCGTACAGGTTGCGCAGGGCTTGGCCGATCACGGTGGAGCGGATATGCCCGATGTGCATGCGCCGTGCCACGTTAGGTGACGAATAGTCGATGATCACGTTGCGGCCGGCCCCGATATCGTCTCCTCCGTAGCGGTCTCCCCACTCCCGCACTTCGGCGAGCACCGCGCGGGCCATCGCCTGAGGCTCCTGGCAGAAGTTCAGGTAGGGCCCCTGGGCGAAAACGCGTCCCACCAGGCTTCCATCGGGAAAAGAGAGCCGGCCAGAGAGCTCTTGTGCGATCGCTCCCGGCGCACGCCGCAACCTTCGTGCCAGCAGGAAACAGGGCATCCCGAGGTCTCCCGGGATCTCGGGAGGCGGCGGCAGCAGGGTAATCTCCTCGGGCTGGATCCACCCCGTCCCAAGCAGGCCTTCGCGGATCTGGCGCTCGAAGCGATCCAGAGCATACTCTCGCGGCACGGACCCCTCCTCTCAGACACGCTCCCACGGATCGAACAACTTGCGGTACTCCTCCAGCGCATAGCGGTCGGTCATGCCCGCGATATAGTCGCAAACCACGCGATGGAGCTCTTCCTCGGCCAAGCGCGCCCGGGTATCCGGGGGCAGGAGCTGGGGCTCC
Source organism: Chloroflexia bacterium (assembly GCA_034436115.1). GTDB lineage: Bacteria > Chloroflexota > Chloroflexia > DTKN01 > DTKN01 > DAOTVY01. The sequence continues at coordinate 61,224 of DAOTVY010000003.1, read as the reverse complement.
GAGGTGTAAGCCTCAAAGAGCTGGCGAATGAACCAACGGGCCTTCACCGCCATACGGACCACGCGCCAGTGCCGGTAAAGATGGCGGAAAAGAAACTGCTTAAGTTCCCGGTTCTTCTCTTCCATCTCCGCGGAAAACCCCACCAGGGGTCCCGGGTACCGACGGACATCCTCCAGGGTGGCAATCTGGGCCTCCTTGAGGCGCCGCGTGGTTTCCTCCAGGATGTCGGTGACCTGCATGCCGATCAGCCGACGGATGATGCGCCGCCGGTCCATCTCGCTGCCGGTCGCCTGTTCGATGCCCAGCCGTTCCAGCAGTTCCTCCCAGAGGGCAATTCCGTGCAGATCCCCGAAGCGAATCATCCCCGACCGCAGGCCATCGTCCAAGTCGTGGGCGGTGTACGCGGTCTCGTCCGCCACGTTCACCAGCTGGGCCTCCAGCGGCGGGCGCAAGTCGGGCTCAAAGTCCGAGGCATCTGCCCGGTCGTAAAGCGTTTCGTGCTTGATGATCCCTTCTCGCACCTCCCAGGTCAGGTTCAGTCCCGGGAAATCGGGGTAACGTCGCTCCAGTTTCTCCACGATGCGCAGGCTCTGGGCATTGTGGTTAAAGCCGCCGTGGTCGGCCATCAACTCGGCCAGGGTCTCCTCCCCCGCGTGGCCAAAGGCCGGGTGTCCCAGATCGTGAGCCAACGAAATGGCTTCCACCAGGTCTTCGTTCAACCCCAATGCTCGCGCGAGCGTGCGGCCGATCTGGCAGACCTCCAGGGTATGGGTCAAGCGGGTGCGGTAATAATCGCCCTCGTAGTTGACAAACACCTGGGTCTTGTACTCCAGGCGGCGAAAAGCGGTGGTATGGAGGATGCGGTCGCGGTCCCGCATGAAGGCCGTGCGGTAGGGTGCCTCCTCTTCCGGGTAGGCACGGCCACGGGAGCGGCTGCTGCGCACCGCATAGGGGGCGAGCGCATCTTCTTCGATCGATTCCAGCACAGGGCGGAAACGGACCATCCTCGACCTCCGGGTCAGGTAAGCGCATTGTACTACACGGCGGTTCCGGGCGCAACCGCGGAGGTTTGCGTTTCCGTTTCGCCTGTTGTACAATGACGCGCGCCGTGCAGCTCGAGCGCGGCATTCGGGCCGGCGGTCGAAGAGGAAAGAGGATTCGGATGGTCGAGTCTCCCGCGCAGGATGTCACCGTTCGTACTCACCTGTTCCCGGGAGGGACAGGCGCCAGAGGCGCGGTCTTTGTCGGGCGCCTGGGAGCGTTCCGCTACGAAGCGTCGCGCGATCCCGAAACCGGTTGGGTGATTACCTTCGCCGCAGAACCGGAGATCCCCCCGGGGCTACACGAACACCTGGTCGCTGCAGCGCTCTCTGCCATCGGCGTTGCGGAAGGCCTGTTCCGCCAGCCACCGCCCCCGATCCTGAGCGTGCGCCCGGAGGACCTGGAAAGCGAGGCTGTGGAACTCGAGGTGGATGTGCGCGATGTCTTTGAGGAAGCTGGGATCGCGCAGGGGTTTGTCGCGATCCCAGGAAAGGGACGTTTCACCTTCCAGGCCGATCTGCAGCCAGACGGCGAATGGAGCGTCGCTTTCGGGATCGATCTGCCGCTCCCGGAAGACGTCGCCCTGCGGCTGGAACGCACCGTCCGTACGCGGATCGAACAGATCCTCCAAGGCAACCAGCGGAGGTAACCCGGGATGGCGGTATACCTGGATTCGGCGCAGGTGGACGAAGTTCGCGAGGCGATGTCCTGGGGCTTTGTCACCGGCGTGACGACCAACCCAAAGTTGATCGCGGAGGCCGGCCGCCCGGCAGAAGAGGTGATCGCAGAGATCTGTCGGCTCTGCCCGGGACCTGTCTTCTACCAGCCAAGCGCAAGCGAGCCCGACGCGTTGGAGGAAGAGGGCCGAAGGTTCTCTGCCCTGTCCCCCGCCCAGATCGTACTCAAGATCCCCGTTTCCCTGGAAAACCTGGCCGTGCTGGCACGCCTAGCCCCTCAAGTCCCTTGTGCCGCCACAGCGGTGTTCAGCCCCGCCCAGGCGTACCTGGCGGCCCAAGCCGGAGCCCGGTACGTGATCCCCTATGTGAGCCGTATGGGTCGCTACACCGGGAGGGGAATCCCGCTTGTCGCCGAGATCGCCACGGTGCTGCGCGCTGCCGGCAGTCGCACAGAACTGCTGGCCGCAAGCCTGCGCAGCGTCGAAGAGGTCGTGGCCTCGCTTTCCGCGGGAGCCCATCACGTCACGCTCCCGCTCGCGCTGATCCGCGAGATGGCCACACATCCCCTCTCCGAACAGGCCATCGCGGAATTCGCCCGCATCGCCCGGCCATCGTCCGGCTAAGTCTCCCTTTCCCGGGTGCCGGCGCGGCTCAGGAACAGCGCACCCAGCCCAGCGCTGGCGGAAAGGGAAAGGATCAGCATCCCCCAGGCAGGCTTCCAAAGCGCCGAAAAGAGGATGACTCCCGTGAGCCCTGCAAGCCCGATGAGGCTCTGCCCCCACGCGGGAGCGGGTTTGGCCACCCATTCCCCCAACGCGAGCCCGGTGATCACCACGCCTACAAAGTAAACCAGAAGCACCAGCAACCAGAAGAGCACCAGGATGGGAAGGCCCACCACCGGCCCCAGGAGGAGCCAGGACAACAGTGGAGCGAGCCCCGCCAGCAGCAGGGTGGCGGCCAGGCCCAGCCCCAGGCTCACTTCCCAGGCGTGACGCAGGGCGGCCGTTACGGCTTGGGTGCGCCGAGGCCAGACGGTACGCAACCCCAGTCCCCACACGGGCCCCAGCCCCACCAACACCGCACCGGCCACGGCCGCTCCGATGAGCCGTTGGCCAATTGGCGCCACCTGGCGATCGATCCCGCCCCGCGCTGGCCGCAACGCCCAGCCGATCTCGAGGACACTTCCCGCAACGCCCGCTCCTGCCTCCTGGCGCAGATGGCCTCCCAGCACCGTCAGATCCCCCCCAATCCAGGCCCCACGGAGCACCGTGCCGGCCCCCCCGATGCTGACCACATCGCCGTTGATCCGCCCCTCGACCCACACATTTCCCCAAAGAGCCACCGCCGGCCCCTCAACGCTCCCCCGCACTACGAGGTCCCCGCCAATCGCAAGGGCACCGCCCCGGCATTGCGCGCCGGCAGGCACGGTAAGGCTGCGGCCCAGGCTCGTGCAAGAGCCGCTCAGGAGGCGTGGTACGCCATACGCCGCGGCGAGAAAGGCCACCACTTCCACGATCAGGAGCACTCCGATCAGGGACCTGCGCATCGATCCCTCCCGCGCTCAGCGGCGTCGTCGGGTCCCCAACCGCCAGAAGACGAGCCAAAACGCGGCCCCAGCCAGGGCAAGCCCCGTTGCCAACGCAACTCCCCCCACGCCGAACGCGCCCCAAAGGGCTCGGGCCAACGCAGTGGCTGCCCGAACGAGCGCCTGGATCCCGCCCCGCAGGGAGCCAATCCAGGCAGCAACGGCCTGGCCCGGTGCTTGTGCCCAGACGCCGTAGGCCAGCACGAGCACAGCTGCCAGGACGAGCAGCGTCAGTAGCGCCGTCGCCAACCCCATCAAGGCCCCTGCCCAGCCCCATCCCGGGGCAACGACCGCCACCGCTCGACGCCGTTCCGGCAGCCGCGCCAGGATGTCCCGCACCAGGGTCTCGGGCGGCTCGGGCGAGGGGGCATCCCGCAACATCCGTTCCGCACGCAACATCGCCGCCCAGGTCTGCTGGCAGCGCGGGCACCGCTCGACGTGCGCCAGAAGGCGGGACTCTTCCTCGCGGGAAATGCGCCGGTCCATCGCCAGGGACATCAACCGGCGTGCGGTTCGGTGGCGCATCGGCGCTCTTCCTCCTCCAGCGCGCGGGCCAGCATAGCTCGCGCGCGGTGCAGACGAGTCTTCACGGTGTTCAGCGAAAGTCCAGTCACCTCCACGATTTCCTCGTACGAGAGGTCGTACCAGTATCTCAAGACGACCACCAGGCGGTATTTCTCAGGGAGGCGGGCCAGCAGGCGCTGCACCTGGTCCGCCTGTTCCCGGCGCAGGGCACCGCTCACCGGCTCTTCCTGGGACGCCGCGGCACGGTAAGTGACATCCTCGAGCGACAGCCAGGCCAATTTGCGCCGGCGCAGGAGATCGATGCAGAGGTTGGAAGCAATGGACAGCAGCCAGGAGGAGAACCGCCTCCCGATTTCGAAGGAGGCCAGTGCCTGGTAGGCGCGCAGGAAGGTCTCCTGGGCCACATCTTCGGCATCCGGACCGTTCCCCAGCATGCGGTAGGCGAGAAGATAAACCGGCCGCTGGTAGCGCCGTACTAGTTCTGCGAAAGCCTCGGAATCCCCCTGCAGGGTACGCAGGATCCAGACCTGTTCCTCCTGCACCGTCTCCATTGTCGCCCTGTTCCCGAATCGTGTACGAACGCGAGAAGGCGAATGTTCCCGCCACTAGGCTCCGGCTGAATGGAGGACCAGGTAGAGTAGCTCCAAGAGCACGTTCTTCACGCTTTCCCACTCGGTGGCTACACAGGGAAGCACCGGAATGTCTGTGGGAAGGCGGAGAGCAAGCCGCAACTCCTCAGCTCCCCAGGCATTCTCCACATCTTGCTTGTTGGCGACGATCACATAGGGGCAATCGCGGAACGATTTTCGAAAGTCGGCGATCTTGAAGGCCTCGCGAAACGTCTCCGGTCGGGTGCTATCGACCAGGATGACCCAGCCGACCCTTTCGCCGCTATGGATCCACCACAGAAAATCGAACGAGTGGAGCGCGGGTACAGCGAACAGATGAAGCACCAAATCCGGGGCCAACGCCACCCGCCCGAAATCTACGGGGATGCGATCAGGGGAAGAAGCGCCTGCTCCTATGGGTCGGCGATCGGTGGAAAGCAAGCCAATCTCGCTGATCGTGCGGACAAACGCGGTCTTGCCTGAACCCTCCGCCCCCGTAACGACCACGCTGACGGTCTGCAAGGGTTTTTGCCTCCTCAGCTCCAGGCCCAAAGCCGGCGGTATTTTCTACCCTACCGGGCGTTTTCATTCTGTCACGAAGCCACGGCTTGCGCGCCCTTAGGGGCCACGGACCCGATCGATCAGCCGGTCGAACAGACCCCGCTTGGGTTTCTCGGGTGGTGGGGGAGGAGGAGGTGCCTCCGCGGGCTGCGTCGGCCGCTCCTTCACGAGCTCCACCAGGCCTGCCGACATGAAGCCGTACACGATCCGGCAGACCTCGAACTCGCTTAGACCAGTGCGCTCGGCGATCGTGCGCAGGGAATCCTTACCGTTGATGCGCGCAAAGACCCGCCATTCCTCCGGGGTCAGGTTCACACCCCGCGCGCGCTCGCTCGGCTGGTCGACGAACTTGACCACCTGATTGACGTCGGGGATACGATCGCGGATACGGCTCCATTCGTCGATCCGCCGCACTCCTTCGATAATCAGGTTTTCCACCCCAAGCGGAATGGTAAGCATGACGTCCTCGGGGGCGACCAGGACACCGGCATCGAAGCGGAACTCCCCATCGGGCCAGGTAAAGAGCCGATAGACCGTCTCTTCGATCTGGGTACGGACGTAGCGCTTGAGATCCTCTTCGCTGAGATAGCCCAGTTCCACCAGGATCGCGCCCAGAGGCTTCCCTGCATGGGAGCCCTGTTGGAGCTGGAGGGCCTGGTCGCGCTGCTCTGGCGTAATGCGGCCCATGCGCACCAGCATTTCGCCCAGCCGTTCCTCGCGGCTATACTGGGTCGCGTAGACGAGCTTGCCTTTCTCGAAGTAGAGGGTCGCTGCGTCGTCCGCACGCTTAATGGTCAGCCGACCCGTGCGACGGCCTCGATCGACCAGGTAGAGAAAGTCCGCCAGACTGAAATCGCGGAGATTTCCGACGAGCGCCATGCCTGCCCCCGGCCGCCTGAACCGCACCGACGCCCGGTATTATACCCGCTTGCCGAGACCCCGTCAACCGTTCTGAGCAGGCTCAGACGCGGAAAAGGCTTCGGGCATTCCGGGTGGTCACCCGGGCCACCTCGTTCAACGACTCCCCCCGAAGGGCAGCAACCTGACGCGCGATCTCCGGAAGGTATGCCGGCTCGTTGCGCGTGCCTCGGTAGCGCTGCGGCGCCAGCCAGGGACAGTCTGTCTCCAGAAGAAGCCGGTCCGAGGGGATCAGGCGGACCACCTCCGCCAGGCGCGTCGCACGGGGGTAGGTCACCGGTCCGGCGATGGAAAGGAATAACCCAAGCTCCAGGTACTCCTGCGCCTCCAGAGGCGAACCGGAAAAGCAGTGCATGACACCCCGCAACCCGGGCCCGGCCTCACGCAGCTCAGCCAGCAGCTCGGCAAAGGCATCCCGCGCGTGGATGACCACAGGCAACCCCAATTCCAGGGCCAGCGAGAGCTGTTGCCGCAAGAGCTCACGCTGCGCGTGGCGGGGAGCGCGATCCCGGTAGTAGTCCAGGCCGATCTCTCCCAGAGCAACCACGCCGGGCTCCTGCGCAAGGCACCGAAGTTCTGCCAGTTCGCGAGGGCCGATTTCCCCCGCGTAGTGGGGCTGGATCCCCACAGCGGCGTAGAGGCCCGCTTCGCGTGTCAGAGCGACTGCTGCCCGACTGCTGGGCAAATCGAACCCAACGACCAGCATCCGCTCCACGCCTTGGCTGCGCGCGCGCTCCAGTACCGCAGCCAGGTCCGAAGCAAAAGCCTCGGTGTTCAAATGGGTGTGCGTGTCGAACAGTGGGACAGCCGTTGCTTCCGACATCGCCTCACCCAGCGACCACCACACAGGTCATGGTATAGTTCACCCCGTCGATGGAGTGGATGCGCTCCAGGACAAGCTGCCCAATGCGCTCCGCGGTTTCCCCTTCGACCACCGCGATGACGTCGTAGGGGCCGGCCACCGCATCCGCCGCCACGACACCGGGCAACGCCCGCACCCGCTGGGCGACCTGGGAGACCTTGCCGATCGCGGCTTCGATCAGGACATACGCCCGCATCTTCGCACCCTCCTCTCCGACCACCCGAGGTCCTCTTTTTTCATCTTAGGGCAGTTGGGCAGCGGTGTCAAGGCCTTTGACAAGTCGTTATCGCCCCTGTATAATGCGGTCAACCTGCACGAGGGAGAGAGGCCATGGCCGAGGATCCATTAGAATCTCGGCGACGTTTTGCCCATGCTCTGCTCAGTCCGCTTACGGTGATCTTGGGGGCAGCGGAGACCTTACTCCGCCAGGCGGCGTCCAGCGAGCCATTGCTCCGGGAGATGGCCGAGCTGATCCTGGCGCAGGCCCAACGCCTTCATTCCACCCTAAGCCGCCTGGCGGAGACCGCCGAGGTGCACGGCCGCTCCATCTACGCCGAATGGCAGGAGGAGGAACGCCCAAAGGAACCGACCCGGCTGGCTGAGGCCCCCGCTCCGACCACCCCCATTGCCACACCGGAGGAAACCGGCTCCCGTGCAGCACGCATCCTGGTCATCGACGACGACCCTGCGGCCCAGAGAGAGCTCCAGGGAATGCTGGCAGAAAGCGGCTTCGAGGTGTTGGTGGCGGGAAGCAGTACCGAGGCGATCGACCTGGCCCGCCGTTCTCGTCCAGATGTGATTGTCCTGGACTTTGGGTTGCCGGTCGTGGGCGGCCCCCAGATGTACACCGTGTTCCAGGAGGACCCGACCCTACGCGGGGTGCCGATCGTGGTTACCGCCAGTGTGTCTGCGCAGCAGGAATCGTCCTGGGCGTACCCCTGGATGGTGCGCAAACCGATCGACAGGGAGCAACTCCTGGAAACGATCGCGCGTGCGCTAGCGACCCCCTTCCACGAGGGGCAGCCCACGGTGCTCATTGTAGACGATGAGCCTGGAGTACGCCGCGAGCTGTGCCAAGCGCTTACTGCTCGGGGGTTCTTCGTCCAGGAGGCGGGCTCGGGCGCGGAAGCGCTGACCCGTATTGCTCGGGAGCCTCCGGACATCGTGCTGCTGGACCTTTATCTTCCCGACATGGACGGGATGGAGATCGTCCGACGGTTGCGTGCCCAGGAAAACACGCTCACGCTGCCGGTCGTGCTGCTGTCGGTCGTGGATGACCCGGTCGTGAAGGTCCAGGGCCTCCGCCTGGGAGCGGACGATTACCTCTCCAAGCCTTTGTCCATCCTCGAGCTGAGCGCCCGTATCGAAGCCATCCTGCGTCGGAAGGCGCTCGAGTTCTCTTTTAGCCCCAGCACGCGCCTCCCAGGGAACATCGCCATCCAGCGAGAGCTCCGCGCCCGGGTCGGGTCACGACAGCCTTTTGCCGTTTGCTATGTGGATCTCGACAGTTTCAAGGCTTATAACGACGTGTACGGCTTTTTGAAAGGCGATGGGGTGATCCATCAGATGGCGCGGGTACTAAGTGAGGCACTTAGGCAGCTGGGCGGACCGGACGATTTCCTGGGCCACGTAGGCGGGGACGACTTTGTCCTGATCACCTCCCCAGACCGCGCCGAGCCGATCTGTCGACAGGCAGTGCGGGAATTCGAGCGCGTCATCCCGCTGTACTACGACACCGAAGCGCGTGCGCGGGGATACATCGAAGCATTGGACCGGCAGGGCCGGCCGGCGCGCTTTCCCCTGATGACGGTGACCGTGGTCATCGTAACTACGGACGGCAAGAGCATCGCTCACCCGGCCCAATTGGTGGATCTGATGCTCGGGCCGAAGCAGCAGGCGAAGCAGATCCCGGGGAGCACCATTGTCTGTGTCCACTCGCATCTCCACGACACGAGTTGTCCCGATGGATAGCGAGGAGGCCCTGGTCCGGGCCGCACAGGCGGGGAGCCTGGAAGCATTCAACGAACTGGTCCTGGCCTATCAGGGCCAGCTCTATGCGCTTGCCTATCGCATGCTCGGGGACCAGGATGCAGCGGCCGATGTGACCCAAGAGGCCTTTCTTTCCGCGTACCAGCACCTTTCGCACTACCGTGGAGGTTCGCTGCGGGCGTGGCTCCTGCGCATCGCCACCAACCTGTGCCTCGACCAGATTCGGCGGCAACGCTCGCTTCCGGTGTCTCCCCTGGAGATCCTCCTGACGCGCCCCGATTCCCCGGAGTTCCACCGGCTGGAGGGAGAGGAAACGGACCCGGAGGTGCACGTGGAGCGGCTCGAGCTTGCCCAGGAGATCCAGCGAGCGCTCTTGTCCCTGCCCCCGGAGCAGCGCGCGGTCATCGTGCTGTGCGATATCGAGGGGCTCCCCTACCAGGAAGCCGCAGTAGCGGCGGGGATCACCTCGGGAACGCTCAAGTCCCGCCTCAGCCGGGCGAGGAGCCGCCTGAGGGACTATTTCCTGGGCCGCCGGGAACTTTTCCCGGGGTTCTTCCGTTCTATACAAAAAAGCGACCCGAACAGCCACAAGGACGGCCCGGCGGATACGCAATGATCCGGGTGCGGGAGCGCCGAGATGGATACGGAAGAAACGGGCAAACCCCGCATGGAAAGAAGGACAGAGCGAATGTTCGTACTGCGGCGACTCTGGCCGCCGCAAGCGTCACGCTGCCGCTCGCGCGAGCAGGAACCCCATAGCGAGGAGTGGGTTGTCATCCGGGAGATCCTCGCGAAGGCCCGCCCTATAGACCTGCCCCGCTCTTTTGTGCTCACCTCGGGCCAGCTGCTCAAGCCCCGCAGGCGCTTATGGTATCCGTACCTGCGGACGATCACTGCAGGCGTGGTAGCCTTTGTGCTGCTCGTGTTTGCCGCTTCGCTGTGGATGCCCGACGGGCAAGCCCCTTCCCTTACATATCCTTCCCCCTCGGCGAAGTGCGTTGCTCCGACGACAATCCTTCGGGCCGCAGCCCGAACCACGGCCCGAAGCACGGCCTCGGCCTCTCCTGAGATTGCCGCTCCAGCGCTTGAGGAAGGGCCCAGGGGCGCCGAGGCGATCCTGCGCTTCCTGGGGGTAGGGGGGCTGGCCCTGCTTGGGGTTTTCTTGTCCCTGACCTGTTGGGCTTACCGCAAGGAGCGCCCTTTCCACGGGTGAAGGCAGGATTCCTGCCGGGTGTGTCCGCCCCGGCGCGCCCCAAGATCTACCAGCCCTCCGGCAGCTGCACCTCGGGGTACCGGCGCAGTTTTTGCACGAACAAGGAACGGATCTCCTCCAGGCGCTCCTGGGTATGGGCCTCGAAGCGCATGACGAGCACCGGCTGGGTGTTGGACGCCCGCAACAGGCCCCAGCCATCGCCGAAGAGCACCCGCACCCCATCGACATCGACCGTGGGGTAGTCGCGCCGGAATTCGTCGCCGATCTCCTGCACCACGCGGAACTTCAGATCGTCCGGGCAATCGACTCGCGTCTCCGGGGTGCTCGGGTAGGAGGGGATGCTTCCGAGAAGGGTTCCAAGGGAAGCTTGTTCCCGGGAAAGGAGCCGCAACAACCGGCAGGCCGCATAGATGGCATCGTCGTAGCCGTAGTATTCGTCGGCGAAAAAGATATGCCCGCTCATCTCGCCCGCCAGGGGCGCGTTCTCCTGGCGCATCCGCTCCTTGATCAGCGAATGGCCCGTCTGCCCCATGACCGGCCGGCCACCCAGCCGCTCGATTTCCTCGACCAATGCCTGGGAGCACTTGACCTCGAAGAGGATCGCTGCCCCGGGTTGTCGGGCCAACACTTCGCGGGCATAAAGCGCTAGCAGGCGATCCCCCCACACGATCTCGCCCTGCTCATCGACCACGCCCAGGCGATCCGCATCGCCGTCAAAGGCCACACCCACATCCGCAGCCGTCTCTCGCACCTTCGCGATCAACGGCTGCATGGCCTCGACCAGGGTCGGGTCAGGGTGATGGTTCGGAAAACGCCCGTCGAGCTCGCAGTACAGGGGGACCACGTCGCATCCCAGGTCGCGCAGCAGGTCCGGCACGATCGGCCCGGCCGTGCCGTTTCCCGCGTCCACAACGACCTCCAGCGGCCGATCGAGCGCGATGCGCGAGCGGATGTCGCGCACGTACTCGGAGACCACCTCGCTCTCCTCGCGTCGGCCGCGCCCTCGCTCCAGATCGTAATCCCGGATCAGTTCGTAGAGCTTGCGGATCTGATCCCCATAGAGGGTCGAGGTGCCGATTGCGACCTTGAAACCGTTCATGTCCGGGGGATTGTGGCTCCCAGTCACCTGTACGCCCCCCTGCACGGGCAGGTGGAAGAGCGCGAAATAGAGCACCGGGGTCGGATGGAGGCCGGTATCGTAGACGTGGATACCGCTTGCCCGGATGCCGGCGATGAGCGCCTCGTGTAGCTCCGGGGAGCTCAAGCGGTTGTCCCGCCCGACCGCGGCCGCCTTTCCCCCCATACGGATGAGCATCGTGCCGAACGCGCGTCCTACCAATTCCGCGACGTCGGCACCGAGATCCTTCCCGACGGTACCCCGGATGTCGTACTGGCGAAAAATCTCGGGATGAACCTCAGTCATCTTCACCCCCCTCTTCGCGCCGGAAACGCTCCACCGCATCCGCAATGACCGCCTGTGCGCGGAGCACGCCTTCCCAGCCATCGGTGTGCGTCTCCTTGCCCTCCAGGGTCTTGTAGATGTTGAAGAAATTCTCGATCTCCGTGAGCAGATGGGGCGGGATGTCCTCCAGATCCTGGACCTGGGCAAACCGTGGATCGCCGGTGGGCACCGCCAGGATCTTGTAGTCGATGCCCTTTTCGTCCCGCATCCGCAGCACGCCGACCGGCCGGGCAGGGACCAGGCACCCGGTAAAGGTCGGTTCGTTCACGATCAGCAACACATCCAGGTGGTCGCCATCCTCCGCGCGGGTTTGCGGGACAAAGCCATAATCCGTCGGGTAGTGTACCGAGGAGTACAGCACGCGGTCGAGACGAAAGGTCCCCGTCCGTTCATCGAACTCGTACTTGTTCCGGCTTCCCTTGGGGATCTCAACCAGCACTTCGATCATCGGCCACCTCCAGCTGGCCGGCCGCGGGTCCTCTCGCCCGTGGCCGACTTGGGAACGCGAGGCCGGGCGCGCAGGACGCACCATTCCAGCACCGTCTCTGCCACCGGCAGGCCGTCGATCCCTGCACCTTCAAGAAGGGTGCTCTTGGGTGTAGGCCGGGCAATCCCCCGGCGGACATTTTCCAGCGCCACCTGAAAGCCCGCCTGGGCAAACAGTTCGAGCGCCGGGTCCCGCAAGAGCAGCTGCGCGAGCCCGTATTGCTGCAAGAGCGGGATGTGCAGGGCGTCGTCCCCCGGGTAGAACACGGTAACCGCCAGGAGTTCGCCGGAAAGGACCCTCCCGATCTCCGAAAGGAGCCCCGCGGGTTGCTCGATATTCGCGAGCCCCAGGTTGCTCGTCATCGTCTCCACGCTGCCGGTGCGGAACGGGGTACGACGTGCATCACAACACAGGAGGCTGATGCCCCGGTAGAGGCCGAGGGCCTCCAGCCGTCGCCGGTTCTGGCGCAACACGCGGGGCGAAAAATCGGTCGCGACGACCGGCCGCCCCAGCTCGGTGGCGATGCGTTCGGCGAGTTCGCCCCGCCCGGAGGCAAGGTCCAGAACCCAGCCGCTGCCCGGTCGCAGCTGCTCCAGGACATAGTCCAGCTGGCTCCGGTAACAGGACAGGTATTCCGACGTATAGAGCCCTGGGAGCGCCTTCTGGGCGGCTTCGCGGGCCTCCTGAAAACGACCCCGTTCCTCGAGGGCCAGTGCCCGATAGAAGAGGTCGGCCGGCCCGAGGGTCTCCAGCGGTGCGTTCACCAGCAGCCGCTCGATCTCCGGATGTTCGCTGAGGTATCGGCCCAACGCGCTCCCGACCTGCTCCCACAGGTCGTTGCGGGGCAGGTCCGGGGTGAGGAAGAGGCCGATGCCTTCGCGCGCGGGATAGAGGGTAGCACACGTACGACAGCGTGCCTCCCCCTGCTCGAGTCGGCCGTCCCGTTCCACCTCCAACTGCCAGTCCAGTTCCCCCTGGCAGGCCGGGCACACCAGTGCCTCGAGAAGGTACTTTTCCACTGGTCCCTCCGGGTGACCATCTCAGACGAGGACGTAAGAATTCTAGCACAGGGGTCCGGCGCTGGCAACTGGGCCTCGTCTGCGTGGCGTTGCGGATCTGGTGTATAATAGGGCCAAGTCGATCGGAGGAGGGCTAGGATGAAGGCGGTCATCATGGCTGGTGGGCAGGGGGCACGGCTCCGCCCGTTGACCATCAACCGGCCGAAGCCGATGGTCCCGCTCGTGGACCGGCCCGTCATGGCACACATCGTGGGGCTGTTGCGCAGGCATGGCTTTCACGAGATCGTGGCCACGCTGCAGTACCTGGCCAGCGATGTTCAGGACTATTTCGAGGATGGAGCCGCCTTCGGCGTGCAGTTCCACTACTCCATCGAGGACGTGCCGCTGGGAACGGCGGGCAGCGTCAAGCAGGCAGAGGCCTTGCTGGACGAACCGTTCCTGGTCATCAGCGGAGATGCATTGACCGATTTCGACCTGCGCGCGGTGGTCGCCTTTCACCAAGAGCGGGAGGCTTTGGTCACCATCACCTTGACTCGGGTGCCGAACCCTCTGGAATACGGGGTCATCATCGTCGACGAGGAAGGGCGAGTGCGGCAGTTCCTGGAAAAACCGTCCTGGAGCGAGGTCTTTTCCGACACGGTCAACACGGGCATCTATGTCCTGGATCCGCGCATCTTCGACTATATCGAGCCGGGTCAGGTGGTAGATTTCAGCAAGGACCTCTTTCCTCGTCTCCTGGAGGCAGGGGAACCGATTTACGGGTACGTCGCGTCGGGATACTGGTGCGATATCGGCAACATCCAGGAGTATATGCGCGCCACGGCGGACTACCTGGAAGGACGGGTAAAGCTCGAGCGGCGCGGGACGGAGGTACGGCCGGGGCTGTGGTGCGACCAGGAGGTGGAGCTCTCGCCGGAGGCGATTGTCGAGGGGCCGGTCTTTCTGGGGTTCGGCACGAAGGTCAAAGCCGGCACGGTGCTCTACGGTCCCGCGGTGATCCGGGATTTCTCGGTGGTGGAGAGCCGGGCGCATATCGACCGCTCCATCATCTGGCGCAACTCGTACATCGGCGAGCAAGCGGAATTGCGGGGCGCGATCGTCTGCCGGCAGTGCACGATCAAGAAGCGGGCCATGCTCTTCGAGGGCGCGGTGGTGGGCGATGGCACGACGGTCAACGCGGGGGCGATCATTCAGCCGGGGGTCAAGATCTGGCCGAACAAAGAGGTCGAGGAAGGGGCCACCGTCTCCTCGAGCATCATCTGGGGCGCACAGGGCCGGAAAACGCTTTTCGGCCGGTTCGGCGTAAGCGGGCTGGTGAACGTGGACATCACCCCAGAATTCGCCGCCCAGCTGGGGGCAGCCTACGGAGCGATCCTGCCGAAGGGCTCCGTGGTGACCATGAACCGCGACGCTCACTATACGCCGCGGATGATCAAGCGGGCGCTCATCTCGGGACTTCCGTCGGCCGGCGTGAATGTGGCAGACCTCCATTCGGTGCCGGTGCCAGTGGCGCGTTATGTCACCTACGCTCTCGGCGTGGCTGGCGGTGTCCACGTGCGTCTATCGCCCTTTGACAACCGCGTCGTGGACATCCTCTTCTTCGACCATCGGGGGCTGGACCTGGATCCAGCCACGCAGCGCAAGATCGAGCGCGTCTTCTTCCAGGAGGATTTCCGCCGCGTGTACCTGGATGACATCGGACGCATCTACGACCCGCCCCAGGTGAAGGAACACTACCTGGATGCCTTCCGCAGACGGCTCGATATGTCGCTTCTGGAGGCCCGTGGCCGAAAACTACGGGTGGTGATCGACTATGCGAACTCGAGCGGCGCGACCATTCTTCCCGCCATCCTGGACGAGATCAACTGCGACGTGGTGGCGCTGAACTCGACCCTGGACGACAACAAACTCTACCAAACGGCGCAGGAGTTCGACGCGGCGATGGAACGCCTGGGTGCCGTGGTGGCCGCGGTCGGAGCCCAGCTGGGCGTGCGTCTGGACCCGGGGGGCGAGCGCATCTTCCTCGTGGATGAGCGTGGACACCGCGTGGACTCGTTGCAGGCGCTCCTGCTCTTCGTCGCGCTGGTACTTTCGACGGGTGGGGGAGGAACGGTCGTGGTCCCCGTCTCGGCTCCGGGGGTGGTGGAGCTGCTTGCCGGGCAATACGGAGGCAGGGTACTACGCACCCGGCTTCACACCGCAGCGCTGATGGCCGCGTGTACGGAGCCTGAAGCCGTGTTCGGCGGTGACGGCAGCGGGTCGTTCATCTTTCCACGGTTCTACCCCATCTGCGACGGACTGTTTGCCATCGTGAAACTGATGGAGCTGCTCTTGCGGGCCGAGACATCTGTCTCGGAGGTCCTGGCCGGGCTGCCCGTTTACCATCACAGCCGGCAAAAAGTTCCCTGTCGCTGGGAAAGCAAGGGGCGGGTCATGCGACTGCTCAACGAGCAGTACGCCGGCCGCATTGTCGAACGCATCGATGGGGTCAAGATCGACATGGGAGGGGGCAGCTGGGTGCTCGTGGTGCCCGATGCGGATGGCCCCTACTTCCACATCTATGCCGATGCGGAGACGGAAGAGCAAGCGGAGGTACTGGTCGAGAAGTATGCCGGGTTGGTGAGCAGCCTGCAATAAGAGTCCTGGGGGCGAGGCCGGAACCCGCCCCCAGGACTGACAAGGAGGAGAAGGAGAGAGTGCTTACACCATACCCTGCAAACCGGGATCATGCTGTAAGCCAGGTCACCCATATGGGATCGATGGTCCCTGTTTCGAGCGTCCGAGCCAACTTTGTGAGCAGGAATACCGATGGCGCTGAAAGTCCGCAATAGGATTGAGGACACTTTTTGGAGAAAGGACCAGTGGTGCGCAAGATCCTGCAAGCAACCGAACCGCGAGGCGAGGTGGTTTTGAGGAAAAAAGCGAACAAGGTGCGCAGCTTCGATGCCTCGCTCGAGCGGCTGATTGAGGATATGATCGAGACGATGCGGGCCGGGCAGGGGGTGGGGTTGGCGGCGCCGCAGATCGGAGTGCTCCAGCGCGTGGTCGTCATCGAGGTACCCCTGGAAGCCGAGAAACCCCCGCTGCTTCTGGCGTTGTGCAATCCGGAAATTGTCGCGCGCTCGGCGGAGGAAGCGATCGGGGAAGAGGGATGCCTGAGCCTGGCCGGCTGGTACGGTCCAGTAGCGCGCGCGAATGCGGTAGAGGTCCGCTATCGGGATGTGGCCGGCCGGCGGCGCAAATTGCGTGCCGAGGGGTTCCTGGCCCGGGTGCTTCAGCACGAAATCGACCATCTGGACGGGATATTGTTCACCGATCGCTTGGCCGATCCCACATCGCTCGTGCGGATCACGGAACAAGGGGAGGAACCCGTCCCGCCAGAAGAATTGCTGAGGTTGCGGCCTGCGGTGCGCTTGACAAAAGCGCCGGTGGATGCTAGAATTTTTAATGCGCGGGAGTAGCTCAGTCGGTAGAGCTCCTGCTTCCCAAGCAGGCTGTCGCGGGTTCGAGTCCCGTCTCCCGCTTCCAGTAATGGTGCTACGGTCCGGCCGACCCGCTTCAAGGGGTCGGCCGGTGGTTTTGGCGGCGGGCTCCGCTTGACGGCGCGTGCCTTCGTAGTACAATGGGGCTGCCGGCCGGCCAACCTGGTATGCAGCGTCGTTCCAGTGGATCCCCTAGCGATCGACCTGGTGCGCTTCGGGCTCGACCTCCTGACCGGAGCGCGGCTCCGGCGGGAGCGCAGCCTGTTGCGACAGATGCGGCAGGAGGTCGCCCCGTTTCTCGGCCCAAGCGAGCGACTGAGCATCCTCGACCTCGGAAACGGGCAACTCCGTCCGCAGCTTCTGCTGCTCCAGGCTGCTGGGGATCGGGTGGTCGGCATCGACCTGGAGAACCGCCGTCAGCGGTTCTGGGTGGAGCAGGGGTACCGGCTCGCGCGTTTCCTGTTCGTCCTGCGCGCCGGCTTCCCGCTGCGGGTGCTTGCGCACCAGAGGCTCGTGTGCGGCGATGCCGCCCATCTGCCTTTTGCGGCCGGGGTCTTCGACCTGGTGATTTCCGTGTTGGCCTTTGAGCACTTCCTGGATGTGCCAGCCGTGGTGGCGGAAGTGGCACGCGTCCTGCGCCCCGGCGGGGTGCTGTGGGCCTGCATCCATCCCTTCACCAGCCTCAGCGGCGCCCACAACCTAGGACGCATCGGGGTCCCGGTACGCCGGCTGCCCACGGGGGTTGAACCGTGGGATCACTTGCGCAGGCGCAGCCTCCCGATCCCGGTGGCGGTGAACGAATGGCGGCTTTCCGAGTATCTCGAGGCATTCGCGCGGCATCTGGAGATCGTCCGCCACTATTGCTGGGCCCGGGAAGGCGAGCGATGGCTTACCCCGGCGCTGCAAACGGAGCTGAGCCGGTACAGCCGAGAGGAGTTGACCTGCATGCGTTATGTCATTGTGGCCCGCAGCAGAGCGGATGGGGCCAGATCCTGACCTGGAGTTGCCGATGGATTGGGAATTCTTTCAACGCGCACCGTTCCTGCTGGCGTCGCTGGCCGCGCTCGGGGCCGGCCTGCTTTCCTTCTTCTCCCCTTGTGTGCTCCCCCTGGTCCCCTCCTTCCTGGGATACCTCACCGGAACGGCGGTGCGGCCGGCCGGAGAGATCCGCCGCTGGGAGACCTTTTTCCATACCCTGGCATTCGTGCTCGGCTTCAGCCTCATCTTCGTGGTGGTCGTCTCGCGCCTGGGCCTCCTTTTCGCCCTCCTGACCGGCCCCGCCACGTGGCTTACCGGCTGGCCAGCGCGCCTCCTGGCGTGGCCGGATTCCCCACCCCTGACCTACCTGGAACTCGTACAGAAAGCCGCCGGGGTGTTCCTCCTGCTGTTCGGGCTCCATACGATGGGCGTGCTTCGCATCGCGCCTTTCGATAGCGAAAGACGCCTCCCGGTGCGCGTTGACCGAAGGTGGGGGTACCTTTCCTCGGGACTCATTGGGATCACCTTCGCCGTGGGCTGGACGCCGTGTGTGGGTGCTCCCCTGGCGGGAATCCTCAGCCTGGGAAGCGAATCCACCACGCTGATGACCTACCTCCTCGGCCTCTACTCCCTGGGACTGGGATTGCCTTTCCTTGCCCTTGGACTCTTTGTCGAACGGGCGGTCCCCCTGGTGCGCCGGGCGATGCGCTTCCGCAAAGCTATCGCCATTGCCAGCGGGCTGCTCCTGATCGCCATCGCCTGGGCAGTCTTTTTTGGGCAGCTGCGCTGGCTGGCTTCCCTTTAGGAGGATTGGCAGTGAGCGGGCAGGAAGATCACGTCGTGCGCGAGGCGATGCGCCAGGTAGAAGGGCGGCGCCGCAAGCGGCGACAGGGCGCGGCGCTCCGCGGGGTCATCGCTTTCTGGGCAGTGCTGGGGGTTGCATTCCTGGCCGCTCCCTGGCCCCTGGAGGGGAAATTGTGGGCAGCCGCGCACGGCCTTTGCGCCCAACGGGAAGGACACCTGCTCTCCTTCGGCGGACACTTCCTTCCCCTCTGTGCCCGCGATAGCGGCCTCTACCTGGGAGCCCTGCTGGGGGTCGCGTACCTTCTGTCGCGTGGCCGGTGGCTCGCGGTCGGCCGGCCACGCCGCTCCTTCTGGAAGGTCTTCTTCGTCATCCTGGGGCTCTTCGGCGTGGACGTGGCCAACTCGGTCGGGGTCGATTGGTTCCAAAGCGGCGTTTACCCGCCTCATAATCTATTGCGGGTGGCTACCGGGATGCTGCTGGGGACGTTCCTGAGCGTGCCCCTGCTGTGGGCGGTCAACCTCTCCTTCCGCGCCCGGAGGCCGGACCGGCCCCTCCTGCCCCGTGCGTGGGATGCGGTGGCCCTCTTCGGAATCTCCGGGCTGGGAACCGCACTGTTGTGGAGTGGCTTCGCCCCGCTATACGGCCCACTCGCCGCGCTCTCGTTTCTGGGAATGCTCTTCCTCCTTCTGGCGGCCAATTTCCTTTGGCTCTTGACCGTGCTGCACGGCCGGGACACACTACCAGGCTCAGGGGAAGCGTGGCCGCCCCTCTTCTGGGCCAGCCTGGCTTCGGTCGTTGAGATGGCCTTGCTCTCGTTCCTGCGCTACCGCCTGGGGCTGTAGCTCCGCCTTTGCTCTTGGTTCCAGTATGCCCACCGCTCTGACGAACGCCAGCCCCACGCCCACCGATGATCTCTGGGGAAAGCCCCCTCAAGGAAGCGTTCCCGCTTGGCCTGCTTGCCTCAGCCTACAGCCCCGGCGGTTCCCGGAACAGTCGCCCCGGCCCTTGCACGTCGGCAAGCAGCTCCTGGAAGGCGGCATGAACCTGGTCGAGCGCCTCGGCCGACAACCGCGGAACGACCAGCGACCGGAATTCGCTTTCGTCCAACACCAGGTAGCTGCGGTTCGGCCAGACCCAGAGGTCAAGTTCCAGGTCGGTGTATTGGAGCGACTCCCCATCGAAATGGATCGGCGTACAGAGGTTCGCATACCACCCTTTCAGCCCGCCCCCGGCATCGTACAGGGAAAAGATGTTATACCAGCGGCGGAACCAGTAGCGCTCGACCATGGTGTCCTCGGGGGCGAACGTAACATAGCCCAGGTCGGCTGGGTGCTGCAGCGGAGCGCGGAGCACGAGCCCTTCGGCATCCTGGCGCTGGAGGTATCCCCACCAGCCCTTCTTGGCCGATCCATCTATGCGGAATGGGCAGACCCGGACAACGGCCACGGGAGCACCTCCCAGGTCGCGTTCTCGGGAAGCAGATCCCAGATGTGGTCGAGCGGCCGGCCAGCCGCCCGGCACCGCAGGAGCGCGATCGGCAAGAGATGCGTAAAGACGGCCACCGGTCCGTCGTGGCGCGCCGCGATCTCATCCAGGGCCGCCCGCACGCGCGCCTCCAGCTCCGGAAGGCTCTCGCCGCCAGGAGGGCGGGCCAACGAGGGATGCCGAAGCCACACCTGCCATTCGTTCGGCCAGCGGGCGGCGATATCCACTGCAGCCAAACCTTCCCAGTCACCCAGGGCGATCTCCCGCAGACGGCGGTCGAAGCGCAACGGCAAGCCGGTACGCTCCACCAGCTCCTGGGCCGTCTGCCGGGCACGGCGCAGGTCGCTCGAGTAGACCCCCTGGAAGGGGATTTTCTCCAGAGCTGATGCGGCTTTCCGCGCCTGCTGACGCCCAAGCTCATTCAAGGGCGGGTCGGACTGGCCTTGCAGGCGGCCGGCGTCGTTCCAGTCGGTGCGGCCGTGGCGAATCAGGTAGAGCAGGGTCACCCGATCCCTCGCACACGTCGGTAGGCCGGCACGGTGATCATCGGCGGACGTTCCGCATCGCTGATCCGCTCTACCTCCAGGAAGAAACGCCCAGGCTCGTAGCGGATCAGCTTCATGCTCCGCTGGATCTCCTCCAGCAGCCGCACCTTGCTCCGCGCTTCGAGCCGGGAGATAAAGACCTGGAGGATGGCAAAGGCCATGCGGCTCAAGTTCACCAACGGCTGGTTGCGATGGATGCGCTCCTCCAGATCGACTTGGGCGATCGCTTCCAGCCCAAAGCGGTCCAGGACGTCGATCAGCAGCCCGATTTCCACCCCGTAGCCGGTAAAGAAAGGAAGCTGTTCCAGCGCCTGCCGCCGGCCGGCATACTCCCCCGCCAGGGGCTGTACGACCCCAGAAAGTTCGGGGAAAAAGAGGTTGAGCAGGGGACGGGCGACGAGTTCGGTCACTCGGCCGCCGCCGTGGGCGCGCAGTTGGCCGTCCACACGGATCGGACGGCGGTAAAAGCCCTTGACGTACTGGATCGAATCCCACAGCAACAGTGGCCCCAGCAGCCCGTAGACGAACCGGGGGTGGATGTTCACGATGTCCGTATCGACCCACACGATCAGGTCGCCCCGGGTGACGTAGAGGCTTTTCCAGAGCGCTTCCCCTTTCCCGGCAAAACAACCGACTTCCTCAGCCAATACATGCTGATGGATGTAGACTGGGATGCCTAGCGAAGCGGCGATCTCCCGGGTGCCATCGGTCGAGTTGCTGTCGATGAGCACGATCTCGTCCAGCAGCGGCACCCGTTCCATCAGGGCGTCCCGGAGGGTCGTGATCACGTTGCGGATGGTCGCCGCCTCGTTCAGGGCCGGCAGGGCTAGGCTGATCGTCACCCCCCGCGCCTGCTTGAGGCGGAGCAGTTGCTCCAGATCGGAAAACTCGCTGCTATGGAAAGTGTTGCTCGCAAACCAGCGATCCACCAGATCCGAAATGTCCTGAGGGGCGGTCGGCGTAACCTGGGCCAGCTGGCCCGGGAGGGGCAATGGGGCCAGGTGCCGGGAGCGCACAAGTAACGTCGGAAGCCCGCTTTCGCTCAGCACGCGGCGTGCGATTGGCCCGAGCGTCATGGCGCCGGTTTCCGGATCCCGGAGTGTAGCCCCCAGGATCAGCGCGTCGTGACTCCGCGCTTCCTCTAGCAGCGTGGACAGCGGATCGCGGCTCGCCTCCACGGTGCGCGTGATCCGCGGCTCCCGTCTACGGAGGCCACGCAGTTCCAGTGGGAAACCCCGTGGATCGGCGGCATGCAGCAGGGTGATCTCTGCCCCACTGGCCCGCGCCAGCGCACCGGCCACGTGGAGCGCCAGTTCGGCGTTGAGCCCGCCGCGCATGGGCAACAGGATCCGCCGACACCCGGCGAGCCGCGTGCCGTACACGAGCACCAGGTCGGCAGGCGCCTGCGACAGCAGTTGCTCCACCGGCACGCCGAGCACCGGAAGGTCCGGTCCATCCCAGGGGACCACAAGCAGGTCGGCCTCCAGCTCCGTACAGGCTTTCCGCACCTCGCTCCACACCTCATATCCGACGGCGATGCGCGGGAGGATGGTCAGGCGCTCTTCCCCACAGCGGCCCGTGGCCTCGGCCATCGCGTGGCGGCAGGCCTGGGCAGGTACCGCCCCACTGCTGATCGGCTCTCCCTCGGGCAAAAGGACGACCCCCTGGAGCACGATTTCGCCGCTCGTCTCGGGCAACAATGCGCGGACAAACGCCAACAGCTCTTCGCAGCAATCCGTCTCCCGTAAGGGCAGGAGAATGCGATAGGGCCGTATTCCCTCGGTCGCGCTCACAACCTACCCTCCAGCAAGGGAATGACCTTGCGTCGGACGATCGTTTCCCAGAGGTGCTCCCGGCGCACCCGATAGCGCAGCCGAGCGCCCCCTGGGTCGCAGAGCCGCTGCCAGATGCGACCGGCGATGGCTTCCGGCGAGGCATCGGTAGGAAAGTATTCGACGTCGCCTTGTCCCGTCTCCCGAAGTGGCGGGATGCCGCTGCAGAACACGGGCAGGCGCGCCAGGCCGGCCTCCAGGAGCGGAATCCCGAACCCCTCCTGGGTGCTGGGAAAGAGGAGGAAATCGGCCAGCTGGTAGAGGTCGGCCATCGTCGCCTCATCGGGCGTGAACCCCATCTCGTAGAGGAGGTGGGCCACGCCCTCCAGGCCCAGTTGTTTCCGCTGCGCGAGCAGGCGCTCCAGGTACGCCTGGTTGGCGGGGTTGTGCGGCCCCGGGGGCCCAGTGACGATCAGGCGCGCATCCTCTGCGCTCGTCTCACGCAGGGCAGCGAGGATCTGGAGCGCCAATTCGACGTTCTTGCGCGGCGTCAGGCGCGCCGGAAGCAGCAGAATCGGGCCGGCCTCGAGCAACCGGAGCGCTCGCACAAGTTCGCCTGTCGCGGGCGTCCACCGGAAGAAGGCACCCGCATCGACCCCCGGGGGAACCACCGCGATCGCCTCCGGCGCAAGCCCGTACAACAGGGCCAGCCGTTCTCGTTGTGCCGCTGAAACCGTGACGTGGCGCACCCCCGGCCAGGGGACGCGCAGGAGATCCCACGGGTACCCGGGGTGGAGCTCGCCGCGATAACCGGGCATGTCCCACGCGAGGTCGTGGTGCCAGCCCAGGACCACCGCGCAGCTGCCGCGGGCGTCGGCATCGAGGAGCCAGTCGTGGAGCGCTGCTGTCAGGGGAAGGTGCTTGTGCAGGGTGAACACGTTGTGGGCGATCAACGCATCGGCGCCGTGCAGCTCCGCAGCAAGCCATTTCCGAAGCCGCACGCGCAGATCGTCAAAGCCCGAAGGGACTCGGCCCCGGTCCAGCTCCCGCTTCACCGCCAGCACAGCCGGGTGGCGGGTCGCGGCCTCGGGTTGGATCCGAACCTCTACCCGATCATCCCACGGGGAACCATCGCCCGCCAGCACCCGCACCTGGTGGCCGGCCCGGGCCAGCTCCCGCGCGTGAAAAGCAATGGTCTGCTCCACGCCACCGACGACCGGCGGCGCGGCATAATGCAGGATGGCAACCTTCACCTTGGCTCCCGCTTCCAGTAGGGGTAGAGCCCGTAGGCCCGCGGCACCGGGATCACGAAGAGGATCCCACTGTTCGGCGCGTCGAAGTCGCCCCCCACGGCAGCTTCGGTCTCGGCGATCAGGCGGTCCAGGTCAAAGTCATCGTTCACCACCACGAAGGCGGTACGGTGGTGGTATTCCTCGCTCTCCATCAGGTGGCGCAGCGACGGGAAGAGCGGCAGATCCTCCCGCTGACCCCAGAGCTCACGGATCTTGTGCAGCCCAATGCTTTCCAGGATCGTAACGCCGGACACACCGCACCGTTCCCAGGCGTCAAGGACGGCCCGACACTTGTCGACGTTCGGCATCACGATCACGACCAGGTTCGGCATAGCTTGCCTCCTTCGCTCGAAAAGCCAGCCGCAGCAGGATCGGGGTGATCAGGGTGGTGATCAGCACGATGAAGGTGACGACGGCAAAGACATCCGCCTCGATCAAACCTGCCTGCAATCCCACAGCGGCCACGATCAACCCCACCTCGCCGCGGCTGATCATCCCCAGCCCCACCCGGAAGGCCTCCCGATTTCCGAAGCCTCCCAGGCGCGCGCCGAGCCCACAACCCAAGACTTTCGACGCCACCGCAGCCACAACCAGCACCAGGGCGAAGAGCAGATCTTGCGGACTCAAGAGTCGAACGTTGGCCTTGAGCCCGATGCTCACAAAGAACACCGGCACCAGGAAGGCATAGGTGATGGCGTGCATCGGGCGGGCGATCTCCTCGCGCAAGTGGCTCCTCCCGAAGCCGACCCCCGCCAGGAAGGCCCCGGTGATCGCCGCAAGCCCCCCGAACGCCTCGGCCGACCAGGAAAAGACCAGCACGGTGACCAGCACCAGAGAAGCCAGCCCTTCCGCGACCGGTTGGCGATCGATCCAATCCGCAAGCCGCGGCAGGAGCAAGAAGCCGATCGCGCTGGCTCCTCCCAGGTAGAGCAACATCCGCAGGACGATCCACAGGATCGAGGTGACACTGCTCTGCCCCCCCTCCAGGGCCGTCACCACGGAAAGGAGCAACAACACCAGCACGTCATCCACTACAGCAGCGCCAAGCAGCGCCACCCCTTCCCGGCTTCGGATCTTGCCCAGCTCAAAAAGCGTCTGAGCGCTGATGCTCACGCTGGTCGCGGTCAAGATCACCCCCACAAAGAGCGCGGCACGACCGGAATAGCCAAAGGGCAGCGCCGCCAACGCCCCGAGGGCAAGGGGGAATAGAACTCCGCTCACCCCGGCCAAGGTAGAGACCCGGCCGGCCCGCCGCATCTCTGTCAGGTCGATCTCGAGCCCCGCCAGGAACATCAGGCATACGACCCCGAGCTCGGCCAGCTGGTAGACTGTTTCCTCCAGGAGGTGGGGGTTATGCGGATCCACGAGCAGGGGCCATCCGAGCAGGTTCAGGAGGCTCGGCCCAAGGACCAGGCCCACGAGCAGTTCTCCCAGCACAGCGGGCTGGCGCAGCCTACGGGCGAGCCAGCCGCCGGCCTTGGCACCGGCGATGATGCACGCGAGCGCGAAGATCAGACGGAGGAATGGGGTCATAGACGCTCCTTTTCTTCTTGGGTAGCCCGAATGGCCAGATCGATGAACACGGCCGCCGTCCAGCCAAAGGTTGGGGCCGCTTTCGGGGGACGGTCACCGGTTTCGGGGTGATAGTACTCGTACATGTCCCCGTGCCGAAGCACCAGCTCCAGGGTACGTTCCCGGAGTTCCCGCGCGAGCCGGACTTCTCCCACCCGCGTGAGCGCTTCGATGAACAGGTAGTTGATGTTCACCCAGGTCGGCCCGCGCCACATCTGGTTGGGATCGTAATGGGGATCGCAGCGGGCAACCGTCGGGATCGGGTAGCGCGTCCAGAACGAGCGATCATCGCTCAGATGGGCAATCAGACGGCGCTGCACGCGCGGTGGCAGCCGGCCCGTCCAAAGCGGAAGGAGGCTAAAAGGGGTGACCACGCGGACGGGCACTTCGCCCGACTCCGTACGCCGGAGAGCCCAAAAGAGGCCGGCTCCTTCGTCCCACATCTGTGCCATCATGCCGTGGACAAGCCGCTGTGCCCCCTCGCGCCACCGGGACACATCCTCCCGCTCGCCGATCTGGGACGCGATCTCGGCCAGCGCCTCCTGCTGCAGGCAGAGGTAGGTGTTCAGGTCGGGCGCCTCCACGGGCATCCCCTCATCCCAAAGGGGGCTGTCGTCCAGCCCAGAGGAGAACGGATGGTTGTACTGACAGAGGCCGTCCCGGTCGTCGTCGTTGAAGGAGAACCACCATTCGTTCCAGCGGACCAAGGGCTCGTAGATTTCGTCCAGGAAGTCGAGGTGGCCACTGGTCTCGTAGAGCTTCAGGGCAGTCCAGGCGAGCAGAGGGGGCTTGGTCACGTCCGCATCCACCGGACCAGACAGGTGGGTGACGATTCCCTCGTCGTGGACCGCGTCGGGGATCATCCCGTCCTCGCGCTGGTGGTCCAGGAGCAGCCGCAGCTGGTCCTCGGCCAGGCGCATGTCCACGTACCGGTACGCCAACGCGTGAAAGTAGGCGTCCCAGTTCCACACCCCCACATAGTGCACCTTGCTGGGGCTCATCCCCTCACGGGTCATGTAGTAGCGAGTGCTCAAGAGCCCTGCGCGCATCACCCACCATGCGTAATAGTACTGCCGCTCGAAGCGCGGCAACACCGGCGGCGCGGCCGCAAACCATTCGTGCCAGCGCTTCGCCGCGGCGGCAACGACCCCCTCGGCAAGGGGAACCGTGCGATTGAACCCCAGGCGGGGCGAAATGTTCAGTACCATAGCAGCCCCGGGCCTGCCCTCCGTCACCACGTGAACCTGGAACCAGCCATCCGGTTGCTGATCGACCCGGTTCTCCCGGAGGCGCACATTGAACGTGTACGCAGTATTCCGCGGCCCATGGAAGGTGCCTCCCCGCCGGTCCCGCTGGGCGGTGTCCGCCTGCACCTGGAAGCGGAAGCCGATGGGAGACTCCGGCAGCCGAAAATACAAGGTTTCCATGTCCTGGAACGAGACGTGGATCTGACCTAGCGGCGTGGAGAGGACAAGCAAATGGGGGTAGCTTGTGACCTCCGTGGGCAGAGGTTCCCCGTTCGGCGCGATCGGCATCCAACCATCCACGATCGGCCGCCTGTGGCGATAGTCCCCGTAGCGCGCCTCCTGCTTGACCCACCGTTCGGCCAGGCGGATGCAGAAAGGGGATTGCGGCAGGTCGGCGGTACGAGCGAACAGGATACGCGATCCCCGGTCGGTAAATGGAACGTGCACCAGGTCGATCCGGTCGCGAAGCATCCGTAGGAAGGTCGACTCGGGATCGGGCAACCGTTGGTCCACTTGGGGCGTTCCTCCCTTAGGGAGAACCATAAAGGATACAACCGCAGTTCTCACAACGCACCAGGTTCTCTCCCTGCGCCGCCTTCCGGGTCAGGAGCGCAACTTCCAGGCGGCAGTTCGAGCAGGTCGTCGCTTCGATCCGGGCGACCGCCCGGCCACGGGAAGCGCGGAGCTGTTCGTACAGTTGCAAGGCGGCCGGCGCAATGGTAGCGGTCTGCGCACTCCGCTCGGCCAGCAGCCGCTGCCGTTCCCCTTCGTGGGCCCTTTCCTCGGCCTGCAGCGCTGCCAGGGTGGCCTCGTGGTTTGGGATGATGACCGCAGCTTCTTGCTCCAGGCGCTTGAGGCGTTCCCGCATCTCGTCCAGGGAAAGCATCCACTTCAGCGCGTCATCCTCCAGTTGCCCCTTCCTGGCCCGGAGTTGCTCGATCTGTGCCTCCAGGGCAGCAGCTTCGCGCGGCGAATGGACCGCGGCGCTGTAAAGGCGCCCCTCGGCCTCCTGGAGCTGTCTTTCGACTTCCTCAAGCGCCCGCTCCGACTTGCGCAGGGAGAGTTCGGCATCGCGGACGGCGATGCGCTGCGCTTCGACCGCCTGCTTCGCGGCGGCCAGAGCCGCTTGTAGCGCGGCACGGCGCTCGACACAGGACCGGAGCCACGTCGCTTCAGCGACAAGCCGGTCGTCCAGTTCCTGAAGGCGAAACAACTGCTCGACCTGGCGCATACCCCGTCTCCTGGAGCCTTCGCCTGTTTTTTCAGTATACCATAGGAGCAACGAGGGAACAACCACCGTGGCGCGCGAGACCCCATCGTTCTCCCCGCTTCTCGAACGCTCAGCGCGTTCCTCCTTGCCGCCACCCTGTGGCCGTGCTATACTACCGCTCGAGGAGCTATGGTCCCCAGGACGGAGCGCCGTGCTGCTCGAAGGACTTTTGGACAACCAACTGCTTATCAACGGTCCCATGAGCGGGGGGAACACGGTGTTCCTTTCCGGACCAACGGGCTGCGGCAAGAGCCAAGCGCTGCTTGCCCGGCTGATACACCTGCTGCAGCAAGGTGTGTCGGCCTATTCGATCCTGGTGCTCCTCCCCGACCGGCCGGCCGTCGAGCGGTTGCGGCAGGCCCTCCAGGGAATCCCACTGGGCCCTTACGGGGAACTGTCCCTCCATACCTACTACAGCCTCGCGCAGCGCATGGTCGCCCTCTTCTGGCCCCTCGTCGCACGTCAGGCCGGGTTCGCCCACCCCGAACGGCCGCCGATCTTCCTCCCTTACGATCTTGCCCAATACCTGCTCGCGCAGGTCATCCGCCCTTTCCTCGACCGGGGATACTTCGAGGGGCTCCACCTTCACCCCCAGCGACTCCTTTCCCAGCTCCTGGACAACCTGAACAAGCCTGCTCTGAACGGCTACCCGCTGGCCGATGTGGTCGTGCGCCTGAGCAACGCCTGGAGCGGGCCTCCGGAGCGATTGCTTCTCTACCAGCAAGCACAGGAGTGCTGCGAACAGTTCCGCGAGGAGTGCCTCGAGCGCGGGCTGCTCGACCTTTCGCTCACGCTGGAAGCTTTCCGCCTGCTCCTGGAACACCCACTCTTTTGGCGCTATTTCCAGGAACGGTACCGCCACCTCCTCGCGGACAACGTGGAGGAAAACGTCCCCCTGGCGCACGATTTCATCGCACGCCTCCTTCCCGGCCTCGATTCCGCGCTCCTGGTGTACGACGAAAGCGGCGGCTACCGTACGCTGCTCGGCGCGGACCCGGAAGGGGCGCTGAGCCTGCGGCGCCTATGCCGGACCGTCCTACGGTGCGACCGGCCACCCTGGCCTACGGCTCCTCTTGCTGCCGCGATCGCGTACCGGCTGGGACAGGGGGGGACATGGCCCGAACATCTCTCGGGAGCGCTGCTGGGGGCCATCGCTCGGCGCTACCGCGGGGAGATGATCACGGCCGTGGCCGAGCGCCTGGCGCAAATGGTGCACGAGGAGGGCATCCCCCCAGAGGAAATCGCCGTCCTGGCCCCTTACCTGGATGGCGTACTCCGCTTCACCCTGGCCCAGGAGTGCGCCGCACGCCAGGTGCCGCTTTCTGTGTTGCGTCGCTACCGCCGGCCGGCCGAAGATCCCATCGCGCGCTCCTTGCTCACCTTCGCCAGCCTCCTGCATCCGGAATGGGCTCTCCCCCCGCATCCCTTCGACGTTGCCGAGGCGCTGGGGCAGGCCCTCGGACTGGATCCCGCTCGGGCGGCACTCCTCGTGGACTGGGCGTACGATGCCGCCTCAGCGAGCCTGCGGCCACCCGAGCGGCTTGGGCCCCGCGCGGCGACGCGCTTGGGCTCCAGCCTCCTTGGACGCTACCGCGAGTTCTGGGAACGCTGGGAAGCATTGCAGCCCGCGGCTTCACTGCCGTGGGAGTACCTCCTGGCACGGCTGCTGGGCCACCTGCT
Organism: Chloroflexia bacterium; assembly: GCA_034436115.1. GTDB lineage: Bacteria > Chloroflexota > Chloroflexia > DTKN01 > DTKN01 > DAOTVY01. The sequence continues at coordinate 32,149 of DAOTVY010000003.1, read as the reverse complement.
CCCCCGTGCGATGCGCGACCCGGCCAGCGCGATGGCCTGCGCCCAGCTCCTGGAGGCTGGCCGCCGCTTTCGTCGCGTCTTTCCGGTATTCGCCCCATCGGACACGGACCCGGGTCGGGCCCACCTGGAGGCGCTGCGCTCGGGCATTGTCACCGCCCAGTACTCCATCCCCCAGGAACCCGGTGGCGGGGTGATCCTGGCGCCGGTACACTCCTACCTCATCGCCGGCAGAGCCGTGCGACGGCAGTTCTGGTTGGATGTGGGAAGCATCGACTGGTGGGAACCCCCTCAGCAACCGCTCACCCACCCTTACGTCCTTTCGCGGCGGTGGCCGGCAGGAGCCCTCTGGAGCGACGCCGCCGACTACTACACGCGGCAGGCGACCCTCTCGCGCATCGTCCAGGGGCTGTGCGAAAGGTGCCGCGAGGGCGTCGTGGTCGCCTGGAGCGAGTGGAGCACGGCCGGACAACCCCAGGACGGCCCCCTCCTGCGGGCCCTCGAACCGCTGTTGGACACCCTCGAAACGTAAGGGGGAACGATGTTCCAGCCACGCCCGGCTCAGGAGCAGGTGCTCGCCTATCGGGGAGGGTACCTGGCCGTCTCCGCCGTCCCAGGAAGCGGAAAGACGGTCACGCTGGCCGCGCTCGCGGCACGCCTCCTGGAAACAGGAATCCCGGAAGGCAGCGCGGTGCTCGTGGTCACCTACATGAACTCGGCCGTGGATCATCTGGCGCGGCGCATCGGGCTCCGTCTGCAGGAGGTCGGGGTCCGCGGGGGGCGATACAAGGTGCGCACCCTGCACAGCCTGGCGCGGGAAATCGTCCTGGAGCAGCCTGGGCTGGCCGGGGTAGCCCCTGGCTTCGCTGTGCTCGACGAACGCACCAGCCAGTCGTTGCTGGAACGGGCGCTCGAGCAATGGCTGCAGGCTCACCCAGGATTCTGGGAACGGTGGTTGCTTGAGGACACCGCTCAGGCAAGGGCTTATTGGTGGGAACGGCTGCTGGAAGTGGCCCGGGCGGCGATCTCGCTGGCCAAGAACCGTCGCTGGAAGCCGCGGGAGCTCCTGGAGCGGCTGGAGTCGTGGCCAGACCCGGTGCCCGAGTTGGTGCATCTGGCGCTCGAGGTCTATGCACTCTACCAGTCCTACGTGGAAACGAGCGGCGGCCTGGACTTTGACGACCTGGTCTGGCGGGCGGTCGATCTCCTGGAACAACATCCGGACCTGCTCGAACGGCTGCGCGAGCGCTGGCCGTTCATCCTGGAGGACGAGGCCCAGGACAGCGTGCCCCTGCAGGAGGAACTGCTCTCCTTGCTCGCTGGCCGGCCTGGGAACTGGGTACGTGTAGGCGACCCCAACCAGGCCATTACGAGCACCTTTACCGCTGCGCACCCGCGCTATTTTCGCGCTTTTATGTCACGTCCGGAGGTGCACACGATCACGATGGCCCAGACCGGCCGATGCGCCCGCCGCATCATGGCGCTCGCGAACCACCTCGTGGAGTGGGCCTGCCGCCGGCATCCGCTTCCCGAGATACGGGAACGGGCTTTCCGCCTGCAGCGGATGGAACCTTCCCCGCCGGAAGATCCGCAGCCCAACCCGCCGGACGAGCCCGGGAACGTCGTCATTCACGCGCGTGGATACGGACACCGGGAACGGGAGGAGCTTCCAGCCATGGTGCGTCTGGTTGCCCGTTACCGGGCGCGTTTCCCCTCCCGGACCCTGGCCATCCTGGTACCCACCAACGAACTCGGTTACCGGGTAAGCGCCCTGCTGAAAGAACAGGGGCTCCCACACGATGAGCTCCTGGAGAGCTCCTCCCAGGCGCGCGGCGTGGCTGGCTTGCTGGCGGGCCTGCTACAACTTGCGGCCCAACCGATCGATCGGTCGGCCCTCGCTCGCGCTTTCGAACGCCTGGTCGATCACGGGTGGCTTCCCCTAGAGCAGGAACGGGCAGCGCTGAGCCGACTGCTCAGCAGCTGCGTGGCGCCGGAACGGCTCCTTTTCCCAGAGCCGGGAGAAGATCCTCTGACAGCGCTTCCGGCCGGCCGGGCGGGCCCCGCGGAGATGGCGATGCTTGCCCCGTTCCTCGACCTCGCCCGGCGCATCGCACAGGCCGCTTCCCTCCCCGTCGACCAGCTGGTGCTCTTGATCGCGGCTAGCGTCCTCACGCAGCCAGGCGACCTCGCGACCGCACAACAGATTGCCACCCACCTGCGCCACCTCCAGGAGGCCGACCCGGCATTGCGCCTCCCCGAGCTCGCTCGGGAACTCGAGCGGATCGCCGCCGGACGGCGACGCTTTGTCGGACTGAGCGACGAGGACCTGGCGTTCGAACCGCAGCCCGGTCGCATCACCGTGGCAACGCAGCACCGGGCCAAGGGCTTGGAGTGGGATGTCGTCTGCCTGGTGGGAATCGACCGCTACTGGGTCCCACACGAGCTCTCCGATCCGTTCCAGGGGACCCATCCCGAGGCCGGGGGAAATCCAACCGCGATCGTGCAGGCCTGGATGCGTGCACTGATGGGCGAGCAGGGTGCGCTTGCGGACGCCGCCGAGGCTACGAAAGAGGCCTGCCTGGAAACAATTGCCGAGCGCCTCCGCCTCCTCTACGTAGGGATCACCCGCGCGCGGCGTCACCTCCACATCAGCTGGAGCCGTCAGGTCGAGCGCTACGGGCGCGACCGGCCCCAGGAAGGGACTCCTGTCCTTGCGGAACTCGATCGCTTCCTGCGAAGGCTCGCACAGGCAGACAAGCCGCGGCCCGGGCCATAACATCGCGCGAAAAGCCCGCTTGCAAGATCCCCACGCTTGTGGTATCATTTGATCAAGTGCTCAAATAATGGGGTGCCTTATGCGATCGGATTCCAATCTGCTCAGTGACGCGCTGACCGAAGAGGTGGCAAGGACGTTCCGCGTGCTGGCAGATCCTACGCGGGTGCGTATCCTTGGGCTGCTGTTGCACCGCGAACAGTGCGTTAGCGAAATCGCAAGGCGCTTGGGGATGAGCGTGTCCGCGGTCTCGCACCAGCTGGGGCTGTTGCGCTCGCTGCGCCTGGTACGGCGCAGCCGCCGGGGAAAGCGCGCCTTTTACGCCCTGGATGACGATCACGTGCGCACCCTTTTCCACGATGCCCTTGAGCACGCCCAGGAGAAGCGCCATGACGGATAACGGCGAACCTTTGCGCACCTACACGCTTCTGGTGGAAGGGATGGATTGCGTGGACTGTGCCCGGCACCTGGAGGGAGCAGTGGCACGACTGCCCGGCGTGCAGCGGGTGGAGGTCTCTTTTGCCACGGGGCGGATGTGGCTCACGGCGGCGTCGGATCGGACGGTGCTTGCCCAGGTGCAGGCGGTGGCCCGAGAGATGGGCTACCGGGTGGCCTTGCCCGCAAGGGGTGGCAGGCAGGGCTTCCTTCGGCGTGACCCCAAGGCGTGGTTTACGGGGGCAGTGGCGCTTCTCCTGCTGGCGGCGCTGCTCGTGCGATCGTTCGGCGCCCCAGCTTGGGCAAACCAGGGCCTGCTGATCGCCGCCACAGCGCTGAGCGGCGTCCCGATCGCTCGTAAAGGGTGGGCCGTGCTCCGCAACACTCATCGGCCCGACATGAACGTCCTGATGATCGTTGCCGCGCTCGGGGCCTTGGCGATCGGCGAGTACGCCGAAGGAGCGGTGGTCCTGTTCCTCTTCTCGCTGGGGGAACTCCTGGAAGCGCTCACGATGGAGCGCGCCCGCGGGGCAATTCAGGCCCTGGCGGCGCTCAGCCCCCGCCAGGCGGTGCGCCTGACGCCCGAAGGGGAGGAGCACGTGCCCGTAGAACAGCTAGCCGTCGGGGACCGGGTCCTGGTGCGCCCGGGCGAGCGGATACCGGTTGACGGAAAGATTGTCGAGGGCCGGTCCGAGGTGGACCAGGGGCCCATCACCGGGGAAAGCCTCCCAGTGCGCAAGGAGCGGGAAGACCTGGTATTCGCGGGCTCGATCAACGGCTCCGGTGCCCTGACCATCGTGGTGACCCGGCCGGCCAAAGAGAGCACCCTTGCGCGCATGGTCCGTCTGGTGCAGGAGGCACAGGAAAAGCGCTCGCCAAGCGAGCGTTTCGTGGACCGTTTCGCCCGTGTGTACACTCCCGCTGTGGTGGTCGGTGCCTTGCTCGTTGCAGTGGTGCCCCCGCTGCTCGGGTGGGGCACGCCCACGCAATGGCTCTACCGCGCGCTGGTGCTGCTGGTCATTGCCTGCCCCTGCGCGCTGGTCCTCTCAACCCCGGTGACCGTTGTGAGCGGGTTGGCTTCCGCAGCGCGTGCCGGCATCCTGGTCAAGGGAGCCTTGTACCTGGAGCGCTTGGCCGAGGTGCGCGCGGTCGCTTTCGACAAGACAGGCACCCTGACATCCGGCCAGCCCCGGCTCGTCGAAGGGCGCTGCGCAAACCACGCTCCAGATTGTCCGCCCGAGGATTGCCCGGAGTGCCTGGACCTCCTGGCGAAAGCTGCGGCGCTGGAGCGACGGGTGAGGCACCCGCTGGCAGGAGCAGTGATCGAAGCCGCTCAGCGGCTCCAAGTAGCCGAGCGGTACGGGCCGGCCGAGGAAGTGGAAAACGAGGCTGGGCTGGGGATCAAAGGGTGCGTGGGCGGGCACGCGGTGAAAGTGGGTAGCCATAGCTACTTGCACGGCAATCAGGAAAAAGGGGAACCGTTCTGCCAGGAGGTGGAGCGGGCCGCCGCGCGCGGAGGGACGGCGATCCTGGTAGAGGACCTTTGCTGTGGGCAGCGCGCCTACGGGGTCGTCGCGGACCCGGTGCGGAAAGAAGCCTCTGAGGCGATCGCCGGCCTCAAGCGTGCCGGGGTGCGCCATACTGTTATGCTCACCGGAGACCGCCTGGCCGTAGCCGAGCAGGTCGCCCGTGAAGTCGGTGTGGACGAGGTCCGAGCGGAGCTCCTCCCGCAGCAGAAGGTCGAGGCCGTCGGTGACCTGCTGGCGCGCTACGGCAGCGTGGCGATGGTGGGAGATGGGGTGAACGATGCCCCCGCACTGGCGCGCGCTACCGTTGGCATCGCGATGGGGGTTGCCGGGTCCGACATCGCTCTGGAAGCAGCGGATGTGGCGCTCATGGGAGACGACCTTCGGGGCCTGCCCGAGCTGCTGCGGCTGAGCCAACAGGTGGTGTCGATCGTCCGCCAGAACGTTGCCCTGTCCCTCCTTGCTAAGGTAGCGTTCCTGGGACTGGCGTTGGCCGGGTTGGCCACCCTGTGGATGGCGGTCTTTGCCGACGTGGGGATCTCGCTCCTTGTGACGTTGAACGGCATGCGTCCCCTCCTGCGGCGGGGCACGGGATAGGTAAGGGCGGCGCCTGCCCCCTAGTCTTCCAGCAGGCGCCGTTCCCCCTGGAGTTCCCGCAGCCGGCCGATGTCCTGGGTCACCTCCAGCGTTCCCTGGTATTCCCCCTTTTCGTCCCGCACAGCGTAGTACACGATGTAGATGAACCGGCCCTGCATCTGGATCCAGAACTCGGCCCGATCCCGTCGGCCGGCCCGGAAATCGTCCAGGATCCGCTGGACTTTCTGGATGCTCGCCGGCGGGTGGCATTGCTGCACCTTACGCCCGATGACCGTCGCCGCGCGGGGAAAGATCCGCTCCCGGGTCTGGGAGAAGAAACGCACCCGGTCGTCCTTGTCCACGAAGGTCAGGTCGACCGGCAGATGCTGCAAGATCAGGTTCAACTCCGCCAGCGATAGCGCCCCGGTCTGGAGGGGAATCAGCCCCTCGGGAGGCCCGGACGGCTCGGCAACGACAGGAGAGACAGCCGTTTCGGCAGCATGTGGCGGCCAGAGGTCGCCAGGCTGCACGTAGCAGTAGCCGATCGTCGGTTCCTGATCGCGGATCGCCAGCCACTCCTCGTGCGACAGCTTTTCCAGCGAAGTGGGGAACAGGATATTCTCCTCCTTTACGATCATCTCCCGGATCATCTTCTCGAGCGGAAGAAACGCGCGGTCGAGTTGTCGGTCGAACTCCGGACCGTCCATCGGGGCAGTCAGCGCTGCTTCCAGTGCCTTCCATGCGGCGCGGATGTCATCGTGGATGGCCCACATCACGCGTGAAGGGCCCGAGAAACCGTGCTTTTCCAGGAAAGGGAAAAGAAGGTTCTCCTTGCGCAGATAGTGTTTCTCGTATTCCCGGAGACGGCGCAGCGCCTGGCGCGCCCGCTCGAGTTCCGCTGCCTTGTGCCCCGCTTTTAGGGCATCTAGCGCGCGGCCGAGCTCCTCCAACACCGGAACAACCGCCTCGTTCTCTGCCCGAAATGTATGCACAGGATGCCCGGGGACCGCTTCCGGCCGAGGCTGCGCCTCCAGCGACTCCCGGAAGACGGCCACGTGCACGTCGCACAGCCGCTTCACCTCGTTCTCCGGTAACCCCTCAGCGATCAACGCCTGCTCCACGGCGGCGATCTCGCTTGCGCCCGCGTCCCGGAGGAGCCGTGCAAACTCGCCCCGGACCTCCTCCACGCTTTTCCCCTCGTGGAGCTCGCGGATCAGGCGCTTGAGGATTTCCTTGCGCTGTTCCGAGTTGCGGATATACTCACTCATCGGTAGCCTCCTGTCCGTTCTGGCTACCAGTCTAGCATGAGAAGGCCGTGCTGTCTGCGACAAAAGTCGCCGGATGGCCCGAGCGTATCCGCCCGTGTGGCGAACCATAGGCGACCCAGCCTTTCGCCTGCGGAGCTGTTGCACCAGGTTTGCTCAGGACTCCTCCCAGATGCCCGCCCCAAGCAGCCGCAACAGGAGGGTGGCGTACGTACCGGGGGAAAGCAGGAAACGGATCCCCAGGCACCACCGGCCGGGGAAGCGCTTATCGGCGGAAGCCTGGAGGATCGCGACCTGGTCGGGAAAGGCCAAAAGCCTTCTTGTGCCCGCTCCCAGATACGCTCGGCGCAGCAGACGCGGCTTCAGGTCGGACCAGGAAAGTCCCTCTTCGGCCAGAAGGGGCGCGTACAGGGAAGACGCCGAAGGATCGAGCGCCAGGCGGTGGTGTGCCAGGGGGAGGCTCCGCTTCCGCCAGCGCGCCAGGCAGGCCCCCGACAGTTGCCGGTAAACGGGGAGCCGTTCTCCCGCGATCTCCAGTTCTTCCAGGGGCGTGTCGGAACCCATCTCCTGACGGATCAGGCGCCCGGCCAGCCGGTTCCACAGCAGGCTCTGGTAAGCGGCCAGGTACAACGAGAGGATGCGGGGAGTCACCAGGTTCAGCGCCTTGCGGAAGGCTTCCGGATGATCCCGCAGGAAGACGAGCACGCTGCGCAAGTTGGACAGCCGTGGGACGATTTCCAGCAGACCCTCCCAATCGCCCCAGAGATGCGCAGCCTGGGCCTTGAAGCGGAGCAGCTCTTGCGGATCTCCGGCCATCGGTTCGCAGAAATGCGCCCGCAGCGCTCCCTCCGCATCGCCGCGCAGGATGCGCTTGCCGACCCATTCGGCGCCGGGCGTTCGGGAGCCGAAACGCTGGGCATCGAAATAGTTGGGAAAGCCAAAGAGGGAAAGCTCCTTCAGGCGCGCAGCGACCCCCGCGATCTCCTCGTCAGCAAGGTTTCGCAGGATCACCGTAAAGCGGTTCCCCCGGAGGTCGCGTGGGTGGAGCGGCCGGGGAGACGTGCCCAGACGCCGGGCGGACCAGCCGTCGCCTTTGAGGGCGGCCGGTCCTTCCCCCTGTACCGCGGCATATTGGGTGGCCACCGAACGCCGATCCTTCAGGGCGGGGAAATGCACCTGTGAGAGAGGGCGGCCCAGCGCAGAAGCCAATTCCGCCTGGACCTCGAGCGTGGTGCGGCCCCGCTTGCGTACCCGGTAGATCGTATACGGGCCTTCCCCCTGGGGCACACGGATGATCTCCTCGACCTGGAAATCCTCGGGGTCCACTTGATAGCGCACGACACTCCTCCAGCGTGTGGGCATCGTAACATGGGGCTACAGCCCCGTCAAGCCGCGGTGGAACTGACGTGCGGTTCGCACCCGGCGCAAGCCCGCTGGCAGAGATTCGCCTCGGCCAACCCCTCCGTTCGGGCCGTTCGCGGGACTGCCTATGCCCTGCAGCACGACCCAAGGAAGCCGGCTTGCGGTTCCCTGGCAGGCGTGGTATGATGCGAACAACGGGCCACCCTTGAGAGAATCGAACACCTGTGCTATCATGGCGGAAAAGCCGGAGATGTAGGCGGGGCCATGGAATACGGCACCATCAAACCGATCGACATCACTCAGGAAATGCGCAGCGCCTACCTGGACTATGCGATGAGCGTCATCGTCGCCCGGGCGCTGCCGGACGTGCGCGACGGCCTCAAACCGGTGCAGCGGCGTGTGATCTACACGATGCACGAACTGGGGCTGCGCCCAAGCACCCCCTACAAGAAAAGCGCGCGCATCGTCGGCGACACGCTCGGGCGTTACCATCCCCACGGCGACGCCGCCGTCTACGAGGCGATGGTGCGCATGGCGCAGGATTTCACCATGCGCTACCCGCTGGTGGACGGACAGGGGAACCTCGGTAGCGTGGACGGCGATGCCCCAGCCGCCATGCGCTACACCGAGGCCCGCCTGGCCCCGATCGCCGAGGAGATGCTGGCCGACATCGACAAGGAAACCGTCGATTTCGTGGACAACTTTGACGGCACCCTGAAAGAACCCCGGGTGCTGCCAGCCGCGCTTCCAAACCTCCTCCTGAATGGTGCCTCAGGCATCGCCGTCGGGATGGCCACCAACATCCCCCCACATAACCTGAACGAGCTGTGCGCCGCGATCTCCCTGCTGATCGAGAACCCGGAGGCTTCGGTTGAGGAACTGATGCGCGTCCTGCCCGGTCCCGATTTCCCGACCGGAGGCATCATCCTGGGCCAGGAAGGGATCCGCATGGCCTACAGCACCGGGAAGGGCCACTTTGTGCTACGCGCCCGTGCGCACATTGAGGAAGCAACCCGGGGGCGGGTGAGCATCATCGTCACCGAGCTCCCCTACCAGGTGAACAAGGCGCGCCTGCTCGAGCGCATCGCCGAACTGGTGAAGCAGGAACGGCTCCCGGACATCTCGGACCTACGGGACGAGTCGGATCGCAGCGGCATGCGCATCGTGATCACCCTCAAGCGGGAAGCCGATCCGAAAGCAGTGCTTTCCCAGCTCTTCCGCCTGACCCCGATGCAGATCACCTTCGGGGTGAACCTCCTGGCCCTGGTGGACGGGACCCAGCCGCGCGTCCTCCCCCTCAAACGCCTCCTCCAGCATTACATTGCCCACCGGCAAGAGGTCATTCTGCGACGCACGCGCCACGACCTGGAAAAGGCGCGCCAGCGCGCCCATATCCTGGAAGGGTTGCGCATCGCGCTCGACCACCTGGACGCGGTGATCGAGACCATCCGGCGTTCTCAAACTGCCGATACGGCCCGCCAGAACCTGATGAAGCGCTTCCACCTGACGGAAGTACAGGCACAGGCGATCTTGGAACTGCAACTGCGCCGGCTGGCCGCCCTAGAACGGAAAAAGATCGAGGAGGAGTACGCGGAGGTACGCCGCCGGATCGGGGAATTGGAGGACGTCCTCGCCCACCCGCGTAAGGTTCTTTCCCTCATCCAGGAGGAACTGGACAATCTGCGCGCGCGCTACGGCGATCCCCGTCGCACCCGGATCGCCGAAGGAGAAACGACGGAGGTCACGGAAGAGGCCCTCGTTCCCGAACTTTCCGCCTGGGTCCTAGTAACCGAACGGGGGTACGTGAAGCGTATGGCGCTGGAAGTCGGCCGGCGCGCGCTCTTCGGCGACGGTCGAGCAGAAGACGGGGCACGAGAAGCCGACCCTGTCCTCCACGCCCTGCGATGCAACACCCGGGAGGACATCCTTTTCTTCAGCGAGCGCGGCCGCGCCTACGCGCTCAAGGCCCATCAGCTCCCGGAAGCCGAACGAGATAGCCGGGGGTTGCCGCTGAGCAACCTGATCGGGATCGAGCCGCAGGAGCACATCGTGGGGCTGGTATCCGTGGACGACTGGGATGCCCCCCTTCACCTGGTGATGGCCACCCGTGGCGGCCGGGTCAGGCGCACAGCGCTGGCCGAGTTCCGAAATGCCCGCGCGGAGGGGACCGCGGCCTTCCCGCTCGACGAGGGCGATTCCCTGGTCTCCGTGCAGCTGGCCAAGGGTGCGGAAGAGATCCTCCTGGTCACGGAGTCGGGACGCGCGCTGCGTTTCCCCCAGACCGAGGTGCGCCCGATGGGCCGAAGTGCCTCGGGAGTGAAAGGGATTGACCTGGAGGCAGGCGACCGGGCCGTTGCGATGGAGCTCTGTCGAACTCCGGATAGCGAGCTACTGGTCGCCTCTGCCCAGGGGCGTATCAAGCGGGTCGCGCTGGCCGAGTATCCCGTACAGAGACGCGCGGGCAAGGGCGTGATCACGCTCGCGCGCGGAGATCGGGTTGCGTGTGCCCGGGTCGTTCAGGAAGGAGATTGGGCTCTGTGCGTGACTGCCAGCGGTGCGGTATTCCGCAGGCCCACCTCGGACATCCCCGGCACGGGGCGCACCGCTCGCGGACATCCGCTGCCTCTCCAGCGAGGAGATCGCGTGGTCGCCCTCGTCGTGGGGCCAGGCGGAACAGTGCCGGGCCGCACACCGGCACCATCCGGCACCGCTGGAGCGCGCACGCCGCGGAAGACCCGGCCCGTCGATGAGACCGAAACTAAGGACCGCAAGCAAAGGACTCTTGGTACGTCGGCGAAAGGAACAACCGCAACAGCGGCCACTCCTGCCCAAGTAGAGGCTGTTGCGCCCGCGCGGCGGCGGTCCAAGACGAAGGACCAAGCGGACACCGGCGCGCGCCCCGCCCAGGCCAAAGTGCCTGCGGGCAAAGAAGGACGCTCCGTCTCCCGCGAGCGGAAGGCTTCCAAGCCCGACACAAGGGCGAAAGTCGCGAAATCCCCGCGGGCAAGGCCCGCCTCCAAGGAACGCCCCACTTCCCGGGACCGGAGGGCCTCCGCCCAGCCCAAGCCCGAACCAACGCCGGAAGCATCCGCAGAGCGCAAGCCGCGCCGAGCCCGGAAGGGAACCGCCGAGGAACCGTCGGATGGGGCATAGCGGCCAGGACGCCCCCTGAAAGCCGGCAGCGTTGGCTCCTCTTCGAACAAAGCCAGCACCCGAAGCTCGGTAGAGCTCTCCGCGGCTTGGCTCCGTCCCAGGGGGACGCCCGGCCTCCCCACCGGCTCCAAAGGGAAGATTGCCTGCCGGAAGACAACCATCCTCCCGCAGGGCGGCCAGCAGGAGGATGGACGATCGAACCTAGCGCTGTTCCTTGATGCGAGCGGACCGGCCGGCACGGCCGCGGAGGTAGTGCAGAACGGCCCGCCGAACCTTGCCCCGCCGTAACACCCGGATCGTCTCTACGCGCGGCGAATGTAGGAGGAATGTCCGTTCCACTCCCACCGCGTGCGCCCCGACGCGTCGCACGGTAAAGCTCTCGTTGATCCCGCGCCCACGCCGGCGGATCACGACGCCCTCAAAGTCCTGGATGCGCTCCCGGTCGCCTTCGACCACACGCACGCTTACCCGCACCGTATCGCCGACCCGAAAGTCCGGCACGCTCTCCTTAAGGTAACGCTGCTCTACAGCCTCGGTCGTCCGAAATTCGGGCATCTCACCTTGCCTCCGTGCACGCTTATTTCCGCCCGGGTCCGCACGTCCCAGGGGAATTGTCCGGAAAACGCGAAAATTATACCACAGGGTCGCTTCCCTGACAAATCGCCAGGCATTCTTGGAGCTCCCCAACCGCCTGGTCGGGATCCTGGAAGTGCACCGCGTGCATCCCCGCCGCCCGGGCGCCTGCCACGTTGGCCGGCAGGTCGTCGATCAGGATGGCTTCCTCGGGGCGTACCCCCAGCCGCTCTGCCGCCAGCCGGTAAATCGGTGCATCCGGTTTGGCTACCCCTTCTTCCGCGGAGATGATGATCAGGTCGAAAGCCCGGTGCAGCCCCAGCCGCTCGAACACCCGGCGTGCGCCGTCCCAGGCATTGCTCAGGATGGCCGTGCGGTAGCGAGGCCGCAGGCCAGCAAAAAAGTCCAGCAGTTGCTCGTCCAACCGGTCCCCCCGCCAGAAGTCATGCCGAAAAGCAAGCAGTTCATCCGGGGACAGGTGGAAACGGCGGGCGACATCCGCCCAGACCTCCTGCTCGGTGGCCTGGCCGCGCATCGCGCGCATGGAAACCTCCGATTCGAACACAAGGCCGGCCAGGGAGCCCCGGGGGAGACACAGGCGCTCCTCCCACAGCGCCCGCCCGCTGCCATCGACGGTGCGCACGAGCACTCCACCGAAATCGCTGATGATCGCCCGAATCGGCATCTTGGCTCTCCACACGACAGGGCGCCGGATCGAATCCGGGCGCCCGCTCCAAACGCTGACCCCTGCAGCCAGCTTTCCTATGCCCCAGGAGGGATTCGAACCCCCAACCCGCTGCTTAGAAGGCAGCCGCTCTATCCAGATGAGCTACTGGGGCAACAAACGCCCACCACAGCAGGAGGACTACCTCCAGGCCCGCTACCCCCACGAACGCACCCTGTGGGACTTATTTTACCGTAACCTGCCGGCCTGCGCAACTTCAGTCGGTTGCTCCCTGAGCCACTCAACGCACCAGAAGGTACATGATCGCCGCGATCAGCACCAAAACACCCAGCACCAGGAAAAGGAACTTGCGCTGCTCCTGGCTGCGTCGTCGGGCGTTGGCTTGCAGACACTCGGGGCAGAACGGTTCCTCTTCCCCTTCCTCCGTCAACACCGCCAGCAGCGTCCCCGGCGCGCGCAGAAGGGTATGCCACACTGTCCGCAAGAACTCCCCCAGCCGCAGGTAGGGGAGGGCACGCCGGACGTGGGCCTCACAGAGCGGCTTCCCACACACGTTGCAACGATCGCTGGCTTCCGCTTCACAGAAGGCGCACCTCTCTGTCATTCTGCCCTCCTGCTCCCCAGGCGCACGCTACCGGGCATACTTTTCCACAAACCGCCCCATCCGAAGCAGCGCTTCCTCGATATCCTCCATCGAAGCCGCATAGCAGCAGCGCACAAACCCCATCCCACAGTCACCAAACGCGTTCCCGGGAACGACCGCGACCTTTTCCTCAAAGAGCAGCTTCTCCGAGAACTCCTCGCTTGACATCCCGGTGCAGGCGATGGATGGAAAGGCGTAAAAAGCCCCACGCGGCTCAACACAACTGAGCCCGATGGCGTTCAACCCCTTCACGATGACCTGACGCCGTCGGTCATACGCCGCCCGCATCCGCTGCACATCCTCTTCCCCGCTGCGGAGCGCTTCCAGAGCGGCGTACTGGCTGGGTGTGGGCGCACACATGATCGCGTACTGGTGCACCTTGCGGATCTCCCGCGCAATCGAGGCTGGCGCGGCGACATACCCAATCCGCCAGCCGGTCATCGCGTACGACTTGGAAAAACCACCCAGCAGCACCGTGCGCTCGCGCATCCCCGGCAGCGAAGCAAAGCAGGTGTGTTCAACCCCGTAGACCAGCCGATCGTAGATCTCGTCCGAGTAAACGAGCAGATCGTAGCGCTCCGCAAGCCGGGCAATTTCGACCAGGACGGCCCGTTCCATCACCGCCCCGGTTGGGTTGTTGGGATAGCCCAAGAGCAGGCCCTTCGTCCGCGGGGTGATCGCCCGCTCCACCCGATCCGGCATCAGCTGAAAGCCGTCCTCCGCCCGGGTAGCCACGGTAACCGGGCTGCCACCGGCAAAGATGACCCCGGGGCGATAGGAAACGAAACAGGGCTCGGGGACGATGATCTCGTCTCCGGGATCTACCGTCGCAAGGAGGGAAATGGCCAGCGCTTCGCTTACCCCCACCGTGATCAGGAGCTCCGTTTCCGGATCGTACCTCACTCCGTAAAGCCGCTCCAGATGCGCCGCCAGCGCTTCCCGTAGCTCCTGTAGTCCCGAGTTCGAAGTATACGCGGTTTTGCCCTCCTGGAGAGAGCGCACCCCCGCAGCGATGATCTGAGGCGGCGTGACGAAATCCGGCTCCCCGACTCCGAGCGAGATGACATCCTTCATCGTAGCGATGATATCGAAGAAGCGGCGGATGCCAGAGGGAGGAACCGCGCGAACCCTGGCGGAGAGGAAATCGCGGGGCATCGCAACCTCCTTGTTGACGAAACGCTCCATCGGGTTTCCATTCACCGGGGACGTTCCCCCAGCGCACCGATTCCATCCTCGCCCCCGGCGCGCCCGGATTGTACCACATCGCCCCCGGCCACGCAACCACGGTTGCCAGGGAACCCCCAGGGGTGATATAATCCCGGTGCAGAGAGCAGAAGGAGGTTCCCGTGGCGCAACGCTACCGCTGGATCGACCGCGTGCGTTACGCGTTCGACAACACCTTTTCCGGAGGCCCGCTCGCCCTCATCGGCTGGTTGGCGTTGCTCGCTTTGGGGTTGATCCTGATCGTCTCCCTGCTCGTATGGGGTATGGGTCTCGCTCCCGGCCGTCCCACGTTGGCCGAGATCGCCTGGATGAGCTTGATGCGCACCCTCGATGCCGGCACCATGGGCGGCGATACCGGCCCCTGGCCCTTCCTCCTGGCGATGTTCGTGGTGACCCTCGGCGGCGTATTCGTCGTGAGCACACTCATCGGCATCCTCACCACGGGCCTGGAAAGCAAGCTCGAAGAGCTGCGCAAGGGGCGCTCCCGCGTGATCGAGCGCGACCATACCGTCATCCTCGGTTGGTCTCCCCAGATCTTCACCCTCATATCGGAGCTCGTAACCGCCAATGCCAATCGCCGCCGTTCGTGCATCGCCATCCTGGCCGATCGGGATAAGGTGCAGATGGAGGACGAGATCCGCAGCCTGGTCGGGCGAACGGGCCGCACGCGGATCGTGTGCCGGCGCGGCAATCCCCTGGAGATGAACGATCTGGAGATCGTCGGCCTGAACGAAGCGCGCGCGATCGTCATTCTGGCTGCCCCGGGGACCGATGCGGACACCGACGTGATCAAGACGTTGCTTGCGGTGACCAACAACCGCCACCGGAAGCCGCGGCCTTACCATATCGTAGCCGAAATCCGCGATCCCAGGAACCTGAGCGCCGCTACTCTGGCCGGGCGGGGAGAGGCAGAGTTTCTCTTAAGTTCGGAACTGATTGCCCGGATCATCGCCCAGACCTGCCGCCAATCGGGGTTGTCGGTGGTCTACTCCGAACTGCTCGACTTTGCCGGCGACGAAATCTATTTCTGTGAGGAGCCCGCCCTCGTGGGCCAGACGTTCGGCGAAGCGCTCCTGGCATACGAGGATTCCGCAGTGATGGGCTTGGTTCTGGACGGCCGGGTACGCTTGAACCCACCCATGGACACCCGCATCGGTCCGGGCGACCAGGTGATCGCCATCTCCGAGGACGATGACACGGTGCGCCTTTCGGGGCTGCGGGATCTCGGGATCCAATATGACGCGATCCAGCCGGCACGCTCCACACCCCCTCAACCAGAGCGAACGCTCCTCCTGGGTTGGAACCAGCGGGCTCCCTTCCTGGTCAACGAGCTCGAACGGTACGTGGCGCCGGGCTCGGAGCTGACCATCGTGGCCGGCTGCGCGGGTGTAGAGGAGGCGCTCGCGAGTTACGGTACCGGGCTGCGCCGACAGAAAGTCTCTTTCCTCCACGGCGACACGACTGACCGGCGGCTGTTGGACCGTTTGGGGGTCGAAAGCTACCACCATGTGGTCATCCTCTGCGATTGCGACCAGGACCGCCAGCGAGCGGATGCGCGTACCCTGATCACGTTGCTCCATCTGCGGGAAATCTCGGAGCAATACGGCCACCCGTTCTCCATCGTGAGCGAAATACTCGACGAGCGGAACCGCAACCTGGCGGAGGTTACCCGGGCGGACGATTTCATCGTGAGCGAACGCCTCATCAGCCTGATGCTGGCCCAGGTCTCAGAAAACAAGAGGCTGAACGCGGTGTTTGCCGATCTCTTCGATCCTGAGGGTTCAGAGATCTACCTGAAGCCGGCCGGCCAGTACGTCCGGCTGAACGAGCCGCTGAGCTTTTATACCGTGGTGGAGGCGGCACGGCAGCGCGGCGAGGTCGCCCTTGGCTATCGGCTACGAGCGCTATCGCAAGATCCTGCCCGCTTTTACGGCGTGGTGCTCAACCCCGACAAGTCGCGCCCGGTCACCTTCCAGGAAGAGGACCGCGTGATCGTGCTGGCTGAGCAATAGTTTGGGTCCACGTTCAGCAAGCCCTCGGGGGATCTTGCGTGGGCCTGGGGAAGCGGTCGGGACAGCGGAAGAGCCAGTCCGGGCAAATAGCGCTGTGGTCTGTCCTTCGGAACGCTGTGGAGGTAAGCCTTGGAGCAAAACGAGATCCTGTTCTATGGGACCACGTGGTGTGGCATGTGCCAGCGTCGCCGCGGGTTGCTGGATCAACACCAGATCCCTTACCGCTGGATCGACATTGACCAGGACGTGGAGGCCGCGCGCTTTGTCGAGCAGGTGAACCACGGTTTCCGGAGTGTGCCAACGATCGTTTTCCCCGATGGAACAATCCTGGTCGAACCGTCGGAGGAACGGCTCCGACAGGCGTTGAGAATCGAATGATCCATCTGGCCATCTTCGTGCTGGGCGTCCTTGGGCTGTTCCTGGCAGCTGCCGGGGTGGTCTACCTGGCCGTTCGGCTGGGTGCGGTGATCTTCCGAGCCCTGGAAAAGGCGCGGTACGAGGACCAAGAGAATGGGGACACGTACGAGGCTTCTCGTGCACTGCGGCGTCCCGACCGGAGAAAAGGAGCGTAAGGTGAGCGAAGAAACAGGCATCAGGGGATCACAGAAGGTTCCCTCGGGCATCGGAGGACGCCTGTCGCAAAGCGGGGGCCCCCCGGGGCAGGTGCCGCCAGCGTCGACCCCTCCTGGAGGCAGCGAGGCCTCGGCGGCGGAGCGCATCGCCTCGCTCCAGCGGCGGCTGGCAGAACTGCGCAACCGCGCCGGACTCTCCGATGTGCGGGGCGCACTGGTGCGCCTCGAAGGAATCGTTGCCGGATTCCCTGCTGCGGTAGCGGAAATCCGGCGCCTGGGCTACGCCTACCGGGCGGGCCTGGAACAGGAAGCGGAGGCGCTACAGAAGCAATGGCAGGATCTCGGCCAGAAGGTGGAAGCCGAGGCGGCCACGCAGGGGCAGCTGCTCTTACAAGGCGTGGATGCCCTCCAGCGACGCCTGACGGCGCTCCCTGTGCGCCCAGACCCGCAACAGCTGGACGTTCTGGAACGAGAGCTCGCGCTCCTTGAAGGGCGTGTCAGCAGCGCTTACGAAGGCCTCAAGCGCCTCTATGCGGCAGCGGAAGAAAAGGTCCACCAGATGGAGCGCCTCGTTCAGAGCCTGCGCTGGATGCTCGATCAGGTGGCTGCCGCGACCTTCCGCCTGCGTCCGGACGAAAACCTGGTGGAGGCGCTGGAGGCGCAATACCTCACGGAGGGCCAGCAGGATGGCCCCCAGGGGATCCTTTACCTCACGGACCAGCGCCTCCTCTTCGAGCAAAAGGAGGAGGTGACGAAAAAGAAGCTCCTTTTCATCCCTACGGAGAAGGAGCGGGTACAACGCCTGCTGCTCGATCTCCCGATTGGCTCCGTGCAGCGAGCGGAGGCGAACGAGCGTGGGGCCCTGCTGTGGAAGAAAGAGCTGCTCGAACTGGCCCTGTCCGCTCCCGCACCGGTCTCGCGTGCCCGCTTTGTGCTCAAAGGGGACTCGGAAGCGTGCCAGGCGCTGATCGGGCGTATCCAAAGCGGAGATATCGCTGAAGACCGGGTGGGGCCGGCACCCGAACGAGCAGAGCCGCCCCGTCAGCTTCCAACCCGCTGCCCGACGTGCAGCGCAGCCCTGACCACGGAGATCGTGCGCGGCATGCGGAGTATTACCTGCGAATACTGCGGCACGGTCATTCCGCTCTAGAACCGGCGCGCTCCCACTGCTCCCAGGCAGCCCTGGCCCAGGCCAGGGCTTCTTCCAGGGTACTCACCTCGCCGGCTGCCTGCGCCTCCCGGATGCCTTCGAGCAATCGGCCTACCCACGGCCCCGGTTCGAGTTCCAGCGCCGCGATGAGCGTATGCCCATCGAGGAGTTGCGGAGGGTCGATCACGCGTTCGCGGCCTTCGCACGCAATGCGCAGCACTTCTTCCGCACGCACAGTCGCGTGGTCAGGCGCCGCTTTTCCATGCGCCAGCCGGTCGACCAGGGCCAGGAGCAGTACCCCCTCGGCAATCGCGCCGCAAGCCCGGTAGAACCGATAGACGGCACGCAAGGAAAGCGCCTCTCCTTCCCAGAGCCGATCGGCCTCCGGCCGTTCCACCGCGGTCACCAAGGCGCGGACCTCCCGGTCGCTCAGACGTAACCGGCGTCCCACGCGCCGGGAGAGTTCCCGCGGCGGTTGCGCGTGGTGCAGCAGGGCAGCGAGTTTGAGGATGACGAGCACCGTACGCTCGTCGCAGAGCCGCATCTCCAGGCGACGCCGAAGCGCGTCGCGGTCGGGGATCTCCAGGAGCAGTGCCAGCCGCCTGTCCTCCTTCGCCTCGCCCGCCAACTGCGCGACCAACGCTTCCAGGGAGAGCACCAGTTCCCACAGGTGCTCCAGCCCGGGTGTGTTCCGCGCCTGCTCCACCTCCGGCAGCACCACGGGCAGGAGCCCGTACCTGTCGAGCAACGGAAGGTAGCGCCCCGCACCCCGACAGAGCAACAGGCGGGCGATCTCGTCGCGGATGCGTTCCCAGGAGACCCGCGCCAACTCGGGCGCGGCCTCCGCCGTCCACCGGGCAGTATCCGCGTCGACCGCAAAGCCGAGCTCCGCAGCTAGCCGAACCACGCGTAACGTGCGCAAGGGATCGTCGAACAGCGCCTGCCGGCCGAGCGCGCGGATACAGCCCCGCTCCAGATCCTCCCTTCCCCCGAAAGGATCAATCAGCTGCTCCACCACGGGCTTGCCGCGCAGCGCTGCTTCAAGCGTTTCGAGTGGGAGGGCCATAGCGTTGATCGTGAGGTCGCGCGCAGCCAAGTCGCTCCGGAGATCGCCACCGCGCAACGCAGCTACATCCACCGTGCGGCGGGGCACATCGCCGTCGCCCGGAAGGACGATGCGCACGATCGCGTTCTCCTCGTCCAGGAGCACAAAGGAGCCACCGAGCACCCGCGCCAGCCGCCGGCCCACACCCAGCGCATCGCCCGCGACCACGAGATCCAGGTCATGCAGGGGCCGGCCAAGCAAGAGGTCTCGCACGCACCCGCCCACGAAAAAGCCCGGGGTGCCTTCTCTATGCAAGGCCTGTACGACTCGCGCAACCGTTTGTTCCAGGGCGTCCAGTTCCACCGAAGCCTGCCTTAGGTCAGCGCCTGGCCGGGCGAGCGCTGGTGGCTTGCCGCAGACGGGTCCTTCGGCTGGTGCCTTTCCCACTCGCTGAACACGCAGCCGCAGTAATCTTGCCGGTAGAGGCCATAAGCCTTCGCCAGCCGGCCGCGCTCGGCCCAGCCGCGGCGGAAAGGCTCGTAGTGAAAGGCCACGCCGTATGCAGCGGCGGTTTCCTCCCCCACCCTGCGGATGGCCGCTTCGTCTTGGTGGATGCTCACCAGGAGGGTTGTGGAGAAAGCGTCGAAGCCATGCTCGCGAGCAACCTGAGCTGTGCGCTCGAGGCGAAGCCGGTAGCAGATGGCACAGCGCTCGCCAAAGGCCTCATGGCCGCACACCCCGCGGAAGAAGGCCACGAGGTCGTAGCCCTCCTGGTCCACAACCGCCAACTCGACGGCCCGCGCCAGTTGCCAGAGCGCTTCCCGCCGGCGTTCGTGCTCCGTGTAGGGGTGGATGTTCGGATTGTACCAGAAGGCGGTCACCGCAAAGCCCTCCGCTCGCAGCCGCTGGACCGGGTAGGTCGCGCAGGGACCGCAACACACGTGCAAGAGAAGGCGTTTCCCCTCCGCACGCGGTTCCAGTGGGAGCACGCGCTCCGGGCGCACCACTTCGCGTCGGAGGCGAATCGTTAGCGGCTCCTGGGAAAGCAGCTCCGCGTTTCCCGCAGCAAGCAACGCCCACGCACGTTCCACCGGGCAGGGAGAAAGCTTCCGGCCGGCCGCGTCGTAGACGATGGCTCTCTCGCGCCGGGTCTGGGACATCGACTCCCTCCCTTACCAGAGGGTGCGCTGCTGGGCCTCGAACCGTTCCTCGGGGTATGGCAGGCCCAGGTGCTCGTAAGCCAAGCGCGTGGCCACGCGCCCACGGGGGGTGCGCTGGAGGAAGCCGAGCTGCAAGAGATAAGGCTCGTACACATCCTCCACCGTGTCCACCTCCTCCGAGGTCGCGGCCGCGATGGTCGCGAGCCCCACCGGCCCGCCGTCGAACTTTTCGATGATCGTGCGTAGCACGCGGCGGTCCACTTCGTCCAGGCCCAGTTCGTCCACCTCCAACATGCGCATCGCCGCGCAAGCCACCTCAGCGGTGATTACACCGTCGGCCATCACCTGGGCATAGTCGCGCACCCGCTTGAGCAGCCGGTTGGCGACCCGTGGCGTGCCACGGGAGCGTCGGGCGATCTCCCGTATCCCGCTTTCATCGATCGCCACGCCCAGGATGCGCGCCGAGCGGCGCACGATTTGCTCCATCGCGTCGAGGCTGTAAAAGTCGAGCCGGAAAGTTGCCCCGAAGCGGTCCCGCAGGGGAGAGGTGAGCAACGCCAGGCGGGTGGTCGCTCCAATGAGGGTGAACGGGGGCAGGCGCAGGCGGAGCGTACGGGCACCTGGCCCTTTCCCCACAACCAGGTCCAGGGCAAAATCCTCCATCGCCGGGTAGAGCACCTCTTCCACCGCCCGATTCAAGCGATGCACCTCGTCGATGAAGAGGATATCCCCGCGTTGCAGGTTGGTCAGGATCGCGGCCAGGTCTCCCGCGCGCTCGATCGCCGGCCCTGCGGTCACCCGGATCGCTACCCCCATCTCGTTGGCGATCACGTGCGCCAGGGTGGTTTTCCCTAGTCCCGGGGGGCCGTAGAAGAGGATGTGGTCGAGCGTTTCTCCACGCGCCTTGGCCGCAGCAATCGCTACGCGCAGGTTGGAAAGCACCTTTTCCTGCCCGTAGAGCTCGCTCAACCGCTGCGGCCGCAACGTGTGCTCGGCCTGCCGTTCTTCTTCACGCGCCCTTGGAGAGACGATCCGCTCTTCCATCGCTGCCTCCGGGGCAAGTCGCGCCCATTATACCACACCCGGTGGGACAGCAAGGAGACGGGCAACGGGGGCAAAGGAGCGACGGTGCAGCGGGCACGGCCCCCAACGGAGGAGCGCCAGCCGGTGCCTGGGCGTGCCGTACCCCTTGTGTTGCTCAAAGCCGTATTGGGGATAGATCGCAGCCCAGGCGGTCATCAGCCGGTCACGGTAGACCTTGGCCACGATGGAAGCCGCAGCGATCGAAACCGCCCGGGCATCGCCGTGGACGAGCGCACGCTGCGGGATCGCGAGTTCCGGAAGCACTAGCGCGTCCAGGAGCAGGGCGCGTGGCGCGATGGGCAACCGGCCGATCGCTTGCCGCATGGCAAGCCGGGTCGCTCGGACAATGCCCAGGGCATCGACAAGCACCGGAGAGACGACCCCGATCCCCACGCCCTCGGCCACCTCGACGATCCGCTGCGCCAGCTGTCTGCGCCGGGAAGCGGTCAGCTGTTTGGAGTCGTCGATCCCCGGAAGTGCGAGGGGATCGCGGCACAGACGCTCTACTGGAAGGATTACCGCTGCGGCTACCACCGGGCCGGCCCAACAACCGCGCCCCACCTCGTCCACCCCAGCCACGGGGACCAACCCGCGCGCCCACAGCGCTAGTTCCTCATCCCACGTCGGCGCCATCCCCGCACTCCGCGACATAGAGCTGCACCTGATCTCCGCGCTGCTGGAGCAGCAGTTGTGAAACTCGAAAGGCGGCCGTCGGGAACTCCCGCCCCGAGGAGGAGCCGTTCAGCCACCGGGCGGCCAGACGCAAGGGGACTACGCCGGCCGGCTGCACCGAATGCACGACGAGCACGCGTCCGCCTGGTGCCAGCACCCGACGGAACTCGGCCCAACACGCGGGATCGTACAGATACGCCGTGGGAAACACGCTGACCACGGTATCGAAAGTGCCGCCAGGAAACGGCAGTGCCTGCGCGCACGCCCGGCACAAGCGGGGAAGTCCCTGCCGGCGCAGCCGGCGCCGTGCTCGCCGCAGCATCGCGGAAGAAGGATCGATACCCCAGGCTTGCCGGTCCTGCATCAGCCGGGCGAGCAGCCGCCCCGTCCCGCAGCCCACCTCCAACACCCGCTCCCCTTTCAGAAAAGGAAGCACCGCCTCTCCCCAGGCCGTCCACCGGCCCAAAGAGACGAGCCACGCGACCCCATCGTAGGCCCAGGCGAATTCCTGGTAAAGACGCTGCAGCAACCAACCCAGGATGCGCACAGGAAACCAGCCCTATGGCAAAAGACGTAGGGGATCCCCGCCCTGGGTGCCCTCACGGCTCACCGGATTCCGCCAGGCGCTGCTGGGCTTCCCTGGCCTGCGCCGTCCCGGGAGCCACCTCGACCACCCGCTTCCAGGCCGCTTGCGCCCCTTCTCGGTCTCCCAGGCTTTGCAGCACATACCCGAGGAGAAGCCACGCCTCTGGTTTGTCGGGTGCCTGGGCCAGCACCTGGGCCAGCTCCTGACGCGCCTGCTCGATGAGCCTCCGGTCGCCTTCCAACTCCCCCTGATAGAAAAGGGCTTCGGCCAAATAGGTGCGGATGTCCGCATCGGCCGGCTGCAAGGCGAGGGCCCGCGCATAGTAGCCGCCGGCCTCCCGGAAAAGGCGCGCCGCCTGGGCAGTATCTCCGCCCTGCCAGGCGGTGATGCCCAGGTCGTACGCCTGATTGCCCAGGTCCAGCAATGTCACGAGGTCCTCCGGACGGTCGGCCTGCCGGGTCTGCACGAGCTCTACGAGGACGCCAGAGCCGACCAACACGAGCAGGCCGAGCACGGCGGCCAGGCGCCAAAAGGCCTTGCTCCCCCAAAAGCGACCCCGTTTGCTGCTTCGCCGCGGTGCCCGGGGACCGCAGGCCGACGGTCGGCGAGGCACTTCGGCAGCGGGCGAGCGAGGTTCCTTCGGCTTCCCCCGCGGGGGGCGTGGGCGGTAATCGAGCGACGATCCCGACATGTGACCTCCGGCCCGGCCAGGAGCCAGATACCCTGTAACAAGCGCCAGACGGTATCCCGCACGCGTGTCGCCATCTTACCACATGAACGGCCGCCCGACAACCGCTTCCGCGAAGGCGCACACCCGACCAGCTCGGCGTGGGGCCGCTCTCCTTCCAGCCCAAAGGAGAAACATAGAAAATTCTGCCAGCACATTCATCCCATGTTGACAGCAAAGCCCAAGCGTATTAGAATGGGGCGAAAAGTGCGGGGAGGAGAGATGCCGGAAGGGAAATATCCCCCGAGGCGCACGATGCGGGACATGCCTCCTGGCGAGCAGCCACGCGAGCGACTTCAGACCCTGGGTGCGTCTGCGCTCTCCGATGCCGAGCTCCTGGCTATCGTCCTTCGTACCGGTGCGCCCGGGCGCACGGCGCTCGAGCTCGCGCGCGACCTCTTGCTGCTTCACGGCGGCCTGGAGGGGCTGATGCGCGCGAGCCTAGGTCAGCTGGCACGCGAACGGGGTATCGGCCGGGCCAAGGCAGTCCAACTGAAGGCCGTCCTGGAGTTGGGTCGGCGCCTGATGCTCGCCACTCCAGGGGAAAGGGTGCAGATCCGCACTCCCGGCGATGCCGCCCGCCTGTTCCAGGCCGAGATGGCTTACTTGGAGCAGGAACAGGTACGTGCCCTGCTGCTGGATACCCGACACCAGCTGCTGCGTCAGGTGCTGGTGTACCAGGGAAATGTGCGCGCGGCCATCGTGCGCGTCGGGGAGCTGTTCCGCGAAGCGGTTCGGGAGAACGCCTCCGCGCTCATCGTCGCCCACAACCATCCTTCGGGCGACCCGACCCCCAGCCCCGAGGACATCGCTCTCACGCGTGAGATCTTTCGCGCCGGCCAGCTCCTGGGGATCGAGCTGCTGGACCATCTGGTGGTTTCCCGGACGCGCTACGTTTCCCTACGTGAGCAGAGGCTGGGCTTCCAGGAATGACCGCTCAGCGCTGACGCCGGTGCACCAGGACGTTCTCTTCCAGGGAGTAGACCCGTCCCTTCCATGGGATGCCCGGGCCAAAGTGCGCCTGCCAGATGGAATAGAGCACCATCCCCAAGACAACCAGCACCATCAGAGCGTGCAAGAAGCACGGCCAGCGGTCCATGCGCAACCGACGGGCCACCAGGAGCCGGCCTACCCACGGGAGGACGATCTGCACCAGCGGCCATGCCCAGGACGCGCGGTCCCAGTGTCCGCCCCGCCAGGACAGATAGAGAAGGATGTACGGGCCTACGAAAAGGAGAAAATTCACCCCGAGCAGTCCCACAAGCCCAAGGAGGAAGAAATCAAAGGCGGCGTAAGCGCTCTTGGCCAGGCCCCGCCAGATCTCGCCCAGGTTGTGGTAGAGGCGCACGGAAAGAACGTCGCGCCCATTGAGCAGCAGGAGCCGGCCCCCGTGTTGCTTCACCAACCTCCCCAAAGCCATGTCCTCGGCGATCTCTTGCCGCACCGCCGTATGCCCGCCGATCGCCCGGTAGAAAGAGGCACGGAAGAAGAGAAACGGGCCAAAGGCCATGGAGAACAACGGCTCGCGGCTACGAGCAACCAGGCCCAGAGGGAGCAAGAAGAGGGGGAAGAACGGGATGATCGGGAGCAGGACCTTCTCCCAAAAGCTGCCGGTGGCCAGATGGGGGATGTAGGTGAGTAGATCCGCCTGCTCCTGCACCGCAGCACGGACCGAGGCGGAAACCGACGCAGGCGCGTGCACGGTATCCGCATCCGTGAAGAGCAGCCACTCCCCACGCGCCTCTCGGGAGAGCTGGTGGCAGGCAAACGCCTTGCCGTGCCATCCGGCCGGCAACGGCCGTCCCCGCAACAGCCGTACCCGTGGGTCCTTGCGCGCAATCTCCTGGACGATTTCCGCCGTGCGGTCGCTCGACTCGTCGTCGAGCACCAGGATCTCCAGCCGGGGATAGTCCTGCTGCAGCAACGACTCCAGACAGCGGCCGACGTTGCGCTCCTCGTTGCGCGCCGGAACCAGCACGGACACCAGGGGAAGCTTCTTGGGAAGAGGACCAAAGCAGGGCGGTTCGCGGAAGAAGCGCAGGTTGTTCAGCAGGTTGAGCAACATCAAGACGAGGAGTAGGGTGATCGCCAACTGATACAGCAGCATGGCGGCTCCTTTGCGCTAAAGTACGGGTTAAGCGTGCTGCGCCGCCGTCGGCGGGTCGAGAGACTCCTCGGTCTCGGTCTCCTCTTCGCGATAGAAACCCGGGCGTGCGCCGTCGCGCCACCCAGCAGAGGCCCACACGCGGCGCTCGTGCGCGGCGTCGAGCCATTTCTTGAGTCCCAGCGCCAGGAACAAGGCAAGGGCATAGAGGGCCATCGGCAACGGGTAGCCCAGGAAGGGCGGTAGAACAAGCAAGGTCACGACCCCCACGACGATGCTTTTGTTAAAGTCGTGCAGGAAGAGTTGGGACAACCCAAAGGTTGCAAGGCCGCCCAGCGCCGCTTCCGGCATCCACGCCATGATGACGCCGAAGGTCGAAGCGACGCCCTTGCCCCCGCGGAAGCGCAGGAACACCGGAAATCCGTGCCCGGCGATCACGGCGGGGCCCGCGAGGAGCGCTGCCGTCGGCGAAACGCGAAGCACATCCCGCGCGAACATCACCGCGGCCATCCCCTTGATCCCGTCGAGCAAGGAGACGATCGTCCCCCAGGTGGGCCCCACAACATGCCATACGTTCCGCCCCCCGACATTGCCCTCGCCCACCTCGCGGATGTCCAGCCCGGTGCGCCTGCGGGTGATGAGGTATGCAAAGGGGATGGACCCCAAGAGGTAAGCGAACAGGATCGCCAGAACGGCTCGCGCGACCATGGCTTCACCTCCTTTGGCCTCATCGGACCCCCGCTTTCGCAGGGCCACTCCCCTAACGCCGGGTCAGGCGCGCGAGGCCCCACAAGAGCAGGCCGACCAGGAGGCCACTTCCCACCGCAATCGCCGCAACCTGCTCCGGGATCAGCGGCTGGTGGACAACGATCCCGCTCGGTGGCACGTAGCGTTGCATGTGGGCCCAAAGCCGCAAAAAGTCCCGCATCGCGCGAAAGACCACCCGGAAGCTTCCCCCAGACTGTTCCCCGACCAGCCGTGGATAGTGGTGCACCCCCACTTCGGTGAGGGTAGCACCGGCTCTGCGCGCCTTGGCAAGCATTTCCGTGTTGATCAGGGCTCCGCCGAAAACGAGGTCCATCCCGCGTAGCAGATCCCCACGGAATACCTTGAAAGCGCAATCGATATCGCGCAATCGGATGCCGAAGAAGATCCGCACCGCCAGGTTAAAGATGGCTGCATAGAGCAACCGCAGCCAGGGATCGCGCCGCTGGATACGATATCCGGCGACGATATCGTACGCGCCGATATACGGGATGAAACGCTCCAGGTCCGCGATATCGAACTGACGATCGGCGTCCATGAACATGACATAGTCGCCGCGCGTATGGGCAAAACCGGTGGTGAGGGCATCCCCATAGCCCCGGTTCACTGCGTGGTGCAGGGCGACCACCCGCCTGTCCTCGGCCGCCAGCCGGTCGATGATCTGTGGGGTCGCGTCGCGGCTCCCATCGTCCACTACGATCACCTCAAAGTCGCGCACCAGCCCGGGCAACACCTGCAGGCACGACCGGACGACGGGCTCGATGTTCGCCTCTTCGTTATGTGCAGGCAGGACGACCGAAAGCATCGCTTCCAGCACCCCGCACCTCCCTCCGCTCAGGGTTTCCACTGGGTGTATTGGGCGATGTAAGCTTTGACGGCGTTGTAAGCCGGCCTTGGTTCCCAGGCTGCGTTCAGCAAGCCGAAGGCCGCCTTTTCGTCGCTCGGGGGCGTAATCGGCGCAAAATTCAGGTTCCAGATGAACATCGCCCCCATCCAGGGCTGATAGATCGTGCGTCCCATTTCCAGCGCCTCAATGATGTAGTCGGCCTGCTGCTGAGCGGTATTATCGGCAGCGTACTCGTACCCCTTGGCCGGAGTGTCCGTGATCCCCTCAATGGACGCCCAACCGAACTCGGTCACCCAGATCTGCTTATCGCCGTCGCCGTGGGCCTCCATGACGGCCCGGATGTTCTCCACATGACGGAAATAGTGCGTGGGGTGGTCGAGCCAGTTCGGGTAGGGGCCCGGCTTCTCCGGCCATAGCGTGTCCGGAGGGTTATGGGTCCCCGCCACGTGCACCGCAAGCACGTCGAAGTAGTTGCGCACCTCGCCCCCGTTATAAGCATACGCCGCGTTCAGGTACTTGATATCGGGGATCGAAACGGCCGGATCATCCCACCCGGTAGGCGTGAGCGGGCCAAACAGGACGATGGCATAGGGATCTACCTGCTTAATGCGGGTATAGGCGACCTTCAGCAGCTCGACGTACCGTCCAGCCCCCTGGACATAGCCGTCGTTCTCCACGGCATAGTTCTGCTCGTTCCAGATCTCGTAGGCCTGGATCTTTCCCTGATAACGCGTCGCCATGTCGGCCAGGAAGTCGCCCAGGTCATTCGGATCGGCCGGCATCCCGTACCCCCCGGACTCCGTTGCCCAGGCCGGCGAGCGGACAATGCTCACCAGGAGCTTGCGGTTATGGCGTCCCACGGCTGCCACCACATTGTCCAGCTCGTCCCAGATGTACTCCCCTTTGGCAGCCTCAATGTCCCGCCAGCTCACCTGCTGCCGAACCCATTCGGCTCCCAGGTCATCCACGTACCCCATGACCTGGTCATAGTCCATATAGTAGAGGTGAACGTCTACCCCGAAGGAGAAATGGGGCGTCTTCATGGGGAATGTCGGATCGGGCAGCGGCGTGGCCGTGGGGGGTGGCGTCGGGGTAGGCGCCTCGGTCGGCGAGGCCAGCGGAAGCGGCGTCTGGGTCGGACCGCCGGGCGTGCTCGGGGGCTGGCCACAGGAAGCCAACAGCGACAGGGCCAAGAGCAGGGCCAACGCCACGAACCAGGTAGTTCGGCGATCGTTCATCTTGTCCTCCTCAGCAAAAAGCTACTTAGGCATGCGCACCAGCGCTTCGTAGGCCGGCCGCGGCGTGCCGTTGGGCCGGATCACGCCGAAAGGAACCTTTTCGTCCCACGGCGGGAATTCCTGGCCGAAGTTCAGGTTCCACAGGAACATCGCCCCGAGCCAAGGCTGGTATTCGGTCCGGCCCTTCTCAAAGGCCCGCACGATGTAAGCGGCCTGTTCCTGCTCCGAGTTTTGATAGGCATATTCATAACCCGGGGCGGCCCGGTCGGTGACGTTTTCCGTGGAAGCCCAGCCAAACTCGGTCACCCAGATCTTCTTGTCGCCCATGCCGTATGCCTCGACCACAGCCCGGATCCTCTCCAGGTGGCGGAAGTAGTGGCTCGTGTGATCGGTCCAGCCATCGGGGCCGGGATTCTCCGGCCAAAGGGTATCGGGCGGGTTGTTGGCTCCAGCCACGTGGACCCCAAGGACGTCGAAGTAATTCCGAATCACTCCCCCCTGGTATTCCAGCATCTGGCGCAGGTAGGTCAAGTCATCGATCGCAATGGAAGGGTTGTTCACTCCGGTGGGTGTGAGCGGCCCACAGACCACAATCGCCCCCGGATCCGCCTGTTTGATGCGCGTATAGGCTACCTTCAGCAGTTCCACATAGCGCCCGGGGCCAGCGACATAGCCGGCGTTCTCCACGGCATAGTTCTCCTCGTTCCAAATCTCGTAGGCCAGGCCTTTCCCCTTGTAGCGCGAAGCCATCGCCGCCATAAAGTCCCCCAGGTCGTTCGGGTTGTCCGGCATGCCATGGCCGCCGTCCCGCGTGGCCCAGGGTGGAGACCAGACGATGCTGAAGAGGACCCGGATCCCGCGCCGGGAAGCCGTGTCCACGATCTGGTCCAGGAAGCCCCAGTTGTAGGCCCCTTTAGAAGGCTCGATATCCGCCCAATGCACCTGTTGGCGGATCCATCCGAAACCTGCCCCCTGTACCAGGTCCAACACGTGGCTCAGGTTCCACCCCGTCAGATGGACGTCGAAGCCGTAGGCCATCCCCGACGCCGGTGGGGGAGTGGGGGCGGTTGGGGCCGGCGATGCCGCGACCGGATGGGAGGCCAGGTACTCCGAACCGAGCAACCCCAGCAGAACCTCGTAAGGGGTGCCGGCCAGTTCGGGATGGTACTCGAAGCGATTGCGTTCGAAGTACTGCACCAGGTAAGTCTGCCCATCCGTGGGGCTCACCTCGTAGAACGGCTCTGAGATCGGATAGCCAAAGATGGGAAGCCCACCGTGCCGCTGCCAGTAGGAAAGGAAGCGGCCCGAAAGGGAGTGGCCCCCGTAGTAGGGGAAGTAAAGCCTGCCTGGAGTGTCGTAATAGGGAGGAGGTGCCGGATCGAACCAGCGCCCCTGGGTCACGATCACCCCGAGCAGCCTCAGAAGCACCTGGTAGCGCGTCCCGGCATACTCGGGGTGGTATTCAAAGATCGCGCGCTCGAAATATTGGGTGAGGTAGACGTTGCCGTCCGTGCTGACGTCCATAAACTCGTCGGTGATCGGGTAGCCGAAGATGTAAAGGCCCCCGTACCGCTCCCAGTAATCCAGGAAAACGCCGGAAACCGTATGTCCGGTCTGGGGGAAGTAACGGGAACGGGAGGAACCCGGAGCGGCCGAGGCTTGCACAGCCGCAAAGAGGCTGACCACCAGGAAAAGGAGGAGCGCCCACGACACGGAACGTCGTAC
Organism: Chloroflexia bacterium; assembly: GCA_034436115.1. Classification (GTDB taxonomy): domain Bacteria; phylum Chloroflexota; class Chloroflexia; order DTKN01; family DTKN01; genus DAOTVY01. The sequence continues at coordinate 2,251 of DAOTVY010000003.1, read as the reverse complement.
CGCCATCGACTCAACCTCCTTGCCGTGTTCAAGACTGCCCGCGTGGGGGGGCCGGATTGCCGGGCATTATAGCACGTCCATGCCCACCGGGCAAATCGCTGGAAGCCGGCTCTGGCCAGGGCTCCCGCACGGCCAACCCCAGGGCTTCCCTTGCTTCGGCCACCACGAAGAAGGAGCCAGTGACGCAGACAAATCCCTTAGGCCCGCACCATTTCCGCGCCTCCCACAGCGCCCGGCTGACAGGAGCTATGGGGCATACAGGGATTCCGCACCCTTCCACAAGTGCAGCCAGTTTGCATTCGTCCACCGCGCGATGGTGGGCCGCTCGCGTCGGCAAGACGAGGTCGACCAGGGGAACGAGCGGCCGGAGCAATCCCACGAGGTCCTTGTCCGCGGACGCACCCACGACCAGGGCACAGGGCCGCCGCTCGAGGAACCCCGCTTCGCGCAAGGCCACAGCCAGGGCAGCGGCTGCCACGGGGTTGTGCGCGCCGTCGACGACGGTCAGCGGATGGCCGGCGACGACCTCCAGCCGGCCTGGCCAGCACACGGCGCGCAACCCTTCCCGCAGGGCACGTTCCGGGATCGCCCACCCTTGCGCGCGCAGCAGCTCTACAGCCAGCGCCGCCAGTCGGGCGTTCTCCTGCTGATAACGGCCCGCCAGGCCGACCGTGCCCACCGGGCTTTCTCCCGCAACATGTACCGTCGCCCCGACCCGCAAGGCGTGCGCGACCACGACCTCCCACGCCTCGGGCGGCTGGCGCGCCGAAGCGACCGCGCCTCCCTCGGGAATCGCGCCAGCCTTCTCCTGCGCGATGGCCTCCAGCGTCTCGCCCAGGTAGCCCTGGTGGTCGAGCGAAATCGGCGTGAGGACCGTCAGGACGGGCCGCAAGGCGTGTGTGGCATCGCTTCGTCCTCCCATGCCCGCCTCCACGACCGCCACGTCGACGCCTTGCCGGGCAAAATGCGCCATCGCAAGCGCGGTCAACCCCTCAAAGAGCGTGGCTGGGCCGATGTCCCAGCCCAGGCTCTCCTCCAGTTCGGGTAGCAGGGCGCGCAGGCCGGCCGCAAAGTCCAGGCGACCGATGGGGAAGCCGTTGACCCGGATGCGCTCCCGAGGGGTGTGCAGGTGAGGGGAGGTATAAAGGCCCGTACGATACCCCGCCGCGCGGAGCACCGCTTCCAGCATAGCGGCGGTCGATCCCTTCCCTTTCGTGCCGACCACCCGCACCACGGCAAAGCGGCCGTCCGGGGCGCCCAGACGGTCCAACAAGCGTCGGGCACGCAGCGGGCTGGCCCGCGCGTGCTCGGGGAAAGCCTCCTTGCAACGGGCATAGCGCGACAGGTAGTCCTCAAGACAGGAAAGGGCGGAGAAAAACTGCGCTGCAGGCATGGCCGTCCGGTGCCTAAAGGGCCGCATACCGTTCGCCAACCAGGCGAGCGCTCGCCAGCGGAAGCATTTCCCCCTGGCCACCGCTCAGCGCCTGTCCGATCGGTTTCCCCTTGCGCAGGATGTAAAAGGGCACATGCTGCGCGAGCAACTCTGCCTGCACCGCTTCCAGCTCCTGCCATCCCCCGAAGGTCGCGCCATCGACCAGCACCACAACCGCACGCACCCCGCTGTAAAGGAGGTCCCGGAGCCCCGTGCGCACCCACGCTGGGTCGGTGGAGCAGGTGATCACGACCAGGCTGGTATGTCGCCCAAATCGGTTCGCTTCAGCGGCCAGCACTTCCGCCAGAGGCGTCGTGCCATGCGCACGGAGGATCGCTAGGCTTTCCAGGAAACGATAGAACTGCCGCGGTTCGCGTTCCGGAGGGATGACTTCGCGATACTGCCCCCACGCGATGAGGCCGGTGTTCCGCCGTTGCTGAAGGATGAAATGGCGACCGAGCGAGGCTGCGGCGGTGACGATGTATTCCTCGGTCGATTCTGGGGTACGCACTTCCTGGCCAACGTCCGGCGGGGGAGCTCCTCGCCACGCCTCGCTCCGCTGGATGCTCCGTTCCATATCCAGCACGATCCAGACGTCCGCCGTGGGGTCAAGCTCGAACTCTTTCACGATCAACCGCCTATGGCGCGCGGTAGACGGCCAGTGGATCCGGTTATAGCTGTCACCCGGCGCATAGTCACGCACCTCGGAGACGTTTGGGGTGACCTGATGGGTGCGGCGCCGGGTCGCAGTGCCTCCCGGAAGCTCCGCCGGAGCCAAGTGAAAACCGTAGATCGGTTCGGTCGCTGGGTACACCAGCA
>DAOTVY010000002.1:0-2311 GCA_034436115.1 Chloroflexia bacterium | reverse complement strand
ACCGGCGCATTGGGATAGACTTGGGCATGGGGACCTCCTTTCTGGAAACTTTTCCTCTGGGGGTTAATTCTACCCCATCTGGAGGTCCCCCCTTTGTTATCTGTGTCCCAACTCGTGTCCGAACCTCAGGTCCAGCGTTTGACAGTGGGAGTGACGCGGTGTTATCATCCAAGCACGGGTAAAGATTCCGAAAGGGGGAGCGGTGGAGCAGGGGGGCAGACCGCAGATACGAGCTACGATGACCGCCCTTGCGGTAGCTGAGCTTGCGGAGAGCGCACGGAGGGCGGCGCGGGCCGGCCGCTGCGAGGAGGCGGAGGCTTATCTGTGGCACGCCATTGTCCTGGACGAACGGGCCCCAGACTTGTGGCGAATCCTGGGGGAGGTGACACGCGACCGGGAAGTGGTCCGTATTTCCAAGGAGCGAGAGCAACTTCTCCGCGCGGAGCGCCGGAACGACGCGCCTTCCCCTGCGGCTAGGACTGTGCCGCTCGCGCCCGGGGTGCGGGCGCAGTCGCTTCTCTGGAGGGCCCGCCTGCTGGCTGCGAGCCTATGGCTATTGGTCCTGCTCGCCCTTTGGGCTCTGGGCCAGGGCTATGCGCGCCGGTATGAGGGCCGCTTCTACCCCGGCGTGTCCATCGACGGGCTCGATGTAGGTGGATGGTCCCCTGAACAAGCAGAGAGACTCTTTCAGGCGCGGGTACAGGAACTTCTCCGGACCCCGCTCGAGCTTCGTTGGGGCGAAAGTCGGGTCGTGCTGTCTGCAGCGGAAGCGGGGCTCGTGATCGATCTCGCGCAGACCTTCCGGGAAGCGCTCGCCCAGGGGCGGGAGGGCGGCGTCTGGCGGCGGTGGCTGGAGCCGGTGCGATGCGGCCTGTGGGGCCACGAGGTGCCCCTTGCTGCGCGGGTCGATTCGGTACGCCTGCAAGGCGCGCTGGACGTCCTGGCCCGCCAGGTAGAACGTCCCGGGGTCGCCCCCGCGTTCGCGTGGGACGGCGCCCGATGGACGATCCTTCCGGGACAGCACGGGCGGCGGCTGGACCGCAACGAGACTGGCCATCGCCTGGAAGCGCTGCTGCTTTCGCTAGCCCGTTCCCACCCGGCGGGTGCGCTGGTCGTGCCAGTGGCTGCTGTGACGCAATCGGTGGCGCTCACGCCTGCAGAGGTCGCCTCGCTGGGGGAGCAGCTCGAGCTCTTGGGCCGTCCTCTGTTCGTGCGCTGCGGCGAAGTCAGCCGCACGGTGGAGCCTGAGGTGGTGGGGAGCTGGGTGCGGCTGGTGCGGGATCCCAGCGGGGCAAAGCTAGAGGTGGACCCCGTAGCGATCCAGCGGTTCGTGGAGCAGGTTGCGGCAGAGGTGGATCGGCCAGCGCGTGACGGTCGGCTGGTCGTAGAGGGGAATCGGGCGGTGGAGTTCCGCCTGGCCCAGAACGGCCGGGCGTTAGACCGTACGGGTGCAGAGGAAATCTTGCGGGAGACGTGCGCTCGCCGCCTGCGGGGCGAACCTGTGGATGTCGTGGACTTGCCGGTGCACGTGCGCGCGGGACATCCGGATCCGCTCCAACTCGAGCTGGGGATCCTGGAAAGAATCGGCGAGGGCTTTTCCTCTTTTGCCGGGTCCTCCCCCGAGCGTGCGAACAACATCTGGGTGGGGGGCCGGGAATTGAACGGCCGCCTGATCGCGCCCGGGGAGATCTTTTCCCTCAATGGTGCGCTGGCGCCGATCAGCTGGGAAAAGGGATACCGGGTTGCCCCCATCATCTCCGAGGGCGTGCTCGTGCTGGGGCTCGGGGGCGGCCTGTGTCAGGTCTCGACCACCGTCTACCGCGCAGCGCTCTTCAGCGGCCTGGAGATCGTCGAGCGCCATCCCCACCAGTGGCGCATCCCCTACTACGAGCAAGATTCGCCGCCCGGATTCGATGCAACGATCCTCCAAGGGGGGCCGGACCTGAAGTTCCGGAACAACACGGAGCATTACTTGCTGATGGAGGTGGAGACCGACCTGGAGGAGGCTCGCCAGACGGTGCGGTTCTACGGGACTTCTCCGGGGTGGAAGGTGACCGTGGGAGAGCCCGAGATCTCTGCGGATGGGCTGACCGTGGTCTATCGGCGCACGGTGGAGCGTGAGGGCATAGTTCTGAGCGAGGAAACCTACTACAGTTTCTACGCCTACCACGAATGGTAGTGGTCGGGATAGCGCAGCAAGTCCCCCAAGAAAGTAGCCACGACCGCGAAGGTCAAGGCTGATGGGAGGCGTTGTTTTTGGTCGTTTCACGGGTTGCGCTGCCAACAGGAGATTTTCGCGCAGCAAGTCCGA
>DAOTVY010000001.1:0-18653 GCA_034436115.1 Chloroflexia bacterium | reverse complement strand
ACCGGCGCATTGGGATAGACTTGGGCATGGGGACCTCCTTTCTGGAAACTTTTCCTCTGGGGGTTAATTCTACCCCATCTGGAGGTCCCCCCTTTGTTATCTGTGTCCCAACTCGTGTCCGAACCTCGGATGCGATGATTGTCCGCACTCCGGCCTTGTGCTATAATCGATATCACCTGAGCAAACGCTATGGCGGGCTTTTGGGCACCGCGCGGGAGGATAGATGGCGTATCAATCCGATTTTGAACAGTTTCCTTTCCTGCCCTTTGAGGAAGAGGTTTTCGAGGAAGAAGGCGAGGAGTTTCAGGAAACCGACGGCGTGGTCCTGGAACGGCCGGTGCTGCCGCTGCTCGACACGGTCCTCTTTCCCCATATGCTTTCCCCGCTCTTTGTAGGACGGGAATCGTCGCTCCGCGCGCTCGAAGCGGCGCTCAGCGAGGACCGCACCATCGTGGTCGTGGCACAGCGGGAACCGGAAGAGGAAGAAGTCACCCCGGATCTGCTCTACGAGATCGGCACGGAGGCCGTGATCGGCCGTACGCTCCATATGCCCGATGGTTCCTCCAGCATCCTGGTCCAGGGTCAGCGGCGTGTGCGACTGCTGGAAATCGTCCAGGAAACGCCGTATCTTCGGGCGCGAGTGGCCCCGCTCTACGAGGAACCCCTCTCCGAAGAAGACCATCTGGCTACCGAGGCGTTGATGCGGGCGACGCTGGCCCTCTTTGAAAAAGTGGTCAAGTTGAGCCGGAATGTTCCCGATGACGCCTACGTAGCAGCGCTGAACATCGGGGATCCCGGCGCTCTGGCTGATTTCGTGGCTTCCACGCTCCAGCTCACTGTGGCTAAACGACAGAGTATCCTCGAGGCGATTCCGCCACTGGAGCGCCTCCAGAAGATGAGCATCTTGCTGGCCAAGGAGCTGGATGTCCTGGAGTTGGAGAACAAGATCCATACCGAGGTGCAAAAGGAGGTCGACCGCAGCCAACGGGAGTACTTCCTGCGGGAGCAGATGAAGGCGATCCAGCGGGAGCTGGGACAGGAAGACCCCATTGCGCAGGAGGTGAACGAACTGCGCGAGCGCATCGCCCAGCGCGGGATGCCCCCCGCGGTGGTGAAAAAGGCCGAGGAGGAACTGGCGCGCCTCTCCATGATGCCTATTGCCGCCCCCGAGGTTTCGGTGATCCGTACTTACCTGGACTGGCTGCTTGCCCTGCCTTGGACCGAACGTACGGAGGATCGGCTGGACATCGCGGAGGCCGCGCGCATCCTCGACAGCACCCACTACGGCATGCCCAAGGTGAAAGAGCGCATCCTGGAGTTCATGGCGGTGCGCAAACTGGCGCCCGACCGGATGAAGAGCCCGATTCTCTGCTTCATCGGGCCGCCTGGCGTGGGCAAGACCTCCCTGGGCCGTTCCATTGCCGCCTCGCTCGGTCGCAAGTTCGTGCGCATCTCGCTCGGCGGCGTGCACGACGAAGCCGAGATCCGTGGCCACCGCAGGACCTACGTGGGCGCGCTTCCTGGTCGGATCCTTCAGACCATGCGCACGGCAGGCACGGTGAACCCCGTCTTTATGATGGACGAGATCGACAAGATCGGCACCGACTTCCGCGGGGACCCGGCCGCCGCCCTGCTGGAGGTACTGGACCCGGAGCTCAACTGCGAGTTCTCCGACCACTACCTGGAGGTTCCTTACGACCTCTCCCAGGTCTTTTTCATCACCACGGGGAACCTGGTGGACCCGATTCCGCCGGCGCTACGCGACCGTATGGAGATCATCGAGATCCCCGGGTACACCGAAGAGGAGAAACTGGAGATCGCCCGCCGGTTCCTGGTCCCCAAGCAGCTGGAGCAGAACGGCCTGCAACCGGACCAGTTGCGCTTCAGCGAGGATGCGCTGATGCGGATCATCCGGAACTACACCTACGAGGCGGGTGTGCGCAACCTGGAGCGGGAGATCGGCGCGATCTGCCGCAAGGTGGCCCGTAGGATCGCCGAGGGCAAGCGATACCCCCACGTGATCCGCGGGTCGGCGCTGCAACGGTTTCTGGGGCCTCCACGCTTTTTCTACGGGCAGATGGAGGAAGAAGACCAGGTCGGCGTGGCCACCGGCGTCGCGGTGACCGAGGCGGGCGGCGATATCATGGCCGTCGAGGTCAACGTGATGGAAGGGAAGGGGAACCTGATCCTTACCGGACAGCTGGGCGAGGTCATGCAGGAATCGGCACAGGCGGCGCTTAGCTACACCCGAGCGAATGCCGAGGCGCTGGGGATCGACGGCCGGACGTTCGACAAGGTCGACATCCACATCCATATCCCGGAAGGTGCTGTGCCCAAGGACGGACCGTCCGCCGGGATTGCGATCGCCGCCGCCCTGATCTCTGCGCTCACCGGCCGGCCGGTGCGGCGGGACGTGGTGCTGACCGGAGAGATCACCTTGCGCGGGCGTGTCTTGCCCATCGGTGGGGTGAAGGAGAAGGCGCTCGCGGTGCGCCGCGCGGGGATGCGCACCTTTGTCCTGCCGAAGAAAAACGCCCCGGACCTGGAGGAGATCCCGCCCCACATCCTGCGGGCCCTTCAGGTGGTGACTGTGGAAAGCATGGAAGAGGTGCTCCCGCTGGTCTTCCGTGACGGCGGGAAGACCCACGCGCACGGGCGGTAAGGAAGCCTTGGAGACGCTGGAAGCACGATTGGAACGGGCCTGGGGGGTTCGTCAGGCCCGTTTCTTGCCTCACCTGGGCGTCGATGATCCGCTCGACACCCGGGCGGTCAGCCTGACCGGTGCCTCCTGTGCCCTTCAGTGTGCCCACTGCGGCGGCCACTACTTACGCACGATGATCCCGATCCAGACGCTTGCGCCCCAAGACGCACGCCTCGAGGGGGCGACCAGCCTGTTGATTTCCGGCGGGTGCGACCGGACAGGTCGCGTGCCCTTCTCCTCCCACCTTGTCAAACTGCGCGCCGTGCGACCGGGGCGCCGGTTCAACTGGCATCTGGGGCTTGTCCAAGAAGATGACCTGCCCTCCCTGCAGGGGCTCGTGGACGTGGTTTCGTTCGACCTGGTGGGCGATGAGCGCACGCTCCGCGACGTGTATGGGGTCGACACGGGGCTGGAAGCTTACCACAGGACCTTCCGGCTCCTGCGACGTCGCTTTCCCGTGATCCCCCACATCACCGTCGGTCTGTACGGTGGAGCCATTTCGGGCGAAAGGGCGGCGATCCGTTGGCTCCAGGAGGAGAGGGCCGAGGCAGTCGTCTTCCTGGTTTTCATCCCGACCCCGGGGACGCGCTACGCCCGGTGTCTCCCGCCGCCGCCGGAGGAAGTCGCGCAGTTGCTCGCAGAGGCGCGGATCGCGCTGCCGGATGCGATCCTGATCCTAGGGTGCATGCGGCCCGGAGGAGCCTATCGCCGTCGCCTGGACCCCCTTGCGATCCGCGCCGGCGTGAACCGGATCGTGAAACCAGAGCCCTCCGCCCTGGAACAAGCCCGGGAACTTGGGTTGCAGCTCGATCGACGCAGGGAGTGTTGCGCCTTCTCTCTCCCGGGATTACGGCCTCCTCCGGATACGCTGCGCGTGTCCTTGGGCACAGAAGTCGCCTTGGGAATGCGTCAGACGCGGGTCGATGTCCTGCCCTCAACCGCCTACCTATTGCTCGGGGATCGGGATTGCGCGATGGCCTGCGGATTCTGTGCCCAGGCCCGCGGGAGCCGTGCCCGCAGAGACGCCCTTTCGCGGGTTGTTTGGCCGACGCACACAACGGAAGAGGTGGTCGCCGCCGTGGCGCACGCTCCGCAGCCCATTGGGCGTATCTGTCTCCAGGTGACCGTGCACCGCAACGCGCTTGAAGAAGCAGTGGCCACGGTCCGCCGTCTGCGACAGGAGACCTCCTTGCCGGTCTCGGTCTCCATCCGCCCGCCGGATGTCGATGGCGTGGGGGCGTTGCTCCGTGCGGGCGCCGACGCCGTCGGACTCGGGCTGGACGCGGCCTGCGAGCGCGTCTACCGCAGCGTGAAGGGCCCGGGGTGGGCCCCCATGCTGCGCCTGGTCGAGGCGTCGTGCCGGCGGTACGGTTCGCGCGTGCGGGTGCACCTGATGGTGGGCCTGGGCGAGACCGAGCAGGAACTCTGTACGATGGTGCAGCAGGTGTACGACTGGGGGGGCACCGTTGGGCTCTTTGCCTTCACGCCGCTCCCTGGGACGGCGCTCCAGGACCAGCCCCAGCCGTCGCTCGGGCGCTACCGGCGCATGCAGGTGGCCCGCTACCTGATCCACCAGGGACTGGTGCGGAGCGAGCGCTTTCGCTTCGATCCGAGCGGGCGTCTCGTGGATGTGGGGCTCGGCGATCTGGAAGCCGTCTTGGCCGATGGCAAGGCCTTCCAGACATCCGGATGTCCCGCATGCAACCGCCCCTTCTACAACGAGCGGCCTGGGGGACCGGTCTACAACTACCCGCGGCCGCTCACGGATAGCGAGGTCGCGGCGGCGTTGGAGGCCCTCGCCCTTTCCCTCGGGGAGGGTGTCCCGCGGGAATGGGGCGCCGGGATCGCTCGGCAAGGGGAGGCCCAATGAAAGTATTGCGCGCGCTTCTCGAGCATCTGGATCGGAGCGAGCCCGTAGCGATGGCGACGGTCGTGGACGTTCAGGGTGCTTCGCCTGCTCCGCTCGGCGCCCGGATGCTCATCCGGGAGGATGGCCGCACGCTTGGCACCGTGGGCGGTGGAGCGCTCGAACAGCGCGTGGTCGAAGACGCCCTGTCCGCCCTTCGGGAGCGCCGCTCGCAGCTGCGCCATTACGTGTTACGTGAGGAAGGCCCGGACGCTGTGGGTATGCTCTGCGGAGGCGAGGTGCGCGTTTTCATCGAAGTCCATGCTCCGGCTCCAACGCTCCTCCTGATCGGGGGAGGGCACGTCGGCCAGCCGCTCGCCGAGATGGCGCGAATGGTGGGGTTCCGGGCGCACGTCGTCGACGTGGATCCCTCGCGCGCGACCCTGCCCGCCTGGGAGGGATTCCCGGTGACAGCCGACACATTTATCGCGATCATGACCGGCGACGCGAACCGTGATGAGGAAGCGCTGCGCTGGGCGGTCGACCAGCCGGCCGCCTATGTCGGCATGATCGGATCCCGTCGGAAGGTCCGGCTCATCCTCGAACGCTTGCGTCAAAGGGGAGTACCGGAGGAACGGCTTTCACGCGTACACGCCCCGATTGGCCTGGACCTGGGCGGTCGGTCGCCGGCGGAAATCGCGCTGGCCGTGCTGGCCGAGATGGTCGCCGTCCGCTACGGGGCAAGCGGCGGTATGCTTTCCCGAAAGCCCCAGGACGAGCCCTCAGCCTGAAGCATTTCCTTCGGTCGCGCAACAATCCTTCCCTCGCCTCCGTCCAATCGCCGGAGGACGGGGCAGACCATCGTGGCCACAGGAGGTTGGCAATGGAACCGAAGCGGATGATGCGCAGTCGAACCGAGCGGATGATCGCCGGTGTGTGTGGAGGACTGGCGGAGTACTTCCACATGGACCCGACGGTTGTCCGCGTCATCTTTGTCTTGGCGGCGTTGGTCAACGGGATCGGGCTGATCGTCTACCTGGTGCTCTGGCTTGTGATACCGGAAGCGCCCGTAACGGCCCCCACGCTGCCGCCGGTCGTGCCTCCTACACCGGCCCCAGCGGAAAGGGAGCCACGGGAGCAACCCCCGGAGGCGTAGAGATGGCAACTGGAGCCGAGCCCAAGCGTCTGATGCGGAGCCGACGGGACCGGATTGTTGCGGGGGTGTGCGGTGGCCTGGCGGCCTACCTGAACATCGATCCCACCCTGGTGCGGCTGCTTTTCGTGGTGCTAGTCTTTGCCTCGGGTGGGATCCTGCTGGTGGGCTATGTGGTGATGTGGCTGATCATGCCGGAGGAGGAAACCATGGCTTCAGGGGTCCCCGAGGAAACAGGTACGCCCTCGGTGCGGCCAGGGCTAGAGCACAACCGGGCGAGGGATCTGTCCATCCTAGGCCTCGTGCTGATGGCCGTGGGCGCTTACCTGCTGCTGAGAAACCTGGGGATCTGGTCGGTTACCCGCTACATTTGGCCGGTGGTGCTGATCGGCCTGGGTTTCGTGCTCCTGTTGCCGTACTTCCGTCGGGCAAAATAGCCCGTGGATGGAAGAAAGGAGGCCCTGATGACCGAGCAACCGGCGCCGGTACTTACGCCTCCACCTGCGCCCCCAACGCCAGTGGCGCCTAGGGAGCGGCGACACGCACCCAGTCTGGTCTGGCCCCTGCTGCTGATCGCGGTCGGTACAGTGCTGTTGCTGAACACGACGGAAATCCTCCCCTGGCACATCTGGGGCCGCCTATGGATGCTATGGCCGGCGATCCTGGTGCTAGTCGGTTTGGACCTGCTCCTTGCCCATAGCCCTTACTGGATCCGGGTGGGTCTCGGGATCCTGTTCGTGCTCGTGCTGCTGGTGGCCATCGTGTGGCTGCTCTGGTTCGTGCCTCCTCCCGAGGGCGGTGCACCGGTCCAGCTGCGCTGGCCGAAGGAAGGGGTCCAACGCGCCGAGGTCGAGCTCCGCATGGGTGTGGGACGGCTCGTTGTACGCCCGGCGCAGAACGAGGGGGATCTGGCGCAACTGTACGCGCAGACCGACGGCTGGCCCCCTCCCGAGGCAGACGTGCGATGGAGTGATCGCGTGGCCTACCTGACGATCCGACCCAGCGGGAGCCGCTGGCGCTGGGCACGGTGGGAACACGAGGCCGAGTGGCGACTGGGCTTGGCCAGAGATGTTCCACTTCGTCTTCGCATCGAGGCCGGTGTCAGCAGGAGCGACCTGGATCTGAGCGAGTTGCAAGTGGAAGAGCTCTCTCTGGAAGGTGGCGTGGGCGAAGCGAACCTGGTCTTGCCCGCTCGGGTTCCACAAGGCGTGGTCCGTATCCAGGGCGGCGTGGGAGCCGTTCACGTGGTGGTTCCGGAAGGTGTCGCGGTGCAGGTCCACGTGCGTGGGGGGTTAGGCCGCGTCCAGATCGACACCGCTCGCTTCCCCCAGCGCGGCAGTACGTACCGCTCCAAGGACTACGAGCGCGCGCCATACCGGCTCGACATCGAGATCGAAGGCGGCGTGGGCGAAGTGACCTTGCACTAGGGTGGGTGCCGTCTTTGCCGAGCAAAACAAAGGCCCGGGCCTGCAAAGGCTCGGGCCTCGTGGCTCCAACTTGTCCTACGGCCGCTCTCCCAGGACGACTTTCAGACGCAGGGTCTGCCGATCTCGATTGACTTGCACCTCGACCTCCTGACCCGTTTCGAAATGCGAAAGGACGTTGATCAACGGGTGGGTCTCGTCGATCGTGTACTCCCCGATGCTCACCAGGATATCGTCCTTGCGGATCCCGGCCTTGTCCGCCGGCCCGCCGCGTACAACGGCGGTCACGTATACCCCATGGTCGACCGGCAGATCGTAGTACACGGCCATGTTCCGGGTAATGGAAACGGACCGGATCCCCAGGTAGGGCCGCGCGACTTTGCCCTTTTCCAGGATCTGTTTCACCACGTAGGCAACGGTGTTGCTCGGGATCGCGAAACCGAGCCCCTCGGCGACGTCCCCAGAGAAGCCACTTCCGCGGACAATCGCCGTGTTGATCCCGATCACCTCCCCGCGCATATTCACCAGTGGCCCACCGCTGTTCCCGTGGTTGATGGCCGCGTCCGTTTGGATCATGCCCTCGAGCACCTGGTCATCGGAAACCTGAAGGCTCCGTCCTAACCCACTGATCACCCCGACCGTCACGGTGTTGCGAAAGTCTCCCAGCGCGCTTCCGATGGCCACCACCTGTTCCCCGGGCTGCAGCAGGTCGGAGTCGCCCAGCGTGGCATAGGGGTAGTTACCTCCCTCCACCTGCAGCACGGCCAGGTCGGTGAACGGGTAGTCGTGCGAGACCAACCGTGCGGGAAGGGTGTTCCCGTCTGCCAGGATCACCGTCAGCTCCGCGGCCCCCTCCACCACGTGGTAGTTGGTCACGATGTAGCCGCGCGGATCGATGATCACGCCGGAGCCGGTGGCCTGCTGGGGCTCGGTCGGGATCCCAAACCAGCTCGGGGGTCTGGTCTGCAGGCGGTTGACCACAGTGACTACCGCCGGCCCAACCCGGCTCACGACCGCGGCAATAGGCTGGGTACCGGTGATCACGATGGGCGAAGCAGACGGAGGTGTCCAACCGCCCGACGCCCCGGTTGTGGCCGCTGGAGCCGGCGTGGCTCGGCGTAGCGAGAGCGTCAAGTAGGCGGCACTAGCGCCCACCAGGCCTCCTGCAACTCCGCCCACCAGCAGGCTGATCAGTACGGCGGCCAGCAGCACCCGCCATCCCCAATGTTTGCTATTCCATTCCGACATCGCTTTCCTCCACGCCCCAAACGTGCAGGGCATCCTGGGTTGCTATCGATCGTCTTGCCATAAAAGTAGGGGCAAGAGATGAAAAGCGGGTGAAAAGAGCGGCACTTACCAACCGGAGCCGCGGGACGCCAGGGGTTGGGGCGGTGGGTCTGAGGAGGCCAGGCGCAACGCCAGGTCGGCGGCCTCCTGCGGGGAAGACACGGTGTAAATGCGCGTTTCCTCGGTGCCATCGCTTCGCCGCAGCTGCCAGCTTCCCAGGGCTACGACCGGCCGGCCCAGCTTCAGCGCCAACGCGATCTCGGAAAGGGTTCCCGCCTCCCCCGCGATGGCCACGACGGCGGATGCCGAAAGGATGAGGATCACATTCCGTGCTTGTCCCATTCCGGTGGCAATCGGCAGCCAGACGTAGCGGTTGGCCGCGCGCGTATCCTCTCCCGGAAGGATTCCCACCGTGAGGCCACCTGCCTCTCGCGCCCCGCGACACGCGGCTTCCATCACGCCGCCCAGCCCACCGGTTAGGACGATGGCCCCTGCGCGCGCCAGGCATAGCCCGACCTCCCGGGCCTGTTCATAGACGGTGGGGTCGCACTGGCCTGCCCCGCAAACTGCGATCCTTAGCGGGCCCTTCACGCGTTCCCTCTCTTGGCCTCAGCGATCTCTTTGGCGGTCGCCCCGTATTGCCTGGCGAGCCGTTCCAGCTCGTGGATTTCGGACGGCGAGAGCTTCCTTCGGACAGCTTCCCGCAGCTGACGGAGCAGTTCTCGCTTGTTCCACGGCATCGTGGCCTCCTGTTCGGCCTGAACGCTCGATCCCGTTCCCGGGAAACGCTGGTCGCTAGCTTTAGGATAGCACACCTTGGCTTCCTTTTCAAACACCGTTTGACAGCAGCTCGCTCTACGGGTATGATGGGCATGCCCGGGGAGAACCCTGGGGGAGGTGCAGGTTGAACCGTTCACGCTGGCTTGCATTGGGCTTCCTCGTCGGAGCGGCGGCTGGCCTGGTATGGACCCACCGGCGGATCGAACAGATGGTTCGCTCGGGCGTCCCAGGCCTGCTGGACTGGGACCGGGTCTGGGAAGTGGCTGCCCGATACTGCCCCGAGGGCGGGGTGCAGCCGGAACACGCGCCCTATTACAAGGCGTTGGTCCACCGCGCCGCCGGCGAGGTGGCTGCATACACGGGCCTGCCGGTGCCCCCGACTGCCCTCACGGTGCGTGTGTTGGACCGTCGTCAGTGGCTCAACGCCAATCTAGATGCCTTTCGTGCCGTGCTGGGGCCGGTGGAGGAGATTTATGGACGTACGGCCTCTTGGCGGAACCCTTTGACGCTCTTTTTGGGGGAGCCGGTTTGCTCCTTGCTCAGCTACCAGGTGGGCCTGATGCTTGGGTACCTGGGGCAGCGGGTCCTGGGCCAGTACGACATGGCCCTCCTGGGCCGGGAACCACTGCGCGATGGCCAACTCTATTTCGTCCAGCCGAATATCCGTGCGACGCAGGTCGAGCTGGGCCTGGCGGGCGACGACTTCCCGATGTGGGTAGCGCTCCACGAATCTACCCACGCATTCCAATTCCAGAGCTCTCCCTGGCTGCGCGACCACCTGAACGGCCTCCTTCGAGCTTACTTGGATGAGCTCGAGCCCGAGGTGGAGCACCTGGGTCAGAAGCTTTCCCCTGCTGGACTGGCCGACCTCCTAGAGCGTATGGCCCGCGGCGAACCCTGGATGCTGTGGGCGCTTACGGCGCGCCAGCGGGAGCTGTTCGAGCAGATGCAGGCCTTCATGTGCCTGATCGAGGGATACGGCAACCTGGTGATGAGGCGCGTCGGGCAGCGGATCCTTCCCACGTTCGCCTGGATCGAAGCCCAGGTGGCCCGGCGTCGGGCCCAGAGGACGCCTGCAGAGAAGCTGCTGGCGCGGCTCACAGGGTTGGAGCTAAAGATGGAGCAATACTTGCAGGGGGAGCGCTTCGCGGACACGGTTGCGAGCCGTCGAGGCTTGGCCTTCTTGAATCGCGCCTGGGAGCGCCCGGAGAACCTCCCTACGTGGGACGAGATCGAGCACCCGGAGCGGTGGATGGCCCGAATGGAGGCCCGAGATGTCCCAGAAGGTCGCTGAGACGATCTCTGTGAGCATCCGCAAGTTCGACGCCCAGTGCTATGAGCTCTACGCGGCCCCTCCGTTCGGTTCATTTGTGCACGTGTCCAGCGCTGCTCCCGGAATCGAAATCTACGCGGTGGTGAGCGATATCTGCACCGGGCCCATCGATGCATCGCGCCCCGTTGTGGCCAGGGGAGCCGACCTGTACGATGAGGAGTCGGTGTACCGGGAAAACCCGCACTTCCGACACCTGCTTCGCACCTGGTTCTCCGCTCTGGTCGTCGGTTTCCGCGAGGGGGAGCGGGTCGTCCACACCCTTCCACCACAACCGCCGCGCATTCACGGCTTTGTCTATCCGTGTGAGGCGGACGAAATCCTAGCCTTCACGTCCCACCTGGGCTTCTTGCGGCTGCTGACGGCCGGCCAAGCGTCCAACGATCTCGTCTCGGCATGCCTCCGACACGCGGCCGCAGCCCGCGAAGCGGGGTCGGATTACCTGGTGCACGCCGGGCGAGAGCTGGTGCGCCTGCTTGCCGAAGAGCCCGAGCGGTTGAACGTGCTGCTGCCGTTGCTGCGCTAGGGAATGCGGTGCGCAACCGGAGAATCCTTGCCCTCGTAGCCAGCTGGATGCTGCTTGTGTTGGCCGGGTGTTCGCCCGCGACCCCGCCGCCCACGTCGGTGCCGCCTTTCCCTACAGCCACGGTCACCGTTCGTCCGACCGGTCCTGTGCCCACACCGACCCCCACCCTCCCGCCTCCCCCGCCCTTGGGCCTTGTGCGCCTCTGGCGGGCTTCGACCCAGGATACGGTCTGGGCGATCGGGACTGCGGATCTGGAGCCGGACGGAGCCCCGGAGGTGTGGGCAGCCTCCTATGACCACTCGTTGTACCTGTTTTCCCACGAGGGGAATATGCGGTGGAACTTCCGGGTGCAGGCGCCGGTGTATACGGCGCTTTCCACCGATCTGGACCAGGATGGCCGGCCGGAGTTCTTCCTGGGGAGCGACGACAACCGTGTCTACCTCCTCGATGCCGATGGTTCGTTGCGGGGAACGTATGTCGCTACCGGGCGGGTGACGCATTTGGCTGTGGCTGACGTGGACGGCGACCGGGCCGATGAGGGGATCGCCGCAAGTTGGGATGGCGTGGTGGCCGTGCTGGATCATGCCCTGACGCCGCGCCGTATCCTTGCCCCTGGGGGCACGCCCAGCGCGCTCGTCGCGCTGGATCTGGACGGGGATGGATCGACGGAGCTCCTGTATGGCACAGAAGAGGGGAGGTTGCAGGCGCTGCGGGGCGACGGAACGCTCCTCTGGGAACACGTCCTCGAAGGGCCGGTGCGCGGCATCGTGCACAGCGCCGAGGACGGTGGGAAGCAGACGATCTGGGTGATGAGCCGCGAAGGACTGATCGCCTGCCTGGGCGTGGACGGCGCGCCCCGTTGGGCGCAGCGCCTTCCCGGGCCCCTGGTTTCGCTGGCATACTGGCCGGGGGCGGACCTCCTCCTGGTGGGATGGATGGAGGGGGTCGTGGCGCTGGATCCACATACGGGCGGCGCGCGCTGGGAGCAGGGCGCGGATGCGGCGGTCTGGGCCTTCGCTGACTCGCAGCATGATGGGGAACCGGTGTTGATTGCCGGTACGGACGGCGGGGAGTTGCTGCTGCTCAACCCTTGGGGCCAGCTGCGGGGAGGCCTGCGCCTTCCCTCGCGGATCCATGGGGTGGTACCGATCGACCTGGAGGGCGATGGCAGCGAGGAGGTCGTGGCGCGGTCCGGCGACTACGTCTATGCTTTCCGGCTAGGCGTGCCGGGCGATGCCGACGAGCCCGCTCCGTGGGTGGCCACGATCACGCGCTGGCCGGAGCCGTCCCCCTTACCGCCGCTCCCAGAAGGGCGGATTTCCCTCCTGGCCGTGGGAGACGTGATGCTCTCCCGGAGCATCGAAGAGCGTATGCGGGCCTACGGAGCGGACTATCCGTTCCGGGCGCTCGCTCCACTGGTGCAGCAAGCGGATATCGCGGTGGCGAATCTGGAATGCGTCCTGACGCAGAAAGGCGATCCGGTAGAGAAAGGGTATACCTTCCGCGCCCATCCTCAGCTCGCGGCCGGCTTGAAGGACGCCGGATTCGATCTGGTCTCGCTGGCGAATAA
The DNA here is from genome assembly GCA_034436115.1 of Chloroflexia bacterium. Taxonomy (GTDB): domain Bacteria; phylum Chloroflexota; class Chloroflexia; order DTKN01; family DTKN01; genus DAOTVY01. Next base: position 6,036 of record DAOTVY010000001.1, on the reverse strand, counting down.
CCACACCTTCGATTACGGCCTGGACGGCCTGTACGAGACGATCGCTGCCCTGCAGCGGCAGGGTATCCGCACCGTGGGCGGGGGCGTACAGGCGGACGCGCCGGTCGTGCTGGACGTTCGGGGCCTGCGGGTGGCTTTCCTGGCTCGGAACGCCGTGGGAACACCGCAACCGGGGATCGCCTGGGCAGGATCCGAAGATGAGGTGGCAGCGGCTGTCCTGCAGGCGAAACGTCAGGCGGACGTCGTCGTGCTCCTGCTGCACGCTGGCGCGGAATATTCCCCCGAGCCCACGGAAGAGCAGGTTCGGCTGGCTCGTGCTGCCGTTCAGGCCGGAGCGGCCCTGGTGATCGGACATCACACCCACGTGACGCAGCCCACGGAACGCCTTGCTGGGGCATTCGTTGCCTACGGCCTTGGCGACACCGTATTCGACATCGACATCGTCGATGCCGCGCGCGACGGAGCGGTCTTGTGGGTCGTCCTGAGCCGGGACGGCGTGGCTCAGGTGCTGTGGATCCCGACTCGCATCGTGGACGATGTGCAACCGCGCCCTGTCGCCGGGCCAGGGAACGTGCCCCTCTGGCGGACGCTTTTTGCCCAGGTCACTGAGCCTTTGCCCCCGCCCCCCACTTCCAGGCCCCGCTACGACTTGCGGGCGGAGGTGGAACCGGATTCCGGCCAGGTCACCGTGGCAGAAACGATTTCCTGGGTCAACTACACCGGAACGTTCCTGGAAGAGATCCCGCTGCAGGTTTTCCCGAACGTCTATACGGGGGGATTCTCCCTCGAGTCTGTACAGATCGGATGTGAGGGCAAGCGTTTCGTTCCCTCCTATACGCTGCACAGCGCCTGGTTGCGCCTCTTTCTGCCCTACCCGGTGCGCCCGGGGACGGCGATCACGATCACCCTGGAATACCGTCTTCAGCCCCCGCTTCTGGATCCCTTGGCGTGGCCGCCCGAGGGGAACCTGGGGCGCACGCAAGATGGCCGGATTTTCCAGCTGGGGCACTGGTATCCGCAACTGGTGCCGTATCGTCCGGGGCAGGGCTGGATGATCTGGGACTACCATCCGGTCGGCGATCCTTTCGTGGCGGACTTGGCCGACTATCGGATCGAGGTGAAAGCTCCGCCGGAGTACCTGGTCGTGGGCGGGGGAGAGCGGACACAAGTTGCGACCGGTTGGCGCCTCGAGCTGGACGCGGCGCGGGACGCGGCGCTGCTTGTGGCCCAGGGGTATACCGAACTCTCGGGCCAGGTAGACAACGTACGGGTCGTGTCCGTATGTCGACAGGAACACATTTCCGCCTGCCAGGCCGTACTGGAGGAAGCCCGGCGCGGCTTGGCTTTGTTTAGCGAGCGCTACGGCCCTTACGCGTACCGCTCCTTTGTGGTGGTAGAAGGGGAAATGAACGGCGGCATGGAATACGGGGGGATGGTGCTGGTCGGCTCTCCTTTCTACGAAGGCTACGACGGGAGCGCGCGGGCGATCCTTCCCTCGCTGGTGGTGCACGAGCTGGCCCATCAGTGGTGGTACGGGGTGGTCGGGAACGACCAGGTGTACGAACCGTGGCTGGACGAGGCGCTGGCACGCTACAGCGAGCTGGTATACTACGAGGCGGTCTATCCGGACGCTGTAGGCTGGTGGTGGCAAAACCGGGTCGACCAGTGGGGGCCAGCCGGCCCGATCGATGCCTCGATCTACGATTTTGTGGAGACCCGCACCTACGTGCACAACCTATATGGTCGGGCGGCGCACTTTATGCAGGACTTGCGCGATCGCTTGGGAGATGAAGCTTTCTTCGCCTTTCTCCAATCCTATTACCGGCGCTACGCCTGGCAGCGAGTGACCGGCTCGGACTTTTTCGCCGTGCTGCGCGAGCGGAGCGAGCAGCCCCTGGATGACCTGATCCGCGCCTATTTCCTTCGGTAACAGGGCGGCCGCTCACCCCTCGAACATGGGAAGTTCCCGTTCGTCGAAGTACCAGGCGCCCCGCGTCTTCAGATACTCGTGCGCCCGCTGGATGAACTCAAAGTGCTTCTGTTCCTGGGCGGCCAGGAACTCGTACAGCGCTTGGGCTTCGCGGGTACGGCTCTCAGCGGCGTTCTGGCGGTAGGTGGTGTACCCTTTGCGCTCGAACTCCAGCGCGATCTCCAGCGCCTTCAGGTCGTCCGCCCCTTCGGGAAGCAGTGCGGCGAGCGAGAGATCATCCGTTGGAAAGATGCTCTCGACCTCCTTGCCCGGTTCCAGCGAGCGGGCCTGCTCCATTGCCAGCCAGCGGCCGGTGGTAACCAGGTTCCCGTACTGCACCTTCAGGAGACGGAGGTGAGTCTCCTCCTCACGCATCAGCGTCTCGAAGGCGTGACGTCCCGACTCGTCGGCCGTGCGCGCTGCCGCTTTCGCGTAAAATGCCTTTCCCTGAAGTTCCGTCTGGATCCCCTGGTGGAGCGCGTGTAGCGCCTCCTGAACTTCCTGGTCCATTGGATCCCTCCTCATCGATTTGCGCCTTTACCTGTACTTTATGGCATACCGGCTCCCTTGGGCTGTGACGGACGCCACAACAAGGGGCCGTGCTGCGCCCGTCGGAGCGTGGTATAATGGGCGCGAGGACGTTTCCGGAGGAACCGCTTGGCGGACCCTTTGCTGTCTTTGCCGCTATACCGCGCGCCGTACGCGGTGGTGGACATCGAAACGACCGGCTTGCACGCGGCGTTGGGGGACGCGATCTGCGAGATCGCCATCCTACGGGTGCAGGAAGGTCACGTGTGCCGCTGCTTTCATACGCTCGTGGATCCTGGGCGGCCGATCAGCCCAGAGGCATACGCGGTCAACGGAATTACCCAGGCGATGCTCCGTGGCGCACCTCCTTTTGCTCGTATTGCTGACCGGGTATGGACGGAGCTCGACGGAGCTGTCGTGGTGGCCCACAATGCGCCCTTTGACCTTTCTTTCCTGGCGGTGGCTTTGGAGGAGGCTTCGCGCCCGGCGCCCCGTCAGCCGGTCCTGGATACGCTGGCCATTGCCCGAAACTGCTATGCTTTCCCGCGGAATAGCCTGCACGCGATCGCGAGCGACCTGGGGATCCCGCGCGTGGCCAGCCATCGGGCGCTCGGAGATGCCTGGACCACCTGGAAGGTGCTGGAATTCTTCTCCCGGGACCTCCAGCTGAGACGGGGCATAGGCACGGTAGGCGAACTGGTGCGGCTGCAGGGAGGCCCGATCCCCTGGCCGGAGGCGCCGGATCGCGAGGCACTTCCGGACGTGCTTGCGGAGGCGCTGGAACGGCGCCGTTTGCTCTTCTTGCGGTACTGCTCGTCCAATGGGGTGGTCACCGAGCGTGCCGTGGAGCCGCTTCGGGTGGGGATCTACCAGGGAGCGGTTTACCTGGTGGCGCGCTGCTTGGTGCACGGAGAGCAGCGGACGTTTCGTCTGGACCGGGTGCTGGAAATGCGCCTGCAGGACGGGAGCGGAGAGGCATGAGGCCGCCGTGTCGGCGGATGGCTCACGCGCTGGTGATGCTTCCCCTACTGCTTGCGGCTTGTGCCCCCGGTGGCGAAGCAGAAACGTACGGGGCGCAGCGGCGCGTTGCTCGCGCTTACCCGGATCAGGTGTACTACCTCTATCTGCCGGAAGGCTTTGAGCCCACGCGTCGCTGGCCGGTGTGGGTCAACGTCCACCCCACCGACGGCGACGGCCGCACGATGTTGCTCACCTGGGAACGGTACGCGGACGACCATGGGTTCGTCATCGTCTCGCCAACCTTCGGGCCGGGGTACAACCGCTTGGCAGGGAAAGAAGACGAGCGGCTGTTGGCCATCCTGGAGGAGGTGGGCGAGGAAGTGCCGATCGAAGAGCGTGTCTTTCTGGTCGGGTTTTCGGGAGGCGCACAGTTTGCCCATCGCTTTGCCTTTCGGCACCCAGAGCGGGTCTTGGGTGTTTCGGCGATGTCCGCCGGGCAGTACGATCCGCCCCCCGTGGGCGGTGTTCCGGTGCCGTTCCTGGTCACTGTAGGAGGCGAGGACTGCGTCGACCCGGACCGTGTCGCACTGGCGCAGGAGTTCGCTCGAACGCTAGAGGAGGCAGGCTACCCGGTAGCGCTAGAGGTCATCCCCGGGGTCGCGCACGCGGTGAGCGACCGTGCGATCACGCTCACCGTCGCCTTCTTCGAGCGGTTGCATTCGGCCTATTCCCCTTCAGAAAACACCTCAGCAGTGAACGAGTAGAGCTCCGTTGCCGGATCCCGCCAGGCGTCGGGTGGAAGGCCGGCCTTGTAACACACGCCCTCGAGGAACTGTTCCCGATCCCAGCCCTGTTCCGGCGCGACCTGAGGTAAAAGCAGCCCCTGATAATAGCCTCGCCGAATCAGTAGGCCGTGCGTTCCGACTACGATCTCGTTCACATCTCGGACGCGCTCCAGGGGGGAGAGGAGCGAGATCTCGACCGTGATTTCGGCCATTTCGGAAAGGCGCACGGGTGGGAACCGCGGATCCTGGGTGGCTGCAGCCACGGCAGCCTGCTGGATCGTCTGGTAGAGGGGCTGCTCGGAATAGATGTAGCCAATGCACCCCCGGAGATTCCCGTGCTTTTTCAGGGTCACGAAAGCACCCCCGGGTCGGAGAAAGTGTGGATTCTCCGTCCGGTAGGGCGGCACGCGCCGCTCCTTCAGGTAACTCTCGATCGTCTGGCGGGCCAGGCGCAAGAGCTCTGCTCGCTCTTCTGGTGTCAGGGCATCTTTTTCCGGCGGCGGGGTCGCAGACGGGCCCGGCTGGTGCCGGCAGGCCATCAGGGTGACAAGGATCGCCACCAAAGCCGCCGCATGGCGCGCGAGTCTGGTCCACTGTGACGTCATCGCCTCCTCCTTTTCGCTACGGCTACCGCCTGAGCCCGGGATGGCTGTTACGGTTCCTCCTTCCAGATCTTGACTGCCCCGTACCCGACAACGCGGTCGCGGTCTGCTCCGGGTATGTCGCCCGAGTTCGCATAGTGCAGCAAGGCGGCGCGGTTGGCACCTAAGCGGCGGGAAACTTCCAGGACGACGAGCACCGCACCCTCGCTGCAACAGGGCGTGAGCAGGTTCGGGATGCCCCGCGCCATCTGGCGCGCCAGTGTCTCCCGTAAACGCTCCGGTTCGAGGGAGACGATCGCCTCCAGCACTGCCTGGTCGACTTGGATGGCATCTGCGTAAGACGGGTAATGGGACAGGTCCGAACTCGCGATGAGCAAGACGTCGTGTCCCCGGAGGGCCTGGACCAGCGCCTCTTCGAGCTGTTCCAGGTTCCGCGGAGTTGGCCGGCCGATTAGGATGGGCACGATCGGCGTTCCGGGCAGCACGCGCTGCAGGAAGGGGAGCTGCACCTCCAGCGCGTGCTCCTGTGCCTGCCACAGGGGGCGATCGGAGAAGGCCGGCTGAGCCGCCAGGATGGCGCGGGCCAGCTCCTCGTCCACCGGAACGTCTCCGAGCGGCGTGCGAAAGGCCCCCTGTGCGTAGACGTCGACCCCCTCGAACTCCGCCAGGTAGTGATTCTGTCCGATGAGGACCACCGCCTCGTAGCGCTGGCCCTGGAGTTCCGCATAGGCAGCCGCAGCCGTCTTCCCGGAGTAGGGGTAGCCGGCGTGGGGCACCACCAGCGCCAGCGGCCTGCCGGGCGTAGGAGACCAGGCGGCCAGGAGGCTGTCCACCATCGCGGCCAATTCCTGAGGGTCCGCGGGGTAGAAAGCGCCGGCGACGGCCGGAGGACGCACGCGGGCGACCTGCGTGGGCGAGGGACTGGGCGTTGGGCGCGGGTTGCACGCTGTGAGAACGGCCAGGCCAGCCAAGAAGCATCCGAAGATTTTCAGAGGAAGCATATTGCCTTCTCCTCACGGTGAACGCCACCAGGGTTCTCAGGGATCGCGGAACCCTGCACTGCGCTGCGCTATTGCCAGACCCCGGGGATCGGCGTGCCGCAGAAGGCGCAGCGCCCTTCCTGCAGCGCCATTTCGAGCACGCTGAAGCCGCTGCGGCGGATCACCGCCTGGCCACATTTCGGGCAGTACGT